>JAICXJ010000092.1 GCA_025980465.1 Frankiales bacterium | reverse complement strand
GGCTCGGCGCGATGTTCAAGGTGATCATCCCGCTGGCGCTGCCCGGCATCGTCACGGCCCTGATCTTCACCTTCATCGCGGCCTGGTACGAGTTCATCGTCGCGCTGACGCTGACCTCGACGCCGAGCAACGAGCCGCTGACCGTCGGCCTGAACAACTTCATCGGCGCCTACTCGGTGGACTGGCAGCACCTGTTCGCGGGCTCGGTGATCGCGACGATACCGGTGATCGTCCTGTTCGCCCTCATCGAGCGCAAGGTGGTCTCCGGCCTCACCGCCGGCTCGGTGAAGTAGCGGCCGCCGCTCGAGCGGCAACGCAGAGGCCCGGCGGATGTCCGCCGGGCCTTTCCGCGCTCCGCCCGGACGGCGCACGTGTCGCCGGCGGGTACGTGCTTCCGCTCAAGGACTCGGTGCGCCGCGCCGAATCAGTCGAACTCGGTGACACGGTCGAGGTCGAGCTGACAGTCGTCGTCGGTTGAGCCCGGCCCCTACGCGACGCCTGGGCCGGTCAGGAATCGAGAAGCGGAGTCACCCCGGCCGCTCGTAGCATCGCAGAGGAGCCGATGCGCAAGAGACGGAGACGCCATGAGCAAGGCCACGACGACGCACACGCACTCGCCCGCGCCGCAGGGAGCGGACAGCCACGAGGTGATCCGCGTGCACGGGGCGCGCGAGAACAACCTCAAGGACGTGAGCGTCGAGATCCCCAAGCGGCGGCTGACCGTGTTCACCGGCGTCTCCGGATCCGGCAAGAGCTCCCTCGTGTTCGACACCATCGCGGCCGAGTCGCAGCGGCTGATCAACGAGACCTACAGCTCGTTCGTCCAGGGCTTCATGCCGACGCTGGCGCGTCCCGAGGTGGACGTGCTCGAGGGGCTGACCACCGCGATCATCGTGGACCAGCAGCGCATGGGCGGGGACATCCGCTCGACGGTCGGCACCGCGACCGACGCCAACGCGATGCTGCGCATCCTGTTCAGCCGGCTCGGAAAACCGCACATCGGCTCGCCCAAGGCGTTCTCGTTCAATATCGCCTCGGTCAGCGGCGCGGGCGCGGTCACGCTCGAGCGCGGCGGCCGGACCGTCAAGGAACGCCGCGCCTTCAGCATCACCGGCGGCATGTGCCCGCGCTGCGAGGGCCGGGGCGCGGTAACCGACATCGACCTGGCCCAGCTCTACGACGGGACGAAGTCGCTCAGCGAGGGCGCGATCACCGTCCCCGGCTATACCGGCGGCGGCTGGAAC
This sequence comes from Frankiales bacterium, assembly GCA_025980465.1. Lineage (GTDB taxonomy): Bacteria > Actinomycetota > Actinomycetes > JAFAQI01 > JAFAQI01 > JAICXJ01. The sequence continues at coordinate 2,210 of JAICXJ010000092.1, read as the reverse complement.
ACCCGGCTCTACGCGGAGTCCGGCTTCTTCGACCCGGACAAGCCGATCCGCGAGTTCACCAAGAAGGAACTGGCCGACTTCCTCTACCGCGAGCCGACCAGGATGAAGATCGCGGGCATCAACATGACCTACGAGGGTCTGGTGCCGCGGATCCAGAAGTCGATGCTCGCCAAGGAAAAGGAGTCGATGCAGTCGCACGTGCGCGCCTTCGTGGAGCGCGCGGTCACCTTCACCTCGTGCCCGGACTGCGGCGGCACCCGGCTGAACGAGGCGGCTCGATCCTCGAAGATCAGGGGCGTCGGCATCGCGGACGCCTGCGCGATGCAGATCAGCGATTTGGCCGAGTGGGTGCGCGGGCTTGACGAGCCGTCAGCCGCGCCGCTGCTGACGGCGCTGGGGCAGTCGCTCGACTCCTTCGTGGAGATCGGGCTGGGCTACCTTTCGCTCGACCGATCGTCGAGCACGCTTTCCGGCGGCGAGGCGCAGCGCGTCAAGATGATCCGCCACCTCGGTTCGCCGTTGACCGACGTCACATACGTCTTCGACGAGCCGACCGTGGGCCTGCATCCGCACGACATCCAGCGGATGAACGAGCTGCTGCTGCGGCTGCGCGACAAGGGCAACACGGTGCTGGTCGTCGAGCACAAGCCGGAGGCGATCGCGATCGGCGACCACGTCGTCGACCTCGGCCCCGGGGCCGGCACGGCGGGCGGCACGGTCTGCTTCGAGGGCACCGTGGCGGGGCTGCGCGCCAGCGGCACGCTGACCGGCCGGCACCTCGACGACCGAGCGCGCCTGAAATCCTCGGTGCGCAAGGCGTCCGGGACGCTGGAGATCCGCGGCGCCGACACGCACAACCTGCGGAACGTCGACGTCGACATCCCGCTCGGCGTGCTGGTCGTCCTGACCGGCGTCGCAGGCTCGGGAAAGAGTTCGCTGATCGACGGCTCGGTGTCCGGCCGGGACGGCGTCGTGTCGGTCGATCAGGCCCCGATCAAGGGTTCTCGCCGCAGCAACCCGGCGACGTACACCGGCCTGCTCGACCCGATCCGCACCGCCTTCGCGAAGGCCAACGGGGTCAAGCCGGCGTTGTTCAGCGCCAACTCCGAGGGCGCCTGCCCCAACTGCAACGGGGCCGGGGTGGTCTACACCGACCTGGCGATCATGGCCGGCGTCGCGACGACCTGCGAGGATTGTGAGGGCAAGCGGTTCCAGGCGTCGGTGCTCAAGTACACCTTCGGCGGGCGCAACATCGCCGAGGTGCTGGAGATGCCGGTAGTGGACGCGGCGCAATTCTTCGGCGCCGGTGAGGCGCGCGTCCCGGCCGCGCAGGCCATCCTCGACCGGCTCGCCGATGTCGGGCTCGGCTACGTCAGCCTCGGCCAGCCGCTCACCACGCTGTCCGGCGGCGAGCGGCAGCGGTTGAAGCTGGCCGCGCGCATGGCCGAGAAGGGCGGCGTCTACGTGCTCGACGAGCCGACCACCGGCCTGCACCTGGCCGACGTCGAACAGCTGCTAGGCCTGCTCGACCGGCTGGTCGACTCCGGAAAGTCGGTCATCGTGATCGAACACCACCAGGCGGTCATGGCGCATGCCGACTGGATCATCGACCTCGGCCCTGGCGCCGGACACGACGGCGGCCGGATCGTCTTCGAGGGCACGCCAGCGGAATTGGTCGCCGCCCGCTCGACGCTCACCGGCGAGCACCTGGCGGCCTACATCGGCGGGTGAAGCGACCAGAGAGACGACGGCCGACCCGGCGAGCGCCCCGCGCGAGCAGGGTCGGCCGGAGGCAGTGGAGATGACGCTGGCCTACTCAAACTCGACAATGATCATAGTCAGCCAAGTTGAAGTGCCCTATTCCCATGCGTAGTAGGACGCGACGGCGGGCTGACCGGTATAGCCGGCGCCGTTGGAGTCGTCCGCGCCCAGATATCGTGCAGGAAAGGCGAGTGGAATCGGCTCGCACCAGCGGACCTGGTGCCGCCTCGCGTCATACTCAGCGCCGGCACTGCGAAGCGCGCGGCTTACATGCGGTGTTGCCGCCCGACCGTCTGGCATACGCACCAAGGACGCGTCGAAGTCAGCGACGAACCTCCCGGACTCGGTAAGGCACTGGGAGATCTGTGTGAGAAGTCTGAGCTTGTCACCGATGTAGTGCATTCCGTGTACACACGTGATCAGGTCGAAGAGCCCCGTCGGCCGCCAGG
>JAICXJ010000081.1 GCA_025980465.1 Frankiales bacterium | reverse complement strand
TCTGGCCACGCTTCGCGCGTGAGTTGTCGATGTGGGTCGGCACGGGGCGAACGACGACGGACTAGTTGCGGCAGCCCGGGCTGGCGAGTCCTGGGCGTTGACCGAGATCTGGCGGCGCTACAGCCCCGCGGTGGTGGGCTATCTGCGCGGGCGCGGAGTGCCCGAGCCTGAGGATCTGACCAGCGAGGTCTTCATTCAGGTCTTCGGTCGGATCAAGAAGTTCCGCGGCGACGAGGCGGCACTGCGCAGCTTTGTCTTCAGCGTCGCGCACGCCCGATACGTCGACACCGTGCGGCGCCGGTCCAGACGTGGGCTCGACACCGAGTTCGAGCCGGCCACTCATGGCGGCGTCGTCAGCAGCGCCGAAACCGACGCGATTGACGCGATCGCAACCCAGCGGATCGTCGCGCTGATCGAGTCGCTCTCCCCGGATCAGCGAGACGTCCTGCTGCTTCGGATCATCGGGGACCTCACGCTCGAGCAGACCGCGCAGGTGCTCGGGAAATCGCTCGGAGCGGTGAAGTCGCTGCAGCATCGCGGTCTGGCCGCGCTGCGTCCGATCCTGGGCCGGGCCGTATCGCAATGAGCCGTTCGGGCGATGACCAAGACATGAGGCGGCTGCAGGGTCGGGGCTCGCCCGCGGATCCGCAGGACGACGCGCTGCTCGTTGCTGCCGCGGACGTCTTGCAGCGGCTCGTGCCCCCAGCCCCGCCACCGGCTACCGAAAAGCTGGCAGCTTTGATGGCGAGCGGGAGGCCGTCCGGCAGCCCGTTGAACCGCCGGCTCCGCGAACTCGTCGCTCGCTTCGCCGGTCTCGGCGCGGCCGCCAAGATCATGCTGGCTGCCGGCGTCGCCGTCGCCGGAGCGGGAGGCGCGGCGACCGCGGTGGCGATCGACCACCACGCGGCCTCCTCCCCACGGCCGGATAGCGTTCGGCCAAGCCCCAGCGCGTCCGGTCACCGAGGCGGATCCGGCGACGACGGTTCGGATGACGCCACGCCGGCACCGACCACGACGGCGGAGCCCGGCGATGACAACGAAGGCAATCGGCACTCAGACGGCGGCCATGCCGATGGGAGCGGCGGCGGCCACGACGGCGGGCAAGGCAGCGACGGCCCGGCAACGGGCGGGACCGACGGCGGCGGCTCGAACGACAACGGCGGGGGCGGCCACCACGACGGCAGCACGGGCGACGGCGGCGGGGGAAGCTCCGATGGCGACCCGGGCACCACCGGTGGTGCCACGACTGACGGCGGCGGATCCGGTAGCGACAGCACCGGCTCCGGCGGCGGATCCGACGGCAGTTCGGGCAGCGGCGACGGCGGCGACTGACAGCCGCAACGGTCGCTGCCGCGATCGTTCGGACAAGTCATGGAGCCGGCGTCGGGAGCCGTTCGACTCCACGTGGCGCAGGACGAGAAACAGCAGGATCAACGCGGCGGATGACGACGACGCGGCCGCACTCGACGCGCGTTACAGGTACGCCCCGCTGGCGAGGTAGGCCCGCGGCGGAGTGCCGCCGCGCCAGAAGACCGGACCCGCTGGTTGCACGGTGAGCCGGGCGCGATAGGCGACCTCAATCGCCCACTGCTGGCCGTCGTTGAGGTGCTCGATCGTCACCGGTAGGTCGAGGTCCGCAACATCCCGTATGCACTGCCAGAGCAGTGCGGTCGCGGTGTCGTCGTCGGACGCGGCCAACAGGTACACGTGGCCGTCATCGCGCACATACGCGTACCCCTGGCCGGCCGTGTCGTCGACGACGTACGACGTGAGTTGGCTCATCATCAGCTCGTGGTCTGGGCCGTGCGCCGCACCGCGGACGGCGACGTCGACCCGGTCGGCGAATTCGATGTCGTCGACGCCCCCGACCCGCACCCGTGGGAGTGCTGGGATTGCGCCACGGTCTGGTGCACCCGTCGCGTGGACCTGCGGGTGGAGTGCGAACCCGCTGGTTGCGTAAGCCCGCATCGCTCGCGGGTCGCCGCTCGAGAGGATCACAGCGCGATCGCACCCTGCCGCGTAGCCGAGTGCCGCGCCGAGCAGTCGCCGTCCGACGCCCGCTGACTGCGTTGCTGGGTCGACCACGAGGAGGGAGAGCCCCCACAGGTCGTTGCGACGCAGCGCCAGAGCACATCCCACTGCGGTGTCGCCCTCGACCGCCACGTAGGCGCCGTCCGGATCGTGCTTGAGGAGATGGCGGTGTCGGGCCCGGGACCGGACCAGGACGCTGTCGGTGATCGGGTGCGGCGTCTCACCCTCGCGGCGAGCGAGGTCGCCGAACGCCTCGACCTGCACCCGGACGGCGCCGTCGACGTCGTCGTCAGTCATCCGACGTACCGCCACACTCACCGACCCTGCCTACCAGCAGGTGAGGATGGCGTCATGCGGATTGTTGTCGCGCCCGACTCCTTCGGCGATACGGCTACCGCTGCCGAGGCGGCGACGGCGTTCGCCGCCGGTTGGCGCCAGGTGGCGCCCGGCGGCGACCTCGATCTTCGGCCGATGTCGGACGGCGGCCCAGGCATGCTGTCCGCCCTCGCCGCGTCGTTGGCGGCGACGCCGCAGCCGGTCGTGGTGACCGGGCCGACCGGCGCGCCGGAGCCGGCCCAGATCTTGATCGCCGGAACGACGGCATACGTCGAGAGCGCGATGGCCTGCGGGCTCGAGGCGTTGCAGCGCACGGATGGCGACGTCCGCACCGCGACGAGCTTCGGGGTGGGTGAGCTCATCGCCGCAGCCCGCGCAACGATCCGGGTCGGGCGAATCGTCGTCGGGCTCGGCGGATCAGGCGTCAACGATGGCGGAGCTGGGCTGTGGGCGGGGCTCGGCGCCGAGCCGGCCGACCTGCTTCGTGCGGGCGGTCTGGCGCTGCGCGATCTGGGTTGGGTCACACCGCCGGCGATCGGCGACCTCGAGCTGGTCGCCGCGACGGACGTCGACAATCCATTGCTGGGTCTGCAGGGAGCGAGCGCGGTGTACGGACCGCAGAAGGGTGCCGACCAGGCCGCGGTCATGTCACTCGACATCGCTCTGGAGTGCTGGGCGGACCTCGTCGAGGCGGCGGTGGGCCGGAGCGGAGTTCGCGATGCCCCCGGGGCAGGCGCGGCAGGCGGTCTGGGCTTCGGCTTGCTCGCACTGGGCGCCCGCCGGGTCGTCGGGTTCGAGGTGGTCAGCGAGGCGGTGGGGCTCGCCGCCGCAATCGAGGCGGCCGACCTGGTCGTCACGGGCGAGGGTCGCTTCGACGCGACCTCATTGCGGGGCAAGGTCGCTTCCGGCGTGGCGCGCCTCGCTCAGCAGGCAGGCGTGCCGTGCGTCGTGGCCGCCGGCCAGTCCGAGATCGGGGCGCGCGAGGCAGCCGCCAACGGGATCGACGAGGTGTGGTCGGTCGCCGACCGGCTCGGGGGAGCCGAGGCCGCGCTCGCGGCCGGCCCGGACGGGATTCGCGAGCTCGGTGTGGCCGTCGCTCGAGAGTGGAGCCGGGCCGGCGGTCAACCATGAGGGCCGGATCCGGACAAACCGGACGAGAACGTCGAGTCGTGGGAGAATAGATGCTGCGTCACGCCGGGAAGAATGGCGTGGTGAGCGTGGTTCCCTACAGTGGAAGCATGCCCCAGAACGCACTCGACGCCTTGAGGAGCCAGACCACATGACCGTGCAGGACACCCAGGACACCCAGGACACCGCCCCGCAGTCCGTCGTCCTGAGCGATACGGCCGCCGTCAAGGTCAAGAACCTCCTCGAGCAGGAGGGCCGCGACGACCTGGCGCTTCGGATCGCCGTTCAGCCGGGCGGCTGCTCGGGCCTGCGCTATCAGTTGTTCTTCGACGAGCGGACGCTCGAGGGCGACACGTTCACCGATTTCGGCGGTGTCAAGGTCGTCGTCGACCGGATGAGCGTGCCCTACCTCAGCGGAGCGACCATCGACTTCGTCGACACGATCGAGAAGCAGGGCTTCACGATCGACAACCCGAACGCCACGGGTTCATGCGCGTGCGGCGACTCCTTCCACTAGGGCTGTAACGTCAGCGGCCGTGGCGGTGATCGCGGCGGTTCGCGCGGTTTTCACTCGGCTGCGCCTCGGTTTCTGGGCGTTCTCGGTTCGGGTGCGGCTGGGGGCGCGCGGCTGCGCCTGCCGAGTCGTCATTGGACGCCGGGTCCGCGTCGCGCAGCTTCCCAAGCTGCGGCTGTCCGGCGAGCGGGATGGCAGCGTCTCGATCGAGATCGGCGATGGTGTCGATCTCGGCCGGATGCTGCTGATCGACCTCGATGCCGGCCGGAAGTCGTCGCTACGGATCGGCGCCCACAGCCGTTTCGAGCACGCCGTACGGATCCAACTCTTCGGCGGCGAGATCGAGCTTGCGGCGGGCTGCGACGTTCGCGACGGCGTCCTGCTCAAGGTCTCTGCCGAGGCGGCCCGCCTCGGCGTCGGGGAGCGGGTCCGGCTGGGGCGCCACGCGGCACTGCACTGCACTGACTCGATCGATCTCGAGGACCTGGTCTCGCTCTCCGAGCGGGTGACGGTCATCGACTCCGCCCACCGAGTAGACGGAAGCGACGAGTGGACCATGGATCAGCCGCTCGACACCGCGCCGATCACGGTCGGGCGTAACGCGATCGTCTACAGCGGCGCGGTGATCTTGCCCGGCACGGTCCTCGGCGCCAACTGCGTGGTCGCGGCAAACGCGCTGGTACCCAACGGCGATCACAAAGCTGGCGTTGTCCTGGTGGGAAACCCGGCTCGGCCGGTCAAGCGGCTCTAGCGGCTGAGCGAGGCGATGTGCTCCTCGGCGGCCTCGAGGAGCGAGATCGTGGCATCGGGGATCCGCATGACCGCCCGCTGGGCCGGGACGGCGGAAAGGTCGATCACGCGCTTGGCCGCGCTGCGCGTCACCGAGTACGCCGCGGCCGGGATCGCCGCGGCGTCGGCCACCAGGTCAGCGAGCGCGGTCGCGTCGACATCAGCGGGCATCAGGTGGCGAAGCGTCACGCCCCGCACGCTATGGGTGACCCATGAGTAACGGAAGCCCTACCCACCGGTAGTTTCGGCGGGTGCGTATCGCCGTGAGCGGGTCCATCGCCAGCGACCATCTGATGACGTTTGCCGGGCGCTTCGCCGAGCAGATCCTGCCCGATCAGCTGGCCTCGATCTCGGTGTCGTTCCTGGTCGACGACCTCGAGGTACGCCGAGGGGGAGTGGCCGCCAACATCTGCTTCGGGCTCGGCTCGCTGGGTCTCTCGCCGGTGCTCGTGGGCGCGGTTGGCTCCGACTTCGGCGAGTACCGCGCCTGGCTCGAGCAGCACGGTGTCGACACCTCCGGGGTGCTGGTGTCCGAAACCCGCCATACCGCGCGGTTCGTGTGTACCACTGACACCGATCAGAACCAGATCGCGTCGTTCTACCCGGGCGCGATGAGCGAGGCCGCCACCATCGACCTCGGCGCGCTCGGCGGCCTCGACCTGGTACTGATCAGCCCGAATGCGCCCGATGCGATGCAGGCGCATTCGGCGTACTGCCGCGACAACGGCGTGGCGTTCGCCGCCGACCCGTCGCAGCAGCTCGCCTCACTCGACGCCGCTGCGATCCGATCGCTCCTGGACGGCGCAGCAATCCTGTTCAACAACGCCTACGAGGCGGCGCTGCTGGAGAGCAAGACCGGCTGGTCCGCGGACCAGATCCTCGCGACGGTCGGCACCCGGGTCACCACGCACGGCGCCGACGGTGTGGTGATCGAACGGGCCGGCACCGAGGCGATCCGGGTCGGGGTCGTGCCGGCTGACACGGTGGCCGACCCGACCGGGGTCGGCGACGCCTTTCGGGCCGGCTTTCTCGCCGCGAGGTCGTGGGGGCTGGGCCTCGACCGCGCCGCTCAGACCGGCTGCCTGCTCGCCACCCACTGCGTCGAGACCCTCGGCCCGCAGGAGTACTCGCTCGATCCGGCAGCGGCCCGCAAGCGGCTGGAGGCCGCGTACGGCGCGGCCGCCGCAGCCGAGATCGCCGCGCACCTGTGAGCGCGACACACGCTCACCCTGAACGCAGACGCCGACAACCGCTGCGTTAGGTTTGGCGCGTGCACCAACGACCGTCCCGCGTGATGCGCTGGGTTCGAATCGCCGTGCTTCCCGGAGTTGCCATGTTGGCCACCGGCTGCACCGGCGAGGCAGCCAAGTGGGAGCGCGGCGGCTGGCCGGCACCGGTTACCAAGCAGGGGCGGGACGCGCTTCACCTCTGGCAGGGGGCGCTGGTCGCCTCGCTGATCGTCGGCGGGCTGGTGCTTCTCATGATCGTCGGCGCAGCGGTGCTTTTCCGGCTCCGCTCGGCCGACCAGATGCCCCGGCAGGTGCGCTACAACCTGCCGATCGAGGTGATGTACACCTTCATTCCGATCGTCGTCGTGTCGATCCTGTTCTACTTCACCGCGATCGGTGAGAACAACGAGGACAAGATCAGCAAGGCGCCCGCCTTGCAGATGGGCGTCGTCGGCTTCCAGTGGTCCTGGCAGTTCAACTACCTGACCCAGGGCCTGTCGATCACCGGCCGCCCCGGTGACCCACCTCAGCTCGTCGTACCGACCGACGAGCCGATCCACTTCTACCTGACCTCGCCCGACGTCATTCACTCGTTCTGGGTGGTGCCGTTCCTGTTCAAGCGTGACGTGATCCCGGGTCACCCCAACGAGTTCGAGGTCACGGTGACCACACCTGGTACCTTCCAGGGCCGCTGCGCCGAGTACTGCGGCGTGGACCACGACCGGATGCTGTTCACGGTCAAGGCGCTGCCCAAGCAGCAGTACGCTCAGTGGCTCGCCTCAGCGAAGACGGCGGCGTCCGCCGGTACGAATCCCGAGTACACCGTCTACACCGGTCCCAAGGTCGGCCCGAAGGCAGGAGGCTACCTCTCGTGACCCTCGTCGAGCCGGTACGCCGGGTCAGCCCGCAACGCGTTCGCGTCGTACCGGGCAGCCGGATCGTCCGCTGGATCACAAGCACCGACCACAAGGTGATCGGGCTGATGTACCTGATCACCTCGTTCGTGTTCTTCATCGTCGGCGGCATCATGGCCGAGCTCATGCGCACCGAGCTGGCACGCCCGGGCCTGCAGATCGTGAGCCCGGAGACCTACGACCAGCTGTTCACCATGCACGGCACGATCATGCTGTTGTTCTTCGCGACGCCGCTGTTCATCGGGTTCGCGAACGTGGTCATGCCGCTGCAGATCGGCGCCCCGGACGTGGCGTTTCCACGGCTGAACATGCTCAGCTACTGGTTCTTCCTGTTCGGCGGCCTGATCGCGATGTCCGGCTTCCTGACGCCCGGCGGTGCGGCCGACTTCGGCTGGTTCGCCTACACGCCGCTCAGCGATGCAGTCCACTCGCCGGGCATCGGCGCGGACCTGTGGATCATGGGGCTGGCGCTGTCGGGATTCGGCACCATCCTCGGCGGGGTCAACTTCATCACGACGATCATCTGTCTGCGTGCCCCCGGCATGACGATGTTCCGGATGCCGATTTTCACCTGGAACATCCTGTTCACCTCGATCCTGGTCCTGGTGGCCTTCCCGGTGCTCGCCGCGGCGTTGTTCGCGCTCGAAGCGGACCGCAAGTTCGGCGCTCATGTCTTCGACGCCAACAACGGCGGCGCGGTGCTCTGGCAACACCTGTTCTGGTTCTTCGGCCATCCCGAGGTCTACATCGTCGCGATCCCGTTCTTCGGGATCATCACCGAGGTGATC
>JAICXJ010000089.1 GCA_025980465.1 Frankiales bacterium | reverse complement strand
GGCGCCACCTCTGGTGGCAGTGAACACGGCTCTCGAGATCGACCTCGACGGCCAGGTCAACGTCGAGGCTTTTAGCGGCTCTGCGGTCGCCGGCATCGGCGGCCAGCCCGACTACATGGCGGCGGCGTGCGCGTCGTTCGGCGGCCTGAGCATCCTCGCCATCCCGACCACCCATGGCGAGAAGTCGACGCTCGTCGACGAGTTGTCCACTCCGGCATCAACCGCCAGCCACGACATCGAGATCGTCGTCACCGAGAACGGGATCGCAGACCTCCGCGGGCGCAATCGCCTGGAACGCCGTCAGGCCATCGCCTCGCTCTGGGTCTAGGAGTCAGGCGGCGTACCGTCGGACGGGTGCTGAACCGATTCCGGCGTACCGTTCGCTGCTCCAAGGGCCACCTGTTCACCGCTACGTGGGTGCCCTACGCCTCACTGACCTCGATCCGGCTGGGCCGGGTGCGTTACATGCGCTGCCCGGTCGGGAAGCACTGGGCGATCTGCCGCCGAGTCGACAACGCTGACCTTGCGACCCTCACCGATACCTGATCGTCAGGTCACGACCTCCCAGACGTCCTGCTCCAGAGCGGCCTGACCGAGGACCGCCTGCCAGTCACGCTCGCTGCCATACTCATCCCGCCACGACCACAGTCGCGTCGTCGTCAGGTGGAGTGGATGCTCCTTCGTGGTGCCGATCGCGCCGTGCACCTGATGGGCGTTGCGTGCCACCACGCCGGCACCCGCGGACGCCTGCGCCTTGGCGACCGCGACGGCAATCCGAGCCCGCTCGCCCGTGAATCCGTCGGCGGCGCAGACACCTGCGGCGGCATCGGTCGCCGCCGTCATCGCCTCGACCTCGACGGCGATCTCGGCGATGAGGTGTTGGATAACCTGGAACTTCGCGATCGGACGTCCGAACTGGACCCGTTCGTTGGCATAGGAGACCGAGGCCTGTAACGCCGCGCGTGCCGCACCACAGATCGCTGCGGCGCGCGCCAACGCGCCGCGCAGCCGCACTTCCGCGGCCGCTCCCGGCGCCGTGGCCCACATCCCGTCGTAGACGTCACCGCGGAAGCCGAGCCGGTCGCGGTTCTCCCCCGCCAGATTGGCGCCCTCCTCAACCGCACAGCGTGACCGTGCAACGACAGCAATGATGTCGCCGTGCACGAATGCGACCGACTCGGTGAATCGCGCCGCCGCCACCTGCGAAGCGACCACGTCGAGCTGAAGCGTCGTGCCCGTCGTGCTGCTCGGGCCGCCAGCGTCAGCCAACGCGACCGGCGCCGCTGCGGTGAGCCCGGCCGCCGCCAAGACCGGCGCGGTGACGATCGCGACGTCGCCGTACGGCGTGGGCGCTGCGAGCTCGGCGCACACCCTCGTCACGGCCACGGCGGCGGCGAGCCAGTCACCGCCATCCGGCTCTGGCGCGGCAAGCAGGTGCAGGCCGGATTCCTCGACGGCCGACCAGATCTTTGCGGCCTCGGAGTCAGCGAAGATCTGCTGTGCCGTGTCGATGAGGAGATCGAGCTCCTCGGCGGTCCCGGCGCTCACCGCAGCCCCAGCTCTCGCGCGATGACGCCGCGCAGCACCTCGTTGGTGCCGCCCCGCAACGTGAAGCCTGGCGCGTGCACGATCGCCTCGGCGAGCATGGCCTGCAACGGATCGCCGCCAGGGTCGGCACTGACCCCGGTGAGCCGTCGTACGACGTCGGTCACCTGGCTCTCGTACCGGGTGCCGGCGTCCTTGACCATCGCCGCCTGGACCGCGGGCGCCGCACCGCGGTCGAGGGCGGCTGCCACCCGGCGTGACATTGCCCGTAGGGCGGCAAGGCGCATGACGAGGGCGCCGAGCTCGACGGCGCTGGTCGGGTCGGCGCCGGCTGCGCGCATCCGCTCGGCACCGGCGCGCAGCACCGGCAACGTCGAGAGGAAGCGCTCCGGGCCGCTACGTTCGAAGGCGAGCTCGGCGGTCACTTGCTGCCAGCCGTTGCCTACCTCGCCGACCGCCATCTCGTCGGGCACGAATACCTCGTTGAGCCGGACCTCGTTGAAGTGATGGTCGCCCGTCATCGAGTAGATCGGCCGGATCGTGACGCCGGCAGCCCGCAGCTCGACGATCAGCTGACTGAAACCAGCGTGCCGGTGGTCGGGGTCGAGTGGCGCGGTCCGCACCAGCGCGATGAAGGCATGGGCCTTGTGGGCTCCGCTGGTCCACAGCTTGGTGCCGCTGACCACCCATCCGCCGTCCACCTTCTCGGCCCTCGACCGCAGACCGGCCAGATCGGAACCGGCGTCCGGCTCGGACATGCCGATGCCGAAATAACACTCGCCGGCGCAGATCGCCGGAAGGAACTGCTCTCGTTGTTCTTCGGTCCCGAAGCGCAACAATGTCGGCGCAACCTGACGGTCGGCCACCCAGTGCGCCGCGACCGGCGCCCCCGCGGCGACCAGCTCCTCCACGACGATGTAGCGGTCCGACGGCGGGCGGCCGCCGCCGCCGTACTCGGCCGGAATCGTCATCCCGACCCAGCCACGGGCGGCGAGGCGCTTGGTGAACTGCTCATCCCATCCGGAAAGCCAGCAGTCGGCGCTGGGAACGAAGCGGTGCGCCGCGAGCTCCTCCCGGAGGAACTCCCGCACCTCGTCACGCAACGTCACGTCGGGACCGCCATTTGCTCTGTCTACCCGACAAGGTGGGGTACAGCGCAGGCACTGTGTCCAGATCTCGTCGTCGGCCCCCGCGGGCAGCCATCGCGGTCGCCCGGATTGGCCTCGCGGCACGTACTGCTTTCTATCTATTGCTGGTCTACCTGATCTGCAGGATTGCGCTCGCGTCAGGTGGCGCACAGCAAGCAAACGCCCACGGCGCCCTGGCAACCGTCGCCCGCGGCGCGCTCGGTATGGCGATGCTGGTCGCGACGGCTGCGGGGTTCGCCGGCTTCGGTGTGCTCCGGCTCTGGGGTGCCGCACGCGACAAGAAGCCGTCGACCTGGTCGCGGATCACCACGGGACTGAAGGGGATCTTTTACATCGCGCTGGCCTGGCTGCCGCTGTCGTACACGCTGGGCAACCGGTCGGCCGGCAGCGAGCAACAGCAGCATCAAACCGCAGGCGATCTGCTGCACCTGCCCGGCGGGCGGGTGATCGTGTTTGCTCTCGGGCTGATCGTGGTCGGGGTCTCGGCTGTCCAAATCTGGGACGGCGTCGATCGCGACTACGTCGACGGGATGGCGATCGACGACGCGCCGCGGTGGGTCCGCGCCCTCGTTCTTGCGTCCGGGACCATCGGCATCCCGGCACGCGCACTGACCTTCCTGCCGCTCGGCATCTTCTTCATGATCGCCGCTGTCGCGGGCAACCCGGCGCGCGCCGACGGACTCGACGGGGAACTGACGTCGCTGACCGGCAATGGGTGGGGGCTGGTGATCCTCGCGCTGATTGCGACCGGGCTGACGGTGTTCACGGTGTATTCGGCGCTGGAGACCCGCTACCGCGAGGTCACCCGTGGCACGTGATTCGGCCGCACTATCGTCGCTTGAAGGCGAGGCCGATGAAGGTGGATGCCATGACTCTTCACACTCCGCTGTGTGACCAACTCGGGATCCGCGTCCCGATCGTCCAGGCACCGATGGGACCGGCATCCACCGCCGATCTTGCCGCGGCAGTCTCGAACGCCGGCGGCCTGGGCATGCTGTCGATCACGTGGCAGTCGCCGGATGCCGTCGCCGAGGAGGTACGCCGCACCTCCTCGCTCACGGCTGCGCCCTTCGGCGCGAACGTCATCCTCGAGTTCCCGATCGAGCCGCGGCTGGACGCGGCACTCGAGCTCGGCCTGCCAATCGTGTCGACGTTCTGGGGCGATCCGGCGACAGTGCACACGCGCATCGCGGCAGCCGGCGCGATCCATCTCCACACCGTGCGGTCGCCCGACGAGGCACGCCGAGCGGTCGATGCCGGAGTCGACGTCGTGGTCGCGCAGGGTTGGGAGGCCGGCGGTCACGTCCTCGGAGAGATCGCGACGCTCCCGCTGGTCCCTGCGGTCGTGGATGCCGTGGCACCCGTTCCGGTGATCGCCGCCGGCGGCATCGCCGACGGCCGCGGGGTTGCCGCAGTGTTGATGCTGGGAGCGCAGGCCGCCTGGCTCGGCACTCGCTTTATCGCCGCCGCGGAGACCGCGAGCCATCCCGACTACCGAGCCCGCCTGATCGCGGCCGAGCCCGGCGATGCGGTACACACGATGTGCTTCGACGGCGGCTGGGCACATGCGGCGCATCGGGTCCTTCGCAACTCAACCCTCGACCGGTGGGAGTCCGCTGGGCGTCCCGCCGCACCCGACCGGCCGGGCGAGGGCGACGGCATCGCGACATGGGGTGAGGGTGCGCAGTTCCCGCGCTACTCCGCCCTCATGCCGCTGCCCGGCATGTCGGGGGAGCTGGATGAGCTCGCGCTGTACGCCGGCCAGTCGGTCGGCCTGGTTCACGACGTACAGCCGGCCGCTACGATCGTTGGACGTCTCCTCGCCGAGGCCACTGCCGCGCTCAACAACTACGGACCGGCGCGGTAGTCGTAGGGGTCGATGTCGATGCTGAGTCCGGTGGGGCTTCGCCAGGTGACGATGCCGCTGTCGGGGTCTTTGGTGTAGGTCCAGCCGCCGTGGGTTTTGGCGCGGTGCCAGCGTCGGCAGACCGGGG
>JAICXJ010000056.1 GCA_025980465.1 Frankiales bacterium | reverse complement strand
TGGGGCGCCTGACAACGCTGCCCCAGTTGGGGCGCCTGACAACGCTGCCCCTAAATCGTTTCGAAGTCGGCCAGCGTCAGGTCGTCGTCGTAGGTGCGGTCGGGCGGCTCGATCGACAAGTGCGGGAGCATCCGATCGAGCCATCGGGGGATGTACCAGTTGGTGTTCCCCAGCGCATGCATGAGCGAGGGCACCAGAACCGTGCGCAGGATGAAGGCATCGATCATCACCGCGGCCGACAGCCCTAGCCCGAACTCGGCGATGACCCGGAATCCCCCAAAGACGAAGCTCAGGAAGACGACGATCATGATGCTCGCTGCCGCGGTGATGACGCCGCCGGTCTCGGCCTGACCGACGGTGACGGACCTGGCGTTGTCCCCGGTGTGGATCCATTCCTCATGCATTCGGCTGACGAGGAAGACCTGGTAGTCCATCGACAGACCGAACAGGATCGCGAACAGCATCACCGGCATGAACGCGTCGACCGGCCCAGCACGGCCGATCGTGAAGATCGAGCCGAAGTGGCCCTTCTGGAACACGAACACCACGACCCCGAAAGTCGCGCCTGCCGCCAGGATGTTCATGATCGAGGCGGTGAGGGGGATCACGAAGCTGCGGAACGCGATCATCAGCAGCAACGATGCCACCACGACGACGACGGCTACGAAGATCGGCAGCTTTGTCGCGACGACGTGCGAGAAGTCGATCTGTGCGGCGGTCGCGCCGCCGATATACGCCGCGGCGACGTCAGTGCCCGCGATCGCCTTCGGTACGACGTCGCGCCGTAGGTGCTTGACCAGGTCGCTAGTCGCCACAGCGTCCGGGCGCGTCGACGGGGTCACCTCGAACAACGCGGTCGTGCGGTTGAGGGGGGACAGCACGGCCGGTGACACAACAGCGACGCCGGGCTGCCGCAGTGACTCGCGCAGCGGTTGCAGGTCAGCCGCACTGCCCGGCCGTCTCAGCTCAGCGGCCACCTGAAGTGGGCCGTTGAAGCCGGCCCCGAAGCCCTTCTCCAGCAGCACGTACGACTTGTATGTCGTCTGCTTGTGCTGGTCGTTGCCGGCATCGCTGAAGCCGAGCCGCATCGAGAAGAACGGCAACGCGATGATCGCGATCACGATCACGGCGACACCGGCGGAAACAAACCGGTGAACCTCGACCCATTTCGCCCAGCTGAGCCAACGCCCGGTGACGTGGTCGTCGTTCGGTCCGTGGTGCTCCAGCTGCGCGACCCGGCGTCGCCCGAGCACTTTCACGCCCATGAATCCCAGCAGGGCCGGGATCAGGGTGAGGGAGGCGACCATGGTCAGTGCCACTGTGATCGCCGTTCCGATCGAGACGCCTACCAGGAACGTCACGTTGAGCAACAGCAGGCCCAAAATCGCCACGCACACGGTCGCAGCGGCGAAGAGCACTGCTCGGCCTGAGGTGTTGACTGCTGCGGTGACGGACTGCTCGACGTCCATTCCGTGAAGCAGGTTGCTGCGATGTCGGCTGACGATGAACAGGGCATAATCCACCCCGACCCCGAGACCCATGAGTGTCGAGAGCTGGGTGGCGAACGGCGCGACGCTCAGCACCTGCGACAGCAACGACTCCAGCGAGGTACCGATCACGATCGCTGCTATCGCCGAGATCAGTGGCGTCACCATTCCCCGCCAGGATCCGAACGCCAGGAACAGCACGACCGCTGAGGCGAGGACCCCGGCCAGTTCGCTCAGGCCGGTGGACGGCTGTTGGAGGAACTCAATTGCCTGACCGCCGAGCTGGACGTTCAGGTACTTGCTCTGGATCCGCTGCGCGGTGTCGATCACGGCGCTGACCGCGCTCTTCGGGACCTTGTTGGCGAGCTGGTCGAACTCGATCTGTGCGAAGGCGATCGAGCCGTTCCTGCTGATCTGACCCTGACCGCCGGGCGCGAACGGCGAGATCACCGCCACCACATGCGGCAGCTTCGCGACCTGCGCCAGCATGTTCTTCTCCTGGGTCAGCAGGCGCGGATCGGTCACCTTCCCAGGCGTCGCCTGGAGCACGATCTGGTCGAGATCTCCGGAGGCTCGGGGGAAGTTCTGCTGCAGTAGGTCGAGAGCCTTCTGGGTCTCAGTCCCGGGAAGGTTGAAGCTGTTCGAGTAGTTCGAGCCGACGTGGCGCGAGATCCCCAGCGCCAGGACGACGGCAACCACCCAGATGGCCACCACCACCCAGCGACGGCGGTAGCACCAACGGGCGAGCGAGCTCATCTCACGCTTTCTCTCGGATCTCGGTCGCCGTCGGTCACAACTGACCGTCAGGAAGGTCGGGCGATGGCCTCAATTGTGACGGATCGTCAGGTGCCGCAAGCGACCGGCCGGCCGGAATCGACTGATCGGGAAGCTCGCCGTGAGCAAGCCCTTGATCGCCGCCGATTCAGGTGCTCGGGTAGCGGACGTACGCGTCGGAGAGCCGGCGTACGAAGTCGGGGTCCGACAGCGGATCGTCCGGTATCTCGAGCTGCTCCCCACGCCCGGCGAAATCGTCGCCGAACCGTGCCAGCACGCCGTCGAGGTCGATGTCGTCGAGATGCTCGTCGTGGCGCCGGCGATCCGCCTCGTCGGTAAATGCGATTGCCTTCCACGACAGGCTCACGCGCACCTGGTCGAAGCCGAACCTGCCGAGCTCCTGGTCACCATCGACGATGGCCCACGCGCCATCGGAGCACCGCCGCAGCTCGGCGTCGCGGGTCATCGTCACCATGCCATCGGACATCTGGCCGGTCGGCCGGACCCGGTGCCACATGAAGTCGTTGTCCGCGACGATCGCGGTGTTGTCGATCGTCCCCTCGTGGAGGGCGGACGGCGCATCCGGGCCGTCCGGCCAGTACTCGAATCCGCCATCGGTGCCGCGGTAGAACCACGAGACGCCGGTCGCGACTTTCACCCTGACGTCCTCGAAGAGCCCGGACAGGCCCATGATCGTGAGGAACGTGATCGGATACTTCGTGCGGTCGAAGCCACGAAATGCCGGTACGTCGGTGTGACCGGCGCCCTGGGGGAACGGCAGCTGCCAGGTGAGATTCACGTACACCGTGGTGGGCCGGACGATCTCGGCATCGAACAGGGCGCGAGCGGCCTCGCTGAACCGTGAGCTGCCCAGAATCGGGCGCACGCCCTCCAGCGGCTCGCCGTCGGTCGCCCAGTTCCCGCGGAAGACCGGGGCGATAACCATCTGCGCCGGCTCGTTCTGACCCGAGAGGGCGGCGTACTCCGCGCTGTTGGCGAAGTACCGCTGCACCGGCCAGTACGGCTGGTGGGCGTCGATCAGGGCGGTGACCTGCTCTCGGTCGTCGACGACGCGATCGAGGACAACAGGCTTTCGGGGCAGCGGCAGCACGCGTCGATCCTGCCTCATCCGGACCGCACCCGGGTCGGCCAGCCAACGCTTTATCCAGGTTTGGCTGCGCGCGAATCACGCTTAACGGGAGAATCCCGCAAACCACGCATCCAGCTTGGAGGTCGGCTGATGGCACCTCGCCGCAGCACCGCCGGCGCGGTCGCGCTCGGAGTCGTTCTGACCGTCGCTGGTCTGTCAGCGCCGCGCGCCGGCGCGCAGCCGGCCGGACCGAGCGCCACCGGCCAATGCACCGGCCTGGTTCCCAGCACGACCCCGTCGTCGTTCAACCGCACTCCACGCGGTGCCGGCCCGTGGCATGTGCCGCTCGATCCGTGCAACCCCGAGCCGCTGGCGCACTACACCAACTGCGCGTACTGGGGTGCCGAGAAGCGGCCCGACATCTGGCAGAACGCGGTGCTGCAGCCAGACGGCGGCTACGGCCATGGCGCGAGCGGCGGCGCGTGGAACATCAAGATCGACGCCGCGACGTACGGCTACCGGATCAGCCATCGGCCGAAGGCCGGCGACCTCGCGGCCTGGCCACCCAACGCGACCATGGGGTCGGAGAAGTCCGGCTCAGGGACGATCATCCGGTTGGCAAGCCCCGGTGGCCATGTCGCGTACGTCGAGAAGGCCTGGGCCAGCCGGGTCAAGCTCAGCACGACCGGCATCGGGAGCCACGGGGGCTACACCTTCATCCTCAAGTTCAACAAGCACAAGACCTTCTTCATCCACCGCGGCGGGTCGTCGAGCTGACGTCGAGCGTTCGGACCCACTGGCGCACCTCGCGGTTCAAGAAGCCGAGCAACGCCACCTCGTCGGTGTCGAGATGCCGCCCGGCCCGCCCCCGCCACCCCTTGAGAAACCGCTCCAGATCGCCATTGAGATAGGCGTCAACGACGTGCGGGTGAACGTAGTGGGCACGCGCGACGGCCCGGGTGTTGCCGAGTGCCTCGGCGGCCGCATCGACCGCCTCGATCACGGCCTCCTCACGGTCCTCCGCGCCGAGTGCAGCACGCAGCTGGCGGAACGCGACGGTGGTGCCTCGCCAGGTCCGGAAGTCCTTCAACGTCACCTGCGACGAGCTGAGTGCATCGAGCCGGTCGTTCACGTCGTCGGCGCTCAACGGCGCGCCGTCGACCGTGAACAGCCGGCGGCGGTGGTTCTCGACGAGCTGTCGTACCACTCGGGCGACTCGGGCGTCGTCGAGCTCGGCCACGGCTTGGCGCCCGGACTTCGCCGGGAAGCAGAACCGCACCGTTTTGCCTGTGACGGCCACATGTCGTCTCGCGAGAGTGGCGAGCCCGAAGCTGTCGTTCTCTTCGGCGTAGACCTCCGAACCGGCCCGTAGCCCGCAGCACTCGACCACCCGCAGCATCACCGCAATCACCAGGTCGCGGTCGAGCGTGCGCCGCCGCAGCTGTCGGTCGATGTCAGCCCGGATCGTCGGAAGGCACTCGCCGAAACCGATCAGCCGGTAGAAGTTCAGTTGGTCGCGCAGCTCGCGCCACTGATTGTGGTAGAGGTACTGCTTGCGGCCGCGGTCGTCCTCACCCACCGCCTGGATGTGACCGCGGTCATCGGTGCAGATCCACACGTTCTGCCACGCCGGTGGGATGACCAGCGACTCGATGCGGGCGCGTTCGGCCCTGCTGACCGCCCGGCCGGTCGGTCTCAGGTACCCGAACCCGCGGCCGCGACGGATCCGTCGGATGCCCGGCGCACCGACGTCGACATAGGCGAGCCCGGCGGCCGCGGCGCAGGACTCGGCGTCGTCGTACAACGCCGCAATCCGGGTGCTGCTCGCTACCGCTCGCGCCACGAGCCCTGCGATACCCGCTAAAGCCGGCGATCTACCAGGTGTCGACGACCCGGCGCCGGCCGTCGCGGGGCGGCGGTCGCCAGGCACACAGCAACGCGGCCACCCGGGCTCGGGTATCAATCGGGTCGATGACGTCGTCGATCTCGTCGTACGTCGCGGCCGAGAGTGCCTTGCCTTGCTCGTAGGCGGCGCCAACCAGCTGTTCGTAGACCCGCTGCCGCTCGTCGTGATCCTCGATCGCTGCGAGCTCCTTGCGCATCGCCAGTCGGACGGCGCCCTCCAGCCCCATCCCGCCGACCTCCCCGGTGGGCCACGCCAGCGTCGCGAGGCTGGCATGGAAGTCGCCACCGGCCATCGCCATTGCGCCCAGCCCGTAGCCCTTGCGCAAGATGACGGTTACGACCGGCACGGTCAGCGTCGCGCCAACCGTGAACAGCCGAGCCGTGTGCCTGACGAGAGCAGTGCGCTCCGCCGCGGGACCGACCATCATGCCCGGCGTATCGCAAAGGGACAGGACCGGTAGGTCGAACGCGTCACACAGCTGAAGGAATCGGCTCGCCTTGTCGGCGCACTCGCTGGTGATCGCGCCGGCAAGATGCAGCGGGTTGTTCGCGATGATGCCGATCGGCCTGCCATCGAGCCGCGCCAGCGCGGTGACCATGCCGCGGGCGAACTTCGGTCGCAACTCGAGCACCGAGTCGGTGTCCGCGACCACCCTGATCACGTTGCGAACCTCGTACGCGCGACGGCGGTTCTCGGGCACCGCCTCGCGCAGTACGGTCTGGTCGGGTGCCTTGCCGTCACCGAGCGATCCGCCGAACAGCGACAGCGCGTGGCGGGCGATCGCAACAGCATCGGCATCATCAGCCGCCGCGACATCGACCACGCCGGTCGTGACGTGCATCTCCTGCGGTCCGACCTCGTCCGCGTCGACGACTCCGAGGCCGCCGCCTTCGATCATTGCCGGGCCGGCCATGCCGATGCTCGCCTCCGGAGTGGCCACGGTGATGTCGCACAGTCCGAACAGAGTGGCGTTTCCCGCAAAGCAGCGGCCGGACGCGATGCCGATCCGAGGCACCACTCCCGACAACGCGGCGAACCGGCCGAAGGTCGGTACGTCGAGGCCGCCGACGGTCGGGACATCGCTGTCACCGGGCCGGCCGCCGCCGCCTTCAGCGAACAGCACGAGCGGCAGCCGCTCGCGGCGGAGGACCTCCAGGAACCGATCGGTCTTCTTGTGACCCATCAGGCCCTGCGTACCGGCAAGCACCGTCGCGTCGTACCCGATGACTGCAGTCCGCTGTCCGTCGACCGACCCGATCCCGGTGATGACACCGTCCGCGGCCGTCGCGACCAGCAGATCGTCGAGAGCACGGCGACCACGTTGCGCCGCAACGGTCAGGCCGCCCCACTCGTGGAAACTGCCGTCGTCGAGCAGGTCCGCGAGATTCTCTCGCGTCGTACGCCGACCCCGCGCCCGATGCTTGGCCACCGCGGCCGCCCGGTTCTCGTCGCGCAGCAACGCCTGCCGGCGCTGCACCTCGGCAAGCTCCGGGCGGATGGCGTCATCGGTCATGCCCTGAGCATCTCGCACGCGTCAGGGTCGTGCCGTCAACAGCCGCAGCGACCCGACGAACTCCGGCTGCCGGCGCAGCTCGCCGTACCTGCGGTCCCACTCGCCCGATGCGAGGTCGGCGCTCAGCCGCGTGACGAACCGGTCGACCGCCTCCGCATCGACGAACCCCCACGCCGACTGGGCCAGCCGGACCGCGGGATCCAGCAGCCGTTCCGGGCGCGCGTAGAACGCCTCACCGAAGCCATCGGTGCAATCCACCGGGACGGGCACCGTCGCGACCTCGACGGTGCCGCCGAGTACCTCGACGATGCGATCGATGGGCGGGTAGCGACGGCGCTCGACCTCGATCGCCTCAGGGGCGTAGTCGGCGAGCCAGAACCCGTTGAGCGCGTCCCGGTCGAAGGTGAGGATGACCACCGGGCCGCGGCTGACCCGGCGCAGCTCGCGCAGGCCCAGATCGGCGTCGGACCACTGGTGGATCGTCACGGTCGCCATCGCGGCGTCAAAGGGACCGTCGGCGAAGGGCAGATGCTCAGCGACGGCGTCGACGGCCGGGGGCAGGTGAGCTGGCCGCTGCGATCGCATCGCCGCAGCTGGCTCGATCGCCGTGACAGCCCTGTCGGTCGGTTCGTAGGAGCCGGCGCCGGCGCCCACATTGATCACGGTGCGGGAGGCGCCGAGTGCGGCGTGCACGCGCGCCTCGATCCGCCGATCCGGCTGTCGGTGCTGCGCGTACCCGGCGCCACCGGTCTCGTAGTCGTAGTCACCGGCGCTGCGGGCACGGATCACAAGTCGAGCAGCTCTTCGTAGAAGCCGCCGATCTGGCGGGCTCGGTCGACGAAATGCACCTCGAGTATCCAGTGACGGACCCGCCCATCGCGGTCCGCTCCCCGCATCGGACGGTCGTTGCCCGGGATGACGTCGGAGTAGACCTCCTCGCCAGGTGCGTCGACGTGCGGGAACTCGCCGACAATGTGACCGGCGACCCGCCCGCCCCACTCCCATCCCCGCTGCTTGGCCTGATCGACCATGAAGCCGAAGAGCTGCTCGCCGGTGATGTCGGGCGTTGCGTCGAAGTACGCACGGCCGGCGGCGAAGGCGGGCTGCAGGTCGTCACGAAGCCGGTGCTTCACCGGGTCGTCGCCGAGGACGTAGGTGCGGCCGAAGTCCGCTTCCCACTCGGCGAAGATCGGACCGAAATCGGCGAACAGGATGTCGTCGACGGCGATGGCACGGTCTGGTGGATTCATCCGATACGGCTCGAGCGTGTTGGGACCGGCGCGGATGATCCGCTTGTGCCAGTGGCGGGTGACTCCCAGCGTCTCCGCTGCGAGGTCACGGATTGCGCTGCTGACCTCACTCTCGAGCCGTCCGGGCTGGATCAGTCCGCGCTGCTCGACGAGACCGAACAGCTCGGCAGCCTTCGACTGCGCGTCAAGCAGGCTCGCGACCCGCTCCGATTCGTCGATGAGCTCCAGCACGCCTCGACGCTAACAACCGGCGGCAACCGGTTTCGGGGTTTTCAGTCAGCTGCTCTGGTCTTGACCACGGTGAGCAGTACGGCGGCGTCCTCGGTCGCGTTGACGGCGTGGCGGGCGTCCGGGACGAGCAGCAGGTCGCCATCGCGGCCATCCCAGGTGTCGCCGTTGGAGGTCAGCTGGACTCGCCCCTTGATGACCTGAAGCGTGGCCTCGCCGGGGCTTTCGTGCTCCTGCATCGCGGTGCCGGCGGTCAACGCGATCAGCGTCTGGCGCAACCGCTGCTCGTGACCGCCACACACTGTCTCGGCAGCACGACCGGATCCGTCGCGAGCTCGTTCGAGCAACTCACGACTCAGGGCGTCGAGCGACATCTTCCGCATGGCGCCAGTCTGCCCGATGCCGCTCGAGCTATCGGCGGGAGGTGCTAGGCGGCGGTGGGAGCCTCGGCCGGCACGGTCAGCCGGACGAGCGCGGTGACCAGGCGCGGCGTCCAGCGACGGCCGGACGGAGCGGGCAGGTCGGCGCGGTTCAACACGCCGGCGATCGTTGCCGCCGACTCGCCGACGCGCGTGAGCGAGCGGATGACGGAGTCCACCTCGGCATCGAACGGCTGCCAACCGCGGATCGCCCGGAGCACCTCGAGCCGACGGTGGTAGCGGCAGTCGCAGGAAGCGCCGTTGCCGGCCGGCGCAGTGCAGACCATCGCGACCTGCCGCGGGTGCCAGCGCTTGCCATCGGGGCTGACCGAGCCGGCGGCGTTCAACGCGGCGGCGATGGACCGGTCGGACGCGCCGGCGGACCGCAGGTCGCAGACGAGACCTCGAAGCTTCGGATCCTGCAGTTCGGTCAGCATTGGGGGCCTCCTCTGGTGGGCTGGTCGGCGAGAGGTTGATCCTGCTGAGATAGACGGCATCCCAGCGGGCTCAGCGCAGATACCGGCTCATCGACTTGGCCGGTGCATTTGCACTATCGGGGCGGTGCCTACCGCCGGGTCGGGAAGTCGATGATGCCCTCGCGCACCGCGGTCGACACCGCCTCGAGCTTCGAATGGGCGCCGAGCTTGGTGAGGACGGACTGCACATAGTTGCGCACCGTGTTGACGCTCAGGAACAGCTGGGAGGCGATGACCTTGTTGGCGTGACCCTCCGCGAGCAGCAGCAGGATCTCGCGCTCCCGGTCGGTCAGATCAGAGCCAACGGCCCGACGCGTGGGACTCAGCTTCGGCAGCAGCCGGGCCAGCATCGCGGGCGAGATCAGCGCTTCGCCGGCCGCAGCGGCCCGCACCGCGTCAACGATCTCGCCCGCGGCGCGATCCTTGGTCAGGAACCCGGAACAGCCCGCCTCGATCGCGGCCAGCAGCACGGTGTCGTCGGCCGCCCCCGTCAGCATCACGACCATCACGTCGGCGTGCGCCGCCTTGATTGCCGAGGCAACCTCGACGCCGTCGCGATCCGGCATCGCGTAGTCGACAAGGGCGACGTTCGGCTTGCTGTCGTCGACGAGTTGCAGCGCCTCAGCAGCTGTCTTCGCGATACCGACGACCGAGATGTCCGCTTCGTCGGCCACCAGGCGCGCCAGGCTCTCTGCGAAGGCGAGATGATCGTCGATGATCACGACGCGCAGCGCCTCGGACTCAGTGGCGACCATCGAGCACCTCCCTCACGGTTCTCAACAAGTCTCCTTCGTCAACCGGCTTTGACAGCAGTACGCCGGTCAACGGCGCGTCACCAGAGTCGTAGCCCGACACGAAGATGACGGGCAGATCCGGTGCCTTCGCCGCCAACCGGCGGGCGAGTTCGGCACCGTCCATCCGGGGCATTGCGACATCAGTGAGGACAAGATCGACAAGCTCCGTGGCGGACTCAAGTGTCTCCAGCGCATCGACCCCGTCCGCCGCACAGACCACCCGATAGCCGGCATCGGTGAGGATCCGTGCCGTAGCGTCCCGAAGCGCAACAGCGTCCTCCACCAGCAGGATGTGCTCCGATCCGCGCCGAGGCTCCGGCACGTGCGCTTCCTCGGGCAGCGGACCGGACTCG
Source organism: Frankiales bacterium (assembly GCA_025980465.1). Taxonomy (GTDB): domain Bacteria; phylum Actinomycetota; class Actinomycetes; order JAFAQI01; family JAFAQI01; genus JAICXJ01. The sequence goes on along the minus strand of JAICXJ010000056.1, from coordinate 9,209 downwards.
CTCCCAGGCAGCAGGACGTGCACCGTGGTGCCTTCGTCCTCGACGGTGTCGATCGAGACCTCGCCGCCGTACCGGCGAACGATTCCGTAGACCGTTGCCAGACCGAGGCCGGTGCCTTGCCCGCGCGGCTTGGTCGTGAAGAAAGGTTCGAATGCCCTGGCAACCACCTCGGGCGCCATGCCGCTGCCGGTATCGGTGACGTCGATCTCAACCTCGTACGAGGCGGCGCCCTCGGCGTCGGTCTGGGCAGGGGTGGACCGCGTGGTCAGCGTGAGAACACCGCCGTCAGGCATCGCGTCGCGGGCGTTGATGGCGAGGTTGAGGATGATCTGCTCCAGTTGATGACGGTCGGCGACGACCACCATCGGGTCACTGCCAAGGTCGAGCCGGACCTCGACGCGCTCCTCGATCGTGCGGCGCAACATCGAGACGACGTCGCCGATGAGCGCATTGACCTCGATCGGCTCCGGATTGGCGACATCGCGGCGGGCGAAGGTCAGGAGCTGGCGGGTCAATCCCGCCGCGCGCTCAGCGGCGCCCCGAATCTCGCCGAGATCCGCGGCCGCTTCAGGGTCGGTCAACTGCCTCGCCAGCAGGGTCGTGTAGTTGAGGATCACGCCAAGCAGGTTGTTGAAATCGTGCGCGACACCGCCCGCGAGCTGACCCAGGCTCTCAAGCCGGTGAGATTGCTCGCGCTGCGCCGCGAGGGCTTGTCGCTGCCGCTCCGCCTCGTACTCCAGTCGTTCGGTGACGTCACGCACCGCCGCCAAAATCATGTTGGCGCCGCGGTCATCCGTGACCGCGCTCAGACTGATGTCGGCGGGGAAGGTTGTCCCGTCCTTGCGCCGGCCGGAGAGCTGGCGGCCGGCCCCCATCGGTCGTGGCGAGGGGTCGTCGATGTAGTTGGCTCGATGGCCGACATGCAGGATCCCGACCTTTGACGGCACCAGCACCTCTACCCATTGGCCCAACAGCTCGTCAGCGGTCCACCCGAACATTCGCTCGGCCTGGGCATTGACGAACTCGATGCGGCCGTCCGCATCCACTCCGATCATCGCGTCGGGTGTCGCGGCGAGAACTTCCTTGAAGCGCTGCTCGGCCCGCCGGTTGACGGTGACGTCGCGGATCGCAGCTGCGACGAGCAGACCGTCGTCGGTCATGAAGCCGCTGAGGCTGATCTCGACCGGAAACTCCGATTTGTCGGATCGACGGGCCCACAACTGCAGGCCGGCGCCCGTCGGCCGCGCCGCGGGCTGCGCGATGTACCCGGTCCGCAGCTTGTGCAGCTCAGCCGCGAAGCCATCGGGCACGAGTACCTCGACGGACTTGCCAACGAGGTCCTGCTTGGGCCAGCCGAACAGGCGCTCGACCTGGTCGTTGACGTACACGATCAGGCTGGCCTCGTCGACCGCGACGAGTGCGTCCGGCGCAGCCCCGAGCAGTCCGCGTAGTACCTCCTCGGACGGGCCCACTGTCAAGATCACCCCACAGTCGTCACGGGCCTGACATTAGATGCGACTGATGCCCACTATGCGGAAATTGGCACACGCTCGTCTATCGGATCGAGTCGGTGATCGATTCGTCGAGCATGCGGCGGGGGTGTCGGCCATCGACGTAGCCGACGAACGGCGGGTAGATCCCGTAACCGAGTAGTTCCTGCAACCGAGGGTCGAGCGTTCGCACGACGGCGCGCGGCACGGCGAGCACATGGGTTTCCTGCTGCCGGACCCAGCCCGCCGCGTATTCGAGCAGCACCCCGAGCCGGGGCCGGTCGCTGCGGTTGGCTCCCCCGCCGTGCCACAGCGTGCCGCGGATGAACAAGACCGATCCCGCCGGCATGGTGACCGTGACCGTCTCGTCGGGATCTACTGGCTGCCGGTCGGTCCAGCGATGAGATCCGGGTACGACGCGGGTCGCGCCGTTGGTCTCGGTGAAGTCGTCGAAGGCCCACATGGAGTTGACGACGATGTCGGCATGCGGTCGCGGAACCGGATAGATCGAGTCGTCGGTGTGGAGGAACTGCTCCTTCTCACCCGGCGCGATGTCGATCCCGGTCGGCGCACTGAGTTGCGCGCTCGGCCCGAGCAGTGTGTCGACGACGGTCAGCAGCAGCGGATGAACGGCGAGCGGGTCGAGGAGTCTGGTTTTGGCGAAGATGGCGTAGATGCGCTTGGTCGAATAACCCTCGAAGTCATTGCGGCCGGTGGGGGTGGTGGCGTCGATGCGTCGAAGCTCATCTCGGATGGTCGCGACCTCGTCGGGCGAGATCAGCGATTCGACGACCGAGTAGCCATCGCGGTCGAGGTCATCGAGGACGCGCTTCGCGCCTGCGGTGTGATCGTCGCGCGTGCTCACGTCGGGATCGTATGACCGACAGCAACGCAACGGGTCAGTCCCGGACCGCCCCGCCGGTGAGACATGTGGTCACCTCCTCGTCGGAGATCTGCCGAAAGTCGTCGTACCACTCGCCGACTGCGACGAACGACTCGGGTGCGATGACCCACACGACCTCGTCCGCGAACTCCGCCATTCGCGCCGCGGTCTGCCCCGGACAGACCGGTATAGCGAGGATCAGCCGGCGCGGCTGGCGGTCGCGCAAGGCCCGCAGCGCGGCCTCGGCCGTCACCCCGGTAGCCAGCCCGTCATCGACGAGCACAACGTCGCGGCCGGACAGGTGTGGCAGCCGACGGTCGCCGCGGTAAGCCGCCACTCGGCGCTGCAGCTCCTCGCGGGCCCGGGCCGCCAACTCCGCCATGACTTCGGCGTCGACGCCCACCTTGCGAGCCGTGCCCGTCACCACGAGGACGTCGGAATCCTCAGCGACCGCACCGATTCCCAGCTCTGGCTGAGCAGGCGCGCCGACTTTGCGTGCCACGAAGACTTCGACCGGAACGTCGAGCCGCTTCGCGATCTCGACTGCAACGGGCACCCCGCCGCGTGGCAAGCCGAGCACGACCGGGTCATGCAGCTGAACTCCGACCAGTCGCTCGGCAAGCTGCCGTCCCGCGTCGCACCGATCCCGAAATCGCACAGCGCCATGATCGACGATGTGGGGACCGAAGACGTCGGGTCTCCGACGCACCACGATCTGGAGACGGCCATCGTCACGGGCCGGAGGCGAGCGCGTCCGGCCGGCTTGTAGACTGAACCCGCATCGAGGCGCCTGCCCTCGACTTCTGGCGAGACCGCAACGATCACGCATCGTGGCTGGGCTCGCGCGAGGGTAGGTCGGCCTCCTGTCCAGGTTCGACCGGCGACTGGGGCAACGGTCCGCGACGGCATCAGCAATGCGATTGCCGGGACGTGCCCGTTTCCTGTGGTCCTGGTCGGCCAATGAGGAGAGCGATTGCCCCCACGTTCACGTCGTCGCACCCGCGGGGGTGTTCCGCTGCCGCCCCGGCAGGACGCGGATGCCCGGCCCGCGAGAGTTCAACCCGGGCCAGTTCGGCGGCGTACCGCACCGCGTCGCCGGCAGCCAGAGGGACCGCTCGCCGTCCTCGCCGTAGCTGCGGCAGATCTGAGCCGGAGCCGCTTGACCCCGCAGATGCGGGCGACCTTCCAGGCGGTCGCCATGCTGCTGCGTGAACAGCGGGCGGAGGCAACGACGGCGCCGATGAGCCCGTCTCAGCGCGCAACCCGGCAGAAGCGGATCGAGGGTCTCGCCGCCAGCCTGGCCCACACCGCCGCGCGCGACACGTCCCTGTTCGCGTTGTTGGCCGATGGCGCTGCGCTGCTTCCCGGCACGAGCGCCGCCCTTCGCGAGCTCAGACTCAAGGCCGGTCTCGCCATCGAGCCCGAGGCTCCGGACCCGTCGCCGGCACCGGACACCACGACAGGCCGCGAGCAGCGTCAGGTCATCCCTCAGTCGGCGGTCTCTCGTAGCCTCGCCAATCCGTTTCTCGCGCCGGACTTCGCCGCGGCGCCGGCCCCGCCGCCGCGGCCCAGGCTGCTCGCCGACTGGGAACTGATCCGACCTCTCCTGCGGGCGTTCGAGCAGTCGGCTGCGGACGCCCGATCCTGTATGACGCTCCCGGCTCCGAGCCACGCACATATCGCGGCGGGCCTTGACCTGATGCCACACCAGGCCCAGGTCGTCGCGGCGGCCAAGGCTGGCCATCGAACCTTCCTACTCGCCGACGAGCCAGGCCTCGGAAAGACTGCTCAGGCCCTCCTTGCCGCCCAAGCCGCTGATGCCTACCCGCTGCTGGTCGTCGTCCCGAACGTCGTCAAGACCAGCTGGGCCCGGGAAGCTGCTATGTGGACCCCGACACACGCCGCCACCGTCATCCACGGCGATGGCGAGACCGTCGACGCATTCTGCGACATCGTGGTGGTGAACTACGACATCCTCAACCGGCACGTCGGCTGGCTCGGCCGGTTCGGCTTCCGCGGGATGATCGTCGACGAGGCCCACTTCATCAAGAACAAGTCGGCGCAGCGGTCGAAGAACGTGCTCGACCTGTCGCGTCAGATCCGTCAGCGGACACCTCGCCCGCTGCTCATGGCCCTCACCGGTACGCCGTTGATCAACGACATCGAGGACTTCCTGGCCATCTGGGAGTTCCTCGGCTGGATCGCTGGCACGGAGGTCGGTCCTGACCTCCTACACGCCCTCGAGGCCAACGCGACGACACCGGTCGACCCTGCCTTCTACCCGGCCGCCCGCGACTCAGTGATTGAGATGGGAATTGTGCGGCGGCGCAAGGTCGATGTTGCCAAGGACATCCCCGCCCGGCGGATCGCCGACGTACCGGTCGAGCTCGAGGGAGCGTTGGGCTCATCGGTGCGCGCGGCCGAGCGGAAGCTCGTCCAGCGGCTCGTGAAGCGCTATCGGAGCGCGGTAGCGGCGCGTGCGGACGCCGACGAGGCCATCGGTCTCGACGCGTCGATCATCCGTCAGGTGTGCGCTCGCGAGCTGCGCAGTTCGGACGAGGACAGCACCGGAGAGAACGTGTTTTCGATGATGCGGCGGATCGGTCAAGCCAAGGCCCAGCTTGCGGCCGATTACACCGCCCAGATCGCCCGCAGCGCTGGCAAGGTCGTGTTCTTCGCCAAGCACATCGACGTCATGGACGCGGCCGAGCAGCTGTTCGCGAAGCGAAGCATTGGTTACTCGTCCATCCGTGGTGACCAGACGACCCGGGTGCGACAGGCGAACATCGACTCGTTCGTCGACGACGAGGATGTGCAGGTCATCGTCTGCTCGCTGACCGCCGCCGGCGTCGGCGTCAACCTTCAGGTGGCCTCCAACGTCGTGCTCGCCGAGTTGTCCTGGACGGCTGCTGAGCAGACCCAGGCCATCGACCGAGTCCACCGGATCGGTCAGGACCAGCCAGTGACCGCATGGCGGGTCATTGCCACGCAGACCCTCGACGCGCGGATTGCGGAGCTCATCAACACCAAGGAGAGCCTTGCCGCCCGGGCCCTCGACGGCGCCGACGTCGAGGTCGCGAGCATCGACGTACAGCTCGAGGCGCTCGTCAGCATGTTGACCGATGCGCTGACCGCTGGCTGAAGACTTTGCCACCGCTGGCGAGCGGGTTGGAAATTGCTGAGGAGACGGTAAGCAGCTGCACCGCTGTGAAGAACGCCGCGTCCCCGATCCCACGGATCTGCCCACCCTTGGCGCCGCTCTCGGTCGCCCAGATCAACACGGTGCCAATCACAAACACGACAGTGCTCAGCCCAGCAGCAAGGACCAGCCGCGCAAAGAGACGTCGGTGTCGCTCTTCACGCCGAAGGAGTCGGGACACCTCAGCTCGAATCACAGCACTCTCCAACTCCGTCCGCCTCACGGGTATCGCAAGGACGCCGATCATGGTGCCCGGGCCCCCGACTTCTCGGTCCCACCTTCCCGCGCTACGCCAGCGTTCCGCGCCAGTCGAGGCAGAGCACGGCGGCGTCGTCCCGAAGTTCGTCACCGGTCGCTGCGAGGACTGCGGCCTTGAAGGCGTGGACAACATCTCTTGGGTGGAGCGCGGCCGTCGCGACCACGGCTGCGGCGACGTCGAAGTCGGCTGCCGAGGAGTTCCGTTCGAGGAAGCCGTCCGTGACGACTATCAGGCGGTCGCCGGGTGCGAGCTGGAATGTCTGCTCATGGTAAGTCGAGCCTTCCAGGATGCCGAAGGGGAGGTCCGCGTCCAGCCCCAGGCACTCGACGTCACCGTCCCGCAGCCGGTAGGGCCGCGGATGTCCAGCGTTGACCGCGACGACACCTCCACTTTTCAGATCAACTCGCAGCAGCAGACCGGTGACGAATTCGTGCGCTTGCGCGTGCGACACCATGGCTTCGTTGGCTGCTTCGGCTTGCACGGCCGGCCCGACATTGGCGCGTCTGCTGTTGCGCAGGCTGCCAAGGACGAGCGTCGCGAGCTGGGCTGCCTTGACGTTCTGACCCATCGCGTCGGTCATGGAGACGTGCAAGGCATTCTTGTCGACGCTGTAGTCGAAGGTGTCGCCGCCGACATGGCTGGCCGGTTCCAGCCACCCGGCGAAGGTGAATTGCGCCGCCTCGCAGGTGAACGCAGACGGCAGGAGACGTCGTTGGATCTCGGCCGCCAATGAGAACGGGGCGCTGCGCTGGACTGACTCGAAGAGGTCGGTGTGCCGACGGCTCGCGATCACCACGTTCGCGAGGGCATGCGCGGCTGACCGTAACCGTTCGAGGAGAGCATCGTCTGGGCGCGGCCTCACGACGAGCTCGAGCACGCCGAGTGCGTCACCGCGGTCGGTGACGGGCGCGAAGAGCCGATAGCGGCGGCCCTCGGGCACGATCTGAACCGATTGGGAGACGAGCGCCCGCTGGTAAGGCGTCCCCTCCATCGGGACGGTCTCGAGCTCTTGGGTCGGCCCGGGGTCCGCTCCTTCGATGTCACGGCGCACGAAGCGGATGAGCGCATCGCCGCTGAGGTCGGCGATCAGGAAGCTGACCTGCACGGCGCCGAGCATGGTCGCGGCCGCGGTGACCACCACCTCGACGGCGTCGACCGGGGCCGCCGCCTCCACCTTCTTCAGGATGAGCTCAAGCCGCGACAGTGTCCCGAGGCGCTGCGCCGAGACCGAGTCCGGTGGCCTGACGCGCTCGGTGGTCGCCGGGTCAAGGTCGTCATCGAGCGTGGCCGTGTCCAGGGTCCGGCGGATGACTTCGTGCGCGACGTCGGCGAGTCGAAGATGGTGGTTACGTGCGTGGGTCAGCAGCCTGGTGAAGGCCTGTTCTAGGTCGAGACTTTCGCGCTCGGCGATCACCCCTTTGGCCTGCTCGATCGCGATCCGGCTGTGCAGCGCGTGGTGGAGCTGCGCATTGACAAGTTGCGTTTCCACGTCGCCGCGGTGCTGCAGGATGGCGACGGTCGCCACGTCAGCAAGAGATTGGGCGGCGTTCAGATCGCCCTGGGTCATCTCGGTCGACTCGCGCTGGAACAAGTTGAGGGCACCGATGACGGACCCGCGAACCCGCAACGGCAGCGCCTGCACCGAACGGAACCCCGCCTGCACAGCCTCAACGGTGAACCTCGGCCACCGACCGTCAGCTGTGGCGAGGTCCTGGTTCAACACGGCCTCACCGGTGCGATAGCAGTCCAGGCACGGCCCTTCGTGGGACTGCAGCTCGAACAGCTCCAGCACTCGCATCGCCGCACTGGATGAGGCCATCACCCGCAGGTCACCGTCTGGTGCCATCAGCATCAGCCCGGCGGCGTCCACATCGAGGACCTCGACGCAGCGGTCGGCGAGGCGAGTGAGCAGCTCCACCACATCGAAGTCGCCGACGAGGGTGTCAGCCAGCTCCACCAGCGTCGTGGCGAGCATTGCTTCTCTAGCCATCGGATCTCCTGTCCCTTCCGCGGCGGCACGGTAGCCGCGGCGGGTCCGGAGCTCGGTCAGCCTTCACCCCACGGGCTTGGTGACGCCCACATCGGGCGCTGCTGCAGTCGGGCGGTCTCACAGCGTCGGGTCCTTTTCGCCGCTGCGCTCGTCGAAATACAGCCTGCGCTCCACCACATCGCGGGCAACGTCAGTCAGTGACCGGCCGTTGCCGAAGGCATAACCCCGCAGGCGCGCCAATGCCTGCCCGACGCTGACCTCCAGCTGGACCGAGACCATGCCCGAGGCCTGGTGAACCACATACTGGAAGTCGGCGGCGGCTTCCAGCTCAGCTGCCAGTCCGCCAGGCGGTGCGTTCGCCTGCAACATGAGCAGCGCCTGGGCGGCGACGTCCGCCATGACCAGCGCGTCGGCATGCTGCTCATCACCGAGCGGTCCCGGTCGGTCACGGTAGAGATTCAGCGCCCCGAGCCGGACCGCACCCACCTGCAACGGAAAGCCAAAGACCGCCCGCACACCCACCTCGAGCGCAGGCCCTGTGAACGCGGGCCACCGGGACGCCGCGGGCTCCGCGAGGTCAGGTTCAAGCACCGGCCGGTCCAGGTGATAGGCATCCACACACGGGCCCTCACCGAGGTCGTACTGCAATTGCTCGATGGCCGCGCTCACCTCGTTGGTCGAACACACCGACCCGCGCGCCACGTCTCCCGACATCAACATGATCCCCGCGCCAGTCACGTCCGCCACCTCCGCGCACACCTGGCACAGGCGCTTTGTCTGCAACTCCGGAGCTCCGTCAACGAACAGCCTGGCGAGAATCCGGCCGCGCCTATCACCCACGACTGCTCACCGCGTTCACCCCGCCAGCCCGCTGCCGGCGGCTCTTCCATTGGTCGCGTCGCCACCGTGATCGGTGTCCCTTCCTGTCCCGCGCACGGGCTGCACCGCGGTTACGCCGTAGCTGTGTGGTCCGGGCAGCGCCGATCCCCTCGGCGATCACAGCTCCGCCAACGCCCGCGACCAACAGGGCGGCCGCAAGCGACACCTGCGCGTTCGCGCCGAGGAAGCTGATCCGTCTCGCCACGTCGGGGATGGGGATTGGAAACTGGCAGGCCGGTCTGCGCGCTCGGCGTCGCGAGTTCGGTGTCGGCGGCGGGACGGGTCATCCTGAACTGCTTCCTTGACTGCTTGCCCGCGGGTGTGCGGTGAGACGAAGCGGCGAGGGAGCACAAGGTCCGGATGAAACCAGGCGCGCTATGTGCCGCCAGCATCCCACGGGGCGACCGGAAAGGCGAGGCCGGACAGCTGGCGGAACTGCTCGGCCAACCGCCTGACGGCCCGACCTGATCATCGCGCGAGTGCGCACAATCAGCCCGACACACCCGAAT
>JAICXJ010000051.1 GCA_025980465.1 Frankiales bacterium | reverse complement strand
GCGTCGGCTGGTATCCGACGGCGGAGGGCATCCGGCCGAGCAGCGTCGACACCTCTTAACCGGCATGGGTGAACCGGAAGATGTTGTCGATGAACATCATCACGTCCTGCTTCTGCACGTCGCGGAAATACTCCGCCATCGTCAGGCCGGCCAGCGCGATCCGCAGCCGGGTGCCCGGCGGCTCGTCCATCTGACCGAAGACCAGCGCGGTGTCCTTGAGGACGTCCGCCTCTTCCATCTCCAGGTAGAGGTCGTTGCCCTCACGGGTGCGCTCGCCCACACCGGCGAACACCGACCGACCACCGAACTGCTGGGCGACCCGGCGGATCATCTCCTGGATGACGACGGTCTTGCCGACGCCGGCACCGCCGAACATCCCGATCTTGCCGCCTCGCACGTACGGCGCGAGCAGGTCGATGACCTTGATGCCGGTCTCGAACATCTCGGTTCGTGGCTCGAGCTCGTCCAGCGGCGGCGACGGGCGGTGGATCGGCCAGCGCTCGGTGACGTTAACCGCCTCGGCCGAAACATCGAGCGGAAGGCCAAGCACGTTCCAGACGTGACCAAGGGTGGCGTCGCCGACCGGCACCGAGATCGGCGCGCCGGTGTCCTTGGTGGAGGCACCGCGGATCAGACCATCGGTCGGCTGCATCGAGATCGCACGGACCATGTTGTCGCCGATGTGGGCAGCGACTTCGAGGGTGAGGAGCCGGACGTCGTCACCGAGTGTCCGCTCCACCTCGAGGGCGTTGTAGATCTCGGGCATCTCGTCAGGCGAGAACTCGACGTCGACGACCGGGCCGATGACCCGGACAACGCGGCCGTTGCCACCTTCCTTGCTGGTCGGCTGCTCTTCGAGCGTGGCGGTCACATCGAACTCCCTGTCCCGGCGAGCGCCTCGGCGCCACCGACGATCTCCATGATTTCCTGCGTAATTTCTGCCTGGCGGGCCGAGTTGGCGTCCCGGGTCAGTTGCTTGATCAACTCGTCCGCGTTGTCGGTCGCGGACTTCATTGCGCGACGTCGGGCCGCCTGCTCGCTCGCGGCGGCGTCGAGCATCGCGGCAAAGATTCGGGCGGTGATGTATCGCGGCAGGAGCGCGTCGAGGACCCCGGCGCCCTCCGGCTCGAACTCGATGAGCCCGGTCGACCCGGATCCGGCATCGTCGCTTTCGGTCTCGGCCGGAAGCTCCTCCGGGTCGAGTGGGATGAGCTTCGTGACCACCACCTTCTGGCTGGCCATCGAGTCGAAGCGGGTGTAGATGAGGTGGATCTCGTCGATGCCGCCTTCAGCGCCGCCCTTGATGAACTGCTCAAGCACTGCGTTGCCGACCGCACGCGCATCGTCGTACGACGGCTGCTCCGAAAAGCCGCTCCACGCGTTGGAGATGTCGCGATTGCGGAATCGGTAAAAGGCGAGCGCCTTGCGGCCGATCAGGAATGGCGCGGTCTCCAGCCCGCGCTCCCGAAGTTCGGCGGTGGTCTGCTCACCCGCGCGGAGGATGTTCGCGCTGTAACCGCCGGCCAGGCCACGGTCGCTGGTGATTAGCACCAGCCCGGCCCGCGTCGGATTCTCGCGCGGCGTGGTGAGCGGATGGTCCTCGTTGACGACGCCCTCGGCGGTGACGGTGCGCACGACGCCAGTGATCGCCTCCGCGTACGGACGGGAGGCGTTGATCCGTTGCTGGGCCTTGACGATTCGCGACGCGGCGATGAGCTCCATCGCGCGCGTGATCTTCTTCGTCGAATTGACCGTCTTGATCCGGCGGCGAAATTCGCGAAGCTGGGCACCCATGCGTTACCTCAGCCCTCGCCGGAGGTGCGGTCGGCGGCGGCGTCAGCCTTCTCCTCATTGCTGCCCTCGGCGGCTTCCTTGACCTCGCCGGCGTCGCTGCCGTCGGAGCCGACCTTCGACTTCAGATCCTCGCCGCCGATAGCCTCACCGCTCGAGGTCTCGAAGGTCTTCTTGAAGTCGGCGATCGCGGTCTCGAGCGAGGCCTGCAAGGCGCCTTCGACTCGGCCGCCGGCAAGGATCTCGTCGTAGATGCCCTTGTGCTGGCGACCGACGTACTCGAGGAACTCCCGCTCGAACTTCGAGATGTCCGCCGTCGGCACATCGTCGACGGCGCCGGAGGTGCCGGCCCAGATCGACACGACCTGCCGCTCGACCGGGTAGGGCGTGTACTGCGGCTGCTTGAGCAGCTCGACCAGCCGTTCGCCCCGGGCGAGTTGGGCCTTCGAGGCCTTGTCGAGGTCGGAGCCGAACGCCGAGAACGCCTCGAGCTCGCGATACTGCGCGAGGTCCAGGCGAAGCCGGCCGGCCACGCCCTTCATAGCCTTGGTCTGGGCGTTGCCGCCGACCCGCGAGACCGAGACACCGACGTTGATCGCCGGACGGACACCGGAGTTGAACAGGTCGGTCTCGAGGAAGATCTGGCCGTCGGTGATCGAGATGACGTTGGTCGGGATGTAGGCCGAGACGTCGTTGCCCTTGGTCTCGATGATCGGAAGCCCGGTCAGCGAGCCGCCGCCGAGATCGTCCGAGAGCTTCGCGCAGCGCTCGAGCAGCCGCGAATGCAGGTAGAACACGTCGCCGGGGTAGGCCTCGCGACCGGCCGGGCGCCGCAGCAGCAGCGAGATGTTTCGGTAGGCGTCAGCCTGCTTCGACAGATCGTCGAACACGATCAACGCATGCTCGCCGTTGTACATCCAGTGCTGCGCGATCGCGGAGCCGGCGTACGGCGCGATGTACTTGAACGCCGCCGGGAACGAGGCCGGCGCGGCGACGATGGTCGTGTACTCCATCGCGCCGGCCTCTTCCAGCGCGTTGTGCACCTGGGCGACCGTGGAACCCTTCTGGCCTATCGCGACGTAGACGCACTTCACGATCTGGTTGTCGTCCTTGGCCTTCCAGGCGTCTCGCTGGTTGATGATCGCGTCGAGCGCGACCGCGGTCTTCCCGGTCTGCCGGTCGCCGATGATCAGCTGCCGCTGTCCGCGCCCGATCGCCGTCATCGCGTCGATCGCCTTGATGCCGGTCTGCAACGGCTCCTTCACAGGCTGGCGTGCCATGACGTTGGGCGCCTGCAGCTCGAGCTCACGGCGCTCGGTGGTTTCGATGTCGCCCTTGCCGTCGAGCGGGCGGCCGAGTGGGTCGACGACACGGCCGAGGAAGCCGTCTCCGACCGGCACCGAGAGCACGTTGCCGGTGCGGCGCACCTGCTGGCCTTCCTCGATCCCCTGCGCGTCACCGAGGATGACGCAGCCGATCTCGCGGACGTCGAGGTTCAAGGCGATACCGAGCAGGCCACCCTCGAACTCGAGCAGCTCGTTGGTCATCGCGGAGTGCAGCCCCTCGACCCGGGCGATACCGTCACCGGTGTCGATCACCACGCCGACCTCGTCGCGCGAGGTCTGCGGATCGTAGGAGGCGACGATGCCCTCAAGGGCGTCGCGGATCTCCTCCGGACGGATACTCAACTCGGTCACTACGTGCTCCTCGGTCAGGTACTTCAGGCTGTGCTGGTCTCAGACCTTGCCGGAACGGCCGGTCAGCTTGCGGCGGGCCTCGGCGAGCTGCCGCGCGACGCTGGCGTCGATCAGCTCGTCTCCGACCTGGACGGTCAACCCACCGATCAACGCCGGATCGACGACGATCTGGAGCCGGACCTCGTGCTCGAAGGTATTCGCGAGCGCAGCGCCCAGATCGCGCTGTTCGGCCTCGGTGAGCTCCACCGCGCTCGTCACATGCGCGATCAGCCGGGACCGGCGCTGCGCGGCGAGATTCGACAGGTCGCGAATCGCGGTCTCGATTGTGCGGCCGCGCGGCTCGAGTACCGCGCGCTCGAGGAGCCGGAACGTGACCGGGTTGACCTTGCCGTCGAGCAGGCGGTGCAGCAGTTGCTGCTTGCGGTCGGCCGGCAGGTTGCGATCGGTAAGCGCAGCGCGAAGGTCGGCTTCGGCGTCGAGGATCCGCCCGAAGCGGAACAGCTCGTCCTCGACGGCGTCGAGCGCGCCTTCGCCCTCGGCGGTGATCAGGGCGGCGTCGACCGCGAGCTCCTCGAGCGAGTCGACGAGGTCACGCGGCTGCGACCAGCGCGCCCGGGCGGCACCTCGGACGATCTCCAGCGCCGGAGCCCCCAGTCGGGACTCGAGCAGCTGGTCGACGACGTGCAGCTTCGTGGTCGACGTCGTCGCCGGGTCGGAAAGCGCACGGCGCAGCGAAGCCTGACCCGTCAGCAGCGTCACGACGGCGTAGAGCTGCTCCGACAACTCGGTCAGGTCGCCGCTGTCGGGAAACTGCTCCCGCAGTCCCACCAGCGCCTTCCGGCTCGCACCTTGCATTAGGAGGGCTCCGACTCCACGAGCTCGGCCGCGCCCACGCCGGCGATGAAGTCCGACACCAGCTTGCGCTGCCGGGCGTCCTCGCGGAGCGAGTCATGAACCACCCGCTCGGCGAGGGTGGTGGCGAGCTCGCCGATCTCACCGCGGAGAGCCAGGATCGCCTGCTGCCGCTCGGCGGCGATGCGGGCCTCGGCGGTCTGCAGCATCTCCTCGACGCGGGTCTGGGCCTCGCTGCGCGCCTCCTCGACGATCTCGGCGCGCTCCGCCTGAGCCTGCTCGCGCAGCCGCGACGCCTCACGCCGGGTTTCGGCAAGCGCCGCGGCGTAGTCCTGCTCGGCCTTCTCGAGACGCGCCTTCGCATCCTCGGCGTCCTGGAACTGCTTCGCGATCGTCGCCTGACGCTGATCGATCGCGCGAACGATGACCGGAAACACCTTCTTGGCGAGGAACACCAACACCAGGATGAAGACGATCCACTCGAAGATGAACGTCCCGTTGGGGATCAGGAAGTTGTTCGTCTTCGCGGCGGCGACAACTGCGTGATGGGGCACGAGCGCCTCTTACTTGCCGAGGACGAACGCGAAGAGCGCAGCGAAGGCGAGGTTGATGAAGTACGCCGCCTCGACCAGACCGACGGTCAGGAAGAACTGACCGGTCAACTGACCCTGCGCCTCCGGCTGCCGCGCGATCCCGCTGATCAGCGCGTTACCGGCAATACCGTCACCGATACCGGCACCGATCGCGCCGCCACCGAGGGCGAGGCCCGCGCCGATCAGACCGCCGGCCTTGGCGATCGCGGCTGGGACTGTGGTTGATGCCGCCACTGCTTCTCCTTAGATGCGTCGCGCTCGTTTGAGCGCGTCAATGCTCCTCGGCCGTTGCGAAGCCGAAGTACAAGATGGTGAGGAACGAGTAGATGAAGGCCTGAATCGGAGCGATCAGGCCGGAGTCGAACAACCGCCAACCGAAGTCGGCAAGACCGTAGAGCGGGAACAGGTACACCGGCAGCAGCGCGATGACCGCCAGCATGATGCCGCCCGCGAAGATGTTCCCGAAGAGCCGGAGCGACAACGACAACGGGTTGACGACCTGCTCGAGAATCAGAATCGGCCGGCGGATTGCTGGCTTCGCGGTCAGCCAGTCGCCGACATACCGGAAGCCCTTACGTTTCACGCCGAGGTAGGTATAGAGGATCACGACCGTCGCCGTGAGCGCGTAGATGAGGTTGACGTCGGCAGTCGGCGGTCCCAGCCGCTCCGGGCTGTGGCCGGACGGGATCCAGGCCAGCCAGTTGCAGAACAGAATGAAGAAGAACAGCGTCGCTCCGAGCGGCACCAGCCAGCCCGGCACCTCATGCCCGACCGCCTCCTCGACGTACTGCCGGGTCTGGGTTACCACCAGTTCGGTGATGATCTGCGTGCGACCTGGCACGCCGCTGCTGGCCCGACGCGCCACGTACAGCAAGAACCCCACAGTCAATGCGGCGGCGATGACCGTCGTGTACATGGTGTCGGAGTTGAACGTCAGGCCGATGAACTTGAAGTGCGGATGGTCGCCGACGGTGATGTCGGCCGGGACCCGTGCCAGCAGCGGATGGATCACGGCGCCACGACCCGGCGCAACGGCCGCAGAAGCAGCGACATCATCACCAGCTGGAAGATCACCAGCCCGACGAAGATCGCCCAGCCGTTCGACCGCCAGAGCGCCGCGATCAGCACCGCGAACAGCGTGATCAGACCCAACCGGGCAAGCGAGGTCTTCATCACCGTGGTACGCGGGTTCGGCAAGCTCGGATCGAGCGCGCGGGTGTCATTCCACAGCTTGCGGGCGTTGTAGCCCCCCATCGCAAGCCCGATGCACGTGAACGGGCCGATGGCCGGATGCCCCACTGCGAAACCGATGCCGATAGCGACGGCGCCAAGGACGGCGGCAAGGATCAACGCGTTGCGATACCCACGCGCGACGGCGCTCCATTGAGCGTCGAGGGCCACCGTCTTCCTCTCATTGTTCGTCGGATCGGACATCGTCGTTCGGTCTGGCGATTCGAGTGTCGGATGTGCGGGTATATGGCCGGATCACCGTATAGGCGCCGGCGGCACCACCCAAGATACCAACCGCCGTTCCCAGCAACGCGAGCAGGGGTGACGTCCCGGCGGCATCGTCAGCGAGCACGCCGAGAAACACTCCGAGGCCTACGGCGATGCCGAACATCGCGCCCACCCCGAGCAGGGTGACGACGTTCGGGGCGGGCGGTTTGCTCACGGTGTTGATGGTCCAGGCCGACGCTCAGACCGGCGGGAGCCGGTGCGCCGCGCGCAGCCTGGGCACGTTGCTCGCGATGATCACTATCGCCACGCACGCGAGCACGATCGACACGATGATCAGCGGCCGACCATGCGAGAGGCCGATCGAGACGGTGCCACCGGCGATCAACGCCGACCAGGTGTACATGATCAGCACAGCGCGGGCGTGGGAGTGCCCGAGCGTGAGCAGCCGGTGGTGCAGATGGCGCTTGTCCGGCGCCCACGGCGCCTGCCCGGCGCGGCTGCGGCGAAGGATCGCCAGCACGAGGTCACCGAGCGGGATCGCGAGCAGCGCGAGCGGCAGGAACAGCGGCAGCAGCGTCGGCACGAATCCGGTGTAGCCGATCGCGTTCGGATCCAGCTGCCCCGTGAGGCTCACCGTTGCCGCTGAGAACACCAGCCCCAGCAGCATCGAGCCGGAGTCGCCCATGAAGATCCGGGCCGGGTTGAAGTTGTGCGGCAAAAATCCGATGCAGGCGCCGGCGATGACCGCGGCGAGCAGGGTGGGCGACGTCGCCCGGTCGACGTGATGCACGACCGACAGCTCGTAGGAGTAGGCGAAGAATGACAACGAGGAGATCGCGACCACACCCGCGGCGAGGCCGTCGAGGCCGTCGATGAAGTTGATGGCGTTGATCGTGACGACGACGAACAGGATCGTCAGAGGTACGCCGATGTCAGAGCCGAGCGACACCGTCCCGACGCCGGGAACCAGCACGTAGAGCAGCTGGACGCCCTTGAGCACCATGATGCCCGCGGCGAGGATCTGGCCGGCGAGCTTGGTCAGCGCGTCGAGCCCCCACCGGTCGTCGGCGGCGCCGAGCAGCACGAGCACCGCCCCGCCGTACAGCACGCCCTTCGCGTCGCTGTACTGGAACACCCGGTGCAACGTCGGGAGCCGGCTCGCAACGAGCAGGCCCGAGCAGATCCCGGCGAACATCGCGAGCCCGCCCAGCCGCGGGGTCGGGATGGTGTGCACGTCGCGGTCGCGCACCTCCGCGAACGCGCGCGTCGCGACCGCGAACCGGCGGGCGTAGGGCGTGAGGAGATACGTGACGGCGGCGACGAGAACGCCGGTGAGCACGTATTCGCGCATGAGGTGGCCTCAGACCCGCGGATACGCCGGATGTGCGGAGACGACGGCGGTAACCGCGGCGGCGACGTCCGCCGCGGCGGAGCCGTCGACATCCCGGACGGCGCGGCCGATCAGCGCCGCCACCTCCTTCATGTCCCCCTCGGTCATCCCTTGGGTGGTGACCGCCGGCGTCCCGACCCGAACCCCGGACGCCACCGCGGGCGGCTCCGGGTCGAACGGGATCGCGTTCTTGTTGAGCGTGATATGGGCGGCGTCGCAGCGTGCCTCGGCGTCCCTACCGGTCACGCCCACGCCACGCAGGTCAACGAGCGCGAGGTGAGTGTCGGTGCCGCCGCTCACCGGCCGCATTCCCTCAGCCGCGAGACCCTCGGCAAGGGTCTGAGCGTTCGCGATGACCTGGGCGGCGTAGATCTGGTACTGCGGCGTCGCGGCTTCCCGCAGTGCCACCGCCTTGGCGGCCACGGCATGCATCAGCGGGCCGCCCTGGCAGAACGGAAACACCGCCTTGTCGATGCGCGCCGCGAGCTCGTCCCGACAGACGATCATCCCGCCCCGAGGCCCTCGCAACACCTTGTGCGTCGTGAACGTGACGACATCGGCGTACGGCACCGGGCTCGGGATCGCCTTGCCGGCCACCAAGCCGATGAAATGGGCGGCGTCGACCATCAGCCAGGCACCGACCTCGTCGGCAATTGCCCGGAATGCCGCGAAGTCGATCAGCCGTGGATATGCCGTGGCGCCGCAGATGATCAGCTTCGGCTCATGCTTTACCGCGAGATCACGGACCTCGTCGTAGTCGATCAGCTCGTTGTCCTCTCGGACGCCGTACGCGACGGTGTCGAACCATTTGCCCGAGAAGTTGACCTTGCTGCCATGCGTGAGGTGGCCGCCATGCGGCAGGCTCATCGCGAGAACGGTGTCGCCCGGCGTGAGAAGCGCGGCGTAGGTTGCGAGGTTCGCGCTGGCTCCGGAGTGCGGCTGCAGGTTGGCGTGCTCGGCGCCGAACAACTCCTTGGCACGGGCGATCCCGATCTCCTCGGCGCGATCGACGACCTCGCAGCCGCCGTAATAACGCTTCCCGGGATAGCCCTCGGCGTACTTGTTGGACAAGGTGGAGCCGAGCGCGGCAAGCACCGCCGGCGAAGTGAAGTTCTCGCTGGCGATGAGCTGCAGTCCGCCGCGGAGGCGATCCAGCTCGTCGGTCACCACCCTCGCGATCTCGGGATCGGTGGCAGTGAGCGACGCGAAGTCCGGCCCCCAGAACGGTGTCGCGTCACCCACGGGCGGCATTGGTCAGCGGCCTCTTTCCAGCGTCGTTGGAGGTTCGTTCACAGTATGACGCCTCTGCGAGTTCGGCCGGGTTGACAGCGCTGGGGCGAGTCACAGCGACATCTCATCTTCGGCTCAGGTCCGGCTGCGACCCTCAATCACACGGGGCAAGGAGTTGGAGGACATCACGTGAGTGCATCACTCGTCGATCGCAACGCGGATGATGAGTTTGCCGAGGTGGTCGGCGACGCCGCGCTGCTGGCGTTGCTGCGAAACAAGCCGCCCGATGACCCGGTACCGAGCTCGGTGTGGTGGTTGATCGCGGAGGCACTGCGGACTTCCGTGGAGTTGCGTCGCGCCATCGCCGGAAGTGATCAACTAGCCATACCGACGCTCGTGGCCGAAGCCGTACTGCTCACCGACGCC
Organism: Frankiales bacterium; assembly: GCA_025980465.1. GTDB lineage: Bacteria > Actinomycetota > Actinomycetes > JAFAQI01 > JAFAQI01 > JAICXJ01. The sequence continues at coordinate 12,916 of JAICXJ010000051.1, read as the reverse complement.
GCGCTCAGCGAGCTGATCTCGACGACCGGCGCGCACCCAACGCCGGTCGTGGCCGAGCCGTCTCCGGGAGACCGCGGCTTGCGTCCCGGATTCGGACTCCAGCTCTCGGTGCTGTTCCTGGCGCGGATGCTGGTCAGTCACGCGACCACCACGCCGCAGCGGCTCGCGAACACACTCGCCGGCCACCTGCGGGCCCTCGCCGCTGACACTAGGCGGTGAGGAGGCCGAGCGGCGTGACAAGCGCCGCATCGACGAGCTGGGCGGCGATCTCGTAGCCGTCCAGGGGCCCGCCGTAGGGGTCTGGGATGTCGTCCTCCGACGGTTCGACTGCCGGCACGATCCCGCGCTGCGCGAAGGCGTGCGATGCGATGGCGCGAAGTCGGCTGACCGGGTCAGCTCCCACCGGGCCGATCTCGGCGATGGTCGTGCCGGCGAGGAGCCGCGCGAACTCGCGCAACGTTGCGGTCTTCGCGGCGGCTCGCGGCGAGAGCGTCACGACCTGGGCCCGATGCTCGCGCGTCGCCGTCAGTATCAGGTCGGCTGAGTCGATGTGCTTCTCGTCCAGATCACGGGCGACGAAGCCATTCGGATCCCCGCCGTACCGGACCACGAGATCCGCGGTCTCCTGGGTCATCGGCTCACCGACAACCGCCCACGTGCCTGCGCTGCTCAGCTGCACTCGCTTCGCGGCCTCGCCAAGCGACGCATCGAGACGGGCCCGCACCAGCCGTTCCATGAATGGCGATCGACAGAGGTTGCCGGTGCAGACGAACAGGATCCGATACTCCGGCGCGCTCACCAGCTCACCACTCGTCGGTGAGCTCAGGCGTGACCGCACGCAGCGTTTCGGCCGACAGCGCGCCGAGTCGAAGCAGTCTCGCAGTCGGGGCTGTCACATCGACGATCGAAGAGGCCACTGCCTCCTTTGACTCGCCGCCGTCCAGATAGACGGCGACCGCAGCGCCGAGCTGAAGCCGGGCGTCCATCATCGTGGTCGCCGGCGGATGGCCGGATCGATTGGCACTCGAGACTGCGAGCGGACCGGTACGGCTGATCAGGTCCAGGGCGATCTCGTTGTCGGGCATTCGTACGGCGACGGTGCCCTTGCTGTCACCGAGGTCCCAAACCAGATGCGACGTGTGCTTGACGACGAGCGTCAATGCTCCGGGCCAGAATCGTTCGCTCAACGCTCGCGCCTCGTCGGGCATCTGGTCGACGAGCGCATCGAGCATCGCCGCCGACGACACGAGGACCGGCACCGGCATGCTGCGATCGCGTCCCTTGGCGGCGAGCAGCGCCTCAACGGCGGCAGGTGAGAAGGCGTCGGCGCCCACGCCGTACACCGTGTCGGTCGGCAGCACGACGAGATCGCCGCGACGTATCGCCGCGGCTGCCTCGTCCAGTCCCTCGGCACGCTCGCCCTCGCGGGTGCAGTCGAACGTGCGGGTCAACACGGCCGCCTCGCCGTGACAAACCGGGGACGGCCGGTGAGGTCGAGGTGGTCGGTGACGGCGGTGAACCCGGCAGCCGAAACCACTGCCGGCGCGGTCTCGCCTTGACGATCTGAGTGTTCGATCACGAGGGCACCGCCCGGCCGAAGCAAGGTAACGGCGCGAGCGACCACGCGCCGGATCACGTCAAGGCCGTCGGCGCCTGCCCACAACGCGTGGCCGGGGTCGTGATCGCGCACCTCCGGGTCGACCAGGTCGCGCTCGTCGAGTGCAACGTACGGCGGATTCGACACGACGACGTCGGCGGCGCCGTCCGCATCGTCGGGGGCGGCATCGAGATCGGCATGGTGAATCCGGACGTTGCCGAAGCCGTCGGCGTTACGGCGAAGCCACGGCAGCGCGTCGTCCGACGACTCGACGAGGTCAACCGCCGCCTCCGGGTGTTCGTGGGCGACCGACAGGCCGATCGCGCCGCTGCCGCTACACAGATCGACGACCCGGGGCCGGTCGACGTCACGGATGGCGTTCAGCACCGCATCGACGAGGAGCTCGCTCTCCGGCCTCGGGACGAACACACCGGGGCCCACCGCGAGGTCGAGGTAGCGAAACCCCGCCGAGCCGAGGAGGTGCTGCAGCGGCACCCGGGCGGCTCGGGCGGCAACAAGCTCGTTCACGTCGAGGGATCGTTCGGCCGCGTGACGGAACAACTCCTTCGCATCATGCAGCGGGCTCGCTACCCCAGCTGCCTCGAGCCGATGAGCCGCCTCGCGCACTGTCGTCACGAGCCCCGCCGGCAGGGAGTCATCACTCGTAAGTCCCGAGTTGTGCCGCGGCATCGGCGTCGGCGAGTGCCTGAACTACCGCGTCGAGGTCACCATCGAGCACCTGGTCGAGGTTGTAGGCCTTGAAGTTCACCCGGTGGTCGCTGATCCGGTTCTCGGGAAAGTTATAGGTGCGAACCCGTTCGGAGCGATCGACAGTACGTACCTGGCTCTTGCGCGCCGCGGACGCTTCCGCCTCCGCCTCTTCCTGCGCGGCTTGCAGCAGCCGGGCCCGGAGAATCCGCATCGCAGACTCCTTGTTCTGAAGCTGCGACTTCTCGTTCTGGCAGGAGACGACGATGCCGGTGGGGACGTGCGTGAGACGAACCGCGGAGTCCGTCGTGTTGACGCTCTGCCCACCTGGCCCGGACGACCGGTAGACATCCACCCGTACGTCGTTGGGGTCGATCTCGACCTCGACCTCCTCGGCCTCCGGCATCACGAGCACTCCGGCGGCACTCGTGTGGATGCGGCCCTGCGACTCGGTGACCGGCACTCGCTGGACCCGGTGCACGCCACCTTCGAACTTGAGCCGGCTCCACGGCATCGGATCGCGCTTTCCACGCACCGCGACGGTCGCATCCTTGTAACCGCCAAGGTCGCTCTCGTTGGCGTCGAGCATCTCTGTCTTCCAGCCCTGCCGCTCGGCGTACCTCAAGTACATCCGAAGCAGGTCGCCGGCGAACAGCGCGGACTCCTCGCCCCCTTCGCCTGCCTTGATCTCGACGATCACGTCCTTGTCGTCGTTGGGATCGCGAGGGATCAGCAGCAGCCGCAGCGTTTCCGCCCGGCTGTCCTGCAGTGCTTCGAGGTCGGGGATCTCGGTGCGGAACGACGAGTCCTCGTCGGCTAGTTCACGGGCCGCGGCGAGGTCGCCGGCGGTACGCCGCCACTCGTCGTACGCGGCGATGATCGGCCCGAGTTCGGCGTAACGGCGGCCGAGCGTGCGCGCCTTGGCCTGATCGGCGTGAATCTGTGGATCGGCGAGCTGCTTCTCGAGGTCGGCGTGCTCCCGCACGAGCTCCTCGACCTGCTCAAACACTGCACCGCTCCCTGCTCAGACCACTACCGCTCAACGCTGCGCCGGACATGCCAACGGCACCGACCCGAGGTGGGTCGGTGCCGTTGCGAAGCTACTTGCCTTTGGACTTTGCGTAGCGCTGCTCGAAGCGAGCAACCCGACCACCGGTGTCGAGGATCTTCTGCTTACCGGTGTAGAAGGGGTGGCAGGCCGAGCACACGTCGGCATGGATCACACCGTTCTTGGCGGTGCTCCGGGTGGTGAAGGTGTTGCCACACGTGCACGTCACGGTCGTCTCGACGTACTCGGGGTGGATCTCGGGTTTCACTTCTGCTCCTGTCGTCTGTCGGTCGCCGGGTCGTCCGGTGCGCACATGGCGCTGGACGGGAACCGGTACCTGCACTCCAGTGTGCCAGACCTGTAACGGCGGGCCGGGCCGCGATGTTCCGCCGCCGAAGACGGGCTCTGGGTGGCTACGCCTCGCCAGGCGAGGTCTTCTGCACCTGCAGAAGGAACTCGTAGTTGCTCTGGGTTTCCTTCAGCTTGGACAGCAGCAGTTCCATTCCCTGCTGTGAGTCAAGCGCGTGAAGCACCCGGCGGAGCTTCCAGACGATCTGGAGCTCCTCGGACGAGAGCAGGATCTCTTCCTTACGGGTGCCGGACGGGTCGATGTCGACCGCCGGGAAGATCCGCTTGTCCGCCAGCTTCCGGTCGAGCTTGAGCTCCATATTTCCGGTGCCTTTGAACTCCTCGAAGATGACGGTGTCCATCGTGGAGCCGGTCTCGACCAGAGCGGTGGCGAGAATGGTCAGCGAACCGCCGTTCTCGATGTTCCGTGCGGCGCCGAGGAATCGCTTCGGCGGGTACAGCGCCGTCGAGTCGACACCACCGGAGAGGATCCGGCCGCTCGCGGGAGCCGCCAGGTTGTAGGCCCGACCGAGGCGGGTGATCGAGTCGAGCAGTACGACGACGTCGTGACCGAGCTCGACGAGCCGCTTGGCTCGCTCGATCGAGAGCTCAGCGACCGTGGTGTGGTCAGACGGCGGCCGGTCGAACGTCGAAGCGATGACCTCGCCCTTCACCGACCGCTGCATGTCGGTGACCTCTTCCGGACGCTCGTCGACCAGCACGACCATCAGATGGCACTCGGGGTTGTTGGTCGTGATGGCGTTGGCGATCGCCTGCAGCACCATGGTCTTGCCGGCCTTCGGCGGCGAGACGATCAAACCTCGCTGGCCCTTGCCGAGCGGCGCAACCAGGTCGATGACCCTGGTGGTGAACACCTGCGGCTCGGTCTCGAGGCGGAGCCGCTCCTGCGGGTAGAGCGGGATCAGCTTGGCGAACTCGGGCCGGCTCTTCGCCGTCTCCGGGTCGACACCGTTGACGGTGTCGAGACGGACAAGTGCGTTGAACTTCTCGCGCCGCTCACCTTCACGCGGCTGGCGGACTGCGCCGGTGACGGCGTCACCCTTGCGCAGACCGTGGCGGCGTACCTGCGACAGCGAGACGTAGACGTCATCGGGGCTGGACAGGTACCCGCTGGTGCGGACGAAGGCGTAGTTGTCGAGGATGTCGACGATGCCGGCAACCGGCACCAGGACGTCGTCCTCGGAGATCACCGGCTCGGCCTCGTTCTGGCCGAAGCGGTCGCGACCGCCACCACGGCCGCGGTTGCGCTCGCGGAACCGGCCGCGGCGTGACCGGTTCGAGCCGTACTCATCCTCACGGCCGCCACCGCCCTGGCCCTGACCGCCACCCTGGAGTTGACCGCCCTGGCGGTTGCCACTGTTCTGACCAGCACTGTTCTGACCAGCACTGTTCTGACCAGCACTGTTCTGACCAGCACTGTTCTGACCAGCACTGTTCTGATCGGTGCTGTTCTGATCGCCACTGTTCTGGTCGCCACTGTTGTGATCGGCGCGGTTCGGCCGGTTGTTCTGGCCGCCACCTTGGCGGTCGGAGTTGTTCTGCCGGTCACCGTTGTTGCTGCGGTTGCCCTGCTGGCCGTTGCGCGGCTGGTCGTCGCGCGGCTGGTCGTCGCGGCGCGGCTGGCGATCGCTGTTGCGCGGACGCTGCTCCGGCGCGGGCCGGTCGGTCGTGGCCTGGACACCGTTGCGGGACTCGGCGGAGCCGCCACCTTGCTCGGCCTGGATGGCCTCGATCAGCTGGCCCTTGCGCATCTTCGCCGTCCCGGTGATCCCGAGATCGCCGGCGAGGGTCTGCAACTCCGGAAGGAGCATGCCTGACAGGCCACCGGTGCGGCGGCGCGGCTTGGCGCCGGCCTCGCTCTCCGTGGCGGCCGCGCGCTGGCCGTTCGCCGATCCATTCGCCGACTCGGTCGCGGTGACCGCGCCCGACTCGGCGTCGTGAGTGTCGCTCACTAGCTGGTCCTTCCTGAAAGTGTTCGATGCGGCTAGGCAATGCCGAAGCGCACCGGGACCCACCTTCGCGGCGGGAGTGTGTTGAGCCGGCCAGGGCTGGTCTTCTCGGAGGGTCCTCGTACTGGGGAACTGCAGGAGGGCCTTCGCCGAAACCGGCGATTTCGGGAGGCAGATGATGCGTTGCCAGAATCGCTGGCTACTGCTGACGGAGATGACCTCGCCCGACTGGGCGGCTGTCGCATGGACAGCGTAGTCGCGACTGTCCATTCCTGCCAACAAACGTCCACATCGGCCTATTCCGCGTGTCGCCGCGAGTTGTCAGCGCCAGCGGGGGCCCCAGCACCCGGTGGTGCTGACAACTCGGCTAGAGGGCCACGATCTCGGCGCCGCGGGGGTCGATCTCGAGCGGAAGCGCGCTCCAGCCCCGGCGCGCGTACCCCATCGCCGTCTCGCGGTCCGCGGCCGTGGTCAGCGCGAGCACGGTGGGACCGGCGCCGGAAACGACAGCGGCAATCCCGGCGTCTCGGAGCTCCGCGACCAAGGCGGCGGTACGTGGCATCGCCGGTTCCCGGTACGGCTGATGCAGCCGGTCCTCGGTGGCGGCGAGGAGTACGTCGGGGCGGCTGCGGATCGCCTCGACGAGGAGCGCCGAGCGTGACGTGTTCGCCACGGCGTCCTCGTGCGAGATGACCTCGGGCAGCAACTTGCGCGCGGCCTTCGTCGACGAGCTCGAACCAGGCACGAATGCGACCGGGGCAATCGACGGATCGACCTCCACCTTGATCGCTCGCGCCAGGCCGGCCTCACTCCAAGCGACGGTCAACCCTCCGAACAGGCAGGCGGCGACGTTGTCCGGATGTCCCTCGAGCTGAGCGGAGAGGGCGAGCACCCCATCGTCATCCATCCGTTCATGGCCACCGACGACCAAGCCGCGTGCCGCGACAACGCCGGCCACGATCGCCGCGGCCGACGACCCGAGACCGCGACTGTGGGGAATGCGGTTGGCGCAGACCACTTCGAGCCCGGCCGGCGCACCGCCGAGCAGCTTGAAGGCCGCTCGCATCGACTTCACGACGAGGTGACGGGAGTTGCGCGGCACGCTGGCCGCGCCCATCCCGGCGACGTCGACGGTCAGGCCCGGCTCGTCGGTGACCCGCACGACGACGTCGTCGTACAGCGCCAGCGCAAGGCCGAGGGTGTCGAAGCCGGGTCCAAGGTTGGCACTGCTCGCCGGCACCCTGACTCGCACCGGGGCCGCCTTGAAGGCGGGGCCGCTTTTCCTTGCCATACCTTATAAATCCAGCTCTTCGGCGGCGGCGGAGACCTCGGCGGGGATGGTGATCGGTGCCGGCGCACCGGCGATCGCCCACTCCGGATCCTTCAGCCCGTTGCCGGTCACGGTGCACACGACCCGCTGGCCGGCGGGGATGGTTCCGGCGGCGTGCGCCTGCAACAGCCCAGCGATGCTCGCCGCACTCGCCGGCTCGACGAAGACGCCCTCCTGCCGGGCCAACAGCCGGTACGCGTTCAGGATGTCGCGGTCTGTCACCGCCTCGATGGCACCTCCCGACTCGTCGCGCGCGGCGAGTGCCTGTTGCCACGAGGCGGGGTTGCCGATGCGGATCGCGGTGGCGATCGTGGATGGTGTGCGGACCACCTCACCCTTCACGATCGGCGCCGCACCGGCAGCCTGGAAGCCACGCATCCGGGGCCGCTTCGACGTCGCGCCGTCGGCGGCGTACTCGCAGTAGCCCTTCCAGTACGCCGTGATGTTGCCGGCATTGCCCACCGGAAGGCAGTGGATGTCGGGGGCGTCGCCGAGCGCATCGCAGATCTCGAACGACGCGGTCTTCTGTCCCTCGATGCGGAACTCGTTGACCGAGTTGACCAGCGATACCGGGAACTTGTCCGCGAGGTCGCGCGCCAGGTTCAGGCAGTCGTCGAAATTGCCGTCGACCTGAAGCAGCCGCGCGCCGTGCACGAGCGCCTGCGCCAACTTGCCCATCGCGATCTTCCCCCGCGGGACGAGGACCGCGCAGACCATGCCGGCGCGCACCGCATATGCCGCAGCACTCGCCGAGGTGTTGCCGGTCGAGGCACAGATGACCGCCTTCGCTCCCTCCTCGGCGGCCTTGGAGATCGCCATCGTCATGCCGCGATCCTTGAACGAGCCGGTGGGGTTGAGCCCCTCCACCTTCAAGTGGACGTCGCAGCCGGTCATCGCAGACAGCCGCGGGGCCGGCACGAGCGGCGTACCGCCCTCGAGCAGCGTGACCACCGGCGTCGCGTCGGTCACCGGCAGCCGGTCGCGGTACTCCTCGATCACGCCGCGCCAGGGCGAGCTGCGGAGGCCCGGCGCGCTCACCCGGCGTCCCCTCCCTCGACCCGCATGACACTGGCGACCGCGCGCACCGCGTCTAGCCGCCGCAGCTCCTCCACGGTCGCCGACAGCGCCGCGTCGCTCGCCTCGTGGGTGACCAGCACGAGCGTCGCATCGTCGCCATGACCTTCCTGGCGGACCGTCTGGATCGACACATCGTGGATCGCGAACGCCTGAGCGACGTTCGCCAGCACGCCTGCCTTGTCCGCGACGTCGAGGCTGACGTGGTAGCGGGTGATGGTCTCCCCCATCGGGCGGATCGGAAGCGCCGCGTACGACGAGTCGCCGGCTCCCCGCGCTCCGGTCAGCCGGTTGCGACATACCGCGACCAGATCACCGAGCACCGCGCTCGCGGTGGGCGATCCGCCGGCACCACGGCCGTAGAACATCAGCTGCCCAGCAGCATCGGCTTCGACGAACACCGCGTTGTAGGCGTCACGCACACCGGCGAGCGGGTGGGTGCGCGGCAGGATCGCCGGGTGGACCCGGACGCCGACCGACTCGCGCCCGCTACGGTCCGGAGCGCGCTCCGCAATCGCGAGCAGCTTGACCACGCCGTCCATGTCGCGCGCGCTGGCGACGTCACCGGCGGTGACGTCGCTGATTCCCTCGCGGTGAACGTCGGCGGCGGTCACCCGGGTGTGGAACGCCAAGCCGGCAAGGATCGCCGCCTTGGCCGCCGCGTCGAAGCCGTCGACGTCGGCCGATGGATCAGCTTCGGCGTAGCCGAGTGCCTGTGCCTCCTCGAGGGCGTCGGTGAAACCGGCACCGGTGGCGTCCATCTTGGTGAGGATGTAGTTGGTGGTGCCGTTGACGATGCCCATGACGCGGGTGACCCGGTCGCCGGCAAGTGACTCCCGGAGCGGTCGCAGCAGCGGGATCGCACCGGCCACGCTCGCCTCGCAGTAGAGGTCGCTGTTTCCGCGCGCCGCCGCTTCGTACAGCGACCCGCCGTCCTCTGCGAGCAGCGCCTTGTTGGCGGTCACCACCGAGGCGCCACGCTCGAGCGCATTAATAAGGAGTGTCCGGGCCGGCTCGATCCCGCCGATCACCTCGATGACGACATCGATGTCCGCACGGGCGACCAGGCTCTCGCTGTCGGTGGTGAACAGTGCGGGATCGATGTCGACGTCACGTTGCCGTTGCGGGCGGCGTACGGCGATGCCGACGATCTCCAACGGCGCGCCGATGCGGTGGGCGAGATCCTCTCGGTGCGCCCCGATCAACCGCACCACCTCGCTGCCCACCACTCCGCAGCCGAGCAGTGCGACCTTCAGCGACCTGCTCATCCCTGATCCAGCCCGAGCAGGTCGTCGAGCGATTCACGGCGCAACAGCACCGTGCTCGCGCCGTCCTTAACGGCGATCACGGGCGGGCGCGGCATGGCGTTGTAGTTGCTCGCCATCGAGCGACAGTAAGCGCCGGTCGCCGCGACCGCCAACAAGTCGCCTGGTGCGACGTCACTCGGCAGCCACACATCGCGCACCACGATGTCCCCCGCCTCGCAATGCTTGCCGACGACCCGCGCCAGCATCGGCTCGGCATCGCTCTCGCGTGATGCGAGGACGCAGGTGTACGACGAGCCGTACAGCGCGGTGCGAATGTTGTCACTCATGCCGCCGTCGACGCTGACGTAGGTGCGGATCTGGTCGACGTCTTTGACCGTGCCCACCTCATAGACCGTGACGCCGCCCGGGCCGACGATCGCCCGCCCGGGCTCCACTGCGAGCCGCGGCACCGGAAGTACACTGGCGGCGCACTCGCGCTCGACGATCGCGCGCAGCTGCTTCGCGACCTCGGCTACGTCGGCCGGGTCGTCCTCGTCGGTGTAGGCGATTCCGAGACCGCCGCCTAGGTCGAGCTCGGGCAGGAGCAAGCCGGTCGCGTCACGGATCGCAGCTACCAGGCCGACGACACGGTGAGCGGCGACCTCGAACCCCGCGGTGTCGAAGATCTGTGAGCCGATGTGACTGTGCAGCCCGACCAGCTCCAGCGACGGCAGAGCTGTCACCCGTCGTACCGCCTCGAGGGCGGCACCGCTTGCAAGCGAGAAGCCGAACTTCTGGTCTTCATGCGCGGTCGCGATGAACTCGTGGGTATGGGCCTCGACGCCGACCGTCACCCGCACCAGAACCTTCTGCACGATGCCGGCGGCCTCCGCCGCATGTGCGAGCCGGGCGATCTCGAGGTCGCTGTCGATGACGACCCGCCCGACCCCGGCGGCGACTGCCTGCTCGATCTCGTCGGGCGATTTGTTGTTGCCGTGCACCAGGATGCGCTCGGCTGGGAATCCGGCAGCCAGAGCGGTGGCAAGCTCGCCGCCCGTCGCGACGTCGAGTGAGAGTCCCTCGTCGAGGACCCAGCCAACGACCGCCTTCGACAGGAAGGCCTTCGCCGCGTAATAGATGTCGACGTCGTTACCGAACGCTGCGCGGTAGCTGCGGCAGCGGGCGCGGACGTCGTCCTCGACCAGCAGGTACGCCGGGGAACCGTGCTGCTCGACCAGATCACGGATGTCACAGCCACCGAGGTTGAGGACGCCGCGGACCCGCTCCGCGCCGAGTGGCCAGATCGCCGGATCGATCAGTCCCAGCGCGGCGGGCGGCGGCCCGACCGCATGGGGGGTCGATGCAACGTCTTCATGAAGCGCGCCAGCGGGATGGGCTCTCACCGGTTCACATCCGCTCCGGCGCAGAAACGCCGAGCAGCCCGAGGCCGTTCGCAAGCACGATCCTGGTCGCCTCGACCAACCACAGCCGAGCTCGGCTCAGGTCGGTCGCCGGCTCGTCACCCGTGGGGAGCACCCGGCACGCGTCGTAGAACCGGTGGTAGATCGCGGCCAGCTCCTCGAGGTAGCGCGCAACGCGATGCGGCTCGCGAAGCTCAGCGGCACCGGCCACGACCCGGGGAAACTCCCCCAGCGCTCCGAGCAGCTCGCCTTCCTGCGGTTCGGCCAACAACGTGGGATCGAATGAGGCATCGTCACCGCGTTGGACACCGAGAGCCTCGGCGTTGCGAAGCAGCGAGGAGATCCGGGCGTGCGCGTACTGGACGTAAAAGACGGGGTTGTCGTTGGTCTGTCGGGTGATCAAGCTGATGTCAAGCGTCATCGGCGAATCGGCGGGATAGCGAGCGAGGGTGTATCGGGCCGCGTCCACGCCCACGGCGTCGACCAGCTCATCGAGGGTGATGATCGAGCCGGCCCGTTTCGAGAGCCTGACCTGTTCACCATCGCGCAACAACTTCACCAGCTGGCCGATCATCACCTCGATGTGACTGTCCGGATCGTCGCCGGCACACGCGGCCAGGGTCCGCAGCCGCGCGACGTACCCGTGATGGTCGGCACCGAGCATGTACACGCAGCGATCGAAACCGCGCTCGCGCTTATTGATGTAGTACGCCGCGTCGGCAGCGAAGTAGGTCGGCTCGCCATTGCCGCGGAGCAGCACCCGATCCTTGTCGTCTCCGTAGTCGGTAGTGCGCAACCAGACCGCACCATCTCTGTCATCGACGTGCCCGTGCTCCCGCAGGACGGCGAGGGCATGCTCGACGGCGCCCGAGGCGTGCAGGGTCTCCTCGGAGAACCAGACGTCGAAATGCACGCCGAAGCGAACGAGGCTTTCCCGGATCTCGGCCAGCATCAGGTCGTGGCCGACTCGGCGAAACGCCTCGATCGACTCGTCCGCAGGCAGCTCGACGAGCTCAGGGCGCTGCTGGACCGCGCGGGCAGCGACTTCAACGACGTAGTCGCCGGCGTAACCTTCCGCGGGTGTGGGCTCGCCGAGTGCCGCGGCCCGTAACGACTCCCCGAAACGCATCATCTGAACGCCGGCGTCGTTGACGTAGAACTCGCTGGTCACGTCGGCGCCGGAGGCCTCGAGCAGCCGGCGGAGTGAGTCGCCCAGCGCCGCCCAGCGGGTGTGGCCGAGATGGACCGGCCCGGTCGGGTTCGCCGAAACGAACTCGAGGTTGATCCGCTCCTTCGCGAGGGTCTCGTTGTTCCCGTACGTCGTACCGGCAGCGACGATGGTGCGGGCAAGCTCGCCCTGCGCGGCGTGGGACAGGGTGATGTTGAGGAAGCCGGGCCCGGCAATGTCGACGGACTCGATCGCCGTGGACTCCCGCAGCCGGGCAGCGATGAGCTCGGCGACCTCCCGAGGCGGCCGGCCGGCCGGCTTGGCGAGCTGAAGGGCGGCATTGGTGGCGTAGTCGCCGTGGTCGCGGTTCTTCGGACGCTCGATCAAGACGGTGTCCGGCGGCGTCACGGCAATCTCACCCGCCGCGACGGCCGCGCTGATCGCGGCCACCACGGCGTCACCAAGATCTGCCGGAGTCACCTCGAAAGGTTATCGGTCGCGTACCAACGATTTGCGGGTCAGGAGCCGCCGTTGACGCCTGACTCGCCCGCCAGCCGTCGTACCGTCGCCACCAGCTCGTCGGGATCGAACGGCTTGGTGAGGTAGGCATCGACACCGAGCCGCTCGCCGTGCTGGATGTCGGCGTCCTGGGCCCGGGCCGAGAGCAACACCACCTTTATATGTGCGGTGTCGGGATTGGCCCGCAGTTGGGTCGCAGTGGCCCAACCATCCAGCCGCGGCATCATCACGTCGAGCGTGATCACGTCGGGAGCGAACTCCAGGACGTTGTCGAGGGCCTCCTGGCCGTCAATCGCGGTGAGGACCTGGAACCCCTCGAGCTCAAGGTTGACCGTGATGAGCTGCCGGATCACGTCGTCGTCCTCCACGACGAGCACCCTTATCGGCATGCTCGGAGGCTATCGGAGCAGGGCCATCTCGCTGCTAGCCTCGCTAGGTCCCCGCCCCCGTAGCTCAGGGGATAGAGCACCGCCCTCCGGAGGCGGG
>JAICXJ010000003.1 GCA_025980465.1 Frankiales bacterium | reverse complement strand
GCCCGCGGCTGACGAAACCGCCCGGGCGGTGACGAGACCGCCCGGGCGGTGACTGCTACTCGGCGTCGTGGCCCTCACGCAGCTTCTTGCGCCGGTCGTACTCGATCGAGACGAACGGCACCACGATGAGAACCGCGAAGACACCGAGGGCAGTCAGCAGCATCCGAAGATCGGGGCCGATTTCCATCGGAACCTCACACGCTCAGTGCGCCGGATTGCCGGCGCCGACTAGTTGTCGCTGAGCTGCTGAGGTGGGCCACGTGGCTGGACAGCACCCGTCGGTCGGGCTGTCCCGCGCGCCGAGGTGCGCGCCGCTGTGATCGGCACCCGCATCGGCGGGACCGCTGACGGCGGAGCCAGCCCGGCGACTGCGCCGCCGGCGATACCGTGGCGGTGCGTAAGGACGACAACGCCCTCCGCACCCGCGTGCAGCGCGACGACTGCTCCGCTGTGCCCCGGGGTCGAGATGAGCTGGCCGCCCGCGGCTGCCGTTGCTGAGGTGACGAGCGCGAGAGCGACAGCGAGCAGCAAACGCAAGCCGAGCCAGCTTCTGCCCGGGGGACGCATCCTGTTCAGGCTACCGATGGGTGAGCCTGCCGATTAGAGCCGCAGTGGCTTGACCGGCGCCAGGATCAGATCAGGATCGTTGCGCCAGTCGATGCCCGGTACGTCGACGTACAGCTCGATCTCATTGCCATCCGGGTCGGTGATGTAGAGGCTGTGCGTCACAGTGTGGTCGGACGCGCCAACGACGTTCACGCCGTGCTCCTGGAGGGTCGCGAGCGCGTCGCGCAGCTCGTCATCGCTGTCGCCGACCTTCAGCCCGAAGTGGTAGAGACCTACCCGCCTGCCCGAGGGGATGTCGGTCGCTTCCGGGCCGACTTCGATGAGCAGCAGCTCGTGGTGGGTGCGGCCGGACGGCGCCGAGAACGCCGCAGCGGGGAAGTTGGGCGGACGGTTGGAGTCGTCCATGATCGGCCGCCAGCCAAGAACGTCCCGGTAGAACCGCGCCGAACGCTCGAGGTCGTGGACGTAGAGGACGAGGTGACCCAGCTCCTTGATCTCCATACCGGTCTGAAGGCTCGCGTCGAAGGTTGTATTCCGGCCCGGTCGCCCTCACGGCCGGGTGAATTGTGAGACCCGGGTCACGGTCGTGACCTGGATCGAGTAGCGCTCGTAGTACGACTCGATTCCGGCTCGCTGGGCCGCCGCGTGGTCGACCTGCCGCCGCCAGGCCTCCTGGCTCGCGGCATCGTCGAAGGTGACTACCGTCACCCGCTCGCCGTCATCAGCGGTGAACGACTTGTGATCGACGTACCCCGGCATGCTCGTCGCCAGGGCGCTGATCTCGGCGGCATGCTCGGCGTACCTCGGGTGTGCGTCGGCCCGCAGGCGAGACCGGAACACTGTGACCACCTGGCCGGCGCGAAAGTTCGTACTCACCCGGCCATTTTCGGCCCCCCGGGCAACGGGATTATCCGGCCGGGTGTCTGAATCGGGCTGTTTGCACCCCCGAATTCGGGCCGGTTGCGCCGTGTCGCTCGCCGTTCATTCCGGCGATAGTGGCGTCAACTACGCGGTTGCCCGACGCGACGGACCCATACGTCTGCTACGGCCGCCGCGTGAATGCGGAGGGCAATAGTGAACAAGGGCGAGGTACGTCGCCGTCTTCTCCCCGGGCGCAACGCCTCAGTTGGCGTGCAGCTGGCCGGCCTGTTCGTACTCGCGGTGCTCATCCTGGGTGTGCTCGTCGGGGCGAACGCGATCAGCGACTTCCACGCCGCTCGTAGCGCAGCGGTCACCCAAGTGGCGCGTGAGGCGCAGGCGCAGGAACGCGACCTCGACAACTACCTGCGCAGCGGTCTGCCGTCGACGATGCAGACCCTCGTCCATCAGCCGGGCGTCAACAGCGCAGATCCCGCGACCTGCGCGGCCGCGTTACGGGCGATCAGCCGGCTTGCCGATACCGCACGGCTGGCCGTGATGCGACCGGACGCGACCACGCTCTGCTCCTCAGGTGGCCCGACGATTCCGGCGTCGGCCAGCTGGCTGCAACGGTCGACCGCGCATGTCTGGCCGGTGGTGGTGCCGTCGCCGGGTGTGCGCGGCCGCGGCGACATCGCCATCGCGGTGCCCATCACCGGTAGCGGCCAGCCCCGCCTGCTCGTTCTCGCCGTGACGGGCCAGGGTGCGCTCCTGGATGCGACCACCTCGTCGCTGGACCTGGTCGTGGTCGACCGGCACAGCGGACTCCTGCTCGATCGTCACGCCGGAGCCGGGCACGGTACGACGCCGCACCCCCGGACCTTGTCGCCGGACTTGCTGAGTCCCAGCCGTTCGCACACCGGCCTCGGCGTCGACGGTGTGGAGCGGATTTACACCACCATTCCGGTACCCGGCACGGACTGGTCGATCCTCGCGGGGATCTCGCGATCGGCCGCGTACGGGCACGCCTATCAAGACCTGTATCGAAACCTCGCGATCGGTGCGGCTCTGTTACTCGCTGTCCTCGGCCTCGGCGCGATCGTCTACCGCCGGATCGTGCGTCCTACCAAGCGGCTCAGGGATGCTCTCAACGCTCTGGCGGGTAGCAATCTCGACCGGACTGAGTTCGCCGAAGCCGTCCTGGTCGGGAGCGAGGGCCGGGTGCCGGAGACCGGCCCGCGCGAGCTCGCCGAACTCGGTACGGCGTTCAACGCGATGGCAGCCGCCAGGGTGCGGAGCGAGGCGCGCCTTGCCTCGCTGGTCCGTCACGGCTCCGACCTCGTCTTCGTGGTCGACTCCGCCGGTCGCCTGACCTACGTCACGCCGAGTGTCCCCGCCATGCTCGGCCTGTCGACCAATCAGCTGCTCGGATCGGACGTCCTCGCCGTACTCGCTGCACCGGACCGACCGGCGCTCGGCGCGTTTCTGCGGCGGTACCAGAACGAGCCCGAGAACCGCGGGTCGAATCGAGTCGACTTCCGGATCCCGGTCGGCGAAGAGACGCACGAGGTCGAGGCCCGGGTGCAGAACCTGCTCGCCGATCCTGCCGTCAAGGGCATCGTCATCACCTGTCACGACATCACCGAGCGCAAGCGCGCGGAGGAGCAGCTCGCGCACGCCGCGATGCACGACATGCTGACCGGCCTGCCGAACCGCGCGCTCGTCCTCGACCGCCTCCAACACCTGCTCGCCCGCACCGGACGGGCCGGATCGACCGGAGCCGTCCTGTTCCTCGACCTCGACCGGTTCAAGCTCGTCAACGACAGCAGCGGACATGCCGTGGGAGATGAGCTGTTGGTTCAGGTGGCCTGCCGGCTACAAGCGGTTACCCGTCCTAGCGACACGGTCGGGCGCTTCGGTGGCGACGAGTTCGTCATCCTCTGTGAGGCACTCGAAGGTCCGATCAGCGCGATCGCGGTCGCCGACCGGATACTCACCGCCTTCCAGGACCCGTTCCGCTTGCTCGATCAGGAGGTGTACGTCACGGCGAGCATCGGCATCGCGCTGGCCGAGGTCGGCGACGACGCGGGCGATCTGCTCCGGGATGCCGACGCCGCGTTGTACCGCGCGAAGGAGGGTGGCCGGGCGCAGTACGCGCTGTTCGACGACGGGATGCGAGCGCAGGTCCGCCACAAGCTGCTCATCGACAACCGGCTGCGACATGCGGTTGACGGCTCGGGGCTCTTCCTGGAGTTCCAGCCGATCCTGCAACTGCCCGAAGCTGAGCCGGTTGGTGTCGAGGCGCTGTTGCGATGCCGCGACCGCGACACCTTGCTGCCACCCAGCGAGTTCATCTCGGTAGCCGAGGAGACCGGGCTGATCGTGCCGATCGGGGAATGGGTCCTGCGCGAATCCTGCCGACAACTTCGGCGCTGGCAGCAGATCCCGGGGTTCCGGCCGGACTGCCAGATGTCGGTGAACGTCTCGGCGCGCCAGCTCGCCAACCCGGACTTTGTCGACATCGTGACCAGCGCCCTCGAGGACAGCGGCGTGAGCCCATCGCACCTCACACTGGAGATCACCGAGACAGTGTTCATGCGCGACTACGAAACCGCCGCCGCGACGATCGCCGAGTTGCGGCACGTCGGCGTCTCGGTGTCGATCGACGACTTCGGGACCGGGTACTCATCGCTGGGCTACCTCGAGCGGCTCCCGGTCGACGAGCTGAAGATCGACCGGTCGTTCATCGCGCCGCTCGGACACCGGGGCCGCGCTTCCGCGATCGTCGCGTCGGTGATCAAGCTCGCTCATGCATTCGGGCTCACCGTGGTCGCGGAGGGGATCGAGGAGCCGGAGCAGGTCGGCATGCTCGCCGGCATGGGCTGCGACTTCGCGCAAGGCTTCCACTTTGCGAGGCCACTGGGTGCCGACGCTGTCGTCGAGTACTTCCTCGCCCGCCGCTTCGACGTACCGCGGCAGCGGGGAGCCCGTGAACCGGCCGCCGACCAAGGGGTGGTCGCCGGGTCCTGACGGTCCCCGCGGAGGACGAAGCGGTCAATACACTGACCAAGTGGATCCGCCGCCCACTCAGTACGTCGAGCGCGACGGCGCCGCGCTCGCGTATCAGGTGATTGGCGACGGACCTGTCAACGTCGTCATCCACCTTGAGATCGTGCAGCACCTCGACCTGTGTTGGACCGATCCTCATGTCCACCACAACTTCGAGCGAGTCGCCGGCCTCGGTCGCGCAGTCATCTTCCAGCGGCGCGGATTCGGTCTGTCAGACCCGGTGCCCTACGCGCCGACGCTCGAGCAGCAGGCAGAAGACGTCCTTGCCGTGATGGACTCCGCCGGAATGGATCACGCGGTGCTCTTCGGGACGTTCTCGACCTGCTACCCGGTCGCTATGGTGGCCGCGTGTGCGCCTGAACGGGTCTCCACGCTGCTTCTTCACGTCCCGTTCGCGGACGGTCTGCCAGCCGGTCCGGATGTTCCGGCAGGCTGGAGCGAGGAGGAGGCAGCGAGCTACCGCGAGGCGCACCAGGCGGCTTACGGACAATGGGGATCCGGCCTGGTGGCACGGCTGTGGAGTTCGGCCATGGACTCGCCGTACAACCGCCGGTTGATGGGTCTGCTCGAGCGGAGTTCGGCGACGCCGTCAGCCGCGCGTAGCCATGGCGAGTGGTTCCCGCGGGTCGACGTGACGGATGTGCTGCGAGCCATCCAGGTCCCGACTTATGTCGTCCGGCAGGACAGCGACCGAATACCCGACGCCGCAGTGAGGCGGGTTGCCGCGCTCGTTCCGGGCGCGACCTATCACTCCCTGCCTGCCGTTCCCGCGGGCGCGTCGTTAGGCGAGGGCTACACCGAGATCATCGACTACGTCGAGCAGGTAGTTCTCGGGGCAGAGCGCCCAGGTGACGCGGATCGCTCGCTCGGGACGGTGTTGTTCACGGACATCGTCGGCTCGACCGAACTGCTGGTGAACCTCGGCGATGCGCACTATCGGAAGGTCCGCGACGCCCACGAACGTCAGGCCCACCTCGCGGTTGAGCATGCCGGTGGACGGTTGGTCAAGGTGCTCGGCGACGGGACGCTGAGTGTGTTCGACGGTCCGGGCCGGGCAATCCGCTGTGCGGACACGATCCGTCGTGACGCGCACGAGCTGGGTCTGGAGATCCGGGCCGGCCTGCACACCGGTGAGATCGAGCGCGCCGGTCCCGAGATCGCCGGCTTGACCGTGCACATCGGCGCCCGGGTGTCGGCTGCGGCCCGATCCGGCGAGATCCTGGTGTCTCAAACGGTTCGCGACATCGTTGTCGGCTCCGGGCTTGGCTTCACCGACCGCGGTGAACAGGAACTCAAAGGCGTGCCCGGAACGTGGCGCCTGTTCGCCCTCTCCTCCACTGATGCGCACCAAGCGGTCGAGGTCGAGCCATCGATCCAGACCCTGACGGACCGCACCGCGGTCGCAGCCGCCCGCCGAAGCCCCGGCGCCATGCGAGCTTTGATGCGACTGGGTAACTCGATCCAACGGGCGCGTGCTCGCCGTGACCTCGCGCATGCCGCCGCGGCAGCCGATGCCTGATCCGTGGTCGCGGGAGTTACGACGTGGCGACGCCCTGGTCGCTGGCGGCGGCACGCGCTTCGCGGGCTGCGTCGTCGACCAGCTGGGCTGCGACATCCCGCAGCTTGATGTGCTCCACCTGCGAGAGCTTGACCAGAAGTCGAAACGCCGCGTCCTGATCGAGGTTGTAGCGCGCCATGAGCAGTCCTTCGGCCTGGCCGATGAGCAAGCGGGTGCGGAGCGCCTGACTGAGACCAGCGACTTCGCGCTGCAGCGCGTCCTCACGATTCGCAGCAGCGGCTCTGTCATCCGCGCCGCGCTGGCGCAAAGCTGCCGCCGCATGCCGCGAATTCGCGGCGTTTTGACGGTCGTCGAGGGAATCGGCGCGGTCGCCTGCTGCTAGGTCGCGGTCCGCACCTGCCACTAACCGGTCGATCGCCCCTTCATCCTTATCTTCCGAACGCCCGCGAGCGACGCGGTCGCGGCGGGACCCTCGGACGTCGCGCTCGAAGGCGGCGGTATCCCGTTCCCGCGCCTGCTGGTCCCGAGCGTCGGCGAGTGCATCTTGGTCGGCGGCGATCTTGTCGTGCTCTTCGGCGAACGCCCGCAGTTCCTCCGGCGTCGGCTCACCTTCCAGCGCCAGCCGCTCACCATCCCGCAGTTCAGCATCCGCAAGTTCGAGCGTCTGCTGCCACTCGTCCAGGTCACGAGCATGCATACGGGGAGAATAAGTACTGATATCGGTAGCGGTCGAGGGGCCGGCGAGCCCAGAGGCGGCCGCCGCAGCTCGGGCAAACCTATTGCGCACAACGATCCTCGGGTCCCGTACCTTGTCGGCGTGCGGCTGGTCGTGGCGCGGTGCGCGGTGGACTACACCGGCCGGTTGAACGCTCACCTGCCGATGGCGACCCGGCTGCTCGTCTGTAAGGCCGATGGCAGCGTCCTCGTTCACTCCGATGCCGGCGGTTACAAGCCGCTGATGTGGATGTCGCCGCCGTGCACACTTCGGCAGGAGCCGAACGAGTGGACCGTGGTCAACAAGGCGGGCGAGCAACTCCTGATCACGATCGACGAGGTGCTCTCCGAGGCGGCACACGACCTCGGCATAGACCCAGGCCTGCAGAAGGATGGGGTCGAGGCGCACCTGCAGGCTCTGCTGGCGGAGAACTGCGGCCTGCTCGGGGATGGATTCACCCTGGTACGACGGGAGTTCCCGACCGATATCGGGCCGGTCGACCTGATGTGTCGGGACGCGGTCGGGTACATCGCCGTCGAGGTGAAGCGCCGCGGTGAGATCGATGGCGTCGAGCAGCTGACGCGATACCTCGAACGGCTCGCCCGCGACCCGCTGCTGCGACCGGTCCGCGGATTGTTCGTCGCTCAGGAGATCAAGCCGCAGGCGAAGGTGCTCGCCGCAGAGCGTGGCATCGACTGCCTTGTCGTCGACTACGAGGTTCTTCGCGGCATCGACAACGTCGCGGATCGGTTGTTCTAGCCCTCCGGCAGGTCGTTGCGCCGCAGCGACGACCGGCAGCGCCTCGACGCGTTGCTTCCCGAGTCGACGGTCGTCGAGCGCCGTGGCGGACGCCGCAAAGTCCGGGTACGCAAGGAAGCTCTGCACCGCACCATGAATCCGGTACGAGTCGCTGACGACAATGCCGATGGAAGACAATGAAGTCGTGGAGATTCGCACCGCGGGGGTCGTCGGTCTCGGCACGATGGGCGCCGGCATCGTGGAGGTGTTCGCGAGAGCGGGCCTCGACGTCCTCGCCGTCGAGATCGACGAGGAACTGCTCGCCGCCGGCCGCGGCCGGCTCGTGCAGTCCCTCAGCCGGGCGGTTGAGCGCGGAAAGCTCGGAGCAGCAGAGCGCGACGCGATTCTGGCGCGCGTGACGTTCACGACCGATCGGGCCGAACTTGCTCGTGGTGACCTCATCACCGAGGCGATCCCGGAGCGTCTCGACGTCAAGACGCACTTCTTCGCCGAGATCGACTCGCTCTGCCCGCCAGCGACGATCTTCGCGACCAACACGTCGTCACTGCCGGTGACGGCGATCGCGTCGGCGACGAGCCGGCCCGACCGGGTGCTCGGCATGCACTTCTTCAACCCGGCGCCGGTCATGAAGCTCGTCGAGGTCGTGCACACGGTCCGGACGGACACCGAGGTGATCGCGGCCGTCACCGCGTTGACGTCGCGATGCGGTAAGTCGCCGGTGTCGGTCGGTGACCGGGCGGGATTCGTCGCCAATGCACTGCTGCTCGGCTATCTCAACGCGGCCGCGCTCGCTGCCGAGACCAAGCAGGCGTCGGTCGCGGACATCGACGCGGCCATCGTCGCCGCGTGCGGATTGCCGATGGGTCCGCTGACGCTGATGGACCTGATCGGTCTGGATGTCTGTCTCGACGTGATCGAGACCCTGTTCGACGAGACCAGGGACCAGCGCTACGCGCCGTCGCCCTTGCTCAAAAGACTCGTCACGGCCGGCTGGCTCGGTCGCAAGTCCGGTCGCGGCTACTACACGTATGACGGCAAGGACCCGGTGCCGGTGCTCGAAACGCCGGCGTTCACGACCGGGCAGCCGCGGGCCGGCGCTCGGATGCTCCGGGTCGCCGGCGCGACTCGGTCACGGGTGCTCGACGCACTCTGGGCGGTCAGCGAAGCTGACCTCAATGGTTTCGCCGAAGCCGATGTCGTGCTCGTCGACGGTGGTTCGCGCACGGCCAGCGCGGATCTGCTCGCCCGCGTGGCGAGCAACGTCAAGCCCGACACCGTGATCGCGGTTGCCACGACCGACGAGGCGCCGGTTGCCACCCTCGGGGTCGGTCTCGGCCGCGACGAGTCGATCGTCGGCCTGCATCTCCCGCTCGCGCCGCGGCCGGGCGTCATCGAGGTGGTGGCGACCCAGCGCAGCGCGCCAGATGCCGTCGCGACCGCGGTGGCGGCCCTGGCAGCGACCGGCTTCACCGCCGTCGCGTGCCGGGATCGCCCAGGTCACCTCGTCGACTACCTGGTGTTGCCGCACCTCGGCGATGCCATCCGGATGGTCGATGACGGCTACGCGTCGTACGACGACATCGACGCGGCGATGACACTTGGCTGCGGCTATCCCGATGGCCCGATCGCGATGATCGACGCGATCGGCCCCGACAACCTGCGCTCCGGCTTGCTGCACCTCGCCGCCGCCACGCACCTTCCGGCCCTGGCGCCGGCGCCCCTGCTCGACGAGATCGCCGGCTTCGGCTCGGCTCGCTAGAGACGATGAGCCGGCCCCGATGAGTCCACGGAGAGCGCGTCGCAGGGACGTTTCCCCACCGCCGTTGCGGTCCGGGGTCCGGCCGACGATCGAAACGCATCCGGATGGCGACTGGGAGGTACGGCCGGTCGCCGGCTCCTCGACCGCCAAGACCTACCGCTGCCCGGGCTGTGACCAGGAGATCAGCCCGTCGCTGGCGCACCTCGTTGCCTGGCGTCCCGGCGATGAGGCCAACCGCCGGCACTGGCACACGCCGTGCTGGCGGGCCCGTGGCCGGCGTGGGGTCAAGGTGCAGCGGTCGCGCAACGCGCCGCGCTACGGCTAGCCGATGCCCGAGATCCGCGCCAACTCCGTCCTGGCGGCGCGCCGCGAGCCGGTCACGCTGCACACCGCCGACGGACTCGCGCTGGTCGGCGAGCTTGCCCTGCCCGAAGCCGCGCCACCGATCGCGACGATTGTCGCGCTGCATCCGCTGCCGACCCACGGCGGGATGATGGATAGCCACCTGTTGCGCAAGGCGGCAAACCGGCTACCTGCTCTGGCTGACATCGCGATCCTTCGCTTCAACACCCGCGGGACGGAGAGCCAGGCCGGGAGAAGCGAGGGCGAGTTCGACGACGGTGCGAAGGAGAGGTACGACGTCGCCGCCGCCCTCGACCTCGTCGAGTACCGCGACCTGCCGGCGCCCTGGCTGATGGGCTGGTCGTTCGGCACCGATCTGGCGTTGAGGCACGGCCGTGACCCCTCGGTGGTCGGCGCAGTCCTGATCTCGCCGCCGCTGCGCTACGCGACCGCCGACGATCTCGCGGCGTGGGCGGAGTCCGGCAAGCCGCTGGTAGCGATCGTCCCTGAGTTGGACGACTACCTGCGCCCAGCCGACGCGACGCAGCGGTTCGCTGCGGTCCCGCAGGCCCAGATCATCGCCGTCCCAGGTGCCAAGCACCTGTTCGTCGGCTACACCGAGACGGTGCTCGACGCCGTCGTCGCCGCCATCGCCCCCGACCGCTCGCCGCTGCCGCGCCATTACCCCTAGTTCGCGGCGGCCTGCACCAACTCGGTGAGGACTCCGCCGACCGACTTGGGGTGGAGAAACGCGATCGATGCGCCGAGCGAGCCGTGTCGTGGCTGCTGGTCAACCAACCGGATGCCGTCAGCAGAGAGTTGTTCGAGGGCAGCCGCGACATCGACGACGCCGTACCCGATGTGATGCACGCCCTCGCCGCGGGTGGCGAGGAACTTCCCGACCGGAGTATCCGGAGCGAGCGGCTCCAGCAGCTGGACATAGGAGCCACCGCCTGGCGCATCGGCCACGTGAAGCATCGCTTCGCGTACCCCCTGCGCCTCGTTGGTCTCCCGACCGGCGACCACCAATCCGAACGTTGCGACATAGAACTCGATGCTGGTGTCGAGATCACGGCAAGCGATCCCGACGTGGTCGATACGGGTCAGGAGCGGCGTCGTCACCCCCGTATCGTGTCAGGCATGCCAGGTTCGGTGATCGTCTCGGGTGCCCGTACCCCCATCGGGAAGCTGCTCGGCAGCCTCGCCGACTTCTCGGCCGTCGACCTCGGCGGCATTGCGATCGAGGCGGCGCTCGCCCGCGCCGGAGTCGCCGGCGACGCCGTCGACTACGTGATCATGGGGCAGGTGCTGCAGGCTGGTACCGGTCAGATCACGGCCCGTCAGGCCGCGGTCAAGGGCGGCATCCCGATGACGGTCCCGTCGCTCACCATCAACAAGGTGTGCCTGTCCGGGCTCGACGCGATCGCCCTGGCCGATCAGCTCATCAGCGCAGGCGAGTACGACGTCGTGGTGGCCGGCGGCATGGAGTCGATGACGAATGCACCGCACCTGCTGCCCGGCTCCCGCAAGGGCTTCAAGTACGGCGACACAGCGCTCGTGGACTCGATGGCTTACGACGGGCTGTTCTGCGCCTTCGACCAGTGCGCGATGGGTGAGTCGACCGAAGCGCACAACGCAAAGCTCGGGATCAGCCGTCAGTCCCAGGACGAGTTCGCCGCCCGGTCCCACGAGCTAGCGAGTGCGGCGCAGAAGAACGGACTGTTCGACGACGAGATCGTGCCGGTCGCCATTCCGCAGCGACGCGGTGACCGGGTGATGTTCACCACCGACGAAGGTGTCCGCGCTGACACCAGTGTCGAGGGCCTCGGGGGGCTGAAGCCGGCGTTCGCCAAGGACGGCACTATCACCGCTGGCTCGTCATCGCAGATCTCCGACGGCGCCTGCGCGGCGGTCGTGATGTCCCGCGAGGCGGCCGAGCGACACGGGGTGGCGATCCTCGCCGAGGTCGGCCACCACGGCGTCGTGGCGGGCCCGGATGCCTCGCTGCAGGCGCAGCCCGCGAACGCGATCACCAAAGCGCTCGGACGGGCCGGTCTCGCCGTCGCCGACCTCGACCTGATCGAGATCAATGAAGCGTTCGCGGCGGTCGGGGTGCACTCGGCAAAGCTGCTCGGTGTCGACTGGGACAAGGTCAACGTCAACGGCGGCGCGATCGCATTGGGCCACCCGATCGGCGCCTCAGGCGCCCGGCTGGCACTCACGCTCGCGCTCGAGCTGAAGCGACGTGGCGGCGGCGTAGGAGCGGCGGCCCTGTGTGGTGGCGGCGGCCAGGGTGACGCCCTGCTGCTCACGGTCCCGGCCGCCTGACACGCATGTGCCATCAGTGGGGCTATAGGCCCGCGCATGTGCCATCGGTGGGGCCATCACCCCACCTATGTGACATGCGTGCATCCGGGTGAGTACCGACGTTGCGGCCCTGGTCGGGCGGGCGCGTGACGGCGATCATCGCAGCGTGGCGCGGCTGATCTCGCTGGTCGAGTCGGCCTCGCCGCAGCTGCGCGAGGTGATGGCGGCGCTCGCATCACACACCGGGCGGGCCCAGATCGTCGGGCTCACCGGCTCACCCGGAGTCGGCAAGTCGACCACCACCTCGGTGCTGATCTCGGCGTACCGATCCGACGGCAAGCGAGTCGGCGTTCTCGCTGTGGATCCGACGTCGCCGTTCAGCGGCGGCGCGTTGCTCGGTGACCGGGTGCGGATGCAGGAGCACGCGACCGACCCGGGCGTCTATATCCGCTCGATGGGCACCCGCGGTCATCTCGGCGGGTTGTCGTGGGCCGCGCCCCAGGCACTCCGAGTGCTCGACGCCGCGGGATGTGACGTCGTGCTGGTCGAGACCGTCGGCGTCGGGCAGGCCGAGGTGGAGATCGCATCGCTTGCCGACACCACTGTCGTGATGTTGGCGCCGGGCATGGGGGACGGGATCCAGGCTGCCAAGGCCGGCATTCTCGAGGTCGCCGACATCTTTGTCGTGAACAAGGCCGACCGCGACGGCGCGACGCAGACGGTGAGGGATCTGAAATCCATGCTCACTCTCGGCGAGAAGCGCGGCCCTGATGCATGGACCCCTCCGATTCTCTCGACCGTTGCCTCGCGTGAGGAAGGCATCGCCGAGGTGGCGGCGGAGATCGACCGGCATCGCGACTGGCTGCAATCGTCGGGCGAGCTCGAGGCTCGCCGTCGTGGCCGGGTGGTCGACGAGATCGAGATGCTGGTGGTCGCCGCGGTTCGCGAGCAGATGGGCGACCTGCGCGGCGGCACGATGCTCGAGGAACTCGCCGACAAGGTGCTTGCAGGTGACACCGACCCGTACGCCGCCGCCGACCAGATCATCGCGAAGCTGGAAGAGGCGTGAGTGCGCCCCTGGATCTGCCGTTCGACCCGATCTCGCGGGCCGGCGAGCTCTGGACCGAGCACTTCGGATCGGCTGCCGCGATGCGGGTCGCGACCTCGATCATGCGTGCACAGCAGCTGCTGCTGACCCGGTTCGACCGCATCCTCAAGCCGTATCAGTTGACGTTCGCGCGCTACGAGGCACTGGTACTACTGCACTTCAGCCGCGCCGGCCAGCTGCCGCTGTCGGTGATCGGCGAGCGGTTGATGGTGCATCCGACCAGCGTCACCAACACGGTCGACCGACTGGTGGCGCAGGGATTCGTCGCCCGCCGCCCCAACCCCCGCGATGGCCGCGGTGTGTTGGCATGCCTCACCGACTCCGGCCGGGCGACGGTGAGGCGGGCGACCGACGACCTGATGCGCGACGGCTTCGGGCTCGGGTCCTACGACGAGCCCCAGCTCGACGAGATGTTCGAGCTACTTCGCGAGCTGCGGTTGGCGGCGGGCGACTTCTCCGAGCCGGGCTAGCCGGCCGCCACCGCCGTCCAGCAGGACAGCGGTGGCGCACCGACTGGCCGAACTTACTAGGACGTCCTACTATCTCCAACCAGGAGGGTCGTTGTGGACGCTGAGCAGATCCGAGCCGGCCGGCAGCGCTGGCAGGAGCGGTTCGACGCCGCCCCCACCCGCGACGCCGACTTCACCACCGTCTCCGGCGAACCCGTGGAGCCGGTATACGGCCCGAGCGGCCGCACGTCCTACGAAGAGTTCGAGCGGATCGGCTGGCCGGGGGAGTTCCCGTTCACCCGCGGCCTTTACCCGACCGGATACCGCGGCAAGGCCTGGACGATTCGGCAGTTCGCCGGGTTCGGCAACGCGCAGCAGACCAACGAGCGCTACAAGATGATCCTCGACGCCGGCGGCAACGGCTTGTCGGTAGCGTTCGACATGCCTACCTTGATGGGCCGCGATTCCGACGAGGCGCGATCGCTCGGCGAGGTGGGGCACTGCGGCGTCGCGATCGACTCAGCCGCCGACATGGACGTGCTGTTCGCCGACATCCCGCTCGCCGATGTGACCACCTCGATGACGATCAGCGGTCCCGCCGTACCGGTCTTTTGTATGTACCTGGTCGCAGCCGAGCGGCAGGGAGCCGACATCGGCGCGCTCGACGGGACGCTGCAGACCGACATCTTCAAGGAGTACATCGCCCAGAAGGAGTGGCTGTTCCCGCCCGAGCCACACCTGCGGCTGATCGGCGACCTGATGGAATTCTGCGACCAGCAGATCCCGCGCTACAAGCCGATCTCGGTGTCCGGCTACCACATTCGCGAGGCGGGTTCGACCGCCGCGCAGGAACTCGCCTACACCCTCGCCGACGGATTCGGCTATGTCGAGCTGGGGCTGTCGCGCGGCATGGATGTGAACCGCTTCGCGCCGGGCCTGTCG
Source organism: Frankiales bacterium (assembly GCA_025980465.1). GTDB lineage: Bacteria > Actinomycetota > Actinomycetes > JAFAQI01 > JAFAQI01 > JAICXJ01. Next base: position 124,268 of record JAICXJ010000003.1, on the reverse strand, counting down.
TTCTTCTTCGATGCCCACATCGACTTCTTCGAAGAGATCGCGAAGTTCCGAGCTGCTCGGCGGATCTGGGCCCGGTGGCTGCGTGACGAGTACGGCGCGACGGATCCGCGGGCGCAGTGGTTGCGGTTCCACACCCAGACCGCGGGCGTCTCGCTGACCGCGCAACAGCCGGACAACAACATCGTCCGCACCGCGGTCGAAGCACTCGCGGCGGTACTCGGCGGGACCAACTCACTGCACACCAACGCGCTCGACGAGGTACTCGCGCTGCCGAGTGAGAAGGCAGCCGAGATCGCCCTTCGCACCCAGCAGGTGCTGATGGAGGAGACCGGCGTCACCAACGTCGCGGATCCGCTCGGTGGCTCCTGGTACGTCGAGGCGCTGACCGACAAGATCGAGGCCGACGCGGAGGCGATCTTCACCCGAATCCGCGAGATGGGAAGCGACGGGACGATGACCGCGGGCATCCTGCGGGGCATCGAGGACGGCTGGTTCATGGCCGAGATCGCGGACGCTGCCTTCGACTATCAGACCAAGCTCGAGAAGGGCGACAAGCGCATCGTCGGGGTCAATGTCCACGCCGATACGGTCGTCGGCGCCCTCGAGATCTTGCGCGTCTCCGATCAGGTCGAGATCCAGCAGAATCGGGCGCTCGCCGCTCGAAAGGCAGGTCGCGATCAAGCGACCGTGGCGGCGGCGCTTGCGGCGATGTCGTCTACCGCACAGGGCGACGGCAACCTGGTGCCACCGATGCTGGAGGCCGCCCGCGTCGAGGCCACCTTGGGGGAGATCTGCGGTGCGCTGCGTGAGGTCTGGGGCGACTACCGCGAGCCGGCCCGCTTCTGAGGCCGGAACGGATCTCGTCGGCTTAGGCTTGTGGCGTGAGCATGCGCCCAACTGACATTCGGGTCCCACCCGGCGCGGTGGATCTGTCCGGCCTGAAGCGGCCGCCGGCGCCGCCGCCATCAGCTGCAGGCGCGCCGAACGTACCGGGCAGTGTGGTGGTCGACGTCACGGAAGCGACCTTCGAGGCCGAGGTCATCAACCGGTCGATGCAGGTGCCGGTCATCCTCGATTTCTGGGCCGACTGGTGTGGGCCGTGCAAGCAGCTCTCACCGGTGCTCGAGCGGCTCGCAACCGAGTACGCCGGTCGGTGGGTGCTCGCCAAGATCGACGTGGACGCGGAGCAACGGCTCGGCGCGGCCTTCGGGATCCAGAGCATTCCCTCGGTCATCGCCGTGATCGGCGGCCGGCCGGCACAGCTGTTCCAGGGCGCAGTGGGCGAGGCGCAGGCACGGCAAGTGATCGACGAGGTGCTGCGGGTGGCAGCGCAGGAGGGCATCACCGGCACCGTCACGCCAGACGCAACTGCCGCCGAGACGCCCGCACCACCTCCCGTCGACCCGGAGTTCGCCGCCGCGCAGGAGGCGCTCGGGCGCGGAGACGTCGAAGCAGCCCTCGCGGCGTACCGGCGCCTGCTCGAGCGCGACCCCACCGACCCGGCGTTGCAGCAGGCGGTGGCCAGATGCGAGCTGTTGGTGCGCACCCGCGGAGCCGACGAGGCCGCCCGCCGCCGCGATGCCGAGGAGCGACCGGACGACCTCGCCGCACAGACCGCGATGGCAGATCTCGAGGTGGTGCGCGATCAGGCCGACGTCGCCTTCAATCGGCTGGTGAAGCTGGTGCAGCGAAGCTCGGGCAGCGAACGTGAGCAGGCGCGCGAGCACCTTCTCGGACTGTTCGCGGTGCTCGATGCCGAGGACCCGCGGGTGGCGGCCGGCCGTCGCGCCCTCGCGAACGCCCTGTTCTAACCGTCGGAACTTCCGCTACTACTCTCACCGTCATGGCTGAATTCGTGACCGTGCAGGTCGAGGGGGCGGTCGGCACGATCCGGCTCGACCGGCCGCCGATGAACGCCCTCAACCGGCAGGTTCAGGAGGAGATCCGGGCCGCTGCGGTCGAGGCCTCGCAACGCAGCGACATCAAGGCGGTGGTGCTGTACGGCGGACCGAAGATCTTCGCGGCCGGCGCGGACATCAAGGAGATGTCCGAGGCGTCGTACGCCGACATGGTCGACCGCGCGGTCGGGCTGTCGGCCTGCTTCACGGCGGTCGCGAGGATTCCGAAGCCCGTGGTCGCAGCGGTGAACGGCTATGCCCTCGGCGGCGGCTGCGAGCTGACGATGTGCGCCGACCGGCGGATCGCGGGGGAGTCGGCGAAACTGGGCCAGCCGGAGATCCTGCTGGGCATCATCCCCGGTGCCGGCGGCACCCAGCGGCTGCCGCGACTGGTCGGGCCGGCGAAGGCGAAGGATCTGTGCTTCACCGGCCGCTTCGTCGACGCGGCCGAAGCACTCGCGATCGGGCTCGTCGACGACGTGGTCGCGGATGACCAGGTCTACGAAACGGCGCTGAGGTATGCGTCGCAGTTCTCATCGGCGGCATCGCTCGCGCTCCGCGCGGCGAAGGACTGTATCGATCGCGGCGTCGAGGTCGATCTCGACACCGGACTGGCGATCGAGAGCCAGCAGTTTGCTGCTCTCTTCGCGACCGATGACCAGGCGACCGGCATGCAGTCGTTCATCGATAACGGGCCGGGTAAGGCCGTATTCAGCGGCCGGTAGCGGCGCTTCAGCGGTTGCGCCGGCGCGCCTCGGCATCGGCCTGAGTCTGTTCGGCCAGCAGCTCGCGCAGCACCGGAAGAGCGCGCTGGTCCTTGTCGCGGCCCGCGGCGCCCTTGCTTCTCACGACGTCGGCAAGCGAGGCAACTGCAATCTCAGCCCCGCCAAGGGTGATCGTGAGCGCGTCCCTTCGCAGGTCGTCAAACCCTGTGGTGCCGGCCGGCATCGTGGTGATGTCGAGATTGCCGAACTTCGTGGTGAGGTTCCAGACTGAGACGCCCATCAGGGAGGCCGTGTCATGGCGGAAGGGCAACGGGTCGGTCTTCTCAGCGCGCACCTTCGCATCGAGTTCAGTCAAGGCGGCGCAGAGGCGCGCATAGTTGTCTCGGTCGAGCCGCGGCGTGATGTCGACGTCGTCGGTAGGAAACGGAGATCCCTGCAGATACGCGGCTGCTCCGCCGATCACGATGCACTCGACCCGATGGCGGCCGAGGACCTCGAGAATCGCCGTCGCGTCGAACCTGATTCGCTTCTTAGCCGGCACGCTGTCGCTGGAACTCCTCCCTCATCGCTGCCCACATCTCGACGGTGTCGGCGAGCCGATCAAGGCGTTCCTCGACCGGGGTGTCGAGAACCGCCTGGGCCTGCCACCGGTCGGAATCGTCGTACCGATCGAGCCGGACGAGAAGTGAGAAGCCACAGGCCTTGAGCAGTTTCTGGAGCTGACCGAACGTCGGGTCGGTGCGTCCCGACTCGAGCCGGGCGATTGCCGACTGGGTGGTGCCGGCCAGCTCGGCGAGCTGCACCTGGGTGAGGCCGGCCCGCCGCCGTGCTTCTCTCACGAGGTTTCCGCCGAGTACCACCGCACTAGTATAGCCGATAAGCGATATAGCGGATTCCGCTATCCACCGAGCCGCGCTCGGCCGTCGGGGCCGGTCACCAAATCCGGTTGACGGGTCTGGGTACGGTCGGCCATATGGCCACGATCGGGGACGACGCTCCAGATCCCCGATCAGAGCCGGACCATCAGCCTGATGGGACCTCTCGGCTCGCTGCCGAGCGGGCGCGGTTCTCGGCCCTCTGGCAGCTTCGCGGCTACGCCCGTCCGTGGCGGGCCGAGGTCATCGTCATGTTCGTCGCCGCGATGCTCGGGGTCGCCGCGAGCACGGTCGTGCCGCTGGTCATCGAGGCGATCGTCAACGGACCAATCAAGCGTGGTGATGCCGGCCAGCTGATCCCGATGTTTGTGGTGGTCCTTGCACTCGGCGTTGCCGAAGCGGGATTGATTGGACTGCGTCGCTGGCTGCAGTCGGTCGCGGTTCTCACGGCCGAGCGCGATCTGCGTGACGACCTCTACGCCCACCTGCAGCGGTTGTCGGTCGGTTTCCACGATCGCTGGGGGACCGGTCAGCTGCTGTCACGGTCGACGACCGACCTGTCGACGATCCGCCGGTTCTTCGGCTTCGGCGCGATCTACCTGCTCGTCAACACAGTCCAGTACGTCGCAGTGCTCGCGCTGCTCATCACGACGTACTGGCCGCTCGGGTTGGCCGTCGCGGCCTCGACCATCCCGGTCATCGTCCTGGCGCGGAAGTTCGGCGAGTCCTACGCCGTCGTCTCGCGCCGGCTGCAGGACCAGCAGGGCGACCTGGCGACCCTCGCCGAGGAGGCCGCGAGCGGGATCCGGGTGATCAAGGCGTTCGGTCGCGGGCCCTTCCTGGCCCGCGGTTTCCTCGGCAGTGCCGAGCTGGTTCGGGATTCCCAACTGGAGATGGTCGGCTTCACTGCGCGGTTCTGGTCGCTGCTGCAGCTCATCCCGAACCTCACGATGGCCGTCGTCGTGCTGCTCGGCACGCTGGCAGTGGCGCACGGCGCGATGACGTTGGGGGCGATGGTCGCGTTCATCGCGTTGCTCGTCTTGTTGCAGTGGCCCGTGATCGACATCGGCTGGATCCTCGCCATGGCCGAGGAGGCGGCGACGGCAGCGGTCAGGCTGATCGAGGTGTTCGACACCGAGCCGGCGATCGCCGACCGGCCCGGCGCCGCACCGTTCGTCACGTCGCGCGGGCGGCTGTCGTTCGAGTCGGTCGGCTTCCGGTTCGACGACGCCGCCGACGACGTACTTCGCGACATCACACTCGAGATCGAGCCGGGTGAGACGGTGGCGATCGTCGGCGCGACCGGCTCCGGGAAAAGCGTGCTCACCGCGCTGCCGTCCCGACTGCACGATGTCACCCGAGGGCGGATCACCCTCGACGGCACCGACATCCGCGACATCGAGCTGACCTCACTTCGGCGGCAGGTCGCGACGGCGTTCGAGGATCCCGTGCTGTTTTCCATGAGCGTCCGCGAAAACCTCGTGCTCGGTCGGCCGGATGCCTCCGACGACGACATCGCGGCTGCGCTCGAGCTCGCCCAGGCGACCTTCGTCGAGGAGTTGCCGTGGGGGCTCGACACCCGGGTGGGTGAGCAAGGAATGTCATTGTCCGGTGGCCAACGACAGCGACTTGCGCTCGCTCGCGCGGTAGTGGCCCGGCCGTCGGTCCTGGTGCTTGACGATCCGTTGTCGGCGCTCGACGTTCACACCGAGGCGCTTGTCGAGCGCGCGTTGGCAGCGGTGCTGTCGGACACCACCGGTCTGCTCGTCGTCCATCGACCGTCGACGGTTGCCCTCGCCGACCGGGTCGCCCTGCTCTCCGACGGTCGGCTCACTGCGGTGGGGACGCATTCGGAGCTGATGTCGCTGCCGGAGTACGCCCGGATCCTGTCCGTCGACGACGTATCGCTGGACTCGGCATGAGCGACGTACCGGCCGAGAACGTCGGCATCGTCGGCGGAGCTGACGACATCGAGCGCTGGCGCGGCGTTGCGGCAGAGAACGACGAGGACATGCCGTGGTCGGTCTCCCTCCTCCTCCGTCGGCGGACCCGTGCACTGCTGGGCGATCTGCTCCGGCCGCACCGGCGATCGATGGTGGTGGTCGCGGTCGCGATCGTCGTCGGCACGGGTGCGCAGATGGCGATTCCGGCTCTGGTCGGCTACGGGATCGATCACGGCATCAGCGACGCACACCGTGGCCATGACCTGACGGTCGCGTGGGTCGTTGCCGCGATCGTGGGGTGCGCGCTCGTGCAGGCCTGGCTCACCCGCACCTTCCTGCTCGGGGCCGGCCGGATCGGGCAGGCGGCGGTCATCGAGCTGCGACGGCGCGTGTTCAACCACTTCCAGCTGCTCAGCCTGTCGTTTCACGAGCGGTACACGTCGGGTCGGGTGATCAGCCGGCTGACGTCGGACTTCGATGCGATCAACGCACTGCTCGACGCCGGACTCGACACCCTCATCACGTCGACGCTGACGATCGGCTCGGTCACCGTGATCCTGCTGGTGCTCGACTGGCCCCTGGCACTCGTTGCGTTGGTGTCGTTGATACCGCTCGGGTTTCTCACCCGCTGGTACCAGCAGCGATCGACCGTCGCCTACCGCCGGACTCGCGAGGCAATCGCGCTGGTGATCGTGCACTTCACCGAGTCCCTGCGCGGAATCCGCGCAGTGCAGGCCTTCCGGCGGGAGCCTCGCAACAACGACATCTTCCGTGGTCTCAACGAACGCAACCGTGAGGCCATGACGACGTCCTTCCAACTGCTCACCGTGTACTGGCCGGGGATCCGCGCCATCGGCAATCTGACAACCGCAGCCGTCCTGCTGTACGGCGGTGACCGGGTCATCCATGGCCACATGGGCGTTGGGGTGCTGGCGGCGTTCGTGCTCTACCTGCGTCAGTTCTTCGAGCCGATGGCGGAGGTGAGCCAGTTCTACGACGCATTCCAGGGTGCGGCCGCCGGAATCGAGAAGCTGGCAGGCGTCCTCGACGAACGTCCGGCAGTGCCGATGCAGACCACGTCGCGGCAGCGGCCCGAGGGCCGGTTCTCCGGCGCGATCGCGGTCGACAACGTGACCTTCAGCTACCGGGAAGGGCGCGAGATCCTGCATGACTTCTCGCTGCAGATCCCGGCTGGACAGACGGTCGCGCTCCTCGGCAACACCGGTGCCGGCAAGAGCACGCTGGCCCGGTTGCTCGCCCGCTTCTACGACCCGACCGCAGGCGCGATCGCGATCGACGGCATCCCCCTTCCGGACCTCGCGGAGAGCGACCTGCGGCGCGCCGTTGCGATGGTCACTCAGGAGTCGTTCATGTTCACCGGCTCGGTCGCGGACAACATCGCGTTCGGCCGGCCGGGCGCGAGCCGTGAGGAGATCGAGGCGGCCGGGCGCGAGGTCGGTGTCGACGCTCTGGTTTGTCACCTTCGGGACGGTTACGACGAAAGCGTTGGCAAGAACGGCGCCCGCCTGTCAGCCGGGCAACGCCAGCTAATCGCTTTTGCGCGAGCATTGCTCGCCGACCCCGCCGTACTCATCCTCGACGAGGCGAGTTCGTCACTCGATGCCCCGACCGAACGGCTGGTGCAGCGCGCCCTGCGCACCGTGCTCGCCGACCGCACCGCGCTGATCATCGCCCACCGACTCTCGACGGTCGGGATCGCTGACCGGGTCCTGGTGATGGCGGACGGGCAGCTCGTGGAGGACGGCGAGCCGTCAGTACTTCTGGCCGAGGGCACTGGTGAGTACGCCGCGCTGACCCGGGCCTGGCGCGAAAGCCTGGTCTGAGCTCACTCACCCCCGCACAAAACGATCATGAGGCTTGCCGCACGACACGCCGGCGTGCCTGATGCCTTCCTCATGATCGTTTCGAGGGGACCTGCTGTCGGTGGTCAGGTCGGGCTGGGTTCCGGTTCGGGCGCGTGGCGGTCGAGGAATGCGTAGACGTCGGTGGTGTCGACGCCCGGAAAGGTCCCGGGCGGGAGCGCCGCGAGCAGGTGGGTGTGGGCGCGGGCTGACGGCCAGGCCTGGCCCGACCAGCGGTCGGCGAGATCACTGGGCGGACGGCGGCAGCAGGTCGCGGCTGGGCAGGTCGACTTGCGCCGGCGCGTCGTCCCCGAGGCCCGGAACCACTTCGCGTGCTCGAACGGCACGCCGACAGTCACCGCGAACTCGCCACCCGGCCCAGGCTGCACATGCGCCGTACAGAAGAAGGTTCCGCTCGGGGTGTCGGTGAACTGGGCGTAGGTGCCGTAGCGCTCAGGAGCTGTGAAGACCTGACGCGAGGAGTACTCGCGGCAGGCGAGCTGGCCCTCGATCGCGCCGGTCGCGTCGGTCGGGAACACCAGCCCGTCGTTCTCGTACGCCTTATAGATGGTGCCGCTGCCATCGGTACGGCTGAAATGCACCGGCAGGTCGAGGTGATGGGTGGCGAGGTTGGTGAAGCGGTGCGCTGCCGTCTCGTGCGAGACCGCGAAGACGTCACGGATGTCCTCCATGTCGAGGGCATGGTCGCGCTTGGCGGACTGAAGGAAGGGCACGGCAGCTGTCTGCGGCACTAGGGAGGCGGCTGCGAAGTAGTTGGCCTCGACCCGCTGCCGCAGGAAGTCGGCGAAGTCCGTCGGGTCGGTGTGACCGAGGGCGAAGTGACCGAGCGTCTGCAGCACCACGTAGCGCGGGTCGTGCCCGGCGGGCTGCTGCGGGAGGTAGATCCGACGGTTCGCGAGGTCGGTGATCGATCGCGTGGACTCGGGCAGGTCGGTCACTGCGTGCAACGTGAAGCCGAAGTGTCCGGCGAGCTCGCTGATCAGTCGCTGCGACAGTGCTCCGCCGGTGTAGCCGACGGTGTGCAGCGCCTCGCCGGCGGCTCGCTCGACTTGTGGGAAGTAGTTGTCCAGGTCGCGCATGTGGCGGCGCAGCTCGACGTTCGCCTGTCGGGCGGCTTCGGGGGTGGCGGCGAATCGCACGTCGCGGCGATGCAATTCGTCATGCAGGGCGACGACGTGCTCGAGAACATCGGTCGGGATTCTCGGGCTGGGCCGAAGGGCAGGAACTCCTAGTGAGGCGAACGACGGCTCGCGTTGCGCGCGTTCCAGCGCGATCTCCAGTGCCGCCCGCCGGCTGGGTGGCTCGGGACGAAGCAGTTCCTCCACCGACACCTCGAGGGCCGAGGCGAGGGACTGCAGCAGCGACAGCCGCGGCTCCCGGCGCCCGTTTTCGATCATGGACAGCGCTGAACTTGCCGCGCCGACCTGACCCGCGAGCCCGGCGAGAGTCAGCCCTCTGGCCCGGCGCAGGTGGCGGATCCGCTGCCCGAGGGTCACGGTGTCGGGGGCAGCCGCGGGCTGGCTCACAGTGGTTCCCATAACAACTGTTCACGATACGTGAAGAATCGCGATTCTTCTACTCGACTAGGGCACAAATTCACAGAACTGTCCGGCATCATGGTGAAACACCTAAGGAAGTTCACTCAAGGCCAAGAGGAGCGATCCAAGTGGGCACCACCCCGCAGGAGCAAGCCACCGCCATCCAGCAGTCGTGGGACACCGACCCTCGCTGGAAGGGCGTCACGCGCAGCTACACCGCCGAGGAGGTCGTGAAGCTTCGCGGTTCGGTCCAGGAGGAGCACACCCTCGCCCGCCGCGGCGCCGAGAAGCTGTGGAACCTCGTCAACACCGAGGACTACATCAACGCGCTCGGCGCGATGACCGGCAACCAGGCCGTGCAGCAGGTGCGCGCCGGCCTGAAGGCGATTTACCTGTCCGGCTGGCAGGTCGCCGGCGACGCGAACCTCGCGGCGCAGACCTACCCGGACCAGAGTCTCTACCCGGCGAACTCCGTGCCGGCCGTCGTACGGCGCATCAACAACGCGCTGATGCGCGCCGACCAGATCACGTGGTCCGAGGGCAAGTACGACGTCGAGTGGTTCGCGCCGATCGTCGCTGACGCCGAGGCCGGTTTCGGCGGCGTGCTCAACGCCTTCGAGCTGATGAAGGCCATGATCCAGGCGGGCGCTGCGGGCGTGCACTGGGAGGACCAGCTGTCCTCCGCCAAGAAGTGCGGGCACCTCGGCGGCAAGGTGCTGATCCCGACCGGCCAGCACGTCAAGACGCTGAATGCGGCGCGCCTCGCGGCGGACGTCGAGGGTGTGCCGACCTTGGTGGTCGCCCGCACCGACGCCCAGGCCGCGACGCTCATCACGAGCGATGTCGACGAGCGCGACAAGCCGTTCATCTCCGGCGAGCGCACCGCCGAGGGCTTCTACCGGGTTACCAACGGCATCGACCCGTGCATCGCTCGTGGTCTCGCCTACGCGCCCCACGCCGACCTGCTCTGGATGGAGACCTCGACCCCCGACCTCGAGCTGGCGCGCCAGTACGCCGAGGCCATCAAGAAGGAATTCCCGGACCAGCTGCTGGCGTACAACTGCTCGCCGTCGTTCAACTGGAAGGCGCACCTGGACGACGACACCATCGCCAAGTTCCAGCGGGAGCTCGGCGCGATGGGCTACAAGTTCCAGTTCATCACCCTCGCCGGTTTCCACGCGCTGAACTACGCGATGTTCGAGCTCGCCAAGGGCTACTCCGAGCGCGACATGTCGGCCTACGTCGAGCTGCAGGAGAAGGAGTTCGCGGCCGAGTCGATCGGCTACACCGCGACCAAGCACCAGCGGGAGGTCGGCGCCGGGTACTTCGACGCCGTCGCGACCGCAATCGACCCGGAAGCCGAAACCCTCGCGCTGAAGGGCTCAACCGAAGAAGAGCAGTTCCACTAGACAGCTCCGCTTTGCTGCACCAACGCCATAACCACCCGCAAATGGCTTCCCTCGTTAGTCACTATCGATGGAGGAACGTCATGCGTCGCTGTAACGGACGGCTCTTCGACGGAAGCGCCTGCAACAACCTTCTGGTCGACTGCGCCGACTGTGGCGCCACCGGCTGCCACGGTGACGGCTGCGACTCGCAACTGTTCGTCGCGGACGCCTGCGACTGCGGCTCGACGGTGGCACTGCCGGCGCTCGCGACAGCCGGCGCGGCGGCGTAGTCGATCTGGCGAGAGCTGAACCCGCCGACGAGCGCGGCGGGGTTCAGCTTCAGCCGTCGCTGTTTCCGCCGAGCCGGATCGGTCTGGTTCACGGGGCGCCATGTCGTCTCCTCACGGTTGCTGAGGTCAGCAGCCCTACCCGCGAGCAGGCAGAGAACGCCCGCCGCAGCCGGCGCTGGGTCGCGCTGCCGCGATCAGCTCGCCGACGCGGCGGGCTCCGATCCGGAGCCACTCGCGGCCACGATGGCCGCCGCGTCCCGGCGAGCCTGTTGGGCAGTCGCCTGGTCACCGGCGGCCGTCGCCGCATCGCTTTGCGCGAGCAAGGCTGCGAGCAGCAGCTGCTCCGACCGGGATCGACGGGCGGCGAGGACGGCGTCGGCGGCGTACTCCACGGCGGTCTCGGCGTCCTCGGCGGCGACCAGCAACCGGGTCGCCTGGAGCAGGGCATCGGCGGCGCTGACGAACCCATCGAGGGCGAGCGAGGTCTCGGCGGCCAGGCCATACTCCTCGACCGCCAGCCAGGTGTCGCCGCCGAGCTGGGCGACCTCGGCCAGATTGAAATGCGCCGTCGCCTCGATGAACCTGCTGCCTCGGGCACGGCTCACCTCGAGACATTGGCGATGCCACTGGGCGGCGGTTTCGAAGTCGCCGTCGTGGTGCGCGAGCCAGCCACGGGCGACCAGCAGGTGCAGCTCGCACCGTGGCGATGCGTCCGCGACCTCGGCCATGAGCTGCATCGACTCGCGTAGGGCCCTGACACCTTCCTCGGTGAGCTGTGGGCTGGTCAGCAGATCGATCTCGGCGATCGCCAGCAGGCCTCGGGCCAGGGCCTCGGTGGCGCCACAGTCGCGAGCCACCTCGATGGCAGCCCGCGTCGTCTCTGCGAAGCCTGGATGACGGATCTCGAGCATTGCCTTTGCGGCCAGATTCAAGCAGTGGGCCCGGGACGCGGGGTCGATGTCCTGTGCCGCGAGGTGCAGACCATGCCGGAGGCCGAGGTGCTGGGCTCGGCTGAAGAAGTGATCACGGAGCGTGAGCACCAGCCCTAGGTAGGTCTCGAGCGGGATGGCACCGGTCATGCCGCGTTCAAGAGCAATCTCGATCTCGAGTGCCAGCGCGCGGACCGCAGGCGTGTCGCGCTCCAGCCCTCCCGGAGCGGCGGCGATGCCACGGTCGAGCACCCATCCGGCGTGCCGCCACAGCGCCTCGTCTCGTTCGTCGGCGGCGAGCAGTCGTGCCAGCGCCGCCTGCCGGATCGTGACGAGGAGGTCGTACGACGGAGGGTTGCCCGGCCGCAGCGCCACCAGGCTCTTGTCGACCAGGCCGACGAGTGCATCGATGACCTGATCCGGCTGGAGCAGATCACCGCCACCGACAGTGACAATCGCATCGAGGGTCACCGGGCCCGCGAAGACCGCCATCCGGCGGAGCACCGCTACCTCGACGTCGCTGCACATCGACAGGCTCCAGTCCAGAACGCTGCCGAGGGTCGCGTGGCGGTCAGGTCGACCCCGCCCGGTCAAGCCGGGGAGGTCGCCCACCGCGCGAACCCGCTCGAGCAGTGCTTGCGAGGGCAGGATGTTGATCCGGGCCGCCGCGAGCTCGAGCGCGAGCGGGAGGCCGTCGAGCATCCGGCACAGTTCGACGATGTGAGGACGGTTGGACGAGGTGATGGCGAAGGTGCTGTCCGCGGCCCGCGCCCGGGCGGTGAACAGGGTGACCGCCGGGCTCTGGTCGACGATCTCCGGTGCGTCGTCACTGGTGGGCGTAGCAAGCGGGGTGAGCCGGCTGATCCGTTCATCGGCCAGGCCGAGCGGAAGGCGGCTGGTCACCAGAATGCGCAACTTGGCCGACCCGGCGAGGAGTACCGCCACGATCTCGGCGACGGCGTCCACGACGTGTTCGGCGTTGTCGATCACCAGCAGCATTGCGGAGTTGGCGAGCTGACGTGCCAGGTCTGGGGCGTTGGTCGCCCCGGAGCCAAGGGTGCGGGCAATCGCGGTGACGACCGTCGCCAGGCGACTATCATCGCCGCCCTCGGCGAGCCCGGCCAGCTCGACGACCCAGGCTTCGTGTCCGGCAGCCGCCCGCCGTGCCGCGAGCTCCAGGGCGAGCCGGGTCTTGCCGACTCCGCCTGGTCCGGTGATGGTCAGCAGCACCGGTTGATCCAGCACCGGGCCCAGTTCGGCAAGCTCGTCGTCCCGGCCGAGCAGTGGGCTGCGAAGTGCGGGCAGGTTTGACAGGTCGGCCCGTGGCGCGCGGGGCGCAGGCTGATCGACGGGACCGCGAGCGGCTGCGACGGCGAACAGCGGCACCGGTCTCGGGAAGTCCTTCAACCAGTAGCTGCCCAGCGCTGTGAACCTCGCCTCGGGCAGGTGCTCGACGGCAGCGGCCACGGTGCGGGTGGTCAAGACCTGTCCGCCGCGCGCCGCATCGCTGACGCGGGCGGCCTGGTGGAGCGCGAGGGAGACGTAGTCGCGATCCTGGGTCGCTGTCGCCGGTCCGAGGTGGATGCCCATCCGCACGCTCAGCGCGACCTGGATGCCCCACCGGTGTGCGGCGAGTGACTCCTGCGCGCTGATCGCGGCCATCACCGCGTCATCGGGACGGTCAAACGCGGCGAGGAAGGAATCGCCTTCGGTGGTGACTTCGGCGCCGTTGTAGCTACCGAGGGCGGCTCGGATCAGAGCCTGATGGGTGGCGAGGACCTCGCCGTACCGCTCGCCGCCGAGCCGGCGAAGCAGCTCGGTGCTGCCGACGATGTCGGTCATGAGGAACGTGACCAACCCGGTCGGAAGTTGCCGCGATCGGGGATCCTCCGGATCCGACCTTGCCCCCACCTTCACGATCCAACCAGGAACTTGAGGCTTGTAGAAGGGCTCGGCGCGCTTGGCCGACTCGGACCGGTTCGTCGCAGCGGAACCGCTACGTCGCCGACGGGCCGTCATCTGGCGCTTGCTAGAGTTTGCATCCGTATCGGTGTCGCGTGATCCGCGACGTGCGAAGCCCCTACTGCAGGAGGTCGGCCGCCGGCCATGAACATCGTCGTGTGCGTGAAGCAGGTGCCCGACACCTGGGCTGAGAAGCGGCTCAGCGACTCCGACAAGACCGTCGATCGCGAAGGCGTCGAAGGCGTCATGAACGAGCTCGACGAGTACGCCGTCGAGGAGGCGCTTCGCATCAAGGAGGCCGGTGGCGACGGCACCGTCACCGTCTTGACGATGGGCCCGGACAAGGCGGTGGAGACGATCCGCAAGGCGCTGTCGATGGGCGCCGACCAGGCGGTTCACGTGGTCGACGATGCTCTGCATGGCTCCGACGCACTCGCTACCTCCAACGCACTCGCCAAGGCGCTCGGCACGATCGAGTACGACCTGGTGATCCTCGGGGTCGAATCGACCGACGCCCGGATGAGCGTGATCCCGGCGATGCTCGCGGAGCGCACCGGCGCCGCGCAGCTCACGTTCGCCCGCAAGGTCGAGGTCAGCGGCACCACGGTGAAGATCGAGCGGCAGACCGACACGGGATACGACGTGGTCGAGGCCTCGACCCCCGCGATCGTGTCCGTCGTCGAGAAGATCAACGAGCCGCGCTACCCGTCCTTCAAGGGGATCATGGCGGCCAAGAAGAAGCCGCTGACCACTCTCACGATCGCCGACGCCGGCGTGGACGGTGGCAGCGTCGGACTCGCCGGGTCCGGCACCGAGGTCGCCGAGTTCGCGGCACGGCCGCCGAAGCAGGCTGGCCAGATCGTCAAGGACGAGGGCGACGGCGGCGCGAAGCTCGCCGAATTCCTCGCATCCCAGAAGCTCGTCTGAGAAGGAGTACGACGAAACATGGCTGAGGTACTCGTCCTCGTCGAGCACGTCGAAGGCACCCCCAAGAAGGTCACCCTCGAGTTGCTCACCCTTGCCCGCTCGCTTGGCGAGCCGTCGGCGGTCTACGTCGGACAGAACTACGACACCGCCAAGGCCGCGCTGGCTGAGTACGGCGCGCAGAAGGTCTACCTGGCGGACGCCGAGGAACTCGACTCCTACATCATCGCGCCGAAAGCCGAGGTACTTGCCCAGATCGTCGGCACCGCCTCGCCGGCCGCGGTACTGATTCCGTCCTCGCCAGAGGGCAAAGAGATCGCTGCCCGGCTCGCCGTGAAGCTCGACTCCGGCGTGATCACCGACGCGGTCGGAGTGGGGTCGGACCTCGTCGCCGACCAGTCGATCTTCGGTGGCGCCTACACGGTGAAGTCCAAGGTGTCGAAGGGCACACCGATCATCACCGTCCGGCCGAACTCCACCGCTCCCGAGCCCTCACCGGCGACACCTGCCGAGGAGCAGGTATCGGTGACGCTGTCCGACGCCGCGAAGGGCGCCAAGGTGCTCGACCGGGTGCTCGAGAAGAAGGGCGGCCGCCCGGAGCTGACCGAGGCATCGATCGTCGTCTCCGGTGGACGCGGTCTCGGCGGCGGCGAGAACTTCGCGCTGATCGAGAAGCTCGCCGACTCGCTCGGCGCCGCGGTGGGCGCCTCGCGGGCTGCGACCGACGCCGGCTGGTACCCGCACCAGAACCAGGTGGGTCAGACCGGCAAGACGGTGTCGCCGCAGCTCTACGTTGCGGTCGGCATCTCCGGCGCGATCCAGCATCGGGCCGGCATGCAGACCTCGAAGACCATCGTCGCGATCAACAAGGACCCGGAGGCGCCGATCTTCGAACTCGTCGACTTCGGCATCGTCGGCGACCTGTTCGACGTCGTCCCGCAGTTGACGGAAGAGATCGAGAAGCGCAAGGGCTAGTACGACGGGTCGAATAGGGTTTGGCGTCGTGGCAACGCCCTGGCATTCGCACACCGAGTCTTCGCTCGCACAACTGCAGGATTCGCTCGTCCGCTCCCAGGTCCGCGACTCGGTCGCGCCGTTCTCCCCGCTGTGGCGGCGCCGGTTCAGCGAGCTGAACCGCAAGGCCGCATCGATCCGCACGGTTGCCGATCTCGAGACCGTGCCCGCGATGGGGGAGCGCGACGTGAGTCCGACGGGTGACCCCGCCGGGATGTCGTCGCTGGTCCTTCAGGCCGGCGAGGCCGGCTACGCGCTCCACGCGCCGGGGCCCGATCTCCGGCGGGCGATCCGACTGCGGGCAACCCGCAACGACGACTATGGCCGGGTCGTCGACGCTGACACCAGGGCCACCTCCTACGTCTTTTCCGGCGCCGGGTTCACCTACCCGATCGCGTCCACCCGAGCCGACCTCGACGTCATCACGCGCGCCGGTGCCCGGCTGTGGGAGCTGCTCGGGCTCACGGCGAACGACGTGCTGATCTCCGCGATCGAGCCGGCTGCCACGACCGAACATGTCGCACTCCAGTACGCCGCGATGGGTGTGGGAGCACCGGCGCTGTTTCCTGGCGCTGCTCCCGCCGACCTGGCCGGCGCGGTCCGGCTGGCGCCACCGTCCGTCCTTGCGCTGCCGAGTGCGTGGGCGCCCCAGCTGCTGGACGGGATCACCGATCTGGCATCTGTCCACACCGCACTACTCATGGGCGCACCAAGCGATGCCGAACGGCTGGCAGCAGCCCACGCCCTCCACCGGGCGGGCGCCGCGAGCGACGTCGCCATCCTCGCCGTACACGCTCCCGCCGGTGCCCGCCTCCTCTGGGGCGAGTGCCGTGCTTCGGGCGGCACCACCGGTCTTCACACCTACCCCGACCTCGAGGTCGTCCAGGTCGTGGATCCCGACACCGGCGACCACACGACAGGTGCCGGCGAGCTGGTCATCACCCAGCTCGGCCTGCGGGGGAGCGCCCTGTTGCGGTGGCGCACCGCCGATGTCATCACCGCAATCGCGACCGGGCCTTGCCCCTCATGCCGACGCATGGTGCCTCGGGTCGAAGGGCTACGCCGCAAGGCCCTGGTGTCTGACATCGGTGGCCACCCGGTGGACCTTCGCACCATCTCCTCCGCGCTCGCAGGTCGCACCGACGTTGACGACTGGCGGATCGTCGTCGGTCATCGCCGCCGCGACGGGGCGTCGCGGGTCACTGTTCACCTGCTGGATGACGGCACCGACGAATCGGCAGCAGTGATCGGTGCGGCGACCGAGATCCGCACCGTCGCCGGGACGCTCCCGACCCAGATCGTGCTCGATCAGAACGAGTTCGCCGAGGTGTATGGCGAGCGGCTGTCGCGCCGGATCCTCATCGACTCGTAGCGACCGCAGTGACGAAATGGCCTTCCGGCCAGGCGGCTACGTAGGCTGGGGCCCGAGATGGCATACCTCGACCATGCGGCCACCACGCCGATGCTGCCGCAGGCGGTCGACCGCATGGCCGAGCTGCTCGGCGGGGTCGGCAACGCCTCGTCGTTGCATGCCGCCGGTCGCCGCGCTCGGCGGGTCGTGGAGGAATCACGCGAGACCGTAGCCGGCGCTCTCGGCGCTCGGCCGAGCGAGGTGGTCTTCACCAGCGGCGGCACCGAGAGCGACAACCTCGCAGTGAAGGGCTTGTACTGGTCCCGTCGCGCCCAGGATGACCGACGCCGGCGAATCCTGGTCGGAGCAGCGGAGCACCATGCCGTGCTCGACCCGGCCATCTGGCTCGCCGCCTCAGAAGGCGCCGAGCTGGTCCTGGTGCCCGTCGACGGGATGGGACGCGTCGAACCGGCGGCACTCCGTGCCGCGATCGAAACGGCGCCCGATGAGGTGGCGTTGGTCTCGGTGATGTGGGCCAACAACGAGGTCGGCACGGTGTCAGCGATCCCGGAGCTCGCGGCCCTGGCAGCGGAGTACGAAATCCCGCTTCACACCGACGCGGTCCAGGCGGTCGGCGGCCTGGCCGTCGACTTCGCGGCTTGTGGTGCCGCGGCACTGACCGTGACCGGTCACAAGCTGGGCGGACCGGTCGGCGTCGGAGGCTTGCTGCTCGGCCGCGACGTCGAGTGCGCGCCGTTGTTGCACGGGGGTGGGCAGGAACGAGATGTCCGCTCCGGCACGCTCGACGTACCTGCGATCGCGGCGTTCGCCCTGGCAGTCGAGCTCGCCGTGCAGCGACGGGCCGAACAGGCGTCCTGGCTCGCATCGCTTCGCGACGAGCTGGTACGACGCGTCGTCGAGGTGGTGCCGGACGCGCAGCTGAACGGGGACCCTTCCAGCGATCCCGAGCGACGGCTGCCGGGAACCGCGCACTTCTCCTTCCCGGGGTGCGAAGGCGACGCACTGCTGATGCTGCTCGACGCGCGTGGTGTCGAGTGCTCTACCGGCTCTGCCTGCTCAGCCGGCGTCGCGCGCCCGAGCCACGTCCTGATCGCCATGGGACAGGACGAGGAACGGGCGCGCTCCTCGTTGCGGTTCTCACTCGGCCACTGTTCGACCGGCGCGGACGTTGACGCGCTGGTCGCTGCGATCGGCCCCGCGGTCGAGCGAGCGCGCTCGGCCGGTCGCACCGCCCGATGAGCGGCAGGTCGCAGTGAAGGTGTTGGCCGCCATGTCCGGCGGAGTCGACTCGGCAGTGGCAGCGGCCCGGGCGGTCGACGCCGGCCACGACGTCACCGGCGTGCACCTCGCACTGTCACAGACCCCGGCGTCGCACCGCGACGGCGCTCGCGGCTGCTGCACGCTCGAGGACGCCCGCGACGCCCGTCGCGCCGCCGACGTCATCGGCATTCCCTACTACGTCTGGGACGTCGCGGAGAGGTTCAGTCGTGACGTGGTCGACGACTTCATCGCGGAGTACGCCGCCGGCCGCACCCCCAATCCATGTGTGCGGTGCAACGAGCGGATCAAGTTCGCGGCGGTTCTCGATCGCGCGGTGGCCCTGGGCTTCGACGCGGTGTGCACCGGGCATTACGCCCGGGTCGTGGACGGCCGGCTGTTCCGCGCCGCCGATGCGGGCAAGGATCAGTCCTACGTATTGGCTGTCCTGCGGCCGGAGCAGCTCGCGGCCGCGATGTTCCCGCTGGGCGGGTCGTTGAAGTCGCAGGTGCGTGCAGAGGCGGCCGACCGCGGCCTGTCGGTCGCCGAGAAGCCCGACAGTCACGACATCTGTTTCATCTCCTCTGGCGACACCGCGGGCTGGCTGCGCGAGCGGTTGGGGTCAGCTCCCGGCGACATCATCGACGAGTCCGGCGACGTCGTCGGACGGCACGACGGCGCTTACGCGTTCACGGTGGGGCAGCGCCGCGGGCTTGCCTTGACCCGCCCGCGCCCGGATCACGCGCCTCGCTACGTTCTCTCGATCTCTCCGGTCGAACGAACCGTGACGGTCGCCACCGCCGAGCGACTCGCGGTCTCCCGGGTCGAATGTGGACCGCCGACCTGGTCCGGCGCGGTCTGCGAGATGCCACTGACCTCGGTCATGGCACAGGTACGGGCCCACGGTGGGCCGGTTGACTGTCGAGCCGATGTCGTCGACGGCCGGCTGGTGGTCGAGGTGGTGCCCGGGCTGACCGGAGTCGCGCCGGGCCAGACGTTGGTGCTTTACGACGGCGAGGCGGTGCTCGGGTCGGCAACGATCGATCGGACCGCATGACGCGGTACGCCGTATTGCTTCGAGGGGTCAACGTCGGCAGCCACAACAAGGTCCCGATGCGGTGGCTGCGCGAGGCCGCCGAGGCTGCGGGATACCCGGATGTCGCGACGTATGTCCAGAGCGGCAACCTCCTCCTGAGCAGCGCCGACAAGCCCGCTGCCCTGGCCCGCAAGATCAACGAGCTGATTCGCGACGGGTGCGGCTGCGACGTCGACGTGATGGTGCGCAGCCGAGCCCAGCTCGCCGCGGCGGTCAGGGCCAACCCGTTCCCGGAGCACGCCGACGAGCCGAAGCTTCTTCACGTCGTGTTCCTCACTGCCGCGCCCCCGGTGGCGAAGGTGAGGGCACTCGATCCCGATGAGTTCTCCCCGGAGCGGTTTGCGATCCGCGGCACCGAGATCTACACCTGGCATCCCAACGGCTTCGGCCGTTCGAAGCTGGCGACCGTGGCGTGGCCGAAGCGGCTGGGCGTCGCAGGCACCGACCGCAACTGGCGAACCGTCACGACACTGCTCGAGATGCTCGGCGGATAGGGTTTTCGCTATGTCCGATCAGGTGCAGCTGACCGACCTCGACATCATCACCCGATACAGCATCGCGGTGCGCTCGGCCACGGCCGACCGCGACGAGCTGTTGGCGACGCTGCGCGCCGATCTGGCCTGGCTGGAGCGGGGCCGACCGCGTTCGACGACGTCTTACGTTGCGCCACCGCGGTACGACGAGGCCGACGCCGAGCCGCTCGATGACGAGTCGGACGACGAGAAAGCTGCGCCGGGCCGGGCGCCGATCAGGCGGATGTCGCTTCCGCCCGCCCGGCGTGCGCCGGCGAAGCGGACCACAGCGAAGAAGACCGCGGCCAAGACCGCCGCCAAGAAGGCGACGACCCGTCGTACCGGCCGCTAGGGCAGTCGCTGCGGTCAACACCTCGCGAACAGGTCGCGACCGAACGGCCGCAGGCCGGGCGCCGCGGCGTATCCGAGATGGCCGAAACCGTCGGTCCCGCCGGTGGTGATCCCGAACAGGTTCTCGAGGCTGCGCAGCAACGAGTAGTGGTTGTAGCGCCTCGAGTCGGTCGCGCCGGCCCGGATACAGGTGCCGATCACGAGGGCGCCGACCCGTCCACCGCCGGGACCGGGATTGCCAGGTTGAGCCTCGTCGGGCCCTGGCTTCTCGTGGCAACAACTCGACGCGTCGGTGGTGTCGGACTCGTCGGACGTGATGATGATCAACCCGCCGTTCCGGTACGCCGCCGACGCCTTGATCGTCGGAACCCAGACCGACAAGAAGTGGTCGACCGAGGTCAGGCCGCCCGCCTTCGATCCTTTCGCATCCGCGCCGGCGCACGGCGAGTCGTGACCGTCGTCGCAGAGGTCGGGCGTGATGAAGGAGAAGCTCCGGGCGTTGCTGCCGTCCTTCAGAGCGGCAGGTAGCGCGGTCAGCGGGAGGACGTGCTTGCGGCACCGACCGGAGTCGATCAGGGAGTGGAAGTAGACGAACGGGTTGTGGCGCGCGGCGTATTGGTCGGCCGCGGAGGCGGCCTGGGTCTCGTCGATCCCCAACGCGTTGGTGCTCGGGACGCCACACCTGGCGTGCTCGCGGCTCGGGGAGTGACCCATGCTCTGCATGAACCCGTGCCAGGCGATGTGTCTGGCCGAGAGCTGATCGGCAAGCGTCTTGACGTTCTTGGGATAGACGCAGCCGGTGCCTTTCGCCTGGCCGGCGTGGGTGAGCGTTGCCTCGGCAGCGGTGTGGTTGAAGTTCGTGTACCGGATGCAGTCGGCGGACGTCTGTGGGTTGGGCGCTTGCCCCGACACCATCGCGATGTAGTTGTCGAGTGAATGATGGCCGACCCCGTAGTACCGCGTCAGGAGCGTCCCCTGCTGCTGCAGCCGGTGACCGAGATAGTGGTGCGGATTGTGCCGGTAGGTGTTCGAGTACGACTCGTTCTCCAGCACGATGACGAACACGTGCTTGATGGTGCGGTAGCTGAGTGTCGAGCGAGCCTGCTGCTGGCTGGGCGCGGCCGGCGGTATGAGGTGACTGATCCCTGGTCGGCTCGCGATGTCGCTGCCCGAGCCGCACGCGGTGAGGACTGTCGAGAGTGCGAACAGCGCAGTCAGCAGGGCTGCTGAGCGACGGTGCACGCAGGCTCCGGGGTGAGATCTGACGTCGTACGGTCCTACTAGTGTCCCCATCGTGGACCTGGTTCTCAGTGCTGTCGCGACCGGGGTGGGATCGCTACCCGGCGATGACGTTGACGCGGCGCTCGCGATGGTCTTCGACGAGATTCCCGACCTGCCGCATCTCCCCGAACTGCCGGCGCGCGGGCCGGGTGCCGACACCATCGGTCGGACCGCCGCGCAGCTGGTCGACCTCCCGGTCGACCTGCAGCCGTCGGGCTGGCGGTTGGTCGACCGGGTCGGACCCGACCGCCGGGCGGCACGCGAACTGCTGGACAGCGATCTCGACGCCCTGATTCCGGTCGCCGGTCCGGGCTACGACGGCCCGCTCAAGCTCCAGCTGGCCGGTCCGCTCACACTCGCCGCGAGGCTGAACCTGCCCAGAGGTGGCCGGGCGCTGCGCGATGCCGGCGCGGTGCGCGACATCGCCGGTTCGCTCGCGGCGGCGGTGGGTGAGCATCTGGACGACGTTGCCCGACGCACTCCGGGCGCCGGGCTGGTGCTGCAGCTGGACGAGCCGGCGTTGCCCGCCGTCCTGGCCGGCCGGATCGCGACCGACAGCGGGCTGGGCGTGCTGGCCGCCCCGGAGTCGAGCCATGCCCGCGACCTGCTGGCGACGGTGGTCGCGGCAGCTGGAGACGTGCCCGTCGTCATTCACTGCTGCGGCGCCGAACCGCCGATCCGTTTGATGCATGCGGCCGGCGCCTCGGCGGTGAGCGTCGACATGACACTCGGCGTCGACCGCGACGCCGCGGGCGAGCTCGTCGAGGCCGGCTGCCTGCTCTGGCTCGGCGTGGTCCCCTCACTCGGCCCGGGAGTGCCGCCGTCGCCCCGTGACGTCGCCGATCCGATCCGGGCGTGGTGGCGCGAGCTCGGCTTCGATCCGGAGCAACTGCCGGCGTCGGTGGCGGTCACCCCGACCTGCGGGCTCGCCGGCGCCTCGCCCGGCTGGGCGCACTCGGCGTACCGGCTCGCCCGGCAGGCGGCCCGGGCACTCGCCGAGGCGCCGGAAGGGACCGGCCGATGAGCCCGAAGGCGCCGACGCCGAGGGAGCCGACCAACTCCGCTGGGCCGCCGGAGGAGGTGGCCCGACGCCACCACGACCTCGCGGCGGAGATCGAGGACCTCGCCTACCGGTACTACGTCCTCGCCTCGCCGACCGCCTCGGACGCCGAGTACGACGCCAAGATGCGCGAGCTCGAGGCAATAGAAGAGGAGTACACCTCGCTGCGCACGCCCGACTCTCCCACCCAGAAGGTGATGGAGACGCCGTCCACCGACTTCACCGAGGTCACGCACCTGCAGCGGCTGATGTCGCTCGACAACGTCTTCGGTGACGAGGAGTTCGACGCCTGGGCCGGCCGGGCGACCCGCGAGGTGCCGGTGCCGGCCTGGCTGTGCGAGCTGAAGATCGACGGTCTCGCGGTCGACCTCGTCTACGAGCGGGGCCGGCTGGTGCGGGCTGCTACTCGTGGCGACGGCGTCACCGGCGAGGACGTCACACTCAATGTGCGGACGATCGGCAACGTCCCGAGCCGGCTGTCCGGCAGCTCGGTGCCGGAGCTGCTGGAGGTCAGGGGCGAGGTCTACTTTCCGACCGCCGCGTTCGCCGAGGTCAACGCCGGCCTGGTCGAGTCCGGAAAGGCTCCGTTTGCCAACCCGCGCAACGCGGCGGCCGGTTCGCTTCGGCAGAAGGATCCGCGGATCACGGCGAGCCGGCCGCTAGCGCTGACGCTTCACGGTGTCGGCGCGCACGAGGGTTTCGCGCCGGCCAGCCAGTCCGAGGCCTATGCCGTGATGGCCGAGCTCGGGCTCCCGGTGAGCAGTCGCTACAAGGTCGTGACGACCATCACGGGCGTGAAGAAGTACGTCGCGCACTGGGGCGAGCACCGACATGACATCGAGCATGACATCGACGGCATCGTCATCAAGGTCGACTCGCTCGCGCTGCAGGGGCGGCTCGGAACCACCTCTAAAGCCCCGCGCTGGGCGATTGCCTGGAAGTACCCGCCTGAGGAGGCGACGACCAAGCTCAACAACATCTTCGTCAACGTCGGCCGAACCGGCCGGGTCACGCCGTTCGCGTCACTCGAGCCGGTACATGTCGGTGGCGTGACCGTCGGCACGGCAACCCTGCACAACGAGGACGAGGTACGCCGAAAGGGCGTGCTGATCGGTGACACCGTCGTCGTGCGTCGAGCCGGCGACGTCATCCCGGAGGTCGTCGGTCCGGTCGTCGACCTGCGATCCGGCAACGAGAAGCCGTTCCGAATGCCGACCAAGTGCCCGGAGTGCCAGACCCCGCTCGCTCGTGGCGAGGGCGAGGTCGACTGGCGCTGTCCCAACACGGTGAGCTGTCCCGCGCAGCGCCGTGAGGCGGTGTTCCACCTTGCCGGACGTGGCGCGTTGGACATCGACGGCCTCGGCTACGAGACCGCGATCGCGCTGCTCGAGGCTGACCGGATCAACGACATCGGCGACGTCTTCCACCTGACTGCCGACTCCTTCGAGGGACTGCGCGGATTCGGCGCGAAGAAGATCGAGCAGGTGCTGTCCGGGCTGCAGGCTGCGCGGCACCGGCCGCTGTGGCGGTTGCTGGTCGGGCTCTCGATCCGGCATGTCGGCCCGACTGCCGCTCAGGCTCTCGCGACGGAGTTCCGATCGATCGACGCGATCATGGCAGCGACGCCGGAGGAGCTGGCGGCCGTTGACGGCGTCGGTCCGACGATCGCGCGGGCGGTCGCGGATTGGTTCGCCGACGAGCGGCATCGTGGCATCGTCGAGCGGCTTCGGACCGGCGGCGTCTCGGTCGTCGACGAGGGGGTCCCGGAGCGCGGTTCCGGCGTACTCGACGGGCTGACCGTGGTGGTGACCGGCACTCTCGCCGGTTACTCCCGCGACGGGGCCGCGGACGCGATCCAGGCCGCCGGCGGCAAGGTCACCGGCTCGGTCAGCAAGAAGACATCCTACGTCATCGTCGGCGACGCACCGGGCTCGGCCAAGTACGACAAGGCGGTGCAGCTGAAGGTGCCGATCCTCGACGAGGCCGGCTTCGAGGCCCTTCTGAGCGGCGGTCCGGCGGCAGCAGACCCGCTCGTGCGCGACGGCTGAGGTCGCGCCTGAGACCCTCGGCTCGCTCAAGGAGAGCACCCATATGCCGATTTCTCTCCTAGGCGCCAGCCTGCCCGGGAAGCCTACGAAGGGGTGCAATGTCCGCGCACGAAGAGGCGCGCAACGTCGCCCCGCCGGCAGGTGCCCGGGCCTTCTGGGGCTATATCGCCGCGGTCACAGCGGTGGGCCTTGGCGTCCTCGCCTGGCAGCTGCAGACGATCCACAGCAGCGAGGTGTCCCCGCTGGGCTGGTCGCTGTTCGTCATTGCGCTGATGCTGGTCATCGGCGAGGTCCGCCCACTGGTCATCGCCGGCACCCTCGACGTCACCGGGGTGACCACCTCCACGACGTTCACCTTCGCGCTGCTGTTGCACATCGGGCTGCCCATCGCCCTCCTGATGCAGACCGGCGCGACGATCGCGGCCGCATTCGCCCACCGCCGGGCGGCCTGGCGGACCGCGTTCAATGTCGGCCAGTTCGCGATCTCGTACTCCGCGGCAGCGCTCGTCCTCGTCCTGTTCGGCCGGCACGCCTCGCTCACCCATCCGTTGACCGTGAACGGCCGCGGGCTGGCAGCTGTCGGGGTCGCGGCGCTGGTCTACTTCGTCGTCAACGACGCGTTCGTCTCGATGGCGCTGGCCCTGCGCGGCCGTACCTCGCTGCGGTCGGAGTTCTTCGGTGACTTCGCGTTCCAGGCCTTCTCAAGTGCCGCCCTGCTGGGCATGTCACCGATCGTGGTCGTCGTCATCGAGCGGGGACCGGCCCTCGTCCCGCTGCTGCTGTTCCCGCTCGGCGCGGTCTATGCCACGGCGGCGATGACCCGGGAGCGGGAGCGGCAGAGCTCGCGTGACCCGCTCACCGGGCTCGGCAACCGGCACCTGCTCGCCACCGAAGTCGCCGACGCCATCGTCGACGCATCGCAGAACGGCACCCACCTGGCGTTGTTCTTGATCGACCTCGACCGCTTCAAGGAGATCAACGACACCCTCGGTCACGGTGTGGGTGACCTGCTGCTCGACATGGTCGGCAAACGGCTGACCGAAACCCTCCGGTCGGGAGATGTGATCGCGCGGCTGGGCGGCGACGAGTACGCGATCCTGATCCGCAACCTCGACGAGCCGCAGATCGCGCTCGACATGGCGGAGCGGGTTCGGGCCGCGCTGCTCGAGCCGTTCCGTCACGATGGGTTCGCCCATGAGATCGAGGGATCGATCGGCATTGCGCTGCATCCGCAGCACGGCAATGACTTCGAGACGCTGCTGCAGCGCGCGGACATCGCGATGTACGTCGCGAAGGAGCGCGGTGTCGGCGTACAGGTGTATTCACCCGACATCGATCGCCATTCCAAGGTCCGGCTCGGCATTCTCGCCGAGCTCCGCGAGGCGCTCGAGTGCGGCGGCCTGGAGTTGCATTACCAGCCGAAAGCGGACCTTCGGACCGGCGACGTGGTCGGCGTCGAGACGTTGCTGCGGTGGCAGCACCCGCAGCGGGGTTCGATTCCGCCGGAGGACTTCCTGCCACTTGCGGAGCAGACCGGGCTGATGCGCCTGGTCACCAAGTTCGTGCTGGATGAGGCGCTGCGCCAACTGTCGATCTGGTGGCACGAGGGTCGGCGCATCCACGCCGCCGTCAACGTCAGCGCGCGCGACCTCTACGACCGCGGCTTCGCACAGATGCTGCGCGAGAGCATCGAGGCGCATGACGTCCCGCCTCGGGCGCTGCTCATCGAGGTCACTGAAAGCGTGCTCATGGCTGACCCGGCCCGTGCCGCCGCCACGTTGCTGTCGCTCGCGGGATTGGGGGTCGGTGTCTCCCTCGACGACTTCGGCACCGGATATTCCTCACTCGTGCACCTCAAGCGGTTGCCCGTCACCGAGGTCAAGATCGACAGGTCGTTCGTGATGCGGATGGACGTCAACGACGACGACGCTGCGATCGTTCGGTCGATCATCGACCTCGCCGGCGCGCTCGGTCTGCGCACCGTCGCCGAGGGTGTGGAGACCCGCGAGGCCTGGGACCGGCTTGCCGTCTACGGGTGCGACGTCGCACAGGGCTGGTACCTGGCGAAGGCGATGCCGGCGGGTCCGTTCACCGATTGGCTGACCGACTTCCAGCACCACCAGGCGGCTGCGGCTGCCGCCACTTCCGACTCTTCCGCCGACATCGGCGGCCACGGCATGCTCGCCTGATTACCGTTCGGGGTGCGCCGAGATCGTCTCCTAGACTCGCCGCGTGCCCGGAATCAACCGCGCTGAAGTGGCGCACCTTGCCGCTCTGGCCAGGATCTCGATGTCCGACTCGGAGCTCGATGCCATGGCGGGCCAGCTCGACGTGATCCTGAGCGCGGTCGGCCGGGTGCAACAGGTCGCCGCCGCAGACATTCCGCCGACATCTCACGCCGTGCCTCTGACGAACGTTTTTCGGCCCGACACTGCGGCGGCCGGTCTGAGTGCCGAAGAAGCCCTCGCCGCGGCGCCCGCCGCCGAGCAAGACCGGTTCCGGGTCCCCCGCATCCTGGACGACGAATGACACCGGAGCTCACGAGGCTGACGGCGGTGGAAACCGCTGCCAAGATCGCGGCGCGGGAGGTCACGGCGGTCGAGGTCGCGCAGGCACACCTCGATCGGATCGCCGAGGTCAACGGCACGCTCAACGCGTTCCTTCACATCGACACCGACGGCGCCCTGACCCAGGCGAAGCGGGTCGATGCCGGCGAGGTTGAAGGGCCGCTGGCAGGCGTCCCGCTCGCACTGAAGGACGTCATCGTCACCCGCAATGTCCCGACGACTGCTGGCTCGAAGATTCTCGAAGGCTGGATCCCGCCATACGACGCGACGATCGTCGAGCGGATGCGAGATGCCGGGATCGTGGTGCTCGGCAAGACCAACATGGACGAGTTCGCGATGGGCAGCTCGACCGAGCACTCGGCATATGGTGCGGCCCACAATCCGTGGGATCTCGAGCGAACCCCCGGCGGCTCCGGTGGAGGCTCGAGCGCGGCGGTGGCGGGATTCCTGGCCCCGCTCGGCATCGGCACGGACACCGGCGGCTCGATCCGCCAGCCGGCGGCGGTCACCGGAACCGTGGGCACGAAGCCGACCTACGGCGGGGTCTCAAGGTATGGCCTGATCGCGTTCAGCTCCTCGCTCGACCAGGCCGGTCCCTGCGCCCGCACGGTGCTGGATGCGGCGTTGCTGCACGCGGTGATCGCGGGCCACGATCCGCGTGACTCCACCTCGATCGACGCCGACGTACCGCCCGTCGTGGATGCCGCCCGCGACGGCGACGTCTCGGGCATGCGTGTCGGCGTGGTGAAGGAGTTCGCCGGCGAGGGCTATCAGGACGGCGTGACGGTGCGGTTCGAGGAGGCGGTTGCGACCCTCGCCGGCCTCGGCGCCGACGTGGTCGAGGTGTCGTGCCCGCACTTCGACTACGCGCTGGCCGCGTACTACCTGATCGCGCCGAGTGAGGCCTCGAGCAACCTCGCGCGTTACGACGCGATGCGGTACGGCTTGCGAGTGGGCGACGACGGCGATGCGTCGGCGGAGGAGGTCATGGCTGCGACACGTGCGGCCGGCTTCGGCGCTGAAGTCAAGCGCCGGATCATGCTCGGCACGTACGCGTTGTCAGCGGGCTACTACGACGCCTACTACGGGCAGGCGCAGAAAGTCCGCACCCTCATCACGCGCGATTTCGAGAACGCGTTCACCACCGTCGACGTCCTGGTCTCGCCGACGACTCCGACGACCGCATTCAAGCTGGGTGAGCGCGTCGACGACCCGCTGGCGATGTACCTGGCCGACCTGTGCACGATTCCGTCGAACCTCTACGGCGGACCGGCGATGTCGGTGCCCTGCGGGCTGTCCGACGATGGGTTGCCGGTCGGATTTCAGGTGATGGCGCCGGTCCTCGCCGATGATCGGCTGTACCGGGTTGGCGCGGCGTTGGAGCGTGCGACCGGAAGCGATCGGCTCCTCGAACAGGTAACGAATTTGTAGCGGCACGCCGGAATTCGCGGGGGGTTGTTGTCGATTCCGGTTGCGCGGGGTAAGAATCTCACCACTTCCGCCACTGGGCGGTAGCGCCGCACAAGTGTCCACGAGGACATTACGGAGTTCGTGAGCCATGACGCCACTGGTTTTCCGTCGTAGCCGCTTCTCATTCGTCGCTCTCGCTGCTGCGGGGGCGATCCTGCTCGCCGCGTGCGGGTCAAGCGGGTCGAGCGGGGGTGGCGGCAAGCAGGCGCCGAACGGCGCCGGCAGTACCAGTACGACGGAAGGCCAGTACGGCACGCTGCCTGCGGAGTCGAGCAATGTGATCACGGGTGGGACGGTCACCTACGACATCGAGAACGGCTCGCAGCCGCAATACATCATGCCGGTCACGCCGGGTGCGGACACCTCGGTCTACAACGCTGAGTTCCAGTACCTGCTCTACCGGCCGCTGTACTGGACGCCGCAGGGCAACCGGCCGATCATCAACCAGGCCCTCTCCCTGGCGAAGCTCCCAGTCTACAGCAACGGCAACAAGACGCTCACGATCCACATGAACTCGCAGTACAAGTGGTCGGATGGCAAGCCGGTGACGGCCCAGGACGTCGAGTTCTTCATCGACATCCTTCGGGCGGCAGTCAAGGAGAACAACGCCAACTTCGGTAACTACACGCCCGGCGCCTTCCCGGACAACGTGGTCAGCATGAAGACGCCGGACCCGGCGACCCTGGTCCTCAACCTCGACCGCGCTTACAACCCGAACTGGTACACCGACACCCAGCTCGTCGTCATCCAGCCGATGCCATCGCAGGACTGGAACATCGCGTCGACGGGCGGGCCTCACCTCGATCCATCCAACGCTGCGAACGCGAAGAAGATCTATGACTTCCTCAACAGTGAGGCCAAGAAGGTCGGCACGTACGCATCCAACCCGCTGTGGAAGGTCGTCGATGGCCCGTTCAAGCTGACCTCGTTCAACCCGACGACCGATGCCAACACGATGGTGCCCAACCCGACGTACGGCGGGCCGGTCAAGCCGAAGTTCGCCGAGCTCAAGGCGGTCTACTTCACGTCTTCGACAGCGGAGTTCAACGCGCTGCGCGCCGGCAAGATCAACGTCGGTGGCGTGCCGTCGGCTGACATCCCCCAGGTCCCGCTGCTGCGTCGTACCGGCTACAACGTGTACGGCTACCCGGACCTTGGCTTCTCCTACATCGTGTTCAACTTCAAGGACAAGACCAACCACTGGAACAACATCATCAGCCAGTTGTACGTCCGGCAGGCGCTGGCTCACCTCGAGGATCAGCAGGCGATCATCAAGGGCGTCTACCACGGTGCAGCAGCTGAGGCCTACGGACCGGTCCCAGCTATTCCGGCGACCAACTACGTGCCCGCGAATGCCAGCACGGATCCCTACCCGTACAGCATCTCGGATGCGACCAACCTGCTGAAGTCGCACGGTTGGAACGTCGTTCCGAATGGCACGACTACCTGCCAGAACCCGGGCACCGGTCCTAACCAGTGCGGCGCGGGTATCCCGAAGGGGCAGAACCTGAACTTCACCGTCTACTACACCAACGACCCGCCGGTCGCCGGCCAGGAGACGATTGCCCTGCAGGGCGCGGCCAAGCAGATCGGCGTCAACATCACGCCAGTTGCCAAGACCTTCAACTTCATCATTCAGAACTACGACGATCCGTCGGCGCCGCAGAACAACAACAAGTGGCAGGTCGAGAACTTCGGTGGCTTCAACGAAGACATCTACCCGACCACCGACGAGATCTTCAACATCAAGGGTTCGTTCAACGAAGGTGGCTACACCGACCCGAAGGCCGATCAGCTGATCAATGCGTCGAAGTTCAGCTCGAACCCGGACGCGCTGAAGGCTGAGGCGTCGTACATCACCGAGAACCTGCCGGCCATCTTCACCCCGAACGAGGACCGGATCTCGGCGTGGAAGGGCATCACTGGGCCGCCGGACTCCTTCGCCAGCTTGTCGCAGTTCGGCTTCACACCGGAGTACTGGCAGCTGACCAAGTAGCCGGCCGGCACCCAGCACGCCTGGTATGTGCGGCTTTCCAGTTGCTAGGTCCGGCGCAGGATGATCACCTACATCCTGCGCCGGACCGCGACTGCCGTCATCGTCGTCATCGGTGTGATGCTCGCGATCTTCGCCGCCCTGCACCTCGTCTATCCCTCTCCGGCGCGGGCTGTGCTGGGACTCAAGGCGACGCCACAGGCGGTAGCCGCGTTCAACCACACTCACGGTTACGACCGGCCGCTGTGGCACCAGTTCCTGACCTACATCAACCAGACCGTTCATCTGAACTTCGGCGAGTCGCTCAAGCAGAACCAGTCGGTCGGGCAGCTGTTCAAGGAGAACGCCGGGCGTAGCGCGCTGCTATCCGGGGTTGCGCTGGTCATCGCGGTGCTCATCGCAGTGCCGCTGGGCATCGCTCAGGCGGTCAAGCGGAACTCGATCTTCGACTACACCGCGACCGGGGTCAGTTTCTTCCTCTACTCCTGGCCGATCTTTTTCGTCTGCCTCGTCCTGATCGCCGTCTTCTCGCTGAAGCTCAACTGGTTACCGTTCGAGGCCAGTCAAGCGACCTCGGTCTTCGGCGTCGTCAGGGACGCCAAATCGATGATTCTTCCGGTCTCGGCACTGGTGATCGTCTCGGTGGCGGCGTTCTCCCGCTACATGCGTTCCTCGGCGTTGGACAATCTTGCACAGGACTACATCAAGGTGGCGCGAGCGAAGGGACTGTCGGAGCGGTCGGTGCTGTTCCGCCATCTGACCCGCAACTCGAGCCTGCCCATCATCACGTTGGTGGGGCTGTCGCTTCCCGATCTGCTCGCCGGCAATCTGATCGTGGAGTCCGTGTTCAACTACCAGGGCCTCGGCCTGCTGTTCTTCACCGCGCTCGGCAATGAGGACTATCCGATCTTGCTTGCGTACACGCTGGTAGGTGCGATCCTCGTCGTGATCGGCAACCTCGTCGCCGACATCGCGCTGACCCTCGCCGATCCTCGGATCCGGTTGATATGAACTCCGTCGACCTGGGGATGGAGCGATGACGAGCATCGGACCGGTCGACCCGACGCAGGCTGCGGCCCCGTTGGCGACCGAGGCCGAGCTGCTCGCCGAGCATGACGCCGGTCAGGTTTACGAGCAGGGGAGTTCCTGGCGGCTGGCCTGGCAGACGTTCCGCGAGAACTACTTTGCGGTCATCGGCGTCATTCTGGTCATCTTCTTCGTTCTGTTCTCGTTCGTCGGCCCGTACCTGTACCACTCGAACCAGCTCACGGGAAGCATCGCCGACGCCAACCTCGGGCCCGGGAAGGGCCACCCGCTCGGGCTGGATCAGAACGGCTTCGACGAACTCGGCCGGATCATGAAGGGCGGCCAGACCGCACTCGAGATCGGCTTTGCTGCCGCGGCGCTTGCCTCGGTGATCGGAACGTTGGTGGGCGCGATCGCCGGGCTGGCCGGTGGCTTGGTCGACGCGCTCCTGATGCGAATCGTCGACGTCGGCCTGGCGATCCCGACGCTGTTCATCATCTTGGTGCTGGCGGTTCGCTACAACGGGACCATTACCGCGTTCGTCCTGATCATCGGCATCAACTCCTGGTTCGTGCCGGCCCGGCTGGTGCGCGGCGAAGTGCTGTCGCTGCGCACCCGCGACTTCGTGCAGGCATCCCGGTCGATGGGTGCCACGCAGTGGCGGCTGATGTGGCGCCACCTGATCCCGAATGCACTCGGCACGGTGATCGTCAACGTGACCTTCCAGATCGCCGACGCAGTCCTGTTCCTGTCCACGGTCGGCTACCTCGGGTTCGGTCTGAACCCGCCCTACGTCGACTGGGGTGACCAGCTCTCAGACGGGGTGACGAACCTGCTCAATGGCTACTGGTGGGAGATCTATCCGGTGGGGGGCTGCCTGATCCTGCTGGTGCTGGCCTTCAACTTCATCGGCGACGGACTTCGCGACGCACTCGACGTTCGGTTGCGGAGACGCTGACGTGGCGGGCGAACCGATTCTCGAGATTCGAAATCTGCGCACCGAGATCGAGCTGACGTCGACCGTCGTCCATGCCGTCGATGGGGTGGATCTCTATCTCAATCCCGGAGAGACGCTAGGCGTCGTCGGCGAGTCCGGATGCGGCAAATCGATGACCGGGCTGTCGATCATGCGGCTGTTGCCGCCAGGCGGGCGCGTCGTGGGTGGGGAGATCAACTTTGCCGGCCGGAACCTCATTGAGCTCGGCGACGACGAGCTGCGAAGGATCCGCGGCAACGACATCGCGATGGTCTTCCAGGACTCGTTGACGGCTCTGAACCCGACTATGACGATCGGCCGGCAGGTGGCCGAGCCGCTGCGGCTTCACCGGCACATGGCGAAGGCGCAGGCGATGGCGCGAGCCGTGGAAGTCCTCGACCTGGTCGGCATCCCACGCCCGACGGAACGTCTCGACGACTACCCACATCAGCTCTCCGGAGGCCTCCGGCAACGGGTGCTCATCGCGATGGCCCTCGCCTGCGAGCCGAAGGTGCTCATCGCGGACGAGCCGACGACCGCGCTCGATGTGACGATCCAGGCTCAGATCCTCGAACTGCTCGACCGACTCAAGGCAGAGCTCGGAATGGCGGTCATGCTGATCACCCACGACATGGGCGTGGTGGCTGGCCGAGCCGACCGGATCAACGTCATGTACGCCGGCAAGATCGTCGAGACCAGCGGGACCCGCGAACTGTTCGAGCACATGCATCACCCGTACACCCAGGCGCTGCTCGCGTCGATCCCACAGCTCGACCAGGACACCTCGACCCGGCTGTTCTCGATCCCGGGCATCCCGCCCGACCTCGCCGACCCGCCACCGGGATGTCGCTTCGCACCGAGGTGCCGGCTCGCGACGGACCACTGCCGCAGCAACGAGCCGCCGCTGTCCGGAGTCACGCCGGGACACCTGGCGGCGTGCTGGTACCCCGTCGACGGGCCACTGGAACGGCCGCCGGCCGAGCTGCCGAGTCAGGCGATCGCCGCGAACGGTTCGCGGCCCGTGCTTCTCGAGATCACCGACGCGGTCCGCGAGTTCCCGGTGGGAAACCCGCTCCTTCCGTTCCTCAGTCCGGGCTCGGTCAAGGCCGTCTCCGGAGTCTCGCTGGTGGTGCGGGAAGGCGAGACCTACGGCTTGGTGGGGGAGTCCGGGTGCGGCAAGACGACGCTGGGCCGGATGATCGTGGCTCTCGAGAAGCCGGACGGCGGGAAGCTACGGCTCAAGGACACCGACATCGCGACGTTGCGCGGTGGCAGGTTACGACGTACCCGACGCGACCTGCAGATGATGTTCCAGGACCCGTACGCGTCGCTCGACCCGCGGATGCGGGTCGGCAACATCCTGTCTGAGCCGCTTGTCGTCCAGGGCATCGGCGATCGTCGCAGCCGCAACGCCCGGGTCGCCGAGCTGCTCAACGAGGTGGGCCTTCCGCCGAACTCGGTCGATCGCTTTCCGCATGAGTTCTCCGGCGGCCAGCGCCAGCGGATCGGGCTGGCCAGGGCGTTGATCCTCAACCCAGCCGTCATCGTGGCGGACGAGCCGGTCAGTGCACTCGACGTGTCGATCCGGTCGCAGGTCCTCAACTTGATGAAGCGGCTGCAGGCTGAGCACAACCTGACCTACATCGTGATCTCCCACGACCTCGCGGTCGTGAAGTACCTCTCCGACCGGATCGGTGTGATGTACCTCGGCCGGCTCGTCGAATCCGGCAGCGGTGACGACATCTACAACCGACCAGCTCATCCCTACACCGCCGGTTTGGTCGCCACCATCCCGATCCCCGACCCGTCGCTGGAGCGCGGCAAGCAGATCGCCGCGGTTCGCGGCGAGTTGCCCAGTTCGATCAACCCGCCGTCAGGTTGCCGGTTCCGCACCCGTTGCCCACGCGCCCAGCAGAAATGTGCCGATGAGGTGCCGGCGTTGCGCCCGTTCGGTCCGGCGCATCTCGCCGCCTGTCACTTCCCGCTGCAGGAGCCGGCGTAGCCGCGTGTCGGGTCGCGCGCGGACGGGAGGGGAGCAAGACTGCGGCAGTGGCGCTGAACAACCCCGGACCGACGAAGGACTACGGCGACGATGTCCTTGCCGTGCCACTGCCGAAGCGGCGTGAGATCCGTGTCGTCGATGCCGAGATCGATCTCGTGGTCGAGGACGCCGCGACCGGATTCTGCGGCGCCATCGTCGCGATGGACAAGGCGACGCTGACCCTCGAGGACCGTCACGGCGCGACCAGGCTGTTTCCATGGGCGCGGGCGGCGTACCTGCTCGACGGCGAGACGGTCACGTTGCGGCGACCCGCGATCGCTTCCCCGGTCGCGTCGAGTCGAACGGCGTCGGGCTCGGTGGCGGTGCACGGCCGACCCGCCCGGGTCGCCCGAGCCAGCCGGATCCTCGTCGAGGGCCGCCACGACTGCGAACTGATCGAACGGATCTGGGGCGCGGACCTGCGGGTCGAAGGCGTTGTCGTCCAGCAGCTCGAGGGCGCCGACAATCTCGCGGAGGTCGTGCGCTCGTTTGCGCCGAGTCGACAGGCGAGGCTCGGCGTGCTGCTCGATCATCTCGTCGCCGGCAGCAAGGAGAGCCGGATCGCCTCGGCGATCGACAGTCCGCATGTGCTGATCGCCGGCCATCCCTACGTCGACATCTGGCAGGCGGTCAAGCCGCAGCGGGTGGGCCTGGCTCGGTGGCCGGAGGTCCCGAAGCACCTGCCGTGGAAGGAGACCATCGCGAGCCGGCTGGGCGCGGCCGACGTGCCAACTGCGTGGCGTCGCATCCTTGGCTCGGTGCGGAGCTGGACCGACCTCGAGCCCGGGCTCCTCGGCCCGGTCGAGTCGCTCATCGATTTCGTCACGGCGGCCGAGGCGAGCTAGAGCTCACGGGCGGCGCGAAGCGCGGCCTTTCGCTGCTCACCGGTGAGGCGGTCGATGAACAGCTCGCCGTCGAGATGGCCGCACTCGTGCAGCAGGCATCTGGCCATCAGTCCGGAGCCGTCCACCGCGACCGGCTTGCCGTTCTCGTCGACCCCTTCGACTCCCGCGTACGCGGGGCGGCTGAGCGGGAACCAAAGCCCGGGCAGTGACAGGCATCCTTCGTCGCCGTCCTGCTGACCTTCGGTCGTGACCAGCCGGGGGTTGACGACGACCCCAGCGTCGCCGTCGATGAACCAGCTGAATGCGCGGAGTCCGACTCCGATCTGGTTGGCGGCGAGCCCGGCGCGGCCCTCCCGGGCGGTGACCGTCTCGATGAGGTCGCGACACAGATCGGCCAGTGCCGCGTCGAACTCCGTCACCTTCTCGCACGGGGTGCGAAGCACCGGGTCGCCCCAACGCCGGATCTCGCGCACGGTCATGAAGTCAACGCAGCCATGTAGGCCAAACTAGATGCATGACCACGACGCTCGGGGCCTATGACGACGTCCTCGACCGCTACGCGCCGGTGCTCGGACTCGAAACCCACGTCGAGCTCGGCACGGCGACGAAGCTCTTCTGCGGCTGCTCGACTGCGTTCGGCGCTCCGCCGAACACGCAGGTCTGCCCGACCTGCCTCGGCCTGCCGGGATCCTTGCCGGTGACCAACGAGGCCGCGATCGAGTTCACCGTCAAGATCGGGCTGGCGCTCCACTGCGAGATCGCGACCTGGTGCCGGTTCGCGCGCAAGAACTACTTCTATCCGGACATGCCGAAGGACTATCAGGTCAGTCAGTACGACGAGCCGCTGTGTACCGACGGGTATCTGGATGTGGTTGTGGGCGGCGAGGCGTTTCGAGTCGAGATTGAGCGGGTGCATCTCGAGGAGGACACCGGCAAGTCACTTCACGTCGGCGGGGCAACCGGGCGGATCCACGGAGCGACCCATTCGCTCGTCGACTACAACCGCGCGGGGATCCCGCTGGTAGAGATCGTCACTCGTCCGGTTCAGGGCACCGGGCACAAGGCCGCCGAGGTGGCGCGGGCGTACGTCACTGAGCTCCGCGACGTACTTCGTGACCTCGGCGTATCCGACGTCCGGATGGAGCAGGGGTCGTTGCGATGCGACGTGAACCTTTCCCTCATGCCGGCCGGGGCGACCCAGCTCGGGACTCGCACCGAGACCAAGAACGTCAACTCGCTTCGGTCGGTCGAGCGCGCCGTGCGCCACGAGGTGGAACGTCAGGGTGCACGCCTCGACGCCGGCGAACGGGTCGTTCAGGAGACCCGCCACTTTCACGAGGACAGCGGCACGACCAGTCCCGGCCGGAGCAAGGAGGAGGCGCAGGACTACCGGTACTTCCCGGAGCCCGACCTGGTGCCGCTCGCACCGGCGCGTGAGCTCGTCGAGGGTCTGCGCGCCACCCTCCCGGAGCCGCCGAGCGTGCGCCGCGCCGCCTTCGCCGAGGTCAACGGGTTCACCGCGATCGACCTCGAGCAGATGGTGAATGCCGGCGTACTCGACCTGGTCGGCGAGACCATCGCCGCCGGCGCATCGCCGACGAAGTCGAAGGGCTGGTGGCTCGGCTACCTGGTCGGCCGCGCCAATGAGCTCGATGTCGAGGTCTCTGAGCTCGCCATCACGGTTGCGCAGGTCGCCCGGATCAGTGAGCTCGAGGACTCCGGGGAGCTGACCAACAAACTCGCCCGGCAGGTCGCCGACGCGGTCATCGCAGGCGAAGGCGACGTCGACGCCGTGATCGAAAGCCACGGCTGGAAGGTCGCCGGCGAGGACGAGCTGATCGTCGCTGTCGACGCCGCCCTCGCCGCGCAGCCGGACATCGCGGCGAAGATTCGCGACGGCAACCAGGGTGCGGTCGGGCCGATCGTCGGTGCGGTGATGAAGGCGACCGGAGGGGCCGCAGACGCCACCCGGGCCCGCGAGCTCATCCTCGAGCGAGCTTCCTGACGGCCAAGCAATGTGGCATTGCCCGCGCGGCGCCCCGGGCAATGCCACATTGCTCTAGGCGCGGCACCCTGATCGTCCCCGCATGCCCGAATCGCTGGCCAGGCAATGTCACATCGCTAACCCGGGTGGTGCCGGCGGGGGGAGCAAGCGATGCTGCGATTAGTCTCGCGCACGTGGATCTCAAGCCTCGCAGTCGCGATGTCACAGATGGGTACGAGCGGGCCGGCGCCCGGGCGATGCTCCGCGCCGTCGGCCTCACCGACGACGACTGGGGCAAGCCGCAGGTAGGAATCGCCTCTTCCTGGAACGAGATAACGCCCTGCAACCTTTCGCTTCAGCGGCTCGCCCAGCAGGCGAAGGTCGGCGTGCGCAACGCCGGGGGAGTGCCGCTGGAGTTCGGCACGATCTCGGTGTCGGACGGCATCTCGATGGGACACGAAGGGATGCACGCATCGCTGGTGTCGCGCGAGATCATTGCCGACTCGGTGGAGACGGTGATGTTCGCCGAGCGGCTTGACGGCTCCGTGCTGTTGGCCGGCTGCGACAAGTCGTTGCCCGGAATGCTGATGGCGGCCGCCCGGCTCGATCTGGCCTCGGTGTTCCTCTACGCCGGCACGTCACTTCCGGGCAAGCTCGATGATCGTGACCTGACGATCATCGACGCCTTCGAGGGGATCGGTGCCTGCGCTCGCGGCTTGATCAGCAAGGACGAGCTCGACGCGATCGAGCGTGCCGCCTGCCCCGGCGAAGGCGCCTGCGCCGGGATGTACACCGCGAACACCATGGCGAGCGTCGCCGAGGCGCTCGGAATGTCGCTGCCCGGAAGCGCCGCGCCGCCGTCGATCGACCGCCGGAGGGACGAGTACGCCGTCGCTTCCGGCGAGGCGGTGATCGGCATGCTCGCGAAGGGCATCACCGCCCGGACGATCCTGACGAAGCCGGCATTCGAGAACGCGATCACGGTCGTGATGGCGCTCGGCGGATCCACCAACGCCGTCCTCCACCTCCTCGCAATTGCCAGCGAGGCCGGCGTCGAGCTGACACTCGAGGACTTCAACCGGATCGGTGACCGCACTCCGCACCTGGCCGACGTCAAGCCGTTCGGACGGTTCGTGATGGCCGACGTCGACCGGGTCGGCGGGATCCCGGTGGTGATGAAGGCGCTTCTCGACGCGGGCTTGCTCGACGGTGCGTGCATGACGGTGACCGGCCGTACCGTCGCCGAGAACCTCAACGACCTGGCGCCGGCACCGCTTGACGGCACCGTCCTGCGCGAGTTGGCCAATCCGATGCACGCCACCGGCGGTCTGACCATCCTCACCGGATCGCTTGCACCCGACGGTGCAGTCGTGAAGACGGCCGGCTTCGACGAGGCGGTTTTCGAGGGCACGGCGCGGGTGTTCGACACCGAGCAGCCCGCGATGGACGCGGTCACCAACGGCGACCTCAAGGCGGGTGACGTCGTCGTGATCCGTTACGAAGGCCCGAAGGGCGGTCCCGGGATGCGGGAGATGCTCGCCGTGACCGGCGCGATCAAGGGAGCGGGTCTCGGCAAGGACGTGCTGCTGCTGACCGACGGGCGGTTCTCCGGCGGTACGACGGGACTTTGCGTCGGTCACGTCGCCCCGGAGGCCACCGACGGCGGGCCGATCGCGTTCGTGCGGGACGGTGACCGGATCCGGCTCGACGTCGCGAACAAGACCCTCGACGTTCTGGTCGACGAGGCCGAGCTCGCGGAACGTCGGAAGGGCTGGACGGCGCCGCCGCCGCGCTATCCGAGCGGGGTCTTCGCCAAGTATGTGAAGCTCGTCGGGTCAGCCGCGATCGGCGCTGTCTGCGGTTGATCCTCATCGGGAGTCGCCTTGACACGGGCGCAGCGGTAGTCCACCGTTGTTGCGTGCACAGGATTCTCGTAGTTAGCGAGCACGTGGTCTGAACCCTTCGGATCACGTGCTGCCCCTCCGCGCTTCGCGCGAGGGGCTTTTGTATGTAGTGGGTCAGCTGACCCGAG
The DNA here is from genome assembly GCA_025980465.1 of Frankiales bacterium. Lineage (GTDB taxonomy): Bacteria > Actinomycetota > Actinomycetes > JAFAQI01 > JAFAQI01 > JAICXJ01. The sequence goes on along the minus strand of JAICXJ010000003.1, from coordinate 84,988 downwards.
TACGAACTGCAGGAAGCGTGAGGACATGACACAGGAGCGGATCACCGGGGCGCAGGCGATGGTGCGCGCGCTGGAGGAACTCGACGCCCAGGTGGTGTTCGGCATTCCCGGCGGCGCGATCCTGCCGGCGTACGACCCGTTGTTCGACTCGACCCGGCTGCGGCACATCCTGGTCCGCCACGAGCAGGGCGCCGGACACGCCGCGACGGGCTACGCCCAGGCGACCGGCCGGGTCGGCGTCTGCATGGCGACGAGTGGTCCTGGCGCGACCAACCTCGTGACCCCAATTGCCGACGCCTACATGGACTCGGTACCGATCGTCGCGATCACCGGCCAGGTGCCATCGGCGGCGATCGGGACCGACGCTTTCCAGGAAGCCGACATCTGCGGCATCACGATGCCGATCACCAAGCACAACTTCCTGGTGCAGGACGCCGACGACATCCCACGAGTTCTGGCCGAGGCGTTCCACATCGCCGCCACCGGCCGGCCTGGCCCGGTTCTCGTCGACATCGCGAAGGACGCGCTCCAGTCCCAGACAACGTTCGTGTGGCCGGTTGACATGCAGCTTCCCGGGTACCGGCCGGCCGCGAAACCGCACGCCAAGCAGGTGCGAGAGGCGGCGCGGATGATCGTCGAAGCGAAACGGCCGGTCCTCTACGTCGGCGGCGGCGTCCTCAAGGCCCACGCGACCGAAGAGCTCAAGACACTGGCCGAGCTTTCCGGTGTGCCCGTCGTCACGACGCTGATGGCACGCGGTGCGTTCCCTGACTCCAACGAGCAGCATCTCGGCATGCCCGGGATGCACGGGTCGGTCGCCGCCGTCACCGCGTTGCAACGCTCGGACCTGCTGGTCGCGCTCGGAGCCCGATTCGACGACCGGGTGACTGGCAAGCTCTCGTCGTTCGCACCCGACGCGAAGGTGGTGCACGCCGACATCGACCCGGCCGAGATCTCGAAGAACCGCGTCGCCGACATTCCGATCGTCGGTGACGTCCGCGACGTCATCATCGAGCTCATCGCGGCGCTACGGGCCGAACACGAGGCCGGGCACAACGGCGACTACGCGGCGTGGTGGACGCAGTGCAACGGCTGGAAGCGCACCTACCCACTGGGGTACGACGGGCACGAAGACGGCACGCTTGCACCGCAATATGTGATCGAGCGGATCGGCAAGGTGTGCGGGCCGGACACGGTTATCGTCGCAGGCGTCGGGCAGCATCAGATGTGGGCGTCGCAGTTCGTCTCGTACGAGAAGCCCTATACCTGGATCAACTCCGGTGGTCTCGGCACCATGGGCTTCGCGGTGCCGGCCGCGATGGGCGCCAAGGTGGGCCGGCCGGATGCACTGGTCTGGGCGATCGACGGCGATGGCTGCTTCCAGATGACCAACCAGGAGCTCGCCACCTGCGCGATCGAGGGCATCCCGGTCAAGATCGCCGTGATCAACAACGGCTCACTCGGGATGGTTCGGCAGTGGCAGACGCTGTTCTACGAAGGTCGGTACTCCAACACCGACCTGAAGACCGGCGCGAAGTACCTGCCCGACTTCGTGATGCTGGCCGAGGCGATGGGATGCGTCGGCCTGCGTTGCGAGACCGCTGCCGACGTGGACGCGACCATCGAGAAGGCGATGGCGGTCACCGACCTCCCGGTCGTCATCGACTTCGTCGTGGGCAAGGACGCCATGGTCTGGCCGATGGTCGCCGCAGGAACGTCGAATGACGACATCAAGATCGCGCGGGAGACCGCGCCTGACTTCGAGTACGAAATGGGCGAGGTGGTTTCAGAATGATCCGGCGACGGTACGTCGCGCCATTGCGGTGGCGGGCGGGGTGGTGGACGTGAGCCGGCACACCCTTTCGGTGCTGGTCGAGAACAAGCCAGGCGTGCTCGCTCGGGTTGCCGCACTGTTCTCGCGCCGGGGGTTCAACATCGACTCGCTCGCGGTCGGGCCGACCGAGCACCCGGACATCTCGCGCATGACGATCGCGGTCAACGTCGAGGATCTGCCGCTCGAACAGGTGACCAAGCAGCTCAACAAGCTCATCAACGTGCTGAAGGTGGTCGAGCTCGACCTCGATGCCTCGGTGCAGCGTGAGCTGCTGCTGGTCAAGGTGAAGGCCGATCAGTCGAGCCGCTCCCAGGTGCTGGAGGTCGTCCAGCTGTTCCGCGCCAAGGTTGTCGACGTCGCGGCAGACGCCGTGACGATCGAGGCAACCGGCACGGCCGATAAGTTGGAGGCGTTCATCCGAGTGCTCGAGCCCTACGGGATCCGGGAGCTCGTGCAGTCCGGGATGGTCGCGGTCGGCCGCGGCGCCCGCAGCATCACCGACAGAAGTCTTCGCTCAGTGGAAAGGACCGCGTGACCCGATGCCGGAAATCTTCTATGACGACGATGCGGATCTTGCGCGCGTCCAAGGCCGCAAGGTCGCCGTACTCGGCTACGGCTCGCAGGGTCACGCCCACGCGCTGAACTTGCGCGACTCCGGTGTCGATGTCCGGATCGGCTTGAAAGCGGGTTCGAAAAGCCGCCCCGCTGCGGAGGCCGAAGGGCTAAAGGTGCTCGCGCCGGGGGAGGCCTGCGCCGAAGCCGACCTGATCATGGTGCTCGCGCCGGACCAGGTGCAGCGTCATCTCTACAAGGACGACATCGAGCCGAACCTGAACGACGGGGACGCGCTGTTCTTCGGTCACGGCTTCAATATCCGGTTCGGCTACATCACCGCCCCGTCGGGCGTCGACGTCTGCATGGTCGCGCCGAAGGGGCCTGGCCACCTTGTGCGCCGGCAGTTCCAGGAGGGCCGCGGCGTACCGTGCCTGGTCGCCGTGGAGCAGGACGCCAGCGGCAGCGCGATGAACCTCGCGCTGTCCTACGCCAAGGGCATCGGCGGCACCCGTCCCGGGACGCTGAAGACGACCTTCACCGAGGAGACCGAGACCGACCTGTTCGGCGAGCAGGCGGTGCTGTGCGGCGGTCTGTCGGCGCTGGTACAGGCCGGCTTCGAGACTCTGACCGAAGCGGGCTACCAGCCGGAGGCGGCGTACTTCGAGTGCCTGCACGAGCTCAAGCTCATCGTCGACCTGATGTACGAAGGCGGCCTGGCCAAGATGCGCTGGTCGATCTCCGACACGGCCGAGTACGGCGACTACACCCGGGGCCCGCGTGTCATCAACGACGCCACCAAGGCAGAGATGAAGCGGATCCTCGGCGAGATCCAGGACGGCACGTTCGCCCGAGAGTTCATCGGCGAGGACGACGCCGGCCGGCCCAACTTCGACAAATACCGCGCCGAGGCCGCCGCGCACCCGATCGAGGGCGTCGGCGAAAAGCTGCGCGGCCTGATGAGCTGGATCAAGCAGTAACGCACGCATGTGCCATAGCTGGGCCTAGCGCCCCGCGGATGTGCCATCCGTGGGCCTATAGCGCCAGTCATGGCACATGCGCTGGGTAGGGTTGGCGGGTGCCGAAGCCCGTCGTACTCGTCGCTGAAGAACTGGCGCCTGCTGCACTCGAGGTGCTCGCCGAGGATCTCGAGGTGCGTCAGGTCGACGGCGCGGACCGTGGCGCCCTGTTGCCGGCGCTCGCCGACGTCGATGCGGTCATCGTGCGCAGTGCCACGCAGATCGATGCCGAGGTGCTCGAGGCCGCTGCACGCCTGAAGGTCGTCGCGCGTGCCGGGGTCGGGCTCGACAACGTCGATGTCGACGCGGCCACTGCCCGCGGTGTTCTCGTCGTCAACGCACCGACCTCCAACATCACCTCGGCGGCCGAACACGCCGTGGCGCTACTGCTTGCGACGGCGCGAAACATCCCGGCGGCCAACGAGAGTCTCAAGGGCGGCGCGTGGAAGCGCAGCGCATTCACTGGCGTCGAGGTGACCGACAAGGTGGTCGGAGTCGTCGGGCTGGGCCGCATCGGCGTGCTGTTCGCGCAACGGATGGCTGCGTTCGGCGTGACGCTGCTCGCCTACGACCCATACGTGCCGGCCGCCCGCGCTGCGCAGCTAGGGGTCCAGCTGGGTCCGCTGGAGGAGCTGCTCGCTCACAGCGACTTCATCTCGGTCCACCTGCCGAAGACCCCGGAGACGCAGGGCCTCATCGGCGAGCGCGAGCTCGCGCTGGTGAAGCCCGGCGCGATCATCGTCAACGCCGCCCGGGGTGGGCTGGTCGACGAGCACGCACTCGCGCAGGCGTTGAAGGAGGGCCGACTCGGCGGCGCAGCGGTAGACGTCTTCGGCACCGAGCCGTGCACCGATTCGCCGCTGTTCACCGAGCCGCGCGCCGTGGTGACGCCGCATCTCGGGGCCTCGACGAACGAAGCCCAGGACAAGGCCGGTCTGGCGGTCGCGAAGTCGGTGAAGCTGGCCTTGGCCGGCGAGTTCGTGCCGGACGCGGTCAACGTCCAGGTCGGTGGGGTCGTCGCCGAGGAGATCCGGCCCAGCCTGCCGCTGATCGAACGACTGGGTCGGCTGTTCACCGCGTTGGCGGCGGAGGTCCCGGCAAACCTCACCGTCGACATCAAGGGCGAGGTCGCCGGGTACGACGTCTCGGTGCTTGCACTCGCCGCCCTACGTGGCGTCTTCACCGATGTCGTCGAGGAGCAGGTGACGTTCGTCAACGCGCCGTTGCTCGCCTCGGAGCGAGGCATTGACGTCGGCCTGGTCAGCAGCGAGGAGAGTCCCGACTACCGCAACGTGTTGACGGTTCGCGGGGCGTTGGCCGATGGCACCGTGATATCGGTCGGCGGCAACCTCACCGGGCCGCGGATGGTGCAGAAGCTCGTCGAGGTCAATGGCTTCGACGTCGAAGTCGCGATCAACGAGCACATGGTGTTCGCGACCTACGAGGATCGCCCGGGCATCGTCGGCACGGTGGGCCAGCTGCTCGGTCAAGCGAAGGTCAACATCGCCGGGATGCAGGTCTCTCGCAAGGCGGTAGGCGGATCTGCCCTGATGGTGCTGACCGTTGACTCCGCGGTCCCTCCCGGCACTCTCGACGAGATCGGTACGGCGGTCGGCGCCTCCTCGATCCGCGCCGCATATCTCCCGCAGGACTGACCGGGTGGCAGAGGCGACCGTCACGCGGGTAACCGCGGCGGACGGCGATGCCCTCGCGGTCCACGTCACGGGTGAGGGCGCGCCACTGCTGTGCGTGCCGGGCGGTCCCGGTCGGGCATCGGCCTATCTCGAGGACCTGGGCGGACTCGCCGCCTCCCGCACCTTGCTCCGCATCGACATGCGGGGGACTGGTCTCTCGCCGCTGCCGGAGGACCGGTCATCGCTGAGCTTCCCGAGACTCGCCGACGATGTCGAGGACGTCCGGGCGGCGCAGGGCCTCGAACAGGTCGACCTGCTCGGGCATTCGGCCGGTTGCCTGGTGTCGATGGTCTACGCAATACGTCATCCCGAACGGCTGTCGCGGCTGGTCCTGGTCACGCCGTCGGCGCGTGGGTTCGGTGAGGTGACCGACGACATTGCCTCGATCCGGGCGAGCCGCAGCAACGAGCCCTGGTACGGCGAGGTGGCGGCGCTCGAAGCCGAGCTGGCCCAGATCCCGGAGGAGCGCCGCGGTCGGATGGACGCCGGCCTGCGGCCGTATTACTACTCCCGATGGGACGAGCGGGCGCAGGAGCACGCGGCACGCACTGACGGGCAGATGTCGCTACGTGCGATGGCGGCGTTCGCGCCGACTCCCGACGAGCTCGTCGGGCTGGACCTGCCTCGCGGCCTGCAGGGCCTGCACGTGCCGACATTGATCGTCGTCGGCCGGTACGACGGGCTGACCGGTGTGCGAGCGGGACACCTGGTCGCGGACGCGATTCCGAGCGCTCACGTCGCGGAGCTCGACGAGGCGGGTCATTTCCCGTGGGTCGACGCGCCGGAGGCGTTCCGGGCGGCGGTGCTCAGCTTCCTCGAAGCAGGCTGAGGGTCCAGCATCTGTTGCTCGGGGCAGGGAGATGCGGGTTGACATGTGACTAAATGGTCACCTATGGTCTCCAGGCGTGGACGAGGTGTTCAAGGCGCTGGCGGATCCCACCCGCCGCAGCCTGCTCGACGAGCTGTTCCGGGAGGACGGGCAGACGCTGAGCGCACTCGAGGCACGGGTGCCGATGACCCGCTTCGGCGTGATGAAGCACCTCAAGCAACTCGAGGAGGCCGGCCTCGTGATCCCCAGGCGCCGCGGCCGGGAGAAGTTGCACTTCCTCAACCCCGTCCCGATCCGGGAAATCCACGACCGGTGGGTCAGCAAGTACGCCGAGCCCTGGGTGGCGGGCCTGGCAGGCCTCAAGCACGAACTGGAGACGACAATGGAGAAGATCTTCGAGATCTACATCAAGACCACGCCCGACGCGCTCTGGAACGCCATCACCGATCCCGAGGTACGGGCGAAGTACACCTTCGGGGCAGCGCCGGTCGGTGAGTGGAAGGTCGGCGCGAAGCTGCAACTGAGCGCGCACGGCGCCGGTTTCGTGCTCGGCGAGTGCGAGGTGCTCGAGGTTGACCCGCCCCGCCGGCTGGTGCACACGATGGATGCCTACTTCTCGGAGGCGGCGAAGGTGGAGCCCACGTCGAGAGTGACCTGGGAGATTGAGCCGGTGGGCGACTCGTGCCGGCTGGTGCTCACCCACGACCAGCTGCGTGAGGGTGGGACGGATGAGATCTGGGGCGGCTGGCCGATGATCCTCTCCGGCCTGAAGACCTGGCTCGAGTCCGGCGAGTTGCTGACCACCCCGGGCTCGCTGATGTACGTCGGCACCTGAGCTCGGCCATCGCGGCGGCGCGGCTTGAGTCGATCACCCCTGTGGCCGATATCGGCTAGGTGACCGATCTGGCCGCGTCGCTGGCGCCTGCTCCGGAATGGGTGTGCGTCGGGTGCCGGGCGCGGGTGCCCATGGCCGAGAACAGCTGCACCCAATGCGGCCGGGCATTCGGCGAAGGTCTGGCGGTCGACGACCACGAGACCACCACGCGCACCCTTGGCCGCGGGGGCTGGGTGATTCGCGAATTCGTCGTCCTCAACGTGCTGTTCGTCCTCTGGCGCATCGTCGGGCGGGTGTCGCTGTTCCACGAGGCGGGCGCCTTCGGTCGTGGTCACTGGATCTGGCACGCCGAGCGCGTGCTGCACCTGCCGAGCGAGGCAGCGATGCAACGGGCGGTGCTGCCGCACGCGACGTTGTCGCGGATCGCGAACGGCTACTACGAGTGGGCCCACGCCGTCGTACTCGCCCTGGTGTTGCTCTGGTTGTTGTGGCGCCATCGCGAGGCGTACCCGAAGTGGCGCAACCTGGTTGCCGGCTTCACCGGGATCTCGTTGCTGGTCGGGCTGTTGCCGGTCGCACCGCCGCGACTGGTCCCCGGTCTTGGCATGGTCGACCTCGCGGGCCGCTACCACCAGTCGGTCTACGGCTCACTTGGCAAGGGGATCACCGACCAGCTCTCGGCGATGCCGTCGGTGCACATCGGGTGGGCGGTCCTCGTCGCGGCCGCCGTCATTGCTGTCAGCAAGAGCCGCTGGCGCTGGGTCGCGATCCTCCATCCACTGATCACGGCGTACGTCGTGGTGGTCACGGCCAACCACTACTGGCTCGACGGCGCCGTCGCGCTGGTCATCCTCGGCGTCGGCTACCTGATCACGCGCCGATTCCGGCCGAGTTTGGTACCGTGATCACGATGCGCTCGAGCCTGCTCCTTACCCGCCCGTAGCGGGGCCACCGACCGGCCCCCCGCTGCGGGGTTCGGCTGTGGGAAGAAGCAGCGCGCCGGTTTGCCACCGATCCTCAACTGAGTATTGATCGACAGGAGCAAACCCTCAATGTCTGAACAGACCAAGCCGGGGATGAGCAAGTTCTTCCGCTACACCCCGTTCACGCCGATCGACCTGCCCGACCGCACCTGGCCGAACAAGGTCATCACCGGGCCGCCGCAGTGGTGCAGCGTCGACCTGCGCGACGGCAACCAGGCACTCATCGATCCGATGGACGCCGAGCGCAAGCGTCGGATGTTCGATCTGCTGGTCGACATCGGGTACGACGAGATCGAGGTCGGCTTCCCGGCTGCCAGCCAGACCGACTTCGACTTCATCCGTTCGCTCGTCGAGAACGACGCCGTACCCGACCACGTGACGATCCAGGTGCTCACCCAGGCCCGCGAGGAGCTCATCGAACGGACCTGTGAGTCGCTCGTCGGGTTCAACGGAACCGCGCTGATCCACCTCTACAACTCGACGTCCACGCTCCAGCGCCGAGTCGTGTTCGGGCTGGACCGGGACGGCATCAAGGACATTGCCGTGCGCGGTGCGCAGTGGTGCGAGAAGTACGCCGAGTCGCTGCTGGCCGGCACCGATGTCCGCTGGCAGTACTCACCGGAGTCCTTCACCGGTACCGAGCTGGATTACGCGGTCGAGGTGTGCGAAGCCGTGATGGACGTGTGGGAGCCAAGCGCGGACCGCAAGGTCGTCCTGAACCTTCCGGCCACCGTGGAGATGGCAACGCCGAACGTCTACGCCGACTCGATCGAGTGGTTCGGCCGCAACGTCCGCAACCGCGACGCGATCATTCTCTCGCTGCACCCGCATAACGACCGCGGGACGGCGGTCGCCGCCGCGGAGCTGGGCGTGCAGGCCGGGGCAGACCGGGTCGAGGGCTGCCTGTTCGGCAATGGCGAGCGAACCGGCAACGTCTGCCTGGTGACCCTCGGGCTGAACGTTTTCAGCCAGGGCATGGACCCCGGCATCGACTTCACCGATATCGACGAGATCAGGCGCACGGTCGAGTACTGCAACCAGTTGCCGGTGCATCCCCGCCATCCCTACGGCGGCGACCTGGTCTACACCGCGTTCTCCGGATCCCATCAGGACGCGATCAAGAAGGGATTCGAGGCGATCGAGCGCGATGCCGCCGAGGCCGGCGTACCGCTCGAGGACTACCCCTGGGGGGTTCCGTATCTGCCGATCGACCCGCTGGATGTCGGGCGCAGCTACGAGGCGGTCATCCGGGTCAACTCGCAGTCCGGCAAGGGCGGCGTGGCGTACGTGATGAAGCACGACTACCACCTCGACGTGCCGCGCCGGATGCAGATTGAGTTCTCCAAGATCGTGCAGACGATCGCCGACAACGAGGGTGGCGAGGTCGAGCCGGACAAGATCTGGGCGCTGTTCCGGCAGACCTACCTCGAGCGCAGCGAGCCGTTGCGGCTGATCAGCTACTCGATGCAATCGGGCGAGGTCGACCAGATCGCGGCGAAGGTCGTCATCGACGGCGAGGAGCGCGAGCTCACCGGCGAGGGCAATGGGCCGATCGCCGGCCTGGTGCACGCGCTGAACACCGTCGACATCGATGCGCGCGTGCTGGACTACTTCGAGCACGCGACCGGCGCCGGTGAGGAGGCGCAGGCGGCGGCGTACCTCGAGGTCGCGGTCGATGGCAAGGTGCTCTGGGGCTGCGGCACGTCGCCGAACATCACGACCGCGTCGCTGTACGCACTCGTGAGCGCGATCAACCGCGCATAGCTCGCAAGTTGTCAGCGTCACAGGGGGCTATAGCACCCGCAGACGCTGACAACTTGCCTGACCCGGCGCCGATCGCGGTACGCGCGAAAACGATGGGTTCCGGGTTGAGGTCGCGGACCGCGACCCGGATCAGCAGGTACGGGACGCCCCAGATGACGCACGTGGCCCGAACAGCACCCAGCTGCGCCGCGTCACGCGGCGCGCCTGGAGCCGGGTTCCACGGGGCGAACCTAGAACGGCGCGATGACATCACGCTCGCGCGTTTCGGCCCCCGCGCTCGGCCAGCGGATGTCGGCTGATCGACTACTCTCGCTCGCCGTGAGCAGTGCACGAATCGCGGTGATCGCGGGAGACGGGATCGGGCCTGAGGTCGTCGCCGAGGGCCTGAAGGTGCTGCGGGCTGCGGTTGAGCCGGACGGCGTGAAGGTCGAGACCACTGACTACGACCTCGGCGCGGCGCGCTGGCACCGCACCGGTGAGACGTTGCCGGACAGCGTGCTGGAGGAGCTGCGCGGCCACGACGCGATCCTGCTCGGCGCGGTCGGCGATCCGAGCGTGCCATCCGGGGTGCTCGAGCGAGGCCTTCTGCTCAAGCTCAGGTTCGCGTTCGAGCACGCGGTCAACCTGCGTCCGGTCAAGCTGTATCCCGGCGTCGCCACTCCGCTCGCGGGCGTCTCGCCCGGCGAGGTCGACATGGTCGTCGTCCGGGAGGGCACCGAAGGCCCGTACGTCGGTGTCGGCGGCTCGATGCGCACCGGCACTTCGCACGAGGTCGCGACCGAGGAGAGCATCAACACCCGGTACGGCGTCGAGCGCGTCGTACGTGACGCGTTCGCCCGCGCGGCGGCGCGACCGCGCAAGCACCTGACGCTCGTGCACAAGACCAACGTGCTGGTACACGCCGGCTCGCTGTGGCAGCGCACCGTCGAGCTGGTCCACCCGGACTTCCCGGGTGTCACCGTCGACTACGCACACGTCGACGCCGCGTGCCTGTACTTCGTGTCGCAGCCGCAGCGTTTCGACGTGGTGGTGACTGACAACCTCTTCGGCGACATCGTCACCGACCTCGGTGCGGCCATCGCCGGCGGCATCGGCCTGGCTGCGAGCGGCAACCTCAACGTCGACGGGACCGCGCCGAGCATGTTCGAGCCGGTGCACGGCAGCGCCCCCGATATTGCCGGCCAGGGTGTGGCTGATCCGACCGCCACCGTGTTGTCGGCCGCGATGCTGCTCGACGCGCTCTCGCTCCACGAGGCGTCGTTGCGGGTCGAGGCGGCCGCAGCCGCCGACCTGGCTGAGCGCGGCACCTCACCGCGCCGTACGGCGGAGATCGGAGATGCGATCGCCGCCCGGCTCGCTTAACCTTGGGTGATGGGCAGGGTGTTCATATGAGCAGGGTGTTCACGTGACGATGGAGTTCAGCGTTGAGCCGACGCCGACCCCGACCTCACCCGAGCGGCTCGCCGAGATCCTGGCGGCGCCGGGCTTCGGCCGGGTGTTCAGCGACCACATGCTCACCGCGACCTGGACCCACCCGGACGGTTGGCACGACGCGCAGGTACGCCCCTACGGCCCGCTGTCGCTCGATCCGGCGACCCACATCTTTCACTACGGGCAGGCCATCTTCGAAGGCTTCAAGGCCTACCGCCAACCCGACGGCGGGATCGCGACGTTCCGGCCCGAGGCGAACGGGGCCCGGTTCAACCGTTCGGCGGCACGGCTGTCGCTGCCCGAGCTTCCGGTCGACGACTTCGTCGCAGCGTCGGACGCGCTGATCCGCCAGGACGCTGCCTGGGTGCCGTCAGCCGGCGAGGCCAGCCTCTATCTCCGGCCGTTCATGGTGGCCACTGAGGTCGGGCTGGGCGTGCACCCGGCTCAAGAGGTGACCTTCCTCGTCATCGCGTCGCCGGCCGGGTCGTACTTCGCGTCCGGTTCGAGCCAGGTGTCGATCTGGGTGTCGGAGGACTACACGCGCGCGGCACCTGGTGGCACCGGCGCCGCCAAATGCGGCGGCAACTATGCCGCGAGCCTGGTCGCGCAGCAGGAAGGTATCGACAACGGCTGCGAGCAGGTGCTGTTCCTCGACGCGGTCGAGCGGCGCTGGATCGAGGAGCTCGGCGGCATGAATCTGTGGGCGGTCCGCGATGACGGCACGCTCATCACTCCCGAGCTCACCGGATCGATTCTCGAAGGCGTCACCCGCGATGCGATGGTGCTGATTGCCAAGGAGCTCGGCCACGAGGTCGAGGAGCGGCGAATCGACATCGACGACGTTCGCAAAGGCGTCGACAGCGGACAGATCAGTGAGGTCTTCGCCTGCGGTACGGCGGCGGTCATCGCCTCGGTCGGGACGCTGAAATGGCGCGGCGGCGAGGTCACCCTGCCGGCCGACACTCCGGTCGCCTCCGCGCTTCGGACGGCGCTCGTCGATCTGCAGCATGGCCGCCGCCCGGACCCCTACGGCTGGATGCATCGCGTGTGCTAGCCCGCCACCGATAACTGGGCGGCGCGTCGGGCCGACCTGCCTTCGGTCAGACGTTTGAATGGCGGAGAAAAGTGCCATGATCGCAGGCGTCGGGACTGGCTGGCCGTGAGTTGGCGGGAGGCGCCATGAACGTCCGCGAGGGTGGGTCCGTGCGCGATGCGATGTCGGGCACGGTGTTGACGATCGGCCCCACGCACACGCTGCGGGAAGCCGCCAAGCGGATGGCTGAGCGCCGGGTCGGCGCGGTCGTCGTACTTAATCCCGAGCACAACCAGCCGGGCATCCTCACCGAGCGCGACGTGCTGGCCGCAGTGGGAGCGGGCCAAGACGTCGACGTTGAGCAGGTCCAGGCTCATCTCACCAGCGACATCGTCGTCGCTGCGCCGGAGTGGTCGCTGGAGCAGGCTGCTGCGGCGATGGTCTCGGGCGGCTTCCGCCACCTCGTCGTGTGTGAGGGCGCTGAGGTCGTCGGGATGCTGTCAGTCCGCGACATCGTGGCCGCTTGGGCGGGCGAGTCGGCGCCCGTTGCGGCAGGAAAATGACCTTCGGACTTGACCTTTTGCCGCAACCTGCCGAAGACTGTGTCGTGATGAACGCGCAGCTCATTATTTCGAGGCGCGTCGGCTAACGCTCAACAGCCGACGCGCGACCCTCGTTGCCCTACCCGGGCTCGGGGGTTTTTTTGTGGGCTGACAGCGCTCGACGAAACGAGAGGACCAACCGGTGACCACCACCGATCTGCACGTCTACGACACGACGTTGCGCGACGGCTCACAACGTGAGGGGTTGTCGCTGTCGGTCGAGGACAAGCTCGCGGTCGCGTCGCATCTCGACTCACTGGGCGTGGGGTATATCGAGGGCGGCTGGCCCGGTGCGAACCCGAAGGACGAGGCGTTCTTCCGTCGCGCCGCGGCCGGGGATCTCTCGCTGCAGCACGCGACGCTCGCCGCGTTCGGCGCCACCCGCAAGGCGGGGGTCGTCGCGGCCGACGATCCGCAGGTTCGGGCCCTCGTCGACGCGCAGACGCCGGTCGTCACGCTGGTCGCCAAATCGCACACCGGCCACGTCGAGCGCGCGCTGCGCACGACGCTCGAGGAGAACCTCGCCATGGTGCGGGACACGATCGAGTTCCTGCGCGGCGAGGGTCGGCGGGTGTTCCTCGACGCCGAGCACTTCTTCGACGGCTACTTCCTCGACCGCGATTACGCCCTCGCTGTGGTGACCGCAGCCGCGGCTGCGGGAGCCGAGGTGGTAGCGCTGTGCGACACCAACGGCGGGATGCTTCCGGTCCGGCTTGCTGACGTCGTGAACGACGTGGTTCAGAGGCTTGGCGACACCGGGACCCGGGTCGGGATCCACGCCCACGACGACACCTCGTGCGCCGTCGCGAACTCACTCGCCGCCGTGCAAGCAGGTGCCACCCATGTGCAAGGCACGGCGAACGGCTACGGGGAGCGGGCGGGCAACGCCGACCTGTTCTCCATCGTCGCCGGCCTGGAGCTCAAACTTGATCTGCCGGTACTGCCCGAAGGGGCAATCTCAGAGCTGGTCCGGGTCAGCCACGCCATCGCGGAGCTGGCCAACATCGCGCCCGACGACCACCAACCGTGGGTCGGCGCCAGTGCGTTCGCCCACAAGGCTGGACTGCACGCCTCGGCCCTCAAGGTCGACCCGGACCTGTATCAACACACCGATCCCGCGATCGTCGGCAACGACATGCGGGTGTTGGTGTCCGAGCTGGCCGGACGAGCCAGCATCGAGCTGAAGGCCCGTGAGCTCGATATCGAGGTCGACCGGGAGGCGGTCGGACGGGTGATCGAGAAGGTGAAGTACCTCGAGGCGGGCGGGTACACCTTCGAGGCAGCTGAAGCGTCGTTCGAGCTGATGCTGCGGGAGGAGGTCGAGGGCCAGCGCTACCGGCCGTTCGTCCTCGAGTCCTACCAGGTGGTCGCGGACAGCGACTCACGCGGCGGGATGGCCTGCAATGCAACGGTGAAGATCCTCGTCGGCGAGGACCGGCTCGTCGCGGCCGGTGAGGGCAACGGCCCGGTCAACGCGCTCGACATGGCGCTTCGGCATGCACTGACCCGGTACTACCCCGAGCTCGGGAAGCTCGAGCTGGTCGACTACAAGGTGCGCATCCTCGAAGGAGCCCATGGCACCGGCGCCGTTACGCGCGTGCTGGTTCGCACCTCCAACGGCGAGCGTGAGTGGGACACCGTCGGCGTCGACGAAAACATCATCGAGGCGTCGTGGCAGGCTCTCGACGACTCATACACCTTCGGGCTGCTGAAGTCGGTCGGCTGACGCGAGGCGGCGCGCCATAGGCTCCTGGCCATGGCGGACATGAGGTATCAGCGGCTCGGCGAGTCGGGGCTGACCGTGTCGGTGGTCGGGCTCGGCTGCAACAACTTCGGCCGGCGGATCGATCTCGAGGCCACTCGCAAGGTCGTGCGGGCGGCGCTCGACGCGGGCATCACGTTGTTCGACACGGCTGATACGTACGGCGACTCCGAGGACTTCCTCGGCGAGGCGCTCGGCGAGGCGCGCGCCGACGTCGTACTCGCCACCAAGTTCGGCAACGACATGGGCGGAAAGCTGGGCGCCGACTGGGACGCGCGGGGGTCTCGCCGTTACATCCGCAAGGCGGTCGAGTCGTCGCTGCGGCGGCTGCGCACCGACTGGATCGACCTCTACCAGATGCACACGCCCGATCCGAAGACTCCGATCGAGGAGACCCTGGCCGCCCTCGACGAGCTGGTCAAGGAGGGCAAGGTCCGCTACATCGGACACTCGAACTTCAACGGTTGGCGGATCGCCGATGCCGACTGGACGGCGCGTACGACGGGAAACACCCGTTTCATCAGCGCTCAGAACCACTACAGCCTGATCGAGCGTGACGTGGAGATGGAAGTCGTGCCCGCGTGTGAGCGGTTCGGGCTGGGGCTGCTGCCGTTCTTCCCGCTCGCCAACGGGCTGCTCACCGGCAAGTACCAGCGCGGCCAGGCGGCGCCCGAGGGCACCCGGCTCGCGTCGGTACGCCCGGAGTGGCTGTCGGACGAACGGTTCGACAAGATCGAGGCGTTGGCGTCGTACGCCAAGGCGCGCGGGGTGTCGCTGCTCGATGTGGCGATCGGGGGCCTGGCTGCGAAGCCGACGGTGACGTCGGTGATCGCCGGCGCTACCACGCCGGAGCAGGTGGCGGCGAATGTCGCGGCCGGGCAATGGGTGCCTTCGCCGGAGGACGCGAAGGAGCTCGACCGGATCTGGTAGCCGCGTGATCTGGCTGCGGCTTCATTAGGCTGCGCTGGGTGCGAATCGCGAGGTTCTCCCACGACGGCGACGTGTCGTTCGGGGTGGTGGAAGGCGACACGGTTGCGCAGATCAGTGCCCACCCCTTCGGTCCGATCGAGTTCACCGGCGGCCGGGTGCCGTTGGCTTCGGTGAAACCGCTGGCGCCGGTGTTGCCCAGCAAGGTCGTCGCGATCGGCAAGAACTACCGCGACCACGCGGCGGAGATGGGCGGTGACGTCCCGGATCGCCCGCTGATCTTCCTCAAGCCCTCGACCGCGGTGATCGCGAGCGGCGATGAGATCGCCGCTCCGGCGTCGTCGGAACGGGTCGACTACGAGGGTGAGCTGGCGGTCGTGATCAGCCGGCTGTGCCGAGACGTGCCCGAAGAGCGTGCAATGGACGCGGTGCTCGGCTACACGTGTGCGAACGACGTGACGGCCCGTGATCAGCAAAAGGCAGACGGTCAGTGGTCTCGGGCCAAGGGCTACGACACGTTCTGTCCACTCGGACCGTGGATCGAGACCGACCTCGACCCTTCCGACCTCGCGATCACAACGACGCTCAACGGCGAGGTGAAGCAGGACTCCCGCACCTCGATGATCGTGCATAAGATTCCGTCACTTATCGCCTACATCACGTCGTGCATGACGTTGCTGCCGGGTGACGTCATCCTCACCGGTACACCGGAGGGTGTGGGTCCGATGAACTTCGGTGACCGCGTGGAGGTCACGATCGAGGGGATCGGCACGCTGAGCAATCCGGTGGGCGCGAGGTGACGGTGAGCCAGACTCCGGTCAGACTGCGCGTCGCGCCGTCACCAACCGGTGATCCGCACGTCGGCACGGCGTACATGTCGTTGTTCAACCTGGCGTTCGTCCGACAGCAGGGCGGGCAGTTCATTCTTCGCGTCGAGGACACCGACCGGGCGCGGTTCCAGGCCGACAGCGAGCAGCAGATCTACGACACGTTGCACTGGCTCGGGCTGCAATGGGACGAGGGGCCGGACATCGGCGGGCCCTACGCGCCGTACCGGCAGTCCGAGCGGCTCGAGACCTATCGCCCGGTGGCCGACCGGCTGCTGGCGGAGGGCAAGGCGTATCAGTGCTGGTGTACGCCGGAGCGGTTGGCCGAGATGCGCGCCGAACAGCAGCAGGCGAAGCAGCCGACCGGCTACGACCGGTTGTGTCTGGGCAAATCTCGCGACGAACGGGCGGCGCTCCCCGGGTTCGCCGAGACGCCCGTGCTGCGAATGCTGATTCCGGATGACGTGGCGTTGAGTTTCACCGATTTGATCCGCGGCGAGCTGAGCGCGCCCCGGCCCGACGACCAGGTCTTGATGAAGACCGACGGATTTCCCACCTACCACCTCGCGAACGTGGTCGACGACCACGAGATGGGCATCACCCACGTCGTGCGAGGTGAGGAGTGGATCGCCTCCACCCCGAAGCACATCCTGCTGTACGACTGGCTCGGCTGGCAGCGGCCGGAGTTCGCGCACATGCCGTTGCTGCGCAACGCCGACAAGTCGAAGATCTCGAAACGGAAGAACCCGGCTGCGCGGCTGACCTGGTTCGTCGACGAGGGCTTCCTGCCCGAAGCGCTGTGCAACTTCCTCGGCCTGATGGGGTACTCGCTGCCGGACGGGCAGGAGGTGTTCAGCTTCGAGGAGATGGTTGCGTCCTTCGATTGGCGGAGGGTGAACCCGGTCGGCCCGGTCTTCGATGTCGACAAGCTGCGGTGGTTGTCGGGCCACTACCTGCGCCAGCTGCCGGCGGCGGAGGTCGGCGTGCGGATCGCGACGTTCATGGAAGTGACGGGTGCGGCAGCGGATCTCGTCGCGCGCGCTGCGCCGCTGGTCCAGGAGCGGGTCTCGACGCTGCGTGAGGCCGCCGAGATGTTGACGTTTCTGGTGAGCGACGAGGCGTTCGTGATCGATGCCCAGGCCGCCGAAAAGCAGCTCGGGCCCGACGCCGAACCGGTCCTTCGCGCGGCGCAACAGGCCGTCGCCGCCTTGGAGTCGTTTTCCACCGAGGACATCGAGGCCGCGCTGCGCATCGCACTGGTCGACGGACTCGGCTTGAAGCCGAAGCATGCCTTCGGTCCGGTGCGGGTTGCGGTGACCGGCAAGACCGTCTCGCCACCGTTGTTCGAGTCCATCGAGCTGCTCGGGCGGGAGCGCACATTGCAACGACTGGCGGCAGCGCTCGGCTAGAGTGGAGCGCGCTCCGCACGGCGGGGCGCACCCATGGGGTATGGGGTAATTGGCAGCCCGGCTGATTCTGGTTCAGCTAGTCTAGGTTCGAGTCCTGGTACCCCAGCGACATCACTTTGCCCTCGTCGTCTAGTGGCCTAGGACGCCGCCCTCTCAAGGCGGTAACGGCGGTTCGAACCCGCTCGAGGGTACATATTCGGCGGCCGTGGACAGCTCTCGCGCTGCTGCCGTGACGGCGTCGCCGAAGAGCTTTCCTGGCGAGCGGGTCAAGCGGTCGATCGGGCCGGACACCGACACCGCCGCGACGACCCGGCCGTCGGTGCCGAAGACCGGCGCGGAGACCGATGCGACTCCGGCTTCGCGCTCGGCAACGCTCGCCGCCCAACCCCGGCGCCGTACCCCGGCGAGGGTTGCAGCCGAGAACCGCGCCTCGGCCAGGATTCCTTCGACCTCGGCGGCGGGCTCCCAGGCGAGGAGGATCTGCGCGGCCGAGCCCGCTGTCATCGGGAGTTGCGCACCCACCGGCACTGTGTCGCGCAGGCCGCTGGCGCGGTCGGCGGCCGCGATGCAGCGCCGCATCGAGCCTGCGCGGCGGTACAGCTGCACGCTTTCGTGGGTGAGGCCGCAGAGCCTGTCGAGGATCGGCCCAGCCGCCTTCTCCAGCGGATCGGCCCGGCCGGCGCCGGCGAGGTCGAGCAGGCGCGGTCCGAACCCGAACCGGCCGTCGCCGTCGCGCTCGACCAGGCCATGGACCTCCAGCGCGACGGCAAGTCGGTACGCCGTCGGGCGGGAGAGTCCGGTTCGACTGACGAGCTCAGCGAGCGAGGCGGGGCCGGCGGTGAGGCAGTCGAGGACCGTCACCGCTTTGTCAAGAACGCCGACGCTGCTACGCTGTGTCATATCCCAATACTGCTGTATCACATCGTGATACGCAAGTAGTGCAAGAGGAGCGAGCTCATGGGTCGAACGTTGGCCGAGAAGGTCTGGGACGCCCACCTGGTGCGTCGTGCCGAAGGCGAGCCCGACCTCATCTACATCGACCTCCACCTCGTGCACGAGGTCACCAGCCCGCAGGCCTTCGACGGCCTCCGCAACACTCACCGCACGGTCCGCCGGCCGGATCTGACGATCGCCACCGAGGACCACAACGTCCCCACCACGAGCGGTCCCATCACCGACCCGATCAGCCTCGAGCAGGTCAGTGCACTGCGCCGCAACTGCGAGGAGTTCGGCATTCGGCTGCACCCGATGGGCGATGCCGGGCAGGGGATCGTGCACGTGATCGGACCGCAGCTCGGCCTGACCCAGCCCGGCATGACAGTCGTGTGCGGTGACAGCCACACCAGCACCCACGGCGCCTTCGGCGCGATCGCCTTCGGCATCGGAACCAGCGAAGTCGAGCACGTCCTCGCCACCCAGACGTTGCCACTGCAGCGGCCCAAGACGATGGCGATCGAGGTGGACGGCAAGCTGCCTGACGGCGTCACCGGGAAGGATCTGGTGCTGGGCATCATCACGCAGATCGGCACCGGCGGCGGCCAGGGTTACATCGTCGAGTACCGCGGCGAGGCGATCCGCGGGCTGTCGATGGAGGGTCG
Source organism: Frankiales bacterium (assembly GCA_025980465.1). Lineage (GTDB taxonomy): Bacteria > Actinomycetota > Actinomycetes > JAFAQI01 > JAFAQI01 > JAICXJ01. The sequence goes on along the minus strand of JAICXJ010000003.1, from coordinate 65,889 downwards.
GATGACGGTCTGCAACATGTCCATCGAGGCCGGCGCCCGCGCCGGGCTGATCGCTCCCGACCAGACGACGTTCGACTACCTCAAGGGCCGTCCTCACGCGCCGCAGGCTGCCGACTGGGACACCGCGGTCGCCGTCTGGACGCAACTCGTCACCGACGACGACGCGACGTTCGACAAGGTCGTGCACATCGACGCATCGAAGCTCGCCCCGTGGGTCACCTGGGGCACCAACCCGGGCCAGGGTGCGCCGCTGTCGGCTTCGGTGCCCGAGCCGCGTGACTCCGGTGACGAGCGCGCACTGGACTACATGGGCCTGACTGCCGGTACGCCGCTGCATGAGATCGCGGTCGACACCGTCTTCATCGGCTCTTGCACCAACGGCCGGCTCGAGGACCTCCGCGCCGCCGCCGACGTGCTGCGCGGCCGCAACGTCGCCGACGGCGTACGGGTGCTGATCGTCCCCGGCTCGGTGCAGGTCAAGGAGGCCGCGGAATCCGAGGGATTGCACGAGATATTCACTGCCGCGGGTGCCGAGTGGCGTGGCGCCGGCTGCTCGATGTGCCTCGCCATGAACCCCGACAAGCTCACGCCGGGGGAGCGCAGCGCCTCGACCTCCAACCGAAACTTCGAAGGACGGCAAGGTCCCGGCGGCCGCACCCACCTCGTCTCGCCCGCCGTTGCCGCCGCGACTGCCGTCACCGGTCGTCTGACCGCCCCCGCGGACCTGTAGAGAGCGCAAGGGATTCTCACCATGGATGCGTTCACCACCCACACCGGTCGTGCCGTTCCGTTGCGGCGCAACAACGTCGACACTGACCAGATCATCCCGGCGGAGTACCTCAAGCGGGTTGCTCGCACCGGCTTCCACGACGCGTTGTTCAAGGCCTGGCGGGAGGATCCTGCCTTCGTTCTCAACGATCATCGGTACGACGGCGCGACGATCCTCGTGGCCGGACCCGACTTCGGCACCGGCTCGTCGCGCGAACACGCCGTCTGGGCATTGCAGGACTACGGGTTTCGCGCCGTCATCTCGCCGCGGTTCGCCGACATCTTTCGTGGGAACTCCTTGAAAGGCGGGCTGCTGCCGGTGCAGCTACCCGACGACGTCGTCGCCGCGTTGCAGGACCGGATCGAACGTGAGCCGGCCGTCGAGGTCACCGTGGATCTCGTCGAACGTCAGGTGCGCGCGGACGACCTAGTGGCCTCCTTCGAGATCGACGACTACACCAGATGGCGGCTGATGGAGGGCCTCGACGACATCGGTCTGACCCTCCGGCACACCGACGACATCGCGAACTACGAGTCGACTCGACCGGGCTGGATGCCCGTCACGACCTGACGCATCACGACCTTCCCGCCAAAAAAAATCGGCGCGACACAAGAAAAAAGTCGCTGGAATCGTTGTGTCGCGGCCAAATTCGCCCTAGCGTCCAGCGTCAGGTCGAGGGCGGTCCTCGACGCGAGGTGCGGAGGGTAAAACGTGAACAGGGCCGATCTGATCGATCAGATTCGTGACCGTCTCAGCACGGACAAGCGCACGGCAGAGACTGCCGTCGACGCAGTTCTCGACGCGATCCAGCGTGCGGTCGCGGCCGGTGAGCGGGTCGCCATCACTGGCTTCGGTGTCTTCGAGAAGGTCGACCGTGCTGCACGCACCGGCCGTAACCCTCGCACCGGCGAGACCGTCAAGGTCAAGAAGACCTCGGTGCCGAAGTTCCGGCCCGGCACCCAGTTCAAGGGTGTCGTGAACGGCACCATCAAGCTCGGCAAGGTCGCGGACGCTGCGACGAAGGCGGCGGCGAAGTCCTCGGCGTCGACGGCCCGGTCGGCCGCAAAGACGGCAGCCTCGGGACCGCGCAAGGCCACGACCGCTGCAAAGCGGGCCGCGACCAAGGCAGCCAAGGCGCCGGCGAAGAAGGCGCCGGCCAAGAAGTCGACTGCGAAGAAGACGGCTGCGAAGAAGTCGGCAGCGCGGCGCTAGTTCTTCACCCAGACACCACCAGCGACCGGCAGCGATCTCGCTGCCGGTCGTCGGTTGTCTAGGCGACCGGAAACGTTGCGAGCGTGATCATGCGAACCGCACCGTCCGCATCGACGCGCAGCCGGACCCGCTGACCGATCCGCAACAGTCGAAGTCCCGACGGATCGAAGGCTGCGGCGTCGAATTCCAGCACCGTTCCGTCATCGAGCAGGACGTCCCCAGAGCGCGTCTCGTCATCGAACTGCCGGACCGTTGCCTGCATGGGGCAACTGTAATTCCGCCAACGGACCTACGAGGCAACCGTCGTTCGCACGAGTCCGCCCGGGTCGACGCTAGATTTCCAAGCTTGCCAAGGCTTTCTCGGTAGCCGGCCCGACCCCGAGCGCGATCGCGCTACGTAGTGCCTCGATCGTGTCGACGTCGCGTCGTACCGACTCGGCAGCGATCGCAGTGAGATCGATGGCACCGCCGGCGAGGTGCCGGCTGTGCGAATCAGGACCGAATGCCGGTGCGAAGCTGTTGGCGGCAGTCACCGCGTACACCGTCGTACCGGTCCCGGGGAGGTCCGCGACGACGGACTGTCGATGTGCCCGGGCGGTCGCAAGGACGTCATCGAGGTCGTCAGGTCGCAACGCGGGAAGGTCCGAAGAAAGAGTCGCGAGCAGGTCGAACTCGACGTTCCGGGCGCCGTGCGTCAGCGCGGCGTTCAAACCGGCGTCCGGCTTGTCCGGAATCACCCGCGCGCCGAGACCCTCGAGCGCGACCTGCGCCCGACCGTCGTCGGTGACGACGAGTACCTCACCGACGGATTCACACGACAGCGCAACGGTCACCGTGTCGTACGCCATCGCGACCGCGAGGTCGGCGCGCGCCTCGATATCGACTGCGAGACGTGTCTTCGCCGACTCGAGTCGTTTCACGGGCACGATCAATGACCACTGATCGCCGCGACGCGTCATGTCTGGCATCCTCGCAGGGTGCGGTATGGGCGCTTGGGCTTCTGGTACCGGTTGGTCGTCGTCGTGGTCAAACCAGTCCTTGGTGTGACCACCTCGCGCGACTGGCGCAACCAGGACCGGGTGCCGAAATCTGGCGGCGCCATCCTCGCTGCCAACCACGTTAGCTACGTCGATCCGTTGACGCTCGGGCTGTATGTCCTCGAGGCCGGTCGGGTGCCGAAGTACCTCGCCAAGTCCAGTCTTTTCGAGGTCCCGTTGCTCAAGCGAGTGTTCATCGGTGCCAACCAGATCCCGGTCTACCGAGGCACCGCCGACGCGGCGAACGCGCTGTCCGCAGCCGTCGAGGCGGTCGAGTCCGGAGAATGCGTGCTCATCTACCCAGAGGGCAGCGCCACCCGCGATCCGGAGGGTTGGCCGATGAAGGCGCGCACCGGTGTTGCGCGGCTCGCGTTGCAGACCGGAGCGCCGGTGATTCCGATGGCGCAGTGGGGACCGCAGGAGCTCTGGAAATACAAGTCGAAGCTTCCGCATCCGTTGCCACCCCGGAAGAAGGTCCATGTCATCACCGGTGATCCGATCGACCTGTCGGCGTACGTCGGAAAGCCGATCACCGTTGAGCTGCTGCGCGAGGTGACCGACGTGATCATGGGACGGATCACGGACCTGCTCATCGAGCTCCGAGGCGGCCAGCCGCCCGCTGTCCCCTACGACCCGAAGCAAGCCGCATGACGTCTCACTTCGCGACGTTGATCGCATCGCGCGCAACTCGGCAGGCACTCAGATGAAGGCGGCGGTGATGGGCGCCGGGTCGTGGGGCACCGCCTTCGCCCAAGTGCTGACCGACGCCGGGACCGACACCACGTTGTGGGCGCGTCGGGCCGAGGTCGCGGCAGCGATCACCGACGACCGGGAGAACCCCGACTACCTGCCCGGCGTCAAGCTCGCCGGTCGGTTGCGGGCGACCGCGGACCCGGCCGAGGCGGTCCGCGAGGCGGAGATCGTGGTCCTCGCGGTCCCGTCGCAGACGCTGCGGACGAACCTGAGCGATTTCGCCGGCCTGTTGCCGCGCGACGCGATCCTGGTCAGCTTGATGAAGGGGGTCGAGCTCGGCACCGACAAGCGCATGACCGAGGTGATCCGCGAAGTCGCCGACTTCCCCGAGGGCCGGGTCGCGGCCGTCTCCGGCCCGAACCTCGCGCGCGAGATCGCGATGCGCGAACCCGCTGCGTCGGTTGTCGCCTGCACCGACCTCGATGTAGCCCGCCAGGTGCAGGGCGCGTGTCACTCCGGCTACTTTCGGCCGTACCGCAACCACGACGTGATCGGATGCGAGTTCGGCGGCGCCGTGAAGAACGTCATCGCCCTCGCCGTCGGAATGGCCGCAGGTCTCGGGCTCGGTGACAACGCCCGCGCATCATTGATCACTCGCGGCCTGGCCGAGACTGCCCGCATCGGCGTGGCACTTGGCGCCGAGCCCTTGACGTTTGCCGGCCTCGCCGGAATGGGCGACCTAGTGGCGACCTGTTCCTCGCCGCTGTCGCGGAATCGGACGTTCGGCGAGGACCTCGGGCGCGGCCTGACCGTCGAGCAGGTGGTGGCCAAGACGAAGCAGACTGCGGAAGGGGTCAAGTCCTGCCGGTCGATCCTCGACCTCGCTCAAAAGCACAGTGTTGCCGCTCCGATCACCGAGCACGTCGTCAAAGTCGTCGACGAAGGGGTGACCGTGCCTGACATGCTGGCGTCCTTGCTGGCCAGCTCCCCGAAGCACGAGCAGGATGCCGATGTCTGACCAGCCCGCTCGTCCGTCCAACCTCCCGATCGTCGAACCCGTTGCGGACTCGACCGGTGAGGCAACTCGCGCGGTCCACACTCCGCTGCCGGACCTGCGGGGAGTGCGGGCGATGGGGCTTGCGACGTACCGCACCAGTGCTTTCGAGTTCGACACCGCGCAGGACTACGCCGACATCCTCAGCGACCGCTCGGCGGGCTACAGCTACAGCCGCATCGACAACCCGACCGCTGATGCTTTCGCGCTCGGGCTGGCCTCGCTCGAGGCCCACGGCCTCGACCGGGCGGTGGCGGCGCAGCCATTCGCGTCGGGCATGGCGGCAATCTCAACCGTGCTTCTCGCGCTGGCCGGAGCCGGCGCCCATGTGGTCGCACCGGCCGCCGTGTACGGCGGGACGTACGGCGTTCTCGAGCACGTCCTGCGCCGCTTCGGCGTCGAATCGACTTTCGTCGACATGACCGACACCGAGGCAGTGCGGTCCGCGATGCGAACTGAGACGGCCCTGGTGTGGGCCGAGACCATCGCGAACCCCACCACCGGCGTCACGGACCTGCCCGCCGTCGCCGCGGTCTGTCGCGAATCCGGCGCGGCCGCCGGCCGTCGGATCCCGTTCTGCGTCGACAGCACGTTCGCGCCGCCGCCGGTGTGCCGGCCGCTGGCGTGGGGGGCCGACATCGTCGTTCATTCGGCGACGAAGTACCTCGGCGGTCATTCCGACGTGACCGGTGGCGTCGCCGTCGGCGACATCGCGCTGCTCTCCCAGGTCCGCCTGGCCCGAATCGACCTCGGTGGCAGCCTGGCGCCGGACGAGGCGTTCCTGCTGCATCGCGGGTTGTCGACGCTGCCACTTCGGGTGACACGGCACTGCGCGACCGCACTGCGGGTTGCCGAGGCGGTCGCCGACCACCCGGCCGTCGAGCGGGTCGACTATCCGGGGCTGCCACGCCACCCCCAGCACGCCCTCGCCGCGAAGTTGTTCGATTCCGGCCCCGAAGGGGTCCGCTACGGCGCGATCGTCACGGTCACCCCGAGGGGTGGCCGGGAGGCCGGCTTCAGGTTGGCCGATTTGCTGCGGATTGGGCAGGTCGCCACTAGCCTGGGCGGGACCCACACCGTCGTGAGCCATGTTGCTTCGACCACGCATCGCCAGTTTGACGACGCCGCGCTCGCGGCAGCAGGTATCGGCCCAGCGGCGGTTCGGATTTCGATCGGGCTCGAGGACGCCGACGATTTGATCGCTGATCTGCGCCGCGCGCTCGACAGCGTGGCTGGTTGAACGCCTGAGGGGGTTGCACCGCGTGACGGGGGAGAAGAACCGGACATCGGCCACTTCTGGCACTACAGTCACAGTCGTGGCAGGTCGTGGCTGGCTCAGCCGCCGCATGCTGCGCGTCAGCGTCGCGCTGTGCGCGCTCGGCTGCAGCGCGGCGCTCGCGCCGGTCGTGGTCTCGCCCACGCCCGCCCTCGCTTCGCACCACAACCCCACTGCGCACCAGCTCTCGGCTAGTCGGGCGGCTGTCGCCCAGCGACTGCGTGAGGTGAAGGCGGCTGCGGCCGAGGTCGGACGCGCGAAGGGCCAGCTCGGCAAGCTGAACACCGCGGCAGAGGTGGCGTTCGAGGCCTACGACGGGGCCCGGGTCAAGCTCGCTGCCGCGAACCAGGCGTCGGCTGCCGCGCATCGGGTGCTGATCGCCGCGAACCGAGCCGTCGCGAACGGCCAGCGCCAAGTCAACCGGTTCGCCCGGGAGGCCTACGAGAGCGGCGGTATCTCCACCGTTGACGCGGTCCTCGCTCCAGGTGGCACCGGCACGCTGGTGTCCCGCGTGGGTGCTCTCAACGTCATCTCCAACACCCAGCGCACCACGCTGCAGCGCCTCGATGCCGCGCGGCTCTATCACGGCGTCGTCGCCCAGCAGGCCAACGCCGTCGCTGCCAACGCCGCGCGTGACGCGACCGCGGCGGCCCAGGCGAAGGCAGCTGCGCAGACCGCGGTCCACAAGCAGCAGGCACTGCTGAGCTCGCTTCGGCAGGTCCAGGGCCACCTCGCCGCCCTGCTCGCCGACGCCCGCGGCCGAGCGAACCAGCTGCAGCGCCAGCACATCGTCGCGCTCGCGGAGGCGCGGGCGGCCGCGGCGGCGGATCCGCTGGTGTCGACCGGCCCGAGCCCGTACGCGAACCTCTCCGGAAGTCTCGCCGGCACCATCTCCGCGGCAACCGGCCTCGCCGCCGTACATGTCGCCGAGCAGCAGATCGGAAAGCCCTACCTGTGGGGTGGGGCCGGGCCGAACCGCTTCGACTGCTCCGGTCTCGTGATGTGGTCCTACGACCAGGTCGGTGTCCACCTCGACCACTGGACCGGCTTCCAATGGAACGAGGGCGCCCACGTCAGCCGCGCGCAGCTGCGGCCCGGCGACCTCGTTTTCTTTGCCTACGACACATCGAATCCGGCGACGATCCATCATGTCGGCATGTACATCGGCAACGGACAGATGGTCGAGGCGCCCCACACCGGGGCCAACGTTCAGATCAGTGCTTACGACTGGCCTGAGTACATCGGGGCGGTTCGCCCGTACCAGCGGTGACGGATCGCCGGCTGCGCGTCGCCGTCGTCTTCGGTGGTCGCAGCAGCGAGCACGCCGTCTCGTGCGTGACGGCCGGCAGCGTCCTCGCCGCGCTTGATCCGGAGCGCTACGACATCGTCCCGATCGGGATCACCGAGGTGGGACGGTGGGTGCTCGCGGACGCCGCGACGGTGGAGATCGGGGCGCTCCAGATGCGGGGGCGAGAGTTGCCGTCGGTAACCGCAGGCGGCGAGTCCATGGCGATTCCGGGTGACCCCACCGCGCTGCCACCGGCGCTGGGCGAGGTTGATGTCGTTTTCCCGCTGCTGCACGGACCGTACGGCGAGGACGGCACGATCCAGGGTTTGCTTGAGCTCGCCGGTGTTCCGTACGTCGGGTCGGGGGTGTTCGCCTCCGCCGCGGCGATGGACAAGCACCACATGAAACGGTTGCTGCGAGCAGCCGGCCTTCCGACACCGGCCTGGGTCGTCGCCCGAGTCGGCCGACCGCTGCCGGTGGGTCTCGCCGACCTGGGTTGGCCGGTGTTCGTGAAGCCGGCGCGTGGCGGCTCCAGCATCGGGATCTCCAAGGTGCACCACCGTGACGACCTCGATGCGGCACTCGACTTGGCCTTCCAGCACGACCCGAAGGTGCTGATCGAGGCAGCGGTGGTCGGGCGGGAGGTGGAGTGCGGCGTTCTCGGCGCCGCCGACGGGGGCCGGGCGGAGGCATCGCTGCCGGCCGAGATCCGGATTGCCGACGCCGCTGGGTTCTACGACTTCGAGGCGAAGTACATGCCGGGGTCGGGGACCGAGTTCGACATCCCGCCGGACCTGCCCGAGCCGTTGATCAAACAGGTGCAGGAAACCGCGATCGAGGCCTTCGAGGCGCTCGACTGCGAGGGACTGGCGCGGGTCGACTTCTTCGTGACCGAGTCAGGCGACCTGCTCGTCAACGAGGTCAACACGATGCCCGGTTTCACTCCAGCCTCGATGTTCCCGCAGATGTGGGCGGCTAGCGGCGTCGATTACCCGACGCTGGTGGCCCGCCTCATCGATGACGCGGTGCGCCGGGGGACCGGGCTGCGCTAGCCGGCCCGGCTAGGAAACCACTGATCAATGCACTGTCCTGCTGCGCGTCGCGACGGACGGCATTAATCAGCGATTCCCTAGGGAATCGCCGTCTTGATCGGGCCGGCAAGATCGACCAGCAGGCCGCCCTGGGCCTGGTACGACCTCGGCACCGCCAGCTCGACGAACACCGACGAACGGCTGGTCGGGCCGGGACGGATCGCTGTCCAGACCACCTCACCGGATCCCACGTCCTGGTACCAGCGCACGCCGTTGATCGCGGTCGTCGCCGACGATGCCGGGGAGTATCCGGGCGGCGCCGAGACCCCGCAGCGCAGGACGACAGGTGGCGATCCCCAGGCATGGGTCAGTGGCGACCGAGGACTGACCACCCGCGACTTCAACGAGCCGAGCGACGCAGGCAGCTGGTCACCGAGATGCGCACACAGCTGCTGGACCGGGCCGCTGGGATTGGGTGGCTGGACGGTGAAGGTGCCATGGGCGCAGGCAGCGCACGCCAGTGCCGCCGCACCCACAGCGGCGTAGCAGGACTTCAGACGATTCCCCTACAGGTGAACCACGGGGCAGGTGAGGGTACGGGTGATGCCGGGCACCGCCTGGACCTTGGCCACGACGAGCTTGCCGAGCTCGTCGACGCTGCGCGCCTCGCTTCGGACGATGACGTCGTAGGGACCGGTGACGTCCTCGGCCATGGTCACGCCCTTGATGTTCGCGATCTCAGCAGCGACCGCTGCTGCCTTGCCGACTTCGGTCTGGATCAGGATGTAGGCCTGGACTGTCACGGGCACTCCCAACAAGAGTGAGCGTTGCAGGGTGAATGCAGACGGTATCCGACCGGACGGAGTGCGTGTCATCTCGGTTTCCCGCGAGGGCGAGTTTGGACTGATCGCGCGAGTCGTGGCTCGGCTCCCGCAGCAGCCCGAGGTGCTCCTCGGGCCGGGTGACGACGCTGCTGTGGTGACCGCCGCCGACGGCCGGGTCGTCGCCAGCACTGACCTGCTCGTCGAGGGCCGCCACTTCAGCCGGGACTGGTCCTCCGGATACGACGTGGGGCGCCGCGCCGCTGCGGCGAACCTCGCCGACATCGTGGCGATGGGCGCTCGGCCGACCGCTCTCCTCGTCGGCCTCGGGGTGCCGGGCGACCTACCGATCGAGTGGGCCGAGGCGCTCGCGGACGGGCTGCGCGACGAGGCGGCGCTGGTTGGCGCGTCGATCGTTGGGGGCGACGTCACCGCCGCCGACGTGGTGGTGGTGGCAGGGACCGCGCTCGGCGACCTGCAGGGTCGTGACCCGGTGACTCGCTCCGGCGCCCGCCCGGGCGACGTGGTGGTGCTGATCGGCTGGCCGGGAAGGGCGGCGGCGGGTCTCGACCTGCTTCGCTCCGGGACGCTCGATCATCCACTCACCCAGGCACACCGCCGTCCGACCATCGACTATGCCTCGGGCTTGTCGTTGGCGACCGCGGCGACAGCGATGATCGATGTCTCCGACGGACTGCTCGCTGATCTCGGCCACCTGGCGAAAGCCTCAGGGGTGCGAATCGAACTGACGGCGGCCGACCTGCCGATCGACCCGGCTCTCGAGCCGGCGGCAGCCGCGCTCGGCGCCGACGCCTTCGACTGGGTGGTGGCCGGCGGTGACGATCATTGCTTCGCCGCGACGGTGCCGCCTGAGTCCCACCTCGCGATCCCACGGATCGGTCGGGTCGTCGCCGTACCGGGCGGCGAGGAGCCGGGAGTTGCAGTCGACCGCCCGGTGCCGAAAGCGGCTGGCCACGAGCACTTCCGTTCGTAGCCTGGAGGACGTGCCGACCCCGCCGCGTGTTCTCACCGTCGCCGGATCCGACTCCGGCGGCGGCGCCGGCATCCAGGCGGACCTCAAGACGATGCTGGCCCTCGGGGTTCACGGGATGAGCGTCGTCACCGCGGTGACCGCTCAGAACTCGACCGGGGTACACGGCTACTGGGAGCTGCCGGCCGGGGCAGTGGCGGCCCAGCTCGCCGCCGTGCTGGGTGACATCGGAGTCGACGCCGTGAAGACCGGGATGCTGGCCTCGCCGGATCTGGTCGGGGTCGTCGCGAAGCTGCTCGCGGACGTCGAAGCACCGATCGTCGTGGATCCGGTGTGCGTGTCGAAGCACGGTGACCCGCTGCTCGTCCCGGAGGCGCTCGAGGCGATGGTCAGCGAGCTGCTTCCGCTCGCGACGATCGTGACGCCGAACCTGCCCGAGGTTGCCCGGCTCACCGGTTTGACGGTCGATGACCCGGCCGGTCAGCGGCGGGCGGCCGAGGCGCTGCTGGCTCTCGGCCCGCAGTGGGTGCTCGTCAAAGGTGGCCATCTCGCCGGCGAAGCCGTCGACCTGCTCACCGACGGCGCTGAGGTGCGTGAGCTCAGGAGTGAGCGCATCGAGACCGTGCACACCCACGGGACCGGTTGCACGCTGGCGTCGGCGATCGCGTCGTACCTCGCGAGAGGCGCGACGATGCTCGATGCTGTGACCCGGGCGAAGGACTACGTCAGCGGTGCGATTCGCGGCGGGTTCCCGCTCGGCTCCGGCATCGGTCCGGTCGATCACGGCTGGGCGCTGGGTGAGTGAGGTGGCGTGACTGACGAGTCGCGCTTCGAGATCCGCGACGAGCCTTACGACAGCTCCAGCGCGCAGCGGTTGATCGCGGAAGTCCAGGCCGAGTACGTCGTGAGGTACGGCGGTCCTGACGACTCACCGATCGACGCGAGCGAGTTCGCGGTGCCGGACGGACTGTTCCTCGTCGGCTACCTCGACGGCGAGCCGGTCGCGAGCGGCGGGCTGCGGCGGCGGGGCGGGTCCGACGTCGAGATCAAGCGGATGTATGTCGTCCCGGCCGCCAGGCGGGTCGGGCTGTCCCGCCTCATGCTCGCCGCGCTCGAGGATCGCGCCAGGGCGATGGGCGCCACCCGTGTCGTCCTGGAGACCGGTCAGGCGCAGCCGGAGGCGATCAGGCTCTACCAGACGTCGGGTTTCCAGCAGATCGACGGCTACGGCCACTACGCGCACGCCCCGCTGGCGCTCAGCTTCGCGAAGAACCTCGCGAACCTCGACTAGCTGCTAGCGGGTGACTTTGCCGGCCTTGATGCAGGAGGTGCAGACGTTGAGCTTCTTGCGGGTGCCGCGACCCACGACGGCTCGCACCGGCTGGATGTTCGGGTTGAAACGACGGCGGGTGCGACGGTGCGAGTGCGACACGTTCATGCCGAACCCGGGACCCTTGCCACACACATCACACACAGCTGCCACGGCGCCAGGGTAGCCCGGGTGCGCGGGCCGACTCAAAAACGTCGCGCAGCGCCCTTACAGTTCCCTCGGTGGTGAGTCAGTCCGCGAAGGTCCGGGACGTCGTCGGTCACAAGACCGGCACGATTCTGGTGTCGTCGCTGGGCATCGAGACCGCCGGGGATCTGCTCCGCCACTATCCCAGGCGGTATTACGAGCGGGGGCAGCTCACCAACCTGGCCGAGCTGCGGGTGGGCGAGCAGGCGACCATCCAGGTCAAGATCGTGAAGATCAGCGCGGTCAGGCTGCGCCCGAAGCTTCACAAGACTGACATCGTCGTGACGGACGGCACCGGCCGGTTGACCGCGACGTTGTTCAACCGGCCCTATCTGGCAAAGAAGCTCGAAGAAGGCGACGAGATCGTCATGTCGGGCGAGATCGAGTCGTTTCGGGGGAAGCTGCAGCTCAAGCAACCCGAGGTCGCTGAGGACGCGGATGCGTTTCTCGGTGATGCGGGGAAGCTGATGCCGGTCTACCCGGCCACCGCCAAGATGCGGACCTGGACGATCCGCAAAGCGGTCCGCACCGCGCTCGATGTGGTCGACCTGCCCGAGACCCTGCCCGAGGAGATCCGTCAGCGTCACAAGCTGATCTCGATCGACCAGGCGATGCGCTGGATCCACCGGCCGGAGGACTGGGACCAGGTCGCCGAGGCCCGCAAGCGCCTTCGGTTCGACGAGGCCTTCGTCGTTCAGGTCGTCCTGGCGCAGCGCCGGCATCTCGCTGCGCTCGAGCCGGCGACACCGCGAGCGCCGCGCGCGGGCGGGTTGCTGGCGGCATTCGACGCCCAGCTTCCGTTCACCCTCACCGCTGGGCAGCGGGCAGTGTCCGAGGAGCTGATGTCCGACCTCGCCCGTCCGGTGCCGATGCACCGGTTGCTCCAGGGCGAGGTCGGCTCCGGCAAGACCGTCGTCGCGCTGCGCGCGATGCTCGCGGTCGTCGACTCGGGTGGCCAGGCCGCCCTGCTCGCCCCGACTGAGGTGCTCGCTCAGCAGCATGCCCGGTCGATCGAGGCGCTGCTCGGCCCGCTCGGGCAGCAGGGCCAGCTCGGTGCCGCCGAGGAGTCCACGACTGTCGCGCTGGTCACCGGGTCGATGGGGGCTGCGGCGCGGCGGGAGGCGCTGCTCGACATCGGCGTCGGCAACGCCGGCATCGTGATCGGTACTCACGCGCTGTTGGAGAACACCGTCCAGTTCTTCGACTTGGGTCTGGTCGTCGTGGACGAGCAACACCGGTTCGGCGTCGAGCAGCGCGATGCCTTGCGCTCGAAGGCGCCGACCCCGCCGCATGTCCTGGTCATGACAGCGACGCCGATTCCTCGGACCGTGGCCATGACGGTCTTCGGTGACCTCGAGACCTCGACCTTGGCCGAGCTGCCCGCCGGTCGGCAGCCGATCGAGACGACAGTGGTTCCGGTCAGCGAGAAACCTCATTGGCTGCGGCGGACCTGGGAGCGGGCCCGGGAGGAGATCGACAACGGCCGGCAGGTGTACGTGGTCTGCCCGCGGATCGACGCGACCGACGCCGACAACCCGCTCCCCGACAACCCCTCGTGGGCCCAGGCCGCATCCGTCGAGGAGATCGCGTCGCAGCTCGCAGCTGAGGGACCGCTGTCCGACGTACGGATCGGAGTTCTCCACGGCCGGCTACCGGCGGAGGAGAAGGACGACGTGATGCGCCGGTTCGCGGGCGGCGCGATCGACCTCCTCGTCGCGACGACGGTGATCGAGGTCGGGGTCGACGTGGCCAACGCGACGGCGATGATCGTGCTGGACGCCGATCGGTTCGGCATCTCGCAGCTCCACCAGTTGCGCGGCCGGGTCGGCCGCGGCGACCACCCGGGGATCTGCCTTCTGATCACTCACGCCGACGAGGGCTCACCGGCGCGCGAGCGGCTTGGCGGTGTGGCCGCGACGCTCGATGGTTTCGAACTTGCCCGGCTCGATCTCGAGCAGCGTAGGGAAGGCGACGTGCTGGGTGAGCGGCAGTCGGGGTCTCGGCGGACGCTGAAGATGCTGCAGGTGCTGCGAGATGAACAGGTGATCGCGCAGGCCCGTGACGACGCCCGGGAACTGGTGGCCGCCGACCCACTGTTGGACCGCAGTCCCGGCCTTGCCCTCGCCGCCAAGTTGCTGGTCGATGATGAGTCCGCCGACTACCTGGACAAGTCATGACCGGGCGGCGGAGGTGAGTCGCGTGATCGGGGGATCGGCCGGTGGCCGGCGGCTGAGCATGCCGGTGGGCGCGACGACCCGGCCCACCTCGGCGCGTACCCGCGAAGGACTGTTCTCGACGATCGACTCGCTGCTGGGCCATCTCGCGGGCCGCTCGTTCCTCGACCTCTACGCCGGATCGGGCGCAGTCGGTCTGGAAGCGGCAAGCCGCGGCGCTACCGAGGTGGTGCTGGTCGAGCGCGCCGCCGCCGCGCTGAGCGTGCTGCGGTCGAATGTCGAGGCGCTGGCGCTGACCGGGGTGTCCATTCGAGCCATGACGGTGGCCCAGTTCCTCGCCGGTGAGCCGCCCACCGCGTTCGACGTCGTGTTCGCCGATCCGCCGTACGCGGAGCCGATCGAGCCGGACCTGGTGTCGCTGGCGGGCGGGGGATGGCTGGCCCCGGAAAGCGTGGTGTGTGTCGAGCGCGCCAGCCGCGACGCCGCGCTCAGCTGGCCCGCAGGCATCACCGCGCTCAAATCCAGGAGGTACGGCGACGCCACGCTCTGGTACGGTCGCGCCTCATGAGGCGGGTGTCCCGCGAATGAGGCGGGCGGTGTGTCCGGGCTCGTTCGACCCGATCACCAACGGCCACCTCGACGTGATCGAACGAGCCAGCAACCTGTTCGACGAGATCGTCGTCGCGGTCGGGATCAACCAGTCGAAGAACCGGCTATTCGAGCCTGACGAGCGCGTCGAGATGATCCAAGAGGCGACGGCGCATCTCGGCAACGTCAAGGTCGACGTCTTCCGCGGCTTGTTGGTGAAGTTCTGCGTGGCGCATGACATCTCCGCGATCGTGAAGGGGCTTCGAGCGGTCAGCGACTTCGATTACGAGTTGCAGATGGGACAGATGAATCGATCGCTCGCGTCGGTCGACACGTTGTTCATGCCAGCGGACCCGCATTACAGTTTCTTGTCGTCGAGCCTTGTCAAGGAGGTTGCGACCTACGGAGGAGACATCTCGGGCTTGGTGCCCGAGCCTGTCCTCCGCCGGCTGCGGGAGCGGCTCGGCACCTAACCACCACGGGTCAGAAGGGCGGAAGGTGAGCATCACCGACAAGCTCGACGAACTCGTGGCGATGGTCGAGAACGCCCGCGCGATGCCGATGTCAGCGTCGTGCATCGTCAACCGATCCGAGATGGTCGAGGCGATCGAGGCGCTGCGGGCCTCGCTGCCGGGCGAGCTGACGAAGGCGCGTGGTGTGCTGCGTGACCGTGCCGCGGTGCTCGAGGAGGGCCGGGTCGAGGCACAGGCCATCCTCGACGAGGCCGAGGCGAGCCGCGCCAAGCTGATCTCTCGCTCCGAGGTGGTCAAGGAAGCCACCCGCGAGGCTGAGCGGCTCGTGACCGCCGCGCAAGCTGAGGCGGAACGGATGCGACGCGAGGTCGACGACTACGTCGACGCGAAGCTCGCCAACTTCGAGATCGTCCTGCATCGCACCTTGTCAGCTGTCGAGCACGGCCGCGACAAGATCAACGGTCGGCACGAGCTCGAGGACCTCGCCGACTCCGACGAGCTGGCCGAACCCCTCCCCGGCTAGGCCCGCCAGCAGTTGCCGGACCCGGCTAGCCTGGATCGACGTGCGCTCCCGCCCGTCCCACCACCTCGACCCGCACTCCGAGTTCGTACTCGACACCCACGAGCTGGGCCGTCGGGCCGGCTCGATGCGAGAGGTACGCCGGCAGCTGTCCGCGCCGCCGGACTGGGGCCTGGAGCTCGTCAAGGTGCCGCCCGGCTCACCGGTTGAGCTCGATCTTCGGCTGGAGTCGGTGATGGACGGCGTCCTCGTCAGCGGCACCGTCACCGCACCGCTCAGCGCTGAGTGCGGCCGCTGCCTCGAACCGATCCGGACCGAGCTCAGCGCTGCGATCCAGGAGCTGTTCAGCTACCAGCCCGACCCGGAGGATGAGGAGGCATCGACGCTCGACGGCGACCTCATCGACCTGGCGGGATTGCTCCGTGACGCCGTGCTTCTCGCACTTCCGCTCAATCCGGTCTGTGACGAGGATTGCCCCGGGCTGTGCTCGGGTTGCGGGGCGCGGCTCGCCGAGGTCGGGTCGGAGCACCGTCACGACCAGATCGACCTTCGGTGGGCTGCGTTGGCGGGCTTGACCCCACCATCGACGGATCCGGACGATAATGGGAAGACATCACCTGCGGACGTGCCAGGCGCCGCAGACCCGAAGACACAGGAGAGTTGATCGTGGCCGTCCCCAAGCGCCGAATGTCGCGCAGCAACACGCGTTCGCGCCGCTCGCAGTGGAAGGCCGCGGCGCCGACCCTCGTCGACTGCCCCCGCTGCCGTCAGCCCAAGCTGCCGCATGCTGCCTGCAGCGTCTGCGGCACCTACAACGACCGCCAGGTCGTCCCGGTCTGAATCGACAGCCATGACCGCACCGCTGGACGCCGTCCGAAGCGCGGTCGCGCTGGTCTGCGGGGTGGACCCGGCAGAGCTGGATGCCGCGACGGATTTGGCGGCGCTCGGCGCCGACTCGTTGGCCCGGGTCAGCATTGCTGACGTCGTCGAAGCTGATCTTGCCACTGCCGGCGTGGCCCTGCACATCGACGACGCCTCGCTCGGCCGGATGCGTCGGCTCGGCGACATCGTGGAGTACGTCGTGGCGCACGGCGGCGTGCTGAGCGAGGCCTAACGCGTGGCCAAGCCGGTCGGAGCCGGGGAGGACGTCGCCGCCCTGATCGACGCACTCGGTGGCGACGTCGACCGGGCGGCGATCGAGCTGGCCATCACCCACCGTTCCTACGCCTATGAGAACGGCGGCGTCCCGACCAACGAGCGGTTGGAGTTTCTCGGCGACTCGGTTCTCGGCGTGGTCATCACCGAGGAGCTCTACCGGCGCTTCCCCGACCTGCCGGAGGGGCAGCTCGCCAAACTGCGCGCCGCAGTCGTCAACGCCCGGGCGCTGGCCGAGATCGGCCGCGCCGTCGAAGTAGGCCGCTTCGTGCGGCTCGGCCGCGGCGAGGAGTCCAGCGGTGGCCGCGACAAGTCCTCGATCCTGGCCGACGCTCTCGAAGCGGTGATCGGGGCGTACTACCTCGACCGTGGCATGGAGGCGACCCGGAGCCTGGTGTTGCGGTTGTTCGCCACCGCCCTGCAGGACGCTGCCGGTCTTGGCGCCGGACTCGACTGGAAGACCTCGCTTCAGGAGCTGTCGGCCGGTCGTTCACTCGGTGCGCCCGAATACGTCGTTGTCGAGAGCGGGCCGGATCACTCGAAGAGCTTCCACGCGACCGCGATCGTCGGTGGCGAGGGGGTCGGCGAAGGGACCGGCAAGAGCAAGAAGGAAGCCGAGCAGCGAGCGGCCGAGCAGGCGTGGACCGCGCTGTCCGCCGAGGACGGCGAGGCCGACGCTCCCCAAAGTCAGGCGGCGCGGTCCCAGGGAGCGCAGCCGTAGGGCATGCCCGAGCTGCCGGAGGTAGAGACAGTCCGAGCCGGGCTCGAGCGATGGGTGGTGGGGCGGCGCATCGTTTCGGTCGAGGTCCACGGCGAGCGGACGTTGCGGCGTCATCTGCTCGGACCGGCCGATTTCATGGGCCGGTTGTCCGGGCGGAAGGTGATCGCGGCACGACGCCGCGGGAAGTACCTGTGGTTGCCCCTCGATGACGGCGCCACTCTGCTGGCCCACCTGGGGATGTCCGGCCAGTTCCTCGCGCTGGCCTGCGATTCGCCCGTCGCGCCGCACCTTCGGGCGCGGTTCCGCTTCGACGACGGCGGACCGGAGCTGCGCTTCCACGACCAACGCACCTTCGGCGGGCTCGCGCTCGCGGACGAGGGCGTAACGGTCGACGGCGTGCCACTGGAGTTGCGGCACGTCGCTCCCGACCCACTCGAGCCGGCATTTGATCCAGCCGCGTTCTCCGCCGCTTTGCGGCGACGACGTACCGGAGTGAAGCGAGCGATCCTCGACCAGACCCTGATCTCCGGCGTCGGCAACATCTACGCCGATGAGGCGCTGTGGCGGGCCAAGCTGCACTACGCGCGGGCGACCGATCGGCTGCGGCGCGCCGAGGTCGACCGGCTCCTCGAGGGCATCCTCGTGGTCCTTCGCGAGGCAATCGCTGCCGGCGGCACCTCCTTCGATGCGCTTTATGTCGCAGTGAACGGTGAGAGTGGCTGGTTCGATCGCTCACTGGAGGTCTACGGGCGCGACGACCAGCCCTGCTCGCGCTGCGGGACCCCGATCGTGCGGGAACACTTCACCAACCGATCGTCGTACCGGTGTCCGAAGTGTCAGCCGCGACCGAACAGCGGTCGATGGTGACTCAGTCGATGGTGACTCATCAGTCTGGACAGCGATGACGCCGCCGGAGACGGCCCGGCTCACGGTATGGCTGCGGGGGCGGGTCCAGGGCGTGGGGATGCGCTGGTGGATCCGGTCGCGAGCACTCGAGCTGGGGCTGTCCGGCTGGGCCCGTAACCTCGACGACGGTCGGGTCGAGGTGGTGGCTGAGGGGCCGCGAACCGGCTGCGAAACGCTCCTGGGGGCCATCCGGGCGGGAGGCGCTCCGGGGCGCATTGAGGCGGTTGTGGAGCGTTGGTCCGCCTCGAACGGCCTAGTCGGCTGCGACGGCCCGGACTTCCGCGAACGGTAATGCGGTCGGGCTCTTGACCGTCGTCCGGATGGGGGCCACACTGATTAGTGCCGTAGGCGCACTACATCGCCTACGCGCTCACCGCAAGTCCATTTGGTTTACGGTCAACGAAGTCGGGGGCGGCCCTAACCGGGCGTCAGCGACGTGTCCTCAATGTGGAGGATCAGCAGGGATGGCGAAAGCCCTTCTCGGTCATGTCGGGTCAGGACTCGACCTACGGATGGTTTCCGAGTTGAAGCGGCTTCGGGATCGGGTGAGGGAACTCGAGAGTGAGGTTGTCCGGCTGCGCGCCGAGAACACCGAGCTCTCCGCGCTCCACGTCGATGCCGAGATGCTGACGCTCAACGTCCGTGATGCCGAGCCCGCTCTCACCTGAGCGCCAGGCTCCTCGGCACACCAGGCCGGCTCTTGCGAGCTAGGCCGTCATTCACCCACTCCGTCCGCTACTTGGGCGAGTTTCACCCGCCGTTTCCGGGTGCCGACCGGTAGCGTTGGCAGCGGACTTCCCCGTCTGTCCGCCGGTGGATTTTGACCACAGAGTCCTGGAGCCCCACGGGTGCACCTGAAGAGCCTGACCCTTCGGGGATTCAAATCCTTCGCGTCCTCGACGACGCTGCGCTTCGAGCCGGGCATCACCGCTGTCGTCGGTCCGAACGGGTCCGGCAAGTCCAACGTCGTCGACGCGATCGCATGGGTGCTCGGCGAGCAGGGCGCGAAGTCGTTGCGCGGCGGGAAGATGGAGGACGTCATCTTCGCCGGGACCGCCGCCCGGCCGGCGCTGGGGCGCGCCGAGGTCATCCTCACCATCGACAACACCGACGGCGCGCTGCCTATTGACTTCACCGAGGTGACGCTCTCGCGGATCATGTTCGCAGGCGGCGGCTCGGAATATGCGATCAACGGCTCGCCCTGCCGGCTGCTGGACATCCAGGAGCTGCTGAGCGACTCGGGCATCGGGCGTGAGATGCACGTCATCGTCAGCCAGGGGCAGCTCGACGCGATCCTGACCGCCTCCCCGGAGGATCGCCGGGGATTCATCGAGGAAGCCGCCGGTGTGCTCAAGCACCGCAAGCGCAAGGAAAAGGCGCTGCGCAAGCTCGACGCGATGCAGGTCAACCTCAATCGGCTGACCGACCTGACCGGCGAGCTCCGCCGACAGCTCAAGCCGCTCGGCCAGCAGGCCGAGGTTGCGCGCCGCGCGAGTGTGATCCAAGCCGACCTGCGCGACTCGCGGCTCCGGCTGTACGCCGACGACCTCGCGGACCTGACGTCGACGCTGTCCGCCGAGGTCGCCGACGAGACCGCGCTGCTCGAGCGTCGGGGCCGGGTCGAAGCCGAGTTGGCCACTTCGACGGCTCGGGAGAGCGCGCTCGACGCGAGCCTTGCCGAGCAGACGCCGCGGCTCGCCCGCGCGCAGGAAACCTGGTATCGGCTCGCCGGCCTCCGGGAGCGGCTTCGCGGCACGGCGTCGCTCGCAGCGGAGCGCCGCCGACACACCGCGATCACGGTTGCAATCGACACCGGCGGCCGCGACCCGATGGCCTGGCAGGCCGAGATCGACCAGATCCGGGGCGAGGCCGTCGAGGTCGCCACCGCGCTGCTCGCCGACCGCACCCGGTTGGCGGAGGCAGAGGCGGAGCGGGTACGAGCCGAGGCGGCGCTCAGCCAGGCGGAGGCGGAACTGACTGCGGCTCGCCAGGCCTTCGCCGACCGTCGGGAAGGCCGGGTCCGGCTACACGGTGAGGTCGCGGCGTTGCGCACCAGGGCAACCGCGGCACAGGACGAGATCGGGCGGCTGACCACCGCGTGGGAGGCCGCCAAGGAGCGGGCCGCCAACGCTGGGTCGGAGTTCGCCGCGGTCGAAAGCGAGGTAGCCGGGCTCGATGCCGGCGAGGTGGACCTCGACGCCGCCCACGAGTCGGCCTCGGCCGCGCTTGCCCAGGCCGAGGAGAACGTGGCGTCGCTGCAGGACGAGGAGCGCGAGGTGGAGCGCCAGCGCAGTGCCGCGCTCGCCCGCCGCGACGCGTTGGCGCTCGGTCTCGATCGCAAGGACGGCGCCGGCGCGCTGATCGCGGCTCGCGATCGGCTGCCCGGCGTGTTGGGTACGGTCGCCGAGGTCGTCGCGGTCGACGCTGGTTTCGAGGCGGCGGTGGCCGCTGCGCTTGGCGCGGCAGCCGACGCCGTCGCAGTGCGATCGCTCGCTGATGCCGCCGCCGCGATCGCCGCGCTCAAGGCCGACGATGCCGGCCGAGCCGGCCTGCTCGTCGGCGGGGGCGATCTCGAGCCGTCGGACCGGCCGGAGCCACCAGCCGGTGTCCGCTACGCGCTCGACGTCGTCACCGCCCCCGGCTCGCTCATGCCTGCCCTCGGCCAATTGCTCGGATTGACCGTCGTCGTCGCCGACATCGGCGAAGCGCAACAACTTGTGTCGGCCCATCCCGAGATCCGAGCGGTTACCCGAGACGGTGACCTGCTCGGCGCCGGCTGGGCCGCCGGCGGCTCGTCGTCGGCACCGTCCCTGCTCGAGGTCCGGGCAGCGCATAGCGAGGCGGAGCAGCAGGTCGCTGAGCTCGGCCACCGCGCCGAACGGCTGCGGTTCGCTCTGTCAGCCGCGGTCGAAGAGGCTGGTCGGGCCCGCGATGACTTCGACTTTGCGATCGCGCAACTGCATGAGTCGGATGCCCGGCTTTCTGCTGTCGCCGAACGGCTCGGCCAGCTCGGCGCCGGCGCGCGGGCGGCGGCCGGGGAGGCAGAGCGTCTCGGTCGTGCCGTCGAGGAGGCGTCGGTCGCCCGCGATCGCGACCTGGAAGGTCTGGCTGCTCTCGAGGAGCGGCTCGCTGCTGCTCAGGCCGCTCCGGACGAGGGTGCGCCCGACGAGGCGGAGCGTGACCGCCTCGCCGGTGTGCTGGTCGCGGCGCGCGCCGCCGAGCTCGAGGTCCGGCTCGCGGTGCGCACCCGCGAGGAGCGTCACACCACCTTGGCGGCACGGGCCGAACGGCTGGAGGCCGCCGCCGAAGCGGAGCGGGCGGCACGCGAGCGAGCTGCTGAGATGGTGCGGCGGCGGGCCCGTGAGGCGGCCGTTGCCACCGCGGTTGGCACCGCCGCGGGGCACGCTCTCGCGATGCTCGAGCGTTCGCTCGACGCGGCGGCAACCGAGCGGGCGGCGACTGAACAGCAGCGCACGATCACCGAGGGCGAGTTGCTCGCGGTGCGCGCCGCGATTCGCGAGTTGTCGGCCGAGCTGGAGACGCTGACCGGCGCGGTACATCGAGACGAGATGGCGCGAGCCGAGCAGCGGCTGCGGATCGAAACTCTCGAGGCCAAGGTCGCCGAGGAGTTCGGCCTCGACGTCGACACGCTTCTCGCCGAGTACGGGCCGGACACCTTGGTGCCACCGGCGGCGGACGCACCGGAAGGAGCGGTCCCGCGGGCGTACGACCGGGCCGAGCAGGAGAAGCGATGGAAGGGCGCCGAGCGCGCCCTCGCGCTCCTCGGCAAGGTCAACCCACTCGCGCTCGAAGAGTTCGCTGCGTTGGAGGAGCGTCACAAGTTCCTCTCCGATCAGCTTGAAGACCTGAAGAACTCACGGCGCGACCTCCTCCTCGTCATCAAGGAGGTCGACGACCGAGTCGAGCAGGTCTTCAAGGCGGCGTACGAGGACGTGGCGCGTGAGTTCGAGGTCGTCTTCGCCGCACTGTTCCCCGGCGGATCGGGACGGTTGGTCCGTACCGATCCCGACGACTGGCTGATGACGGGTGTCGAGGTCGAGGCGCGCCCCCCCGGGAAGAAGGTCAAACGGCTGTCGCTGCTCTCCGGCGGCGAACGGTCGCTGACCGCGATCGCGTTGCTGGTTGCGATCTTCCGCGCTCGACCGTCGCCCTTCTACGTGCTGGACGAGGTCGAGGCGGCGCTCGACGACCGCAATCTCGGTCGGCTCGTTGAGCTGCTCGCCGAGCTCAAGGCGACGTCGCAGTTGATCATCATCACGCACCAGAAGCGGACGATGGAGGTCGCCGACTGCCTGTACGGCGCATCCATGCGGGGCGACGGCATCACCGAGGTCATCAGCCAGCGCCTCCGCGAACCGGAACCTGAACCGGTCTGAGCCAGGTCGGGGTGAGGTCACATCGCACCCACCAAGGTCGAGCGTGACCACCACGGTCCCGGCGTGACCACTTCGGGGCTGGCGTCCGTCTGGCCTATCGTGGTCCCGGCTGCCAAGCAATGTGGCATTGCCAGCAATCGACTACAGCGATGTGGCATCGCTCGGGCAATGTGAGCGAGTAATCCCACATTGTCATGGCGATGTCACATCGCCTGCGCAGGGCAGAGCTAGCTGGCATCGCCGCTCAACGGGCCGGCGCAAACCGCTCAGGAGCGGCCGCCGGCCGCTGGTTCTCGCTGCAGTTGACCGCATCCTCAACGCGCACCGGCGAAACCGTTGCCGAGGCGCTCCGTAGCATCGGATGTCGTGACGTTCGTGATTCTCGGCATCGTTCTCGGCGTATTCGTCGTCGCCATTGTCGTCGGCTTCGTCCTCGCACCCCCGTCGTGGCGCCGTCGTTCCGGCGTCACGCCACCGGCCACCACGGCTCGTGTCCCCGCCGAGCAGGCGCCGCCTGAGGTTGCGGAGACGGCTTCGCAGGTCGGCGCGCCGCCGGTCACGACTCCGGTCGAAGCCACTCCTGCTCCAGCCGTCGTCGAGGCCCCGCCGCCGTCGACCGGCCGATTGGTCCGGCTGCGTGGTCGGCTGGCCGGATCCCAGTCGACCCTCGGTCGCGGCCTGCTCGCGTTGTTGTCCCGCGACACGATCGACGACGAGGTCTGGGACGAGGTTGAGGAGGCATTGCTGACCGCCGACGTCGGCCTGCCCGCCACTGCGGACATCGTGACCACACTCCGGGACCAGGTGCGGGTGCAGGGAACCCGATCGCCTGACGAGGTGCGCGACATGCTGCGCAACGCGCTGTTGGCTGCACTCGACACGGAGGTTGACCGGACGCTGCGCACCGAACGACATGACGACGGCCCCGCCGTCGTTCTCGTCGTCGGTGTGAACGGAACCGGAAAGACGACGACCTGCGGGAAACTCGCTCGGGTCCTGGTTGGCGACGGCCGCTCGGTGCTGCTCGGCGCCGCGGACACCTTCCGGGCCGCGGCCGCCGACCAGCTGGCGACCTGGGGCGAGCGAGTCGGCGCGCCGGTGGTGCGCGGACCCGAAGGCGCCGACCCGGCGAGCGTGGCGTTCGACGCGGTGCACGACGGTGCGGCGCACCAGGTCGACACCGTCGTGATCGACACCGCCGGTCGGCTGCACACCAAGACGGGCCTGATGGACGAGCTCGGGAAGGTCAAGCGGGTGGTCGAGCGGGAACGCCCGGTCGACGAGGTGTTACTGGTCCTCGACGCCACGACCGGTCAGAACGGGCTGATTCAAGCCCGGGTGTTCGCTGAGATCGTCGCGGTCACCGGCATCGTGCTGACCAAGCTCGACGGGACCGCCAAAGGCGGCATCGTGATTGCCGTGCAACGCGAGCTGGGCGTGCCGGTGAAGCTGGTCGGACTCGGCGAGGGCCCTGACGACTTGGCGCCCTTCGAGCCGGAGGTGTTCGTCGACGCGCTGCTCGCAACCGCGGACACGGCCGCGTAACACCGGCTCGCCTTGGGGACGGGTATTTACCTCCCCGAAACACGACGTGACGTGCCCGAAACTGGGCCGTACGGATCGCGCAACCTCACAGTTGTTTCCTCGTCTGAACTGACCGGCGGCTGCCCGCCGGCCAACCAGAGGGGAGCGCACCACCTTGTTCATTCACCTCGCTGCCGTGAGTCCAGCGGTGGCCCATCCGAACTCCGGTGACACCGCCTGGGTGCTGGCCAGTGCGGCGCTCGTGCTGCTGATGACCCCGGGCCTAGCCTTCTTCTACGGCGGAATGGTCCGCGGCAAGAACGTGCTCGGCATGCTGATGCAGAACTACGTCGCGATCGGGGTCGTCAGCGTGATGTGGGTGCTGGTCGTCTACAGCCTGGCATTCGGCAACAGTGGCTTCGGTGGATTCGCCGGAAATCTGCACCAGTTCGGCTTGTTCCACATCAACGAGCCGGTTGCGGGCAACTCGGCACTCACGATTCCGCCACTCGCGTTCATGGCGTTCCAGCTGATGTTCGCGATCATCACGCCGGCCCTGATCACCGGCTCGACCGCCGACCGCTTCAAGTTCAGCGCCTATGTGATCTTCATCGCCTTGTGGGTCACCCTCGTCTACGGACCGATCGCGCACTGGGTCTTCTCGCCGACCGGTTGGCTGTTCAAGCAGGGCGCCGAGGACTTCGCCGGGGGCACGGTCGTGCACGCCAACGCCGGTGCGGCCGGCGTCGCGATGGCGATTCTGCTCGGCCGTCGAACGGGGTGGCCGAAGACTGCGATGAAGCCCCACAACGTCCCCTACGTGTTGCTCGGCGCCGGCCTGCTGTGGTTCGGCTGGTTCGGGTTCAACGCCGGCTCCGCGCTCGCCGCGAACAACCTCGCCGGGTACGCCTTCGTCAACACCAATACGGCGACGGCTGCCGCGCTATTGGGCTGGATCATCGTGGAGAAGCTGCGGGACGGTCACGCGACGACGCTTGGTGCGGCTTCCGGAGCAGTCGCGGGACTAGTCGCGATCACGCCCGCCGCCGGCTTCATCTCGCCGGTCGGCTCGATCTTCCTCGGGTTGATCGCTGGATCCATCTGCTGTCTATGCACGACGCTGAAGTTCAAGTTGGGCCTGGATGACGCGCTCGATGTAGGGGCGGTTCACCTCGTCGGTGGCGTCCTCGGCGCTCTGCTCATCGGGTTCTTCGGCACACATGCCGTCAACTCGCTCGCGCAGAACGGAGTGTTCTACGGGGGTGGCGGGCATCTGCTGTGGCTACAGGCCAAGGATGTCGGTGCGACTGTCGGCTACTCCTTCGTCGCGACAATGATCATTGGGTTGGCGCTGAAGCACACGATCGGCATCAAGATGAGCGACGAGCAGCAACTGATCGGAATGGATGAGTCGTTGCACGCGGAGTCGGCGTACGACTTCAACGCCCTCACGGCGGGGAGCATAGGTTCGTCTTCACTGCACAGTTCCATCTCGATGGCCCACCGCACGGAGGTGAAGGCGTGAAGCTCGTCACGGCGATCATCAAGCCGTTCAAGCTCGACGACGTGAAGAGCGCGCTCGAGACCTACGGGATCCACGGTCTCACCGTGAGCGAGGTCCAGGGTTTCGGCCGCCAGAAGGGCCACACCGAGGTGTATCGGGGCGCTGAGTACCAGGTGGACTTCGTCCCGAAGATCCGCATCGAGGTCGTCGTTGACGACGGTGACGCGGATGGGGTGCTCGGCGTGATCGTCAAGGCAGCGAGCACCGGGCAGATCGGCGATGGCAAGGTCTGGGTGACCCCGGTCGACGAGATCGTCCGGGTCCGCACCGGCGAGCGAGGTGCCGACGCCCTTTAGATCACGTAACCCTTAGAGTGCCGCCGTGCACGTTGACAGTGGCGACACGGCATGGGTGCTCGTGAGCGCAGCCCTGGTGTTGTTCATGACACCGGGGCTCGCGCTGTTTTACGGCGGCATGATCCGGTCGAAGAACGTCCTGGCGATGTTCATCGCGAACTTCGCCACGATTGCGATCGTCAGCATTCTGTGGGCGGTTGTCGCGTACTCACTGGCGTTCGGGCCCGACGCGGGGGGCCACGGCCTCATCGGCACCTTCCGCTTCGCGGGGCTGGGTCACGCCCACCAGGAGGTCCCCGGTTACTCCCTGACAGTTCCGCCGCTCGCGTTCGCCGCTTTCCAGATGATGTTCGCCGTCATCACGGCGGCGCTGCTCACCGGAACGGTCGCCGAGCGGACCAAGTTCGGCGCGTTCTTGGTGTTCGCTGCGCTGTGGACGATCGTCGTCTATGCCCCGATCGCGCACTGGATCTTCTCGCCGACCGGCTGGCTCGCCCACAAGGGCGTGCTCGACTATGCCGGCGGCAATGTCGTCGAGATCGACTCCGGTGCGTCCGCACTGGCGATTGCAATGGTCGTCGGGCGCCGCCGCGGTTGGCCCCGGGAAGTGATCGCGCCCCACTCACTGCCCATCACGGTGGTGGGCGCCGGCATCCTGTGGTTCGGCTGGTTCGGCTTCAATGCCGGCTCTGCGCTGACCGCGGGGGAAGGGGCATCACAGGCGCTCATCGGCACTCAGCTTGCGGCGTGTGCCGGACTGCTCGGCTGGTGCGCCGTGGAGAAGTGGCGCACCGGCCACGCCACCACGCTCGGGGCGGCATCCGGCGCGGTTGCCGGTCTCGTCGCGATCACCCCATGCGCGGGATTCGTCAACAGCATGGCTGCGATCGTGATCGGGCTGGCCGGTGGGGTGATCGCGGTGTACGCGGTCAGCATGAAGTTCAAGGGCGGCTACGACGACGCCCTCGACGTCGTCGGTGTGCACGGTGCCGCCGGATTCGTCGGCACCCTGCTGCTCGGGGTCTTCGCAAGTCGAAACGTCATCCCCGGGATCCGCTACGACGGCCTCGTCGACGGAGGTGGTCTGCACTTGCTCGGTGTCCAGGCGCTCGCCGTCGTCGTGACGATCGGCTGGGCGTTCTCGATGACCTGGCTTGTCGCGACGGCTGTCCAACGCACCATTGGGTTGCGCGCGGACGACGCTCATGAGATCGAGGGGCTCGACACCGCGCTGCACGCCGAGGCGGCGTATGACTTCGGCAACGTCCGGGCGGCAAGGATGGGCGGCCCGGGTGGCTGACCCGGCGCGTGAGATGTCCGACGGCGAGGCGTCCGCTCGGCTCCGGGATGCGCGGGCAGCGGTCCTCGGGCAGCCGTCGTTGATTGGCGCGCCGCTTCGAGCCGCCCTCACCGCCGCGGTCGACAACTGGCTCATCGAGATGGTGGGTGAGGAATCGGACGTGGCGCTGGTCGCCGTGGGTGGCTATGGCCGGCAGGAGCCAGCCGCTGGAAGTGACCTCGACCTCGTCCTGCTGCACCGCGAGGGCTGGGCGGTTGCCGACCTCGCGAATTCGCTCTGGTATCCGATCTGGGACGCCGGCGTCGGGCTGGACCACTCGGTGCGCACCGTCGACCAGGCGGTGGCCGTCGCGCGTGAGGACCTCAAGGCGATGCTCGGCCTCCTCGATGCCCGCCATGTCGCCGGTGATCCTGCCCTGACGGCCGCACTACGCGAGAAGGTGTTCGGGACCTGGCGGCGCGACGCCCGCAAGCGCCTGCCCGAGCTGGTGGCCGCCGTCGCCGAACGAACCGAGCGCGCAGGTGAGCTGGCGTTCCTGCTCGAGCCGGACCTGAAGGAGTCCCGGGGCGGGATTCGTGACTGCCTTGCCATGACGGCGATCGCGGCGGCCTGGGTCGCGGATGCTCCGGGCGACGAGGTTCGCTCGGCGTACGACTGGCTGCTCGATGTGCGCGGTGAGCTTCATCGTCGTTCGGCCCGAGGCTCGGACCGGCTCGTCAAGCAGGAGCACGCTCCCGTCGCGCTCGCACTCGGTCTCAGCGACACCGACGATTTCTTGCGCCGAGTGTTCGAAGCCGGCCGGATCGTCGCTTATGCCACCGACGAAGCCTGCCGGCGCGCCGACGCCGCGACGCGCCCGGTACGCCGCTGGAGCCGGCGGTCGGCACCGCCGCGCCGCCCGCTGGCTGACGGTGTGGTCGAGCAGGACGGCGAGGTCCACCTCGCCCGTGAGGCGAACCCGGCCGAAGACCCGGTCCTGGTGCTGCGGGCCGCCGCCGCCGCGGCCCAGGCCGGGCGACCGCTCGCGGTGCACACCGCCCGGCGGCTCGCCGCTGAGTCTGCGCCGCTGCCCGAGCCGTGGCCGGAGACCGCCCGCGATGCCTTCGTCGCGACGCTCGGCGCCGGCCGCCCCGCGATCGGAGTGTTCGAAGCACTGGACCAGGTCGGCCTGTTGGTGCGGCTCATCCCCGAGTGGGCTGCGGTGCGGTGCCAGCCACAGCACAACGCCGCCCACCGGTTCACCGTCGACCGCCACCTCATCGAGACCGCCGCGGAGGCAGCGGTCCTCACCCGTCGGGTCGCCCGGCCCGACCTGCTGCTGGTGGGCGCGCTGCTGCACGACATCGGCAAGGGCTTGCCGGGCGACCACACCGTCGCCGGTGTCGCGATCGTGCCGGCAATCGCGGCCCGAATCGGCCTCCCGCCGGATGACGTTGCGACCGTCACGGATCTGGTGCGTCACCATCTGTTGCTGCCCGATACGGCGACCCGGCGTGACCTTGACGACCCGGCGACCGTCGAGATCGTCACCTCGGCGATCACCGACCCGTCACGGCTCGAGCTGCTGCACGCCCTCACCATCGCTGATGCTGCAGCCACCGGTCCGGCTGCCTGGAGCGATTGGAAGGCCGGCCTGATCGCGGAGTTGGTACGCCGGGTGTCGGTGGCCCTAGCGGGTGAGCCGATTCGGTCGCCGCAGCCACTGACCGACGCCCAGCTCGAGCTGGCAAGTCGCGGCGAGCTTGCGGTCGACCTCAGCGGTTCGACGCTGACCGTTGTCGCACCCGATCGGCCGGGGCTGCTGTGGCGCTGGGCGGGAGTCGCTGCATTGCACCGGCTCGTCATCCACGCGGCGGTCGCTGCGTCGGCGCCGTCGCCTCGCGGTGCGATGGCGGTCACGGCCTTCGAGATCGTGCCGCGGTTCGGCTCGATGCCTGACCTCGACGCGCTCGGTGCTGACATTCACCAGGCGTACACCGACGCGGATCCGCTCGAAGCGAAGCTGGCCGACCGCGAGCGGACCTACGCCAACCCATCGGCGCCATCCGCGCCGCCGGTCGTCCTGTGGTTCGACGACGAGTCGAACGCTGCGACGATCGTCGAGGTGCGGGCGCACGACAAGGTCGGCTTGCTGTACCGGCTTACCCGCGTCCTCGCCGATGCTGGCCTCGACGTTCAGTCCGCTCGCATCCAGACCCTCGGCGCCGAGGTGGTCGACGCGTTCTATGTCGTGGACGCCACCGGCGGCACGGTCGAGGATCCCGCGATCCGCCAGCGGCTCGAAGCCGAGCTCCTCGCCGCCTGCTAGACCGAGCCGCATGTCACCGAGGAGTTCTCCCGGCGTCGGCCGTCTACCTGACTCACTGGCGGCGAGCCGAAGACGGCTGCCCATGGTGAGATTTGATGCCACTGCATACCGCTTTGACACCCCGGACGGCCCGAGGTGCGGTGTGAGCCGGCGGACTGTGTCGAACATGCCACTCGCCCAGCGCGAGGGGTATTCGACTCACCACCGGGGTGGCCGCAGCCCCGACCTACGGCTTTGGGCTAGGCCGAGCCGGTGGCAGCTAGGGCGACGACCTCGGTGGCGGCGGCGGCGAGGTAGTGGTGGACGCCGGTCGGCATCTCGCGCATTGCCCGAGCGGTGCCAAGTTCGATGATGACGCCTCGCTTGCGCGCTGCCATGTCAGGAAGCAGCATGCCGACCACGAGGTCGCGCATCCTGAGCTCTCCTGCGAGGACGACGATGTCGATCGGCCCGAGCCGTTGCTCGGCATGAGGCGCGAGTCGTCGCCATACCGCCGAGTCCGACGGATCGGCGGTTACGGCGATGACACCGAGGTTGGTATCGGCGAAGAAACCTGCGGCTGCCGTCGTCACGTTGCGAGTGGGCGCGACGACCGCGACCGGCATCCGGTTTGCGGCAAATGCCCCGACGACCTCGAGGAGAGCAGTGTTCTGCGTTCCGGCGACGACCGCGACCTTGCCCAACAGGCCCGGATACACGTCGGTGGTCACCGAAGGATTGTCCGTCGTAACGTTCAGCGGTGACTGACGGACCCCGCACCCTTCTCGACGGCTTTCTGAAGACGGTCGCGCGGCAGCCTGACGGGCTGGCGCTCCGCGAGCGCGATGGGGAGTCGATCACCTGGACCGAGTACGCCGACCGCGCGGCGCGCGTCGCCGCCGGTTTGACGGCACTCGGTCTCAGCCGGGGTGACCGGGTGGTGTTGATGATGAGGAACCGGCTCGAATTTCACATCGCCGATCTCGCCGTCGTCGCCTCCGGAGCGACTCCGATCTCGATCTACAACTCGTCGTCTGCCGAGCAGGTCGCCTACCTGGTCGACCACAGCAAAGCGGTGCTCGCGATCGTCGAGGACGGCGACTTCCTCTCACGCGTCCTGGATGCGGCCCCGGACTGCCCAAAGCTGCGGTCGCTGGTGGTGATCGGTGATGCGCCTAGCGGCACTGTCGCGTGGTCGCAGCTGGTTGCCTCAGAACCCATCGATCTCGTGGCCGCGGAGCGGGAGATCGCTCCCCACGATGTCGCGACCGTCATCTACACCTCGGGGACGACCGGCCCACCGAAAGGCGTGATGCTAACCCACGCGAACATCATCGCGTCGTCACGCGCGACCGTGAGCTACCTCGGCAGGGAGCACGACGATGGCCGTCGACTCATCTCCTATCTGCCGATGGCGCACATCGCCGAGCGGATGGTCAGTCACTACGGCCAGTTGCTTCGTGGCTCCCAGGTCGTGCCGTGCCCGGACATCAACCGGCTCTCGGAATACCTGGTCGCGGTGCACCCGAACGCGCTGTTCGGCCCGCCCCGGGTGTGGGAGAAGATCACTGCCGGTATCCAGGCGCAGGTGGCGGCGCGCGGCGAGGAAACTGCGAAGAGCTTTGCCGATGCGCTTGCTATCGGGCGCCAGGTCCAGCAGATGCGTGCCCGCGGTGAGGAGCCGGTCGGCGAGCTGGCCGAGACGTGGGAATTCGTCGATGCGATGGCCTTCGCGCCCATCCGCGCGGCGCTCGGGTTGGACCAGGTCGAGTACTGCATGACCGGCGCCGCTCCCATCCCGCCAGAGGTCATCGACTTCCTTCGCGACATCGGCGTGCCGATGAGCGAGGTCTACGGGATGAGCGAGAACTGCGGCGGCATGACCTGGCAGCCGTTTCTGGTGAAGGTTGGCCGGGTCGGCACCGCGTATCCCGGCGTCGAGGTCGTCACGGCGGAGGACGGCGAGGTCCTGTGTCGCGGCCCGATCGTTTTCCCGGGCTACCTCGACGACCCGGAACGAACAGCTCAGGCGCTCGACGCCGACGGCTGGCTGCACACCGGTGACATCGGCGAGTTCGACGAGGACGGCTACCTCAAGATCGTCGACCGCAAGAAGGAGCTCATCATCACCGCGGGCGGCAAGAACGTCTCGCCGGCCAACGTCGAGGCGGTGCTGAAGACCATCCCGCTGGTCGGCCAGGCGATGGCGATCGGTGACAACAAGCCCTATCTGATCGCGCTGGTGACACTCGATCCCGATGTCGTGGCCGGCCGGTTCCCGGGTCGGAGCATGGCCGACGTGGCGGGCGACCCTGAGGTCATCGACGAGATCACCCGCGAGATTGCCGTCGCCAACGAACGCCTGTCGCGGGTTGAGCAGCCGCGGCGCGTCGTGATCCTCGACGAGGACTGGCTGCCCGACTCCGACGTGCTTACCCCGACGATGAAGCTGAAGCGACGAGGTGTCCTCGCCCGCTACGGTCACCTCGTCGACGCGGCCTACGCCGGCAGCGGTGTCGAGATCCCTGCCGCCGCGGCGGCCGCCGTGACGCAGTAGCCCGCCGCCGCGGCTGACCGCGACCTAGTCTGGGTAGCGATGTTCGACACCCTCTCCGATCGCCTCGAGTCGGTCTTCACGTCGCTTCGCGGCAAGGGCCGGCTCTCCGAGGCCGACATCGACGCCACCGCACGTGAGATCCGCATCGCCCTGCTCGAGGCCGACGTCGCATGGCCGGTCGTCAAGGAGTTCATCGCCGCGGTCAAGGAGCGGGCGCACGGCGTCGCCGTGAGCCAGGCACTGAATCCGGCGCAGCAGGTCATCAAGATCGTCGACGAGGAGCTCGTCGCGATCCTCGGTGGCGAGGCCCGCTCGCTCACGCTGGCCAAGACGCCGCCGACGGTGATCATGCTCGCCGGCCTGCAAGGAACAGGTAAGACGACGCTCGCGGGCAAACTCGGCCGGTGGCTGAAGTCGCAGCGGCATGTGCCGTTGCTCGTGGCCGCCGACCTGCAGCGACCGAACGCGGTCCAGCAGCTTCAGGTGGTCGGCGGACGGGCCGGTGTCGAGGTGTTCGCGCCCGAGCCCGGGAACGGAACCGGCGACCCGGTCGCGGTGTCACGCGCCGCGATCGAACACGCGCGGCGGATGGGCCATGACGTGGTCGTGGTCGACACCGCCGGTCGGCTCGGCATCGACGCCGACATGATGGCGCAGGCGGCCGCGATCCGAGATGCGGTCACGCCGGACGAGACGTTGTTCGTCGTCGACGCGATGATCGGCCAGGACGCGGTCACGACCGCTGAGGCATTCCGAGACGGGGTCGGGTTCTCCTGCGTCGTGTTGACCAAGCTCGACGGCGACGCCCGCGGCGGTGCCGCGTTGTCGGTGGCCAAGGTCACCGGCCGGCCGATCCTTTTCGCATCAACCGGGGAGAAGCTCGACGACTTCGACGTCTTCCATCCGGAGCGGATGGCCTCACGAATCCTCGGCATGGGCGACGTGCTCTCGCTCATCGAACAGGCCGAGCGGACCTTCGAAGCCGACGAGACCGCCCGCATGGCCGAGAAGATGCTCGGCGGTCAGGGCGAGCTCACCCTCGAGGACTTCCTCGAGCAGATGTTGATGGTGCAGCGCATGGGCCCGATCGGAAACATCCTCGGCATGCTGCCCGGGATGGGGCAGATGAAGGACGCGATCGCCCAGATCGACGACAAGGACCTCGACCGGGTTGCCGCGATCATTCGCTCGATGACGCCGGCGGAACGCCACGACCCGAAGATCCTCAACGGGTCGAGGCGGCTCCGCATCGCGAAGGGCTCGGGGGTGACCGTCACCGAGGTCAACCAACTCGTCGATCGGTTCTACGACGCCCGCAAGATGATGAAGCAGATGGCCGGTGCCGCCGGCTTCCCGGGCATGCGTCGCGCGACCAAGAAGAACAAGAAGGGCAAGAAGGGGAAGTCCAGTACAGCGCGGGCCGGCCGGGCGCCCACTCGCGCGGGCGGCGCGGCGGTCCCCCCGGGGCTCGGGCTGCCGCCAGGCATGTCCCTACCGCCCGGCCTGTCACCGGATTTATCCAATTTGAAGCTGCCGGGATCTGACCCGAACGGCTGAAGCAGGGGCCGCCAGGCGCCGATACAGCGATCGTGGACCAATGCAGTCGCTGCGGCGCGTCGATGAGCGCGAATGCCGAGTGGTGCGGGCAGTGCTACGCGCTGCGTAATGGGCCGGTCACTCCGGCAGCGTCGATGTTCGCCACCGCCCCGGTAGTGGCCGGGTCGGTGTTCGGGGCGCCCCGCAGCGGCGGGCCCGGCGGACCGCCCGCTCGCGCCGTCCCGGTCAAGTCCGACGCGCCGCCGCCGATGCGCACCCGCTGGCGGAAGACACCGACCACGTTCGGCCCGTTCGGTCGGGTCTCGTGCACGATCGTGCTCGTCGTCGTCCTGGCGTTCTTCATCGCGGGTGGGGTCATCACCGGTGGTATGACGCTCGTCGGCGCCGGTATCTGGGGCTTCGTGATCATGCCGTGGGCGCTGCGCGACCTCTGGCGCGCCGGCACGATTCCCGCTCCCTAGCGGCAGTCGCGCGCTCGCCGCGACCGGGCGGGAGCGGCTTCTGGCAGAATGATTCGAGCACTTCTGCGCGCCGACGTACCCTCGCGTGCCGACTCATCGCCCGAATTCTGGAGACCTGCGCCTCGTGGCAACGAAGATCAGACTCATGCGGCTCGGAAAGATCCGCGAACCGTACTACCGCATCGTGGTCGCCGACTCGCGCACCAAGCGCGATGGACGCGTCATCGAGACGATCGGCAAGTACCACCCCAAGCGGGACCCGTCGCTGATCGAGGTCGACTCCGACCGGGCCCGCTACTGGCTGTCAGTCGGCGCTCAGCCGACCGAGCCGGTCGCCGCAATTCTGAAGATCACCGGGGACTGGCAGGCGCACAAGGGCCTGCCGGCTCCGGAGGGTGGCGTGCAGACCGCGGCGCCGAAGCCCGATCGCAAGGCGGTGTTCGAGGCCGCCGCCAAGGAGACTCACGACACGCCGGCCAAGCCGGCCAAGAAGGCCGCCGCGAAGAAGAGTGCGCCGGCTGAGGCTGCGCCGACCGAGGCTGAGGCTGCGCCGGCTGAGGCTGAGGCTGCGCCGGCCGAGGCTCCCTCCGCTGCGGACGGTGCGGAACCCGAGGCTGAGGCGCCGGCCGCGAACGCCGAGGAAGCAGCCGCGCAGGCGCAGGCTGCTGCGGCGGACGCCGAGGGCGAGTAAGTGCTCGAGGAGGCCCTCGACCATTTGGTTCGCGGGATCGTCGACCATCCCGACGACGTCAGCGTCGACCTGCGTGAGCGTCGAAACGGCCGAGTACTCGAGGTCAGAGTTCACCCGGACGATCTGGGAAAGGTGATCGGCCGGGCCGGCCGCACCGCCAAGGCGCTGCGTTCGGTGATGACCGCGCTCGGTGGCCGCGGCGTTCGCGTCGACCTGGTGGACTAGTCCCGGCCCGCGATGGAGTTGGTCGTGGGGCGCATCGCGAAGGCCCACGGAATCGGTGGCGAGGTTGCCGTCGACGTTCGCACCGACGATCCGGACCGTCGCTTCGCCAGCGGTACCTCACTCGCGACTGACCCGGGCGACCGCGGTCCGCTGACGATCGAGCGGGCCCGCTGGCACTCGGGTCGCCTTTTGGTCAGCTTCAGTGGCGTGACTGACCGCTCCAAAGCGGAGGCACTTCGTGGCACGCTGCTCGTCGCCGACTCGGCGACCTCCCCGCCAGCCGATGATCCGGACGAGTTCTGGGATCACCACCTCGTCGGCATGAGCGCAGTCCTCCTCGACGGCACCGCGCTCGGAACGATCGTCGAGGTACTTCACCCGCCGGGGCCTGCGGTCCTCGTCATCAACCGCAGTGACGGCGCTGACGCGCCGGGGCGTGCCGGGTCTGGCGGCGAGCTCTTGGTGCCGTTCGTTCGTGACATCGTGCCGACCGTGGATCTCGCCGCTCGACGGATGGTGATCAGCCCACCCGAGGGACTGCTCGAGCTGTGATGCGCATCGACATTGTCACGATCTTCCCGGACTACTTCGCTGCGCTGTCCGTATCGCTACTGGGGAAGGCGCGCGAGCGCGGTGAGTTGGACATCCGGGTCCATGACCTGCGCGACCACACCGACGACGTGCACCGGACCGTCGATGACTCGCCGTACGGCGGTGGGCCCGGCATGCTCATGCGCCCCGAGCCGTGGGGGCGGGCGCTGGATCAGCTCGTCGGGGAGGAGGCCGATCCGCCGCCGCTGTTGCTGCTGCCGACGCCAGCGGGAAAGCTGTTCACGCAGCCCGATGCACAGGCCTGGGCCAATGAGCCCTGGTTGATCGTCGGCTGCGGACGCTACGAGGGGATCGACGCCCGGGTGGCGCTTGATGCCGCCCGCCGGATGCGGGTTGCCGAGGTGTCGATCGGCGACTACGTGCTCGCCGGTGGTGAGGCTGCTGCGCTCGTGCTGATCGAGGCGGTCGCCAGGCTGCTCCCCGGCTTCATGGGCAACCCGCAGTCACCCCAGGACGACTCGTTTTCCGGTGGCCAGCTGCTCGAGGCTCCGGCCTACACGCGCCCTGCCTCCTGGCGCGGCCTGGACGTGCCGGAGGTGCTGCTTTCGGGCGACCATGCTGCGATCGCCCGGTGGCGCGCTGAGTCCGCGACGCGGCTGACCCGGCAGCGACGGCCGGAATTACCCTGTTGACGGCCCGCTGTGGCACAGTGGATGTCACCGCCTGACCGACTGCGCCATCCGAGCGCGTCCAGCTACGAGGAACCGACGACCATGCAGACGCTCGACTCGATCGACGCCGCTTCGCTGCGCGAGGACCTTCCGGTCTTCCGCCCCGGCGACACCGTGAAGGTCCACGTTCGGGTCGTCGAGGGTAACCGCACCCGCGTCCAGGTGTTCCAGGGCGTGGTCATCCGCCGTCACGGAGGCGGGGTGCGAGAGACCTTCACGGTGCGCAAGGTCAGTTTCGGAGTCGGGGTCGAGCGCACCTTCCCGGTGCACTCGCCGATCATCGACCATCTCGAGGTCGTCACCCGGGGTGACGTCCGGCGGGCGAAGCTCTACTACCTGCGTGACCTTCGCGGCAAGAAGGCGAAGATCAAGGAGAAGCGCGACGCCGCCCCGGTTCGGTGAGCAGCCAGGAACCCGAGGGGCCCGACGAGCGGGTCGTGACCGAGCCCGTCACTGAGGTCAACGCGCCCAGCGACACACCGACCCGGTCGTCAGACGAGTCACCGACCGAGTCGCCAGCGCACACATCGACGCCTTCCCCTGAACCGTCAGCGGCGGCTTCGCCCGATGTCGCCGCGACCCCACAGCCCGACGATGCAGCGACGCCATCGGCGCCGTACCCCGCGGCCGAGCCGCCGGCGAGTACAGCGGCGCTGCCGCCAGGAGACACAGCGACGCCGCCAGAGGAGGCAGATACCGTCCTGCCGGAGTCGACCAGCCATCGGAAGGACTCGGACTCAGACGGCAGCTCGTTCTGGAAGGAGCTGCCCTTCCTCGTCCTGATCGCTCTGGTGCTGGCGCTGCTGATCAAGACCTTTCTGGTGCAGGCCTTCTACATCCCGTCGGCGTCGATGGAGCCGACGCTGCAGGGTGGCGGGGCCTTCGCGAACGCCGCTGCGACCGGCAAGCATCCATTTGACCGGGTCCTGGTCAACAAGCTGGTGTACGACTTCCGTGATCCGCACCGCGGCGAGATCGTGGTGTTCAAGAAGCCGCCGGGCTGGCCGAACGAGTCGACGTTCACCACACCGAGCAATCCGGTCACCCGCTTCTTCCACGACGTGGGGTCGGCAGTGGGGATCGCCCCGTCCGGTGGCAGTGACTTCATCAAGCGGGTGATCGGCGTCGGCGGCGACACCATCGCCTGCAAGAACGACGCCCTGTCCGTCGACGGGCACGTCCTGAACGAGCCGTATCTGTATCCCGGCTCCCACCACTGCTCGATGAATGGTTTCGAAGGCAAGATGGAGGTTGTCCCGAAGGGCGACCTGTTCGTGATGGGCGATCACCGCGACGACTCGAGTGACTCCCGGTCCTATGGCTTCGTCCCGATCAAGGACGTGATCGGCCGGGCGTTCGTGGTGATCTGGCCGATCTCCGACTGGAAGACGCTGCCGATCCCGTCGACGTTCAAGCAGGTCGGTCTTGCCGCGATGAACTCTCCGGTGGGGCCCTTCCTCGCTGGCGGCAGTGTCGTGACGCCTATCGGGTTGATGCGCCGGCGCCGGCGCGCGAGGCGAGCCGGGCGGGCAGCCGACGCCGGCGCGACGTACGCTGCCGGGGATGGTTGAGGGCGCTCTGACGGTCCGGCGTGACGCCGGACTGTACGGGTACGAGCGGGCGTTGGCTCGCCGAGGTCTGATGCCGGTCGCTGGGGTCGACGAGGCAGGGCGAGGGGCGTGCGCCGGGCCGCTGGTGGTCGCGGCCGCCGTACTCCGGCCGGGTAAGGGCGGCGAGATCCCGGGACTGGCCGACTCGAAGCTGTTGACGCCGCTGGCGCGAGAGCGGGTGTACACCCAGGTCGTGACACGCGCCGCGGCGTACTCCGTCGTCGTGATCCCGGCCGGCGACGTCGACCGAATCGGGCTGCACCGCGCGAACGTCATGGGGATGCGACGCGCCCTCGCGGCCCTGAGCATGCGGCCCGGATACGTGCTGAGCGACGGATTTCCGGTACCCGGGCTCGATGTGCCGAGCCTGGCGGTGTGGAAGGGCGACCGGGTGGCCGGCTGCATTGCCGCCGCCTCGGTGCTTGCGAAGGTGACCCGGGACCGGATGATGGTGGAGATGCACCAGACCTGGCCGGCCTACGAGTTCGCCACCCACAAGGGGTACGTGACGCCCGAGCACCAGGCGGCACTTCGGCAACACGGGCCGTGTCCCGAGCACCGTCGTTGCTATGTCAACGTGCGTCGGGCGGCGAACGGCGGCGAGGAAACTACCGTCGAGCTCGTGGACGTCATGGACAATGACCTCGATCTCGATTCCCTTGGAGTAAGCGTGTGAGCGCCGAGGACCTTGAGAAGTACGAGACCGAGATGGAGCTGCAGCTCTATCGGGAGTACCGCGACGTGGTGCGGCTGTTCAGCTATGTGGTTGAGACTGAACGCCGCTTCTACCTCACGAACGACGTCCAGGTCATCCAGCACTCCGAGGGGGGCGAGACCTACTTCGAGGCCGTCATGCAGGATGCCTGGGTGTGGGACATGTACCGGCCGGCTCGGTTCGTCAAGAACGTGCGGGTGCTCACCTTCAAAGACCTCAACGTTGAAGAGCTACCCAAGTCCGATCTCGAGCTCCCGGACGAGAGCTAGCTCCGGTCCACAACACAGCGCGGTCGCGACTGGATCCACACCTTCACCTACCGAGCTGATCCCGCCCTGATCGTGGCCGATCGTGGCCGCGGAGGTGGGGCGTGCTCCCGAAGGATCAGCTTGGCAAGGACGGCGAGGATCTCGCCGTACGGCATCTCGTCGGCGCCGGCTTCGTGGTCGCGACCCGCAACTGGCGCTGTGCAGCCGGTGAGATCGACATTGTCGCGCACGACGGCCGCGACCTGGTCATCGTCGAAGTCAAGACCCGAACCTCGACGACGTACGGGGACCCGGTTGAAGCGGTGACCTACCGCAAGCAGCGGAAGCTTCGCGAGCTCGCGGTTTGGTGGCTGCATGAGCATCCGCACCGCGGGCCGATCCGCTTCGACGTGATCAGCGTGCTGTATCCCAAGCGCGGTCATCCGCAACTCGAGCACTGGCGCGGAGCCTTCTGATGCTCGCGCGCACCCGCTCGATCGCGTTGACCGGCCTGACCGCCCACCTCGTCACGGTCGAGGTCGACATCAGCAGCCAGGGACTGCCGAAGCTGGTGTGGACCGGGCTGCCCGACGCGGCGGTGCGTGAATCAGAACGGCGAGTCCGCACCGCGATCAGCAACAGCAATGAGGACTGGCCGAACCGCGTGATCACCGTCGGGCTGTCACCCGCCTCGGTGCGCAAGGCGGGATCCGGCTTCGACCTGGCGATTGCAGTCGCCCTGCTCGCCGCACACAACCGGCTCGATCCGGAACGGGTGCGTGATCTCGTCGTACTCGGCGAGCTTCGTCTCGATGGTCAGGTCTGCACCGTGCCCGGGGTGCTGCCCGCCGTCATCGGTGCCGTCCAGGC
Organism: Frankiales bacterium; assembly: GCA_025980465.1. Lineage (GTDB taxonomy): Bacteria > Actinomycetota > Actinomycetes > JAFAQI01 > JAFAQI01 > JAICXJ01. Next base: position 26,079 of record JAICXJ010000003.1, on the reverse strand, counting down.
TGGCTTCGATCGCGTCGCGGTGCCCGCGGCGAATGCGCGGGAAGCCGCCTTGGTGCCCGGCGTCAGGGTGATCGGTGCCAGGTCGCTCGCGGGTCTGTGTGCCGAATTGCGAGGCGAAGGTGTCGAGGTCATCGACGATTGCGATGCCGAGGCTGCGCCGGCCGACCCGTCGGAGCCGCTCGATCTCGTTGATGTCGTCGGACAACATGCGGCCAGGTATGCCCTCGAAGTAGCGGCGGCGGGCGGCCACCACATGTTCCTCACCGGTCCGCCCGGCGTCGGGAAGACGATGCTGGCGGAGCGCCTGCCGGGTCTGTTGCCAGAGCTTGAACCGGCTGCGGCGATGGAAGTGACGTCGATCCACTCGCTTCTCGGCCGGCTGCCCTCGGGCCAACCGCTGGTTCGCCGTCCGCCGTTCTGCTCGCCGCATCATTCGGCCACGACAGCGGCCTTGATCGGCGGCGGATCCGGGATCCCGGCTCCTGGCCTGATCTCGCTCGCGCACCGAGGGGTGTTGTTCCTCGACGAGGCGACCGAGTTCGACCGGCGGACCCTCGATGCGCTCCGGCAGCCGCTCGAATCGGGCCAGGTGACGTTGGTTCGCTCGGCGGGTCTCGCGACGTACCCGGCCAGGTTCCAGCTGATCATGGCTGCCAACCCTTGCCCGTGCGCCCGCGCCGGCCGCTCGATCGAGGCGAGTGCCTGCCAGTGCACGGCTCCTCAGATTCGGGCGTACAAGGCACGGGTGTCCGGTCCACTGCTCGATCGCATCGATGTCCGCGCCGGTCTGGCGCCGATCAGCCGGGCGATCCTGGCTGCCGGCGCGTCGGGCGAGCCGACCGCAGCCGTCCGCAGCCGGGTGCTGGAAGCCAGAGACCGAGCGCGATTCCGGATGCGGGAGACGCCGTGGCTGACGAATGCCGAGGTTCCCGGTCCGTCACTTCGCCGCCGCTGGCCGGTGCCTCCGGACTCGCTCGGACCGCTCGCGGTCGAGATCGAGCGTGGCGGGTCGTCGACGCGTGGAATCGACAAGGCGATGAAGTTGGCCTGGACCGTGGCCGACCTGGGCGGCCGGGATGTGCCGTCAGCGGATGACGTGGAGATGGCCCGGGCGCTGCGATTCGAGACCGCGCCGACCCGGCTCGCGAGGTCGGCGTGACCGTGACCAGCGCGGAACGAGCTGCCCGTGCCGAACTGCTCCGCGCGACGGAGCCGGGCTTCTCGGGCATGGTTCGTCACGTTCGAGAGGTCGGACCGGAGCAGGCAGTCGCGGACATTCGTCGTCGCGGGCGAATCGGCAGCGTCGACGTCGAGGCCTTGTCGTTGCGGCTGCTCGACCACGACGGCGAGCGCGACCTCACCGCGGCTGCGCAGCTCGGTGCCCGGCTGGTATGTCCGGGTGACGAGGAGTGGCCGGCGGCCCTCGACGACCTCGGCGGCGTCGGCCTGGACTGCTTCGGGCTGTGGGTGCGTGGCCCGCTTCCCCTCGTCGAGGCGTGCGAGCGCGCGGTGGCGATCGTCGGCACCAGGGCAGCGACCGAGTACGGCGCAACGATCGCGGCTGATCTGGCAGTCGGGCTGGCCGAGCGTGGTTGGACGGTGATCTCTGGAATGGCCTACGGCATCGACGCTGCCGCTCATCGCGGATCGCTTGCCGCGGGCGGACCGACCGTCGCGGTGCTCGCCTGTGGCGTCGACGTCGCGTACCCGAAGGCGCACCGCGGGCTGTACGAGCGTGTGATCGCGAATGGCCTCGCGGTCAGTGAACACCCGCCAGGCGCCGCGCCGCAGCGGACTCGCTTCCTGGTGCGCAACCGGCTGATCGCGGCGCTGAGTCAGGGGACGGTTGTGGTGGAGGCGGCACTTCGAAGCGGGGCCCGATCGACTGCCCGGCACGCCGGCGAGCTGTTTCGTCATGTCATGGCCGTGCCCGGTCCGATCACGAGCTCGCTGAGCGCGGGCTGCCATCAGTTGCTGCGGGACCGACCCGACACGGTGCTCGTGACGAAGGTCGATGAAGTGCTCGAGCAGGTTGGCCCGATGGGGGAGTTCGCCGAGCGAGCGCGTGGGCCGGTCCGTCGGCGCGACCTGCTCGGGCCCACCGTCAGCCGGGTCCTCGATGCCGTTCCGGTCATGAAGGCAGCGAAGACTGAACGCATCGCGGCAACGGCCGGCATGCGGATCGATGCGGTCAGCGCGGGCCTGGCGGCACTCGCCGCGTCCGGCCTCATCGAAGCGTCCGACGCGGGCTGGCGGATGACCACGCTCGGCCGCGCCGAGCGCCGGGCGGACCCCGGCCGGGGCGACGAGTTGCCGCTGGGCTGGTGGTGACAGCGGCGATTGCCCAGGCGTGGTGACTTGACCTCGCCGGCGCTGCTGCCCAGCGTGGAAGGGTGGAGGCGGAGGTCGGTGAGCTGCCGGCAGAGTTCGCGGTGGCGCGCGAGCGCTACCTGGAGTATCTGACCTTCGAACGAGGCCTCTCCCACCACACCGTGCGGGCGTACGCCGCAGACCTCGACAGCCTGCTCGACCAGGCGCAGCGGATGCATCTGACCACGCTCGACGCGGTCGACATCCGGGTGCTGCGGGCATGGCTGGCCCGCCTCCACAGCTCCGGGGCCAAGCCGGCCACGTTGGCTCGGCGGGCGTCCGCGGCGCGCGCTTTCACGGCCTGGGCGACCCGTGACGGCCTGATGGAGTCCGACCCCGGTGCTCGACTCGCCAGCCCGAAGCCTCGCCGAGCGCTTCCCGACGTGCTGCGGGTCGAGGAAGCCGCCGCGGTGATGGCCGCGGCGGGGGAGATCGTTACTCCGATCGGGTTACGCGACGCCGCGATCGTCGAGCTGCTCTACGCGACCGGCGCCCGCGTCAGCGAGCTCTGCGGGCTGGATGTCGAGGACCTCGATGGTGAGCGACGTACCGTCCGATTGTTCGGAAAAGGGGCGAAAGAGCGCACCGTGCCGCTCGGGGAGCCTGCGGAGGCGGCCGCCAGCCGGTGGCTGCGCAACGGTCGACCCCGGCTCGCGACGCGGGACAGCCCGCCGGCGTTGCTGCTCGGTGCCCGGGGCGGTCGGCTCGACCCGCGAGCCGCCCGGCGGGTGGTGCACGAACGCCTCGCCGCCGTCGAAGGGGTCGCCGACCTGGGCCCGCACGGGCTGCGCCACACGGCCGCGACGCACTTGATCGAGGGGGGAGCCGACCTGAGGACCGTTCAGGAACTGCTCGGCCACGCTACGCTCGCTACAACGCAGATCTACACCCATGTGTCCGTCGAACGACTGAGGGCTACCTATGAGCGGTCGCACCCCCGAGCGTGAGCAGGTCGCGCTCGAGGACGCCGAGCCCAAGCCCGACCCCGCCGCCGTCGATGCCGCGATCGCGGAGCTGTGGCGGTCGTTCAAGGAAACCAAGGATGCGAACCTTCGCGAGCGGCTGATCCTGCACTACTCGCCGTTGGTCAAGTACGTCGCCGGCCGGGTCGGCGTGGGACTTCCGCCCAACATCGAGCAGGCTGACCTGGTCTCCTACGGCATCTTCGGCCTGATCGACGCGATCGAGAAGTTCGACATCAGCCGGGCGATCAAGTTCGAGACCTACGCGATCAGCCGGATCAAAGGCGCGATCATCGATGAGCTCCGAGCGATCGACTGGATCCCGCGTTCGGTGCGCTACAAGGCGCGTGAGGTCGAGAAGGCCTATGCCGCTCTCGAGTCCCGGCTGCATCGCACGCCGAACGAGTCCGAGGTAGCCGCGGAGCTCGGCATCGCGCTCGAGGACCTGCATGCGATCTTTTCGCAGGTCTCCTTCGTCAACGTCATCGCCCTCGACGAGCTGCTCAATGTCGGCGGTGAGCGGGGCGACAAGCTGTCCCTAGTCGACACCCTCGAGGACACCAAGGCCGAGGACCCCGTCGCGGTCTTCGAGACGGAGGAGACGAAATACCTGCTCGCCCGTGCGATCAACACGCTGCCGGAGCGGGAGAAGATCGTCGTGACCCTCTACTACTACGAGGGCCTCACGCTCGCCGAGATCGGTCAGGTCCTCGGGGTGACCGAGAGCCGGATTTGCCAGATGCACACGAAGGCAGTTCTGCAGCTTCGCGGCAAGCTCGCCGATCCGAAGGACTGACGCCGACCTAGCCGTCGAGCGGCAGCAGTCGGACCTGCTCCAGGCCGAGGAGCGCAAGCGGGTCGAGATACAGCGGGCCCCGCAACAATCCCCAGTGCAGGCACGCGCCAGGCGGGCAGTGCGAGCCGGTCAGCGTCAGCCGTCCGAGGACGGTACGACGGGTGACCCGCTGGCCGGTGCGTACCTGCACCTGGAGCGGCTCATACGTGGTCCGAAGTGCCCCAGTGGCCACACTGACCACCCCGATGCGGTCGATCTGACCGGCGAAGCTGACCACCCCCGCGCCGGCGGCGAAGACCGGCTCGCCGGGCGCGCCGAGCAGGTCGAGTCCTCGGTTGCCGGCGAGCCACGGCCTGGCGGGCGGATCGAAGTCCTTCACGATCCGGTCCGGCCCGGGTCGCAACGGCCAGGACCAGCCCACCGACGGAGCGACCGGCGGCATCGACCGCGATCCGGTTGCGGGCTGCGCCGAGGCCACCGCGAGCGCGAGGAGCGTCGCGGATGCAATGGCAAGCAGCCGCATCACCACGTCAGAGTGGCTCGTCGAGGCGGCCCGGCGCCGACCGGCGCGGGCGGATGTGGACAGCCCGGTTTCGGTCGCCGGCAGTGGACTTTGGCGTCTACCGCGCCTGGCGACGTAGACTTTCCGCTGCGATCCGCTCACGCGGGTCGACTTCGCACGTCTCCCGATCACCGGTGTATGTCAATCCGGCGAGGCGCGCCGTACGGTCCCCTGGCTGACTCAGCCTGAATGAGTCGGGGGAAGCGGCGGGTCGGAGGCGTCAGGCGCGGGCACCGACCGGTGCATCGCGAGGAACCGGAGCGCGCTCCGTGGTCACCGAGGCCGGTGGCGGAAGCGTGCGAGAGGAGCACGACCATGGCCGTCGTCACGATGCGCCAGCTGCTCGAGAGCGGGGTCCACTTCGGGCATCAGACCCGTCGGTGGAACCCGAAGATGAAGCGTTACATCTTCACCGAGCGCAACGGCATCTACATCATCGATCTGCAGCAGTCGCTGTCCTACATCGACCGCGCGTACGACTTCGTCAAGACCACCGTCGCCCACGGTGGCACCGTGCTGTTCGTCGGTACGAAGAAGCAGGGCCAGGACGCGATCGCCGAGCAGGCGACGAGGGTCGGGATGCCCTACGTCAACCAGCGCTGGCTCGGCGGCATGCTGACGAACTTCTCGACCGTGCACAAGCGGCTGCAGCGGTTGAAGGAGCTCGAGGTCATCGAGGCCACCGGTGGCGCGAACGTGACCACGAAGAAGGAAGCCCTGATGCTCGCCCGAGAGCGCGAGAAGCTCTCGCGCACCCTCGGTGGCATCCGCGACATGGCCAAGACCCCGAGCGCCGTCTGGGTCGTCGACACCAACAAGGAGCACATCGCCGTCGCCGAGGCCCGCAAGCTGGGCATCCCGGTCGTCGCGATCCTCGACAGCAACTGTGACCCCGACGTGGTCGACTTCCCGATTCCGGGCAACGACGACGCGATCCGGTCGGTTGCCACCCTTACCCGGGTCATCGCCGACGCGGTCGCCGACGGGCTGATCGCACGGGCCGGCGCAGCTGCGGGTGATGAGAGCCCGGAGCCGGGCACGCTCGGTGCCGACGAGCCGTTGGCCGACTGGGAGCGCGAGCTGCTCCAGGGCGGCAGCGCGGCGGCAGCGGCGCCGGCCGCGACCGACGGTGCACCGGCGGCGACCGACGCTGCGCCTGCACCGGCAGCTACCCCGGGGGCCGGCGAACCTGACGTTCCCACCGCGGAAAGCGAGTAGAGCGAGATGGCTGTCAGCGCTGCTGACGTGAAGAAGCTCCGTGACCTCACGGGCGCCGGGATGATGGACTGCAAGAAGGCGCTCGAGGAGGCCGACGGCGACTTCGACAAGGCGGTCGAGATCCTGCGCGTCAAGCAGGGCGCGAAGGTCGCCAAGCGCGGGTCGGAGCGGGAGGCGAGCAACGGCCTGGTCGCCGCAGCCGAGGGAGCGATGATCTCGCTGCTCTCCGAGACGGACTTCGTCGCGAAGAACGAGGAGTTTCAGAGCCTCGCCGCGGACATCGTCGCGCTGGCCGGCCAGGCCAAGGCCGGCGACGTGGATACGTTGTCGGCAGCGACGTTGTCGGATGGCCGGACCGTTGCGACGGCAATCGAGCAGACCGCTGCGGCCATTGGCGAGAAGCTCGAACTGGGCCAGGTCGCGCGCTACGACGGCAAGACCACGACCTACCTCCACAAGCGCGCAACCGACCTTCCGCCGCAGATCGGTGTCCTCGTGCAGTTCGAGGGCGACGACGCCGAAACCGCGCGGGGCGTAGCGATGCAGATCGCGACGTACAACCCGACGTACCTGCGCCGCGAAGACGTGCCGGAGGACATCGTCGCCAACGAGCGGCGAATCCTCGAGGACAAGGCTCGCGAGGAGGGCAAGCCGCAGGCGGCGCTGGCCAAGATCGTCGAGGGGATGCTGAACGGCTTCTACGGCGACAACGTCCTGCTCGAGCAGAAGTACGTCCGCGACAACAAGAAGTCGGTCAAGGCCGTTCTCGACGAGGCCGGCGTCACGATCACCAAGTTCGTCCGCTTCGCGGTTGGCGCCTAGGTCGACATGAGCACCTCGGCGGCGAGCTGGAACCGAGTTCTGCTGAAGCTCGGCGGGGAGATGTTCGGCGGCGGTCAGGTCGGGGTCGACCCGGACGTCGTGCAGGACGTGGCGCGCCAGATCGCCGAGGTGGTTCGCAGCGGGGTGCAGGTCGCGGTGGTCATCGGCGGTGGCAATTTCTTCCGCGGCCACGAACTCTCCGAGCGCGGGATGGACCGGGGCCGAGCCGACTACATGGGCATGCTCGGCACGGTGATGAACTGCCTCGCGTTGCAGGATTTCCTGGAGAAGCAGGGCGTCGAGACGAGGGTGCAGACCGCGATCGCGATGGGTCAGGTCGCCGAGCCCTACGTCCCCCGCCGGGCGGTGCGCCACCTGGAGAAGGGCCGGGTCGTGATCTTCGGCGCGGGCCTCGGCGTGCCGTTCTTCTCGACCGACACGTGCGGCGCGCAGCGGGCGCTCGAGATCGGCGCGAACGTGCTGCTGATGGCCAAGGCCGTGGATGGGGTGTACGACGCCGATCCCCGGATCAATCCGGACGCCACCCGCTTCGAGCGCATCAGCTATGCCGAGGTGCTCGCGAAGGAGTTGAAGGTCGCCGATCTGACCGCGTTCACGCTGTGCATGGACAACGCACTGCCGATCATCGTGTTCGACCTGCTCGTCGACGGAAATATCGCCCGAGCGGTTCGTGGTGAGAGCATCGGCACACTGGTGAGCAGCGTGCCGAGTGGAACGGAGTAGGGCGTGATCGACGAGACGTTGTTCGAGGCCGAGGAGAAGATGGAGAAGGCCGTCGCCGTCCTGCACGACGACCTCGCCACGATCCGCACCGGCCGGGCGACGCCGCAGATGTTCTCGAAGATCGTCGCTGATTACTACGGCGCGCCGACACCGGTGAACCAGCTCGCGTCGATGACCGTGCCCGAGCCCCGAATGGCGATCATCTCGCCGTACGACAAGGGCTCACTCACGGCGATCGAGAAAGCCATCCGCGACAGCGACCTCGGGGTCAATCCGACCAGTGACGGCATGATCATTCGGGTGGTGTTTCCGCAGCTGACCGAGGAGCGGCGCAAGGAGATGATCAAGGTCGCCCGGCACAAGGCCGAGGAAGGCCGGGTCTCGATCCGGAACATCCGGCGGCACGCCAAGGAGACACTCGACAAGCTCGCCAAGGATGGCGAGACCGGCAAGGACGATGTCGAACGGGCCGAGAAGGAGCTCGAGAAGACGACCCACCGCTACGTCGACAGTGTTGACGAGGCGCTGCGGGCCAAGGAATCCGAACTCCTCGAAGTCTGACGACAGTGGTCGAGTTGAGCGAGCTTCCGGCACCGCCCGCGGCGGCCGGCGAGCCGGGGCGAGCAGGCCGCAACCTGCCGGTGGCGCTCGCCGTGGGGCTCGGTCTTGGCGCGCTCGTCCTCACCACGCTCTACCTCTACCGGCCGGTGTTCCTCGCGGTCGTTGTCGCCGCGATCGTGATCGGCGTCCGGGAGCTGACCCAGGCGCTGTCCACCAAGGACCTCCACCCGCCACTGATCCCGTTGGTGCTGGGGGCGATGGCGATCCTGTGCACCGGCTACGCCGAGGGCGAGCACTGGATGATCAACTCGATGCTGTTGACCATCCCGCTCCTGGTGCTGTGGCGAGCGGTCCGCGGCGTAGACGGCATCGTCGGCGACATCTCTGTGGGTCTGTTGGCACTGCTCTACGTGGGGTTCCTCGCCGGATTCTGCGCGTTGATGCTCGCTGCTCACGACGGCGATCGTCGCGTCACCTGCTTTGTCGCGACCGTCGTCGCGAGCGATGTCGGCGGCTACGCGGTCGGTGCGATGTTCGGTCGGCATCCGCTGGCGCCGCGGATCAGCCCGAAGAAGTCGATCGAAGGTCTGGCCGGCTCGACTGGCCTCTGCATGCTCGTCGGATACATCTTGATGACCACCCTGCTGCACGCTGCGTGGTGGCAAGGTGTCGTCTTCGGGCTGGCTGTGGTGACGACCGCGACCATCGGCGACCTCGGCGAGTCGATGGTCAAACGGGACCTCGGCATCAAGGACATGGGCACGCTGCTACCGGGTCACGGCGGGATCCTCGACCGGCTCGACTCGCTGCTCCCGACCGCACCCGTCGCCTGGGCGCTGCTGTCGGCATTCGGTCCGTTCCACCCGTGACCGAGTCCCGAAGCGAAGCGAAGCGGGCTCGGTCCCAGGGAAGACCGACTGAGGCGGAGCAGGCTCGGACTGATCGAAGCGTGAGCCTGCCGCTGGTCCTGGATGCTCCGCGCCGGGGTAAACCACCGCGCCACCTCGCCGACCTCGATCCGGCGCAGCGGCGAGCGGCCGCCGTCGAGGCAGGGCAGCCGGCGTACCGCGCCGACCAGCTCTCGCGTCACTACTTCGGGCGTACGACGTCCGACCCGGCGCTGATGACCGACCTTCCCACGCTCAGCCGCGATCGACTGGTCGCGACGATGCTGCCGGCACTCCTTGAGCCGGTCCGGATGGTCGAGTGCGATGCAGGAGCAACCCGCAAGACAGTCTGGCGGTTGCACGACGGCTCGCTCGTCGAGAGCGTCCTCATGCGCTACCCGGACCGGGTCACGATGTGCGTCTCCTCACAGGCCGGATGCGGCATGGCCTGTCCGTTCTGCGCGACCGGTCAGGGCGGGCTGACCCGCAACCTCTCGACCGCAGAGATCGTCGATCAGGTGGTGAGGGCTGGCGGCGAGGTCGACAACGTCGTGTTCATGGGGATGGGGGAGCCGCTGGCCAACTACGCAGCGGTGAGCCGAGCCCTGCGGCGACTGACCGAGCCGGCTCCGGCCGGCCTCGGCATCGGACAGCGGCGGGTCACCGTCTCGACGGTCGGGCTGGTGCCGGCGATCGATCGGCTGAGCGAGGAAGGTCTGCAGGTGACGCTGGCAATCTCATTGCACGCACCCGACGACGAGCTGCGGGACACGCTCGTCCCAGTCAACACCCGCTGGAAGGTCGCGCAGGTCCTCGATGCGGCTTGGCGCTATGCCGCGGTAACCGGCCGCCGGATCTCGATCGAGTACGCACTGATCCGCGACATCAACGACCAGCCGGAGCGGGCCCACCTGCTCGGCAACCTGCTGCGCGGCAAGCTCGTCCACGTCAACCTGATCCCGCTCAACCCGACCCCTGGATCGGTGTGGACGGCCTCGGCCCCCGAGGCCGAGACGGACTTCGTCATGATCCTGCGCTCGTACGGCGTTGCGACTACGGTGCGAGATACGAGGGGGCGCGAGATTGACGGCGCCTGCGGCCAGCTCGCCGCGGCGTCGGTCGGGGAGGAGCAAGGTTGACGGGATCCCGATTGCTGCGTCCACGCCACGTCAGCGTGTTGCTCGCTGCCGCTGTCGGAGTGGGTGCGCCGGCGACGATGGTGAACACGGCGGCAGCGGCGCCTGGCTCGGTGGCCAAGAGCAGCACGCTCGCGGGCTACCTGGTGACCAAGACGAAGGTGCACATTCGTTCGGTCAGTGCGACGTTCAAGATCCCCACCATCACGTGTAAGAAGAACGAAAGCGGTGTGGGACCAGCGGTCATCGTCGAAAACGAGCCGCGGACGAGTGCCGCCCGCCTCTACAGCGATTCATCAGCGGTTGCGGTGGCGTGCCAGAACAAGACGCCGGTCTACGAGTCGATCATCTCCGTCAACAACGTCGAGTACCCGAACAAGTACACCGACCTCGCCGTTGGCGACAAGGTCGTGTCGACCGTGACGATCGGTCCGCGCAAGACGGTCGTGGCCTTCGACGACGTGACCCGAAAGGAAGCTGAGACCGAATCCGGCAGGACGCGCACCATGACCAACGCATGGATCGGAGCCACATCGCTTGCCGTCACCAGCAGCGGGTCACACCGGGCGATCGCGATCGATCCCTTCACCCCGATCGCCGTGACGCACGCGACGGTCAACGGCGGCTCACTCGCGTCGGAGTCCCCGACCCGTTACAACTGGGTCGTCGGGGGCACGACGTTGGTGAGCGCCGGCCGGATCACCCACGGTGGGAACTTCACGGCGACCTTCAGACACAGCAACTGACTGCGAGGCGGGGCTCCGCGCCGCCCCCCATCACTGGGTGGTGACGGCCGAGGCGAGGCGTCAGGTCGTCGCGGCATGCCTCCAGCCAGAACGACGGAAGCGCGCTCACCGCTGCCAGTCGGCGACGTAGGCCGGCACGACATCGCCCTCACTGCTCACCGGTGCACCGGCCACGATGCGAAGCGGCACCCAGTCCGTCCATGGCTGCCAGCCGTCGTCCTCCTCCACCACTGCGGGTGGCCCGTTGCTGATCTTCAGCGACCACTCGTCACCGGGGAGCGCGACGACAGTGGTTGCGGTCTCCGTCGCGGGCGTAGCCGCACGGAATCACGAACGGCTGGCCGTCGACGCAGATGCCGACGTGAGCAACGAGGCCCTGGTCGAGTACTGCATCGAGGGCAGCGCGGTCGGTGACGGCCTTGTCCGCCACGCGGCGGATGGTCGTCCGGCCTACAGCCGTGCCGACGCCTCTGTTAGCACCGAACGCAGGATCTGCTCGATCTCGTCGAACTGCTGCTGGTCGCAGATCAGCGGTGGCGAGAGCTGGATCACCGGGTCGCCGCGGTCGTCGGCCCGGCAGATCAGGCCGGCGTCGAACAACGCGCCCGAGATGAAGCCGCGCAGCAGCCGCTCACTTTCGGCGTGGTCGAAGGTCGCCTTGGTGGTCTTGTCCTTCACCAGCTCCAAGGCGAGGAAGTAACCGGCGCCCCGGACATCTCCGACGATCGGAAGATCGGCCAGCTTTTCGATCGTGGCGCGGAAGGCGGCCTCGTTCGATGCGACATGCCCGATTAGGTCCTCCCGCTCGAACACGTCGAGGTTGGCCAACGCGACAGCGCAGGAGACTGGATGCCCGGCGAAGGTGATGCCGTGAAGGAACGACGAACCGGGCTGGAGGAACGGCTCGATCAGCTTGTCCGACGCGAGCACGGCGCCGATTGGTGCGTAGCCGCTCGTGATGCCCTTCGCCACCAGGATCATGTCCGGCTGGTAGTCGTACTTCTGCGCGCCGAACCAGGTGCCAAGCCGCCCGAACGCGCAGATGACCTCGTCACTGACGAGCAGTACGCCGTACCTGTCACAGATCTTGCGGACCCGCTGGAAGTAGCCGGGCGGGGGAGTGAAGCAGCCGCCCGAGTTCTGCACCGGCTCGAGGAAGACCGCAGCGACCGTGTCCGGATCCTCACGGAGGATGGCACGCTCGATCTCATCAGCCGCCCAGATGCCGAACCGCTCGAGGTCATCACCGTGTTCCGGCGCGCGGTAGAAGTTGGTGTTCGGCACATGGATTGCACCCGGGACCAACGGTTCGAACACCGACCTGATCGCGGTGACGCCGTTGATCGACAGCGCGCCCATCGTGGTGCCGTGGTAGGCGATGTCGCGACCCACCACCTTGTAGCGCATCGGTTGCCCAATCGCTTTGAAGTACTGGCGGGCCAGCTTCCATGCGCTCTCGACCGCCTCGCTGCCGCCGGTCGTGTAGAACACCCGGTTGATGTCGCCGGGGGCGTAGTTGGATACGCGCTCGGCGAGTTCTACCGCGGTGGGGTGGGCGTAGGACCACAACGGAAAGTAAGCGAGTTGCGCAGCCTGCTTGGCGGCGGCGTCGGCCATCTCCTGTCGCCCGTGACCGGCCTGTACGACGAACAGTCCGGACAGGCCGTCGAGGTACCGCTTGCCGTTGGAGTCCCACACGTAGGCGCCTTCGCCGCGTTCGATCACCGGAATGTCGTGATCGGCGTAGGCGGACATGCGGGTGAAATGCATCCACAGGTGCCGCTTGGCAGCCTCTTGCAGCGAACTGGTCATCGCGCACCCCAGGTGTAGGTCTGTTTCGCGAGCTTGAGATAGACGAAGGTCTCGGAGTCCCGTACACCGGGCACGGTCCGGATCGAGTTGTTGAGCAGCGACAGGAGGTGGTCGTCGTCGTTGCAGACAAGCTCGACGAGCAGATCGAACGAGCCGGCCGTGACGACCACATAGTCGACCTCCGGCAGTGACGCCAGCTTGTCGGCGACCTTGGAAAGGTCGCCGTCGGCGCGGATGCCGATCATCGCCTGCCTCGAGAACCCGAGCTGGAGTGGATCGGTGACCGCGACGATCTGCATCACACCGGCGTCGAGCAACCGCTGGACCCGCTGCCGGACTGCCGCCTCGGAGAGGCCGACGGCTTTGGCTATCGCGGCGTAGGACCGGCGGCCGTCCTGCTGGAGCTCGGCGATGATGGCCCGGTTGAGCTCGTCGAGCACGCCGTGCTCAGCCATCCGACCTGTCCACTTCCACGCCGCCTCTTCCCATCGGCTGGGCCCCGTTCACTATCGACTCTGCCCGTCTGCCCGATATATAGCAAGTGAATCCGTTGATGGAGACCCAGTTTCATGCGGATTCCTTGCGGGGCTTCGGGGCCCGGTGCAAGATTCGAGCAGGGCGTTGTTCGTGTCGCCGGTTCAGGAGGATCCGTGGCTGACTCAGTGCTGGTGCGCAACTTCGTCAACGGCGAGTACGTCGACCCGGCTACCGGTCGCAGCAGCGATCTCGTCGACCCGTCGACCGGCGAGGTGTACGGGCAGGCGGCGGTCTCCGGCCCGGCCGACGTCGACGCCGCGATGAAGGCGGCGGCGGCGGGTTTCGAAACCTGGCGTGACGCCACCCCTTCGCAGCGATCACTGGCGCTGTACCGGATCGCCGACGCGATCGAGGCGAACGCCGAGGCGCTCGTGACGGCGGAATGTCGCAACACCGGTAAACCGGTGGCCCTGACGATGGCGGAGGAGATCCCACCGGCGGTCGACCAGATCCGGTTCTTCGCCGGCGCGGCGCGGATGCTGGAGGGGCGGTCGGCGGGGGAGTACCTGTCCGGCCACACGTCGATGATTCGGCGCGAGCCGATCGGGGTCTGCGCTGCGGTCACGCCCTGGAACTACCCGATGATGATGGCGATCTGGAAGTTCGCCCCCGCGATTGCGGCGGGCAACGCCGTCGTTCTCAAGCCCTCCGACACCACGCCGGTGACGACCGTAATGATGGCGGAGATCCTGGCCCAGTACCTGCCGCCGGGCGTCATGAACGTGATCTGCGGTGATCGCGACACCGGCCGGCTGCTGGTGAACCACCCGGTGCCGCACATGGTGTCGATCACCGGAAGTGTTCGCGCCGGCAGCGAAGTCGCGGCGGCGGCGGCGACGGATCTCAAGCGCGTGCATCTCGAGCTCGGTGGCAAGGCGCCGGTGATCATCTTCGACGATGCTGATCTCGATACGGCGGTCGAGGGAATCGCAGCCGCGGGCTACTTCAACGCCGGCCAGGACTGCACGGCGGCGACCCGGGTTCTCTCGTCGGCGGGGATACACAACGACTTCGTGGCCGCACTGACCGAGGCGGCCAAGGGTACGAGGACCGGTGGGCCGGACGTCGAGGCGGACTACGGACCGCTCAACAACGCCAACCAGCTCGAACGGGTCAGCGGTTTCGTTGATCGTGCGCCGGCTCACGCGACCGTCCGCACCGGGGGCGCACGGGTGGGAGACCGAGGCTACTTCTACGCGCCGACGGTCGTCGCCGACCTGCAGCAGGATGACGAGATGATCCAGAACGAGGTGTTCGGGCCGGTCATCACGGTCCAACAGTTCACCGATGAGAGGCAAGCCCTGGCGTGGGCAAACGGAGTTCAGTACGGCCTGGCATCGTCGGTCTGGACCAAGGATCACGGGCGAGCGATGCGGATGGCCCGGTCACTGGACTTCGGCTGCGTGTGGATCAACACCCACATCCCGCTCGTCGCGGAGATGCCTCACGGTGGCTTCAAGCATTCGGGTTACGGCAAGGACTTGTCGATGTACGGGTTCGAGGACTACACCCGGATCAAGCACGTCATGACGAGTCTCGAGGCCTGATGCGCCAGATCACTCACTGGATCGCCGGAAAGCCGTGGAGCGGCGTCGCAGCGCGCACCGGCGACGTCTTCGATCCGGCCACCGGTGAGGTGGCCGCCCGGGTCGACTTCGCCGAGCCGGGCGTTGTGGACGACGCCGTTGCGGCTGCACGTGGCGCATTGGTGGGATGGCGTCGCACGTCGCTTACTCGTCGTACCAATGTGTTGTTCGCCTTCCGGGAGCTGGTCGCAGCACATCGTGACGAGATCGCTGCGGCGATCACCGCCGAGCACGGCAAGGTGCTCGCCGACGCCGGTGGTGAGGTGCAGCGGGGGCTCGAGGTGGTCGAGTTCGCCTGCGGCATCCCCAGCGCACTGCAGGGCGGCTACTCCGCGGAGGTGTCCACCGGCGTCGACGCGTTTTCGATGCGTCAGCCGGTCGGAGTCGCGGCGGTGATCTCGCCGTTCAACTTCCCGGCCATGGTGCCGATGTGGTTCTTCCCGGTGGCGATCGCGTGCGGCAATGCGGTAGTGCTGAAGCCGAGTGAGAAGGATCCCTCGGCCGCCTTGATACTCGCCGACCTGTGGGCGCAGGCCGGCCTGCCCGAGGGCGTCTTCAACGTCGTGCACGGCGACAAGGTGACCGTCGACGCATTGCTCACACATCCCGGCGTCGATGCGGTGAGCTTCGTCGGGTCGACTCCGATCGCGCGCTACGTCTACGAGACCGCAGCCGCGAACGGCAAGCGGGTCCAGGCGCTCGGCGGTGCGAAGAACCACATGGTCGTGCTGCCGGACGCCGACATCGATGGCGCGGCTGATGCCGCCGTGAGCGCCGGCTTCGGAAGCGCGGGCGAGCGTTGCATGGCGATCTCGGTGGTCGTCGCGGTAGGTGCGGCGGCCGATCCACTGGTGGCGGGGATCGCTGAGCGGATCGCCGACCTCCGAGTGGGAGACGGCCGTCGTGGCTGTGACATGGGTCCGTTGGTCACCCGCGAGCATCGCGACCGGGTCGCCGGATACATCGACGCCGGGGCGGGCGCCGGCGCGACCGTCGTCGTCGACGGCCGGGGGGTGGACGCCGATGGAGCCGCCGGTGGGTTCTGGCTAGGCCCGACGCTGCTCGACAACGTCACTGCCGAGATGTCGGTCTACACCGACGAGATATTCGGGCCGGTGCTGTCGGTCGTGCGGGTCCCGACGTACGACGACGCACTTCGGCTGGTCAACGACAGCGAATACGGCAACGGGTCGGCGATCTTCACCTCCGACGGCGCCGCGGCGCGCCGTTACTGCGCCGACGTCGAAGCCGGCATGGTTGGTGTGAACGTTCCGATTCCGGTACCGATGGCCTACTACTCATTCGGCGGCTGGAAGCACTCCTTGTTCGGCGACACCCACGCGCACGGCGAGCACGGTGTGCACTTCTTCACCCGCACCAAGGCGGTCACCGCCCGCTGGCCCGACCGCGGCCCGGCGGCGGTCGACCTGCACTTCCCGCAAGCGCGTTGATGCCCCGGCCCGGTGGGGCCCGGACGTGCCTGCCGACAGCGATGACGCGCAATTGGCAATGTGGCCGGCGATCGGCGATCGGCTATGGGCTATGGGCTATGGGCTATGGGCTATGGGCAATGTGGCATTGCTATGCCCCTGTTTCAAGCAATGTCACATTGCTATGGCAAATACCCCTTGGAAGGTCACATCGTTCAAGCAATGCCACATCGTTCAAGCAATGCCACATTGCTTAAGCCTCGTCGTCGGTCCCTACGAGTATCGGATCTAGACCTGGGGCGTCGGGCCGGTTGGTTCGTCGTACTCCGGCGGGACGAGGGGCGCACTAGCTGGTACGTCGTCGCGGCCGACCTGTGGCGGGAAGCCGGACGGAAGCCCGGTGGACTCCGGGACCAGGGTCGGAGTGTTGCGGTTGAGCACTTCGCCGCGGAAGAACGCTGGCCTGGCGATGTTGTACGCAACCATGACAACAACACCGACGACCGCTGCTAGGACGACAAGGATTGCCACACCGCCGACTCCCCAATGCGGGGGAAATGTCATCTGCCAGCCAGTAAAGCTCGCCTCCGCCGAGTTGTAGTTCTTGGCATACGGGCTCAGCCAGTCAAGGTAGAAGCTCCAGCCGAGGATGACGAACAGGATCAGCCCACCGAGCACCGGGATGACGCCCTGCATGAACAGGTCACGGACGCTGCTGGTCAAGGTCTTGCGGTACCACCATGCACAGGCGAAGCCGGTGATGCCGTAGTAGAGCGCGATGAATACGCCGCATGCCGTGACGGAGTCACTGATGACCTGACCATGCGAGAGGTAGTTCATCGTGACGTAGAGCACGGCGGAGACCAGGCCCATCGCGATCGTCGAGGTCGATGGCGTGAGGTACTTCTTGTGCACCTTCGCGAAGGTCGTGGGGATCGCCCGGTAGACCGACATCGCAAGCGTCGTGCGCGCGGTAGGAAGGATCGTGGTCTGGGTAGATGCCGCGGCTGAGCTCAGCACCATCAGCAGCAGCAGCTTGACGAATACCGTGCCGAGACCGGAATGGCCGAACACCGCGCGTCCGAGCACGTTGAGAACGTCGTTGGAGTTATCGGAGTTGCCCAGCCCGATCCCCTTGCCGCCGACACCAGCAAACGACTGCGCGGCGAGGATGACCACTGCGTAGATCAGCAGCAGGAGCACGGTGGAGATCACCGCCGCTCGGCCCGGAGTCCTGGCCGGGTCCTTGGTCTCCTCATTGACCGTGACGGCGGTGTCCCAGCCCCAGTAGATGAAGATCATGAGAATCAGTCCGGCGACGAATGCGGAGATGGACGGAATGTCCAACGGGTTGAACCAACTCCACGAGGGATTGATGTGGACGGCAGGTGCGTGTCCGGTCGCGACCTTGAAAAGCGCAACCACGGCAAAGACCACGAGCATGCTGGCTTCGATCGCCAGCAGACCCTTCTGCATGTTCGCCGACACCTCGATGCCGCGGTAGCAGACGTAGGTCATGATCGCGAGCCACGCCAGTCCGACGAGTAGTACCCAGCCGCTCGCCGGGTTTCCACCGATGCCGTCGGCGCCGAACAGTAAGAAGACGTACTGACCGGCAATCTGGGCGAGGCTCGCCATGATCAGGACGTCAGACGCGACGATTCCCCAGCCGCCTGCGTACCAGCCGACCCGCGGCCCGAACATCCGGGTCGCCCACGTGAAGCTCGTCCCACAGTCGGGGTCCTTCTTGTTCAGCTCGCTGTAGCCGATCGAGATCATCCACATCGGGATGAAGGCCAGGATGGCGACGATCGGCGCCTGTACGCCGACGAAGAAGACGATGAAGCCGAGCGTTGCCGCCAGGCTGTAGGCGGGGGCGGTGGAGGCAACACCGACGACCACGGTCGACCACAGGCCGAGTGCGCCCCCTTTCAGTCCCTTCCCGGTCCCGGCTCGCGGGTCTGCGACGGCTGCCGTCATGCTGTCCCCTTGCTCTGATTAGGCGCTCCGACGGTTGTCGCACCTTTGTGCGCCGATGGCAAGTGTTTCCGTCGAGGAATCCGGTGCAGACCGATGCAATCCGTCGCTGCTAGCCTCCGGGTCTGATTGCGGAGGTGGCATGCGTCTGGTCGTGCTCGGTGCCGGCGGTGTCGGCGGCGCGGCTGCCACGATCGCGGCCCGTCGCGACGTGTTCTCGGCCGTCGTGATGGCTGACTACGACGCGGCGCGGGCCGAGCAGGTCGCGGCCGGCACCCGTGACGACCGATTCAGGGGCGTTCGTCTCGACGCCGGCGACCGATCCGCGGTGGCCGAGCTGTTGCGTGCGGTGGAGGCCGACGCAGTCCTGAACGCGTGCGACCCACGTTTCGTGATGCCGATCTTCGACGCCGCCCTCGAGACCGGCACGACGTATCTCGACATGGCCATGTCGCTGTCCCGGCCGCATCCGCAGACGCCGTACGAGAAGACCGGGGTGAAGCTCGGCGACGAGCAGTTCGCCCGCGCCGAGGACTGGGAGAACCGAGGCGTTCTGGCGCTAGCCGGGATCGGGGTCGAACCGGGCCTGTCCGACATCTTCGCGCGTTACGCAGCGGACAACCTGTTCGCCGCGGTCGACGAGGTCGGCGTCCGCGACGGCGCGGATCTGGTCGTCGAGGGCTACGACTTCGCGCCCACCTTCTCGATCTGGACCACGATTGAGGAGTGTCTGAACCCGCCGGTCATCTGGGAGCGGGACCGCGGCTGGTTCACCACCGAGCCGTTCAGCGAGCCCGAGCTCTTTGAATTCCCGGAAGGGATCGGGCCGGTCGAGTGCGTCAACGTCGAGCACGAAGAAGTCCTGCTGATGCCCCGCTGGATCGATGCCCGGCGAGTGACGTTCAAGTACGGGCTTGGTGAGGAGTTCATCGACGTACTGCGGACCTTGCACAAGCTCGGCCTCGACTCGACGACCCCGGTCTCCGTCGGAGGTGCGTCGGTGTCGCCGCGCGACGTGGTGGCCGGCTGCCTGCCGAACCCGGCAACCCTCGGTCCTCGGATGAAGGGCCGGACCTGCGCCGGGACGCTCGTCACCGGAACCGGCAAGGACGGCAGCCGGCGTGAGGTCTACCTCTACCAGGTCGCCGACAACGAGGAGTGCATGCGGAAGTGGGGCGCGCAGGCGGTGGTCTGGCAGACCGCGGTCAATCCGATCGTGGCGCTGGAGCTCATCGCCGAGGGGATCTGGTCGGGCGCCGGCGTCGTTGGTCCGGAGGCCCTCGACCCGCAACCGTTCCTGGACCTGTTGCCCGAGTACGGCGCTCCGTGGGGCATCGATGAGCGGACGCCGGGGGGCAGCGGGGCCTAGATCTGGCGCGACCGGTGGCCGTCGAAGTGCAGGACCGTGGTGTCCTCGGCCAGGTCGGCTGCGGCGGCCAGGTCAGCGGTATCGCTCACCTCGACGGTGACCACCCACATGTCGCCCTGACCGGTCGCGACGTCGATCTTCCGCAGCGGCACCCCACGCTGCTCCGCGCGCGAGCGGACGATGTATTCAGCGTGCTCGGCGTTGTGCGCAGCGATCATCAGCGGTCCGAGCTCCGTCATCGCCTCATCCTCCAGGACCTCTCTATACCCGTCCACGGATGGACGGTCACCTCCACCTGAGCTCCACCTCTGGGCTGAGGACACCAGGCCGGGCGGTCGGGATGCTTTCGCCATGAGCCTTCTCGACTACGTCCTCAATGCCGCACTCGTCCTGCTCGTCGTCCGCCAGATTCGCGGGAAGCGGCTGACGACCAGGCAGCTGCTCCTGCCGCTGGTGATCGTCGGGTGGGCGGCAACCCACTACCTCCGGGGCATCCCGACGGCAGGAAACGACCTGCTCCTCGTGGTCGGCGGCATCATGGTCGGCCTGCTGTTCGGCCTCGGCAGCGGATTCGCCACCCGGCTGCTCGCCGACGCCGACGGGGTCCCGGTCGCGAAGGCGACCGGGCTCGCGGCAAGCCTGTGGGTCATCGGGATCGGTGCCCGGCTTGGGTTCTCGCTCTACGCACAGCACGGTGGCGCACCGACAATCGCGCGATTCAGCGCCGCACACGGCATCACGAGCGGCGAAGCATGGGTTGCCGCCCTGGTTCTCATGTCGCTGGTCGAGGTGGTCACCCGCACCGTCGCGCTCGCGGTGCGCAGCGGTGCGATCAGCCGGATGCTCAACCCGGCACCGGCGCCTTCTCCGGCGCTCTGAGCGCTGCCGAAGCGTTCGAGCCGCGATCGGCGACAATGACGGTGTGAGTCGCGACGTCGTTCTGCTGGGCTCGACCGGCTCGGTCGGCACCCAGGCCATCGACATCGTGCGCGCCGCACCGGAGCGGTTCCGGATCGTCGGTCTGGCCGCCGGAGGGCAACGGGCAGAGCTGCTCGCGGCGCAGGCCATCGAGCTCGCCGTCGAAGTGGTCGGCGTGGCATCGCCGACCGCGCTTGAGGATCTGCAGCTCGCGCTGTACGCCGAGGCGCAGCGCCGCGGCTTCAGTCGCGGCGAGTACGCGCTCCCGAAGCTGATCGCCGGCGCTGACGCCGCAGCCGAGGTGGCGAGTTGGCCCTGCGACGTCGTCCTCAATGGCATGACCGGCTCGGTCGGTCTCGCGCCCACCCTGGCCGCGCTCGATGCCGGCCGGGTGCTCGCGCTCGCCAACAAGGAGTCGCTGATTGCCGGCGGCCCGCTGGTCGCGGAGCGCGCCAAGCCCGGGCAGATCGTGCCCGTCGACTCGGAGCACTCCGCGATCGCCCAGTGCCTGCGCGCCGGCGATCACGGCGACGTCCGACGGCTGATCCTCACCGCGAGCGGCGGCCCGTTCCGGGGTCGGACCCGCGCCGAGCTGACCGATGTCACGAGGGAGCAGGCGCTCTCGCACCCGACCTGGGACATGGGCCCGGTCATCACCGTCAACTCCGCGACGCTGGTCAACAAGGGCCTGGAGCTGCTGGAGGCTCACTGGCTGTTCGACGTCGGCTTCGACGCCATCGATGTCGTCGTACACCCGCAGTCGGTCGTCCATTCGATGGTGGAGTTCATGGACGGCTCGACGATTGCCCAGGCGAGCCCGCCGGACATGCGGCTGCCGATCGCGCTGGCGCTCGCGTGGCCGAACCGCATCGCGGGTGCGGCCTTGCCGGTCGACTGGTCGAAGGCGGCGAGCTGGGAGTTCGAGCCCCTCGACACAGCAACCTTCCCGGCCGTCGAGCTGGCCCGTGAGGCCGGCAAGACCGGCGGTACGGCGCCCGCGGTGTTCAACGCCGCCAACGAGGAGTGCGTCGCAGCCTTCGCGGCGGGTCGGATCGGCTACCTCGACATCGTCGACACCATCGCGGCGGTGCTTGCCGAGCATCAGGAATCGCTCATGAACATCCGTACCCTGGCCGACGTACTAAGCGCGGAGAACTGGGCCCGGGAACGGGCTCGGACGATGACGGCGAAGGGGTGAAGCGATGAGCTACGCGCTCGGTGTCATCGCCTTCGTCATCGCTCTTCTCGCCTCCGTCATGCTGCATGAGCTGGGTCATTTCGCGACCGCGAAGAAGTTCGGCATGAAGGCGTCACGATTCTTCGTAGGCTTCGGTCCGACCCTCTGGTCGGTGAGGCGCGGTGAGACCGAGTACGGCGTCAAAGCCATCCCCGCCGGCGGCTTCGTGAAGATCGAGGGCATGACGGTGCTCGAGGACATCGCGCCGGAGGACGCCGACCGCGCGTTCTACAGGCAGCCGCCGCTGCGGCGCACGATCGTGCTCTCGGCCGGATCGTTCATGCACTTCGTCATCGCGATCGTGCTGGTCTTCGGCATCCTCCTCGTGACCGGTCAGGACCCGATCCGCACCGACGGATATGCCATCGCGTCGGTGAGCAAGTGCGTCTCGACCGCACCCTCGGGTGCCTGCGCGAACAACACCCCGGCCGCGCCGGCGTACGGCAAGCTCCGAACCGGGGACGTGCTCGTCAGCATCAACGGCAAGCCGATCAGCTCCGACGGCAGCAACTTCGGCTCGGTCCTACGGGCCAACGCGGGCCACCCGGTCACGGTGGTCGTCAGGCGCGGCGGCGCTGTGAGGACCGTCAGCGTCACTCCGGTGCCCACCCGCGTCGGCAACAAGGTGGTCGGGCGGATCGGGGTCGAAGAGGCTCAGCACGTCGCGTCGGTCAGCGCGGGCGCAGCATTCGGTCGCACGTTCGGTGTGCTCGGTGACTTCGTCACCTCGACCGGAAGCGCGCTCGGCGGGTTGCCCCATGAGATCGCTGGGATCGTCGAAGGCAAGCCGCGCGATCAGAAGGGTGCTGCGAGCGTTGTCGACGTGGCGCGGGTGAGCGGGCAGGTGGCGTCCTCAGGTGGCTCGGTCAAGGACATCGTCGCGACCCTCGCGCTCATCCTCGCCGAGCTGAACCTGTTCGTCGGCCTGTTCAACCTGCTGCCGTTGCTGCCGCTCGACGGCGGACACATCGCGATCCTCGCGTTCGAGGAGACCCGGACGAGGGTCTATCGGGCCATCGGCCGTCGCGACCCCGGCCGCGTGGACATCATGAAGGTGCTGCCGCTGACCTACGCTGTGGTTGCGGTGTTTGTGGGCCTGTCGTTGATCCTTCTCTACGCCGGCATCACGAATCCGATCCGCCTGCAGTAGTAGGGAGATATGACCGCGGTCAGCCTCGGTATGCCGGAGCTTCCTCCGCCGTCCCTGGCAGCCCGTCGGCAGAGTCGCCGCATCGACGTCGGTGGGGTCGCCGTCGGTGGTGGTGCGCCGATCAGCGTCCAGTCGATGACCACGACGAAGACCACCGACGTCAACGCGACACTTCAACAGATCGCTGAGCTGACGGCGGCCGGCTGCCAGATCGTTCGGGTCGCCGTGCCGAGCCAGGACGATGCCGACGCGCTGCCCGAGATCGCGAAGCACTCACAGATTCCGGTCATTGCCGACATCCACTTCCAGCCGCGGTACATCTTCGCGGCAATCGATGCCGGCTGCGCCGCCGTGCGGGTGAACCCGGGCAACATCAAGGAGTTCGACGGCCGCGTCGGAGATGTGGCGAAGGCCGCGAAGGATGCGGGCATCCCGATCCGGATCGGGGTCAACGCAGGCTCGCTCGACAAGCGTTTCCTCGAGCGCTACGGCGGCCCGCGGCCCGAGGCACTCGTCGAGAGCGCGTTGTGGGAGTGCTCGCTGTTCGAGGAGCACGACTTCCGCGACATCAAGATCTCGGTCAAGCACCACGACCCGGTCGTGATGGTGTCGGCGTACCGGCACCTGGCGGAGCGGTGCGACTACCCGCTTCACCTCGGGGTGACCGAGGCCGGTCCGATCTTCCAGGGGACGATCAAGTCGGCGGTGGCCTTCGGCGCGCTGCTGTCGGATGGCGTGGGCGACACCATCCGGGTGTCGCTGTCGGCCCCGCCGGTGGAAGAGGTCAAGGTCGGTATCGCGATCCTCGAATCACTCGGTTTGCGGGAGCGCCGCCTCGAGATCGTGTCCTGCCCGTCATGTGGCCGGGCGCAGGTCGACGTCTACACACTGGCCGAGAAGGTCCAGGCCGGGCTCGAGGGAATGACCGTCCCACTGCGGGTCGCGGTCATGGGTTGCGTGGTCAACGGACCGGGTGAGGCGCGCGAGGCTGATCTCGGCGTGGCATCCGGAAACGGCAAGGGCCAGATCTTCGTCAAGGGCGAGGTCATCAAGACGGTGCCGGAGGCGCAGATCGTTGAGACTCTCGTCGAAGAGGCGTTGCGGATCGCCGCCGAGATGGAAACCGCCGGCGTGACCTCCGGCGAGCCGAGCGTGTCGATTTCCTAGAGACTCTTCGCATGCTCCGCGTCCTCGACGACAGCGACATGGCCGCCGTGCTTGCGCTGTTGGACAAGGCCCCCGTCGAGAACGTTTTCGTCGCCTCGCGGGTCGATGCAGGTGGTCTGAGCCCTGAGCGGCTCGGCGCCCAGATGTGGGGATATGGGCAGGGCAGCCGACCCACCGCTGTGTGCTACTCGGGCGCCAATCTCGTGCCGGTCGCGGCCGATCGACCATCGTTGCTGTCGTTCGCGGACTTCGCGGCGCGGCAGGGGCGTCGATGCTCCTCGATCGTCGGTCCGGCCGAGATGGTCTCGGTGATGTGGGAGAGGCTCGAGCCGTTGTGGGGACCGGCCCGTGAGACCCGGATGTCCCAGCCGCTCCTGGCGACGACGAGCGAGCCACGTGTGACGCCCGACACCGCGGTCCGTCGGGTGCGGATGGACGAGCTCGACAAGCTGTTGCCGGCCAGCATCGCGATGTTCACCGAAGAGGTCGGTGTCTCGCCGACCGCGGGGGATGGTGGCGCGCTCTACCGCGCCCGGGTTCGTGAGTTGGTCGCGGCTGGTCGCGCGTTCGCGCGTTTCGACGGCGATCGCATCGTCTTCAAGGCCGAGGTCGGCGCGGTGACGAAGGCGGCATGTCAGGTCCAGGGAGTGTGGGTCGACCCGCAGCTTCGGGGCCGCGGCATCTCGGTAGCAGGCATGGCAGCGGTTGTGGCGGCGTGCTTACGCGATGTGGCGCCCACGGTCTCGTTGTATGTGAACGACTTCAACGAGCCCGCTCGCCGTTCCTATGAGCGGGTCGGTTTCAGGCAGGTGGGGACGTTCGCCTCGGTCTTGTTCTGAGCAGCCTTGTTTAATTGACCGATGTTGAGCCGCATGTCGTCGCTGTTCCTGCGCACCCTGCGTGACGACCCCGCGGATGCTGAGCTCCCGAGCCACCGGCTGCTGGTCCGGGCCGGCTACATCCGCCGGGTCTCGCCGGGGGTGTACTCCTGGCTACCGCTCGGCAAGATGATCTTCGAGAACGTCGCCAACGTCGTGCGCGAGGAGATGGCGCGTATCGGGGGCCAAGAGGTGCACTTCCCCGCGCTGATCCCGAGGGAGATCTACGAGCAGACCGGACGCTGGAACGACTACGGCGACATGCTGTTCCGGCTGAAGGACCGCAAGGATGTCGACTACCTGCTCGCTCCGACCCACGAGGAGCTCTTCACGCTGCTCGTGAAGGGCGAGATGTCGTCGTACCGTGACTATCCGCTGATCCTGTTCCAGATCCAGACCAAGTACCGCGACGAGGCGCGGCCCCGAGCCGGCCTGCTCCGGGCTCGCGAGTTCGTCATGAAGGACTCCTATTCCTTCGACCTCGACGACGACGGACTGCAAGCCTCCTACGACGCGCACCGGGCGGCCTACCAACGAATCTTCCAGCGGTTGGGTCTTGACTACCGGATCGCGTTCGCGACCTCCGGGGCGATGGGCGGCTCGGCCAGCGAGGAGTTTCTCGCCCCGGCCGAGTTCGGCGAGGACACCTTCGTTCAGTGCGAGAACTGCGACTACACCGCCAACACCGAGGCGGTCGAGATCGCGGTGCCGGCCAAGCAGGACCCCTCCGTGCATCCCGAGTCGAGGGTCCTCGACACTCCGAACACGCCCACGATCGACACCCTCGTCGCCCGGCTGAACGAGATCGAGCCGGGTCAGAACTTCACCGCCGCAGACACGTTGAAGAACGTCGTGCTGAAAACCCGGGCCCCGGGCGCGGACTGGGAGCTGTTGGTCGTCGGGGTGCCGGGCGACCGGGAGATTGACCTCAAGCGGATTGCGGGTCAGCTCGAGCCCACCGAGGTGGAGCAGGCCGACGCCGAGGACCTGAAGGCGCATCCGGAGATCGTTCGCGGCTACCTCGGCCCGCAGCTGCTCGCCGCCACCGGCATCCGGTTTGTCGTCGATCCCACCGTGGTGCCCGGCAGCGCCTGGATCACCGGAGCGAACGTCGAGGACAAGCACGCCGCCTACGTCGTACGGGGTCGAGACTTCGAGCCGGCCAGTGAGATCGGAGCGGTCGAGATCCGCGACGGCGATCGGTGTGCACGTTG
>JAICXJ010000043.1 GCA_025980465.1 Frankiales bacterium | reverse complement strand
CTTCTAAGCACTTGGTCGCAGGTTCGATTCCTGCCGGGCGCGCAACCGGCCTGCGCAAGCGGCCCGGCGGGCTGCACTGCAACTAGCGCGACTGAGATCGCGGTGGGCGCAGTACGGCGAACGGGTCGGTCACCGCGAGCTCCCGCAGGCGGAAGCGATACATCATGGCCGGCCGACCGCCGCCCCGGCTCGGCGTGCTCAGGGTGCCGGTCGGCTCGATGAGACGTCTCCGGTTCATCACGCGGGCCAGGTTGGTGGGCGCGACCGGATAGCCAAGTGCCGCGCTGAAGATGTCGCGAAGCGAGGCGAGTGTGAACGCCTCAGGGGCGAGCGCGAAGCCAATGTTCGTGTACGACAGCTTCGCCCGCAGCCGGTCGACCGCGGCGGAGGTGAACTCGTCATGATCGAACGCCGTCGCCGGTAGAGCCGACACCGGCTGCCAGGCCGTGTCGCGGGGGAGCGACGGCGTCGCCGACGTCGGCACGATCCCGAGGTACGCCGTCGCCAGCACCCGACCTCTCGGGTCGCGCTTGATGTTGCTGTGGGTGGCGAGCTGCTCGAGGTGTGCCACTTCACGCACGTCAACCTTCTCGGCAAGGTGCCGTCCGATGGCGGTGCGTAGCCGCTCGTCCGGTCCGACCCCGCCGCCCGGCAGTGCCCACTTGCGGGCGTCCGGCGGCTTCGCGCGCTTCCACATCAGCACCGACAGCTCGTCGTCGCGTACGGACAGAACGACGGCCACCACCTCATGCGGATAAGCCGGAAAAACCGGCTCATCTCGGGCCGGCTGAGTCCGTGGCATCTGCGCATGTTACGTTGGCGGCAGTTATCGCCTCTCAGGCGAAAACTTCTGGAACGGAGAAGCCGATGAGCGTTGCCACCGAAATGCGCACCGACTGGCAGCAGGAGGTTCGCGATCTCGCGGTTCAACGCAACGCCGTCCTGCTCGCGCACAACTATCAGGTGCCCGCGATCCAGGACATCGCGGATCACGTCGGCGATTCGCTGGCGTTGTCGCGCCTTGCGGCCTCCACGGATGCCGACACCATCGTTTTTTGCGGCGTCCACTTCATGGCAGAGACCGCGAAGCTGCTCTCGCCCCACAAGACGGTGTTGATCCCGACCGCTGCAGCGGGTTGCTCGCTCGCCGACACGATCAACGCCGACCAGCTTCGCGCGTGGAAGGCCGAGCATCCGGGCGCCGTGGTGGTTGCCTACGTCAACACCAGCGCCGCGGTGAAGGCGGAGTCAGACATCTGCTGCACCTCGTCGAACGCGGTCGAGGTTGTCGCGTCGATAGCCCGGGATCGGCCGGTGCTCTTCCTGCCCGACCAGTTCCTCGGTGCGCACGTGAAGCGGCTGACTGGTCGCGAGGACATGCACATCTGGCTGGGTGAGTGTCACGTGCACGCCGGCATCTCGCCATCCGACGTGCGGAATCAGGTCGCGATCCATCCCGAGGCCGAGCTGCTGATCCATCCCGAATGCGGCTGCGCCACGTCGGCGTTGTGGCTGACCGGGACCGGCGACCTGCCCGTGGAGCGCACCCACATCCTGTCGACCGGCGGAATGGCTGAGCTGGCATCGCGGATCACCAGTACGGCGACGCTCGTCGCGACTGAGGTCGGGATGCTGCACCAGTTGCAGCGCCTCAACGACCGCACCGAGTTCATCGCGATGAACCCGCAGGCGTCCTGCCGCTACATGAAGATGATCACGCCGGAGCTGCTGCTTCGCTGCCTGCGCGAGGGACGCGACGAGGTCGTCGTACCTGACGAGGTGGCTCCGCGCGCGCGGCAGGCGGTCGAGCGGATGGTTGCGATCGGCAACTCGGGTGGCGGCGAGTGACCGGCCACATCGGTGACGACTTCGACGTCATCGTCGTCGGCACCGGCGTCGCCGGACTGTCGGTCGCCGCGTCGCTCGCCATGTCGCGTCGGGTGGCGGTGATCACTTCCGGAGCGCTCGGTGGCGGTAGCACCGCGCTGGCTCAAGGCGGGATCGCGGCTGCGATCGATCCTTCCGACAGCCCCCGGCTGCATGCGAGCGACACGGTCGCTGCCGGTGGCGGGCTGTGCGACGCCGACGTCGTCCGAGGGATCACCGACGACGCCCCGGACCGGATTCGGGATCTGATCGATCTCGGCACCCGGTTCGACCGCACGGATGCCGGCGAGCTAGCCCTGACGCGGGAGGGCGGTCACCGCTGCCTTCGGGTTGCCCACGCCGGCGGGGACGCGACCGGCGCTGAAGTCAGCCGAGCGCTCGTCGCCACCCTGCGGACAACGGCCGCGGCGGTGTTCGACTACACCACCGTGATCGACCTGCATCTCGCGATCGGCCGGCACGGCCGGCAGGTCGGCGGCGTCGTCGTGCGTCGCGGTGAGTCGGTGGGTGAGGAGTTGCTCACCGCTCGCGAGGTGGTGCTCGCGACCGGCGGGATCGGCAGCCTGTACGTAGCGAGCACCAACCCGCCCGAGGTCGCCGGGGATGGTCTGGCACTCGCGCTGCGGGCAGGTGCGGCGCTCGTCGACGTCGAGTTCGTCCAGTTCCACCCGACCGGGCTGCGGGTACCGGGTCGACAGCGGGTGCCGTTGATCTCCGAGGCGTTACGGGGTGAGGGCGCGGTTCTCCGCGACAGGCAGGGACATCGGATCATGGCCGGGCACCATCCGATGGCCGACCTGGCGCCGCGCGACATCGTCGCCCGTCGGATCGACGCGGTGATGTCCGAGCCGCTCGACGGCGAGCCGAACGTGGTCGGCCTCGACGTGACGGGATTCGAGCCGGGTGTGATGACGCGCCGGTTCCCGACCGCAGCCGAGATCTGTCG
Source organism: Frankiales bacterium (assembly GCA_025980465.1). Lineage (GTDB taxonomy): Bacteria > Actinomycetota > Actinomycetes > JAFAQI01 > JAFAQI01 > JAICXJ01. Next base: position 24,656 of record JAICXJ010000043.1, on the reverse strand, counting down.
CCGCTACCGCATCGATCCAGCAACCGAGTGGATCCCGGTGGCCCCCACGCAACACTTCCTCTGCGGTGGGATCCGAACCGACGCGTGGGGACGCTCCGATGTCGCCGGACTGTCCGCGGTCGGCGAGGTCGCGGCGACCGGGCTGCACGGTGCGAACCGGCTTGCCTCCAACAGCATGCTCGAGGGCGTCGCGGTGGGGCGCCGAGTGGCCGACCGGTTGGGAAGCGAGGTGCCGGCGCGGGCCAGCCGGGAAGCACCGCCGCCGCCGGCGCTGCCGAGGGTCGGCTGGGACACGGTTTCCACGATGCAGACGGTGATGTCGAGGTACGCCGGCGTGGTCCGCAGTGGTGCCGGGTTGACGGCGGCACTCGCTTCATTGAACGCCGTCGCGGACAGCGACGAAACCGCGCCGCTTGCTGCGCACCGCTGGCTGGCGTCATACGCGGTCGTTGCCGCGGCGAGCGCTCGTGAGGAGAGCCGAGGTTGCCATTGGCGGGCCGACTTCCCGGCAGCCGACGATGCCTGGCGCCACCGGTTGCTGGTCAGCCTCAACGAGGCCGGCCTCCCCGAGGTCGCAGCAGCCATCGCGTTGGAGGAGACGGCATGATCACCGCACTCGAGGCGGCGGGCGTCGACCCTGACGAGGTGCTCGCGGTCGTCGATCGAGCGGCGGCTGAGGATCTCGGTACGGCGGGCGATCTCACCTCGGCGGCGACCGTGCCGGCCGAGGCCCTGATGACCGCTCGCTACGTGAGCCGGGCCGCGGGCGTCGTGTGCGGGCTGACGGTCGTGGCGGTCGCCGCCGAGCATCTGCTCGGTCCGGCGGTCACCATGAAGCTGCTTGCCGCCGACGGCGACCGGATTCTGGCCGGGGACGTACTCGCCGAGATCGCGGGTCCGGCTAGAGCCATCCTCGGCTTCGAGCGGCTCTCGCTGAACCTCCTCGGGCACCTGTCCGGGATTGCTACCGCGACGAGTACGTGGGTCGACGCGGTCGCCGACACGACGGCGAAGATTCGCGACACCCGTAAGACCACACCGGGTCTCCGCAACCTCGAGAAGTACGCAGTCCGCTGCGGCGGCGGGGTGAACCATCGCCGGGGGCTGGACGACGCGGTGCTGATCAAGGACAACCACGTCGCTGCCGCCGGTGGCGTGGCAGCCGCTCTCGACCGGGTCCGGGAGTCCTATCCCGACGGCGGGATCGACATTCAGGTCGAGGTCGACGACTTGGCACAGTTCGATGAGGCGCTTGCGCACGGTGCGAGGTCGATCCTGCTCGACAACTTCACCTTGGCTGATACGGCAACGGCCGTCGATCGGGTTCGTCGCGACGGTCTGGGGGTCTCGCTGGAGGCGAGTGGCGGATTGCAACTCTCCGACGTCCGCCGCGTCGCCGAGGCCGGAGTCGACTACATCGCAGTGGGGGCGCTCACACATTCGGCCGCCGTCCTCGACATCGGACTCGACACCGTCACCGGCTGACGTGCCGACCGGCCGAGCGCTGCAACACATGCGACTGCCGATGCCCCGAAGAAGCAGATCACCAGAACGACGCCGTGGCGGAAGTCGGTCATCGCCGGAGCAGCAGACGCGTGCGAGAACAGGCCAACCAAGCCAGCCACCCCGAGCACCGTGCCGACCTGCCGCCCCATGTTGAGAACTCCGCTCGCCGTTCCGAACCATGCAGGCGGGATAGCCGACGTACCTGCGCCGATCAGCGAGGGGATCGTCAGCCCGACGCCTGCCCCTCCGATCAGCTGTACCGGCAACAGGTGTGCGACGTACGACGGGGATGACGTCATGCCGATCAGCCACACCAGCTGGGCACCCGCGTTGATGACTGCGCCGAGCACCGCGACCCGCCCTGCGCCGCCGAGGATTGGTGCCAGCCGGGGAGCGACCAGCCGCGCGAACGGCAGCACGCACAACGGTCCGGGGGCGATCGCGAGCCCGGCGCGGATCGCGCTGTAGTGCCATTCGCCGGTGAGGAACTCGACGCTGTTGAGAACGAACGCACCAAAGCCGGCGTAGTAGAGCGCCGACGCCCCGAAGGCGCCACTGAACGAACGGATTCGCAGCAGCGTCAAGTCGATCACCGGTGCCGGATGCCCGGCGGAGTGGCGAAGGACGGCGAGCAGAACCACGATTCCGGCCGAGAGGACTCCGATCACTGGCTGCGAGGTCCAGCCCCACTCCGGCGCCTTGACCAGGGCAAGCGCGATCGCGCCGACGGCCGCCGCCAGCCCGAGGGCGCCGACGATGTCCGGCCGGCGGTGCGCGTCGGGGTCGCGGCTCTCCGGCAGCGCCCGGGCGGCAGTCAACAGTGCGAGCCCGCCGACCGGGAGGTTCACCCAGAACACCAATCGCCAGTTCGCCTGCACCAGCAGACCGCCGATCACCGGCCCGAGCCCGGCGCCCAGTGCGCCCACAGCTGACCAGGTGCCGATGGCGCGGGCCCGGTCGCGAGCCGGCACTACGGCCAGCAAGAGCGACAGCGAAGTCGGGACCATCAGCCCGCCACCGATCGCCTGCACCACCCGGGCCCCGACGAGGACGCCGACGTTGGGGGCCATCCCGCACAACGCGGAGCCGACCGTGAAGATCGCCAGACCGGCGATGAAGAGTTTGCGTCGGCCGACCCGATCGGCCCAGCGACCCGCCGGCACCAGCACGGCGGCGAAAACGATCGTGTAGCCGTTGAGGACCCAGGACAGGCCGGACAGCGTGCTGCCGGGGAAGTCACGGCCGATGTACGGAAACGCCAGGTTGACGATGAACAGGTCGAGGCTCGACATGAACACACCGAGTGACAGCACCGCAACGGCCAAGGCGGCTGGCGAGGGGCGGCGGTGCGTGACGGCGGCGTCGGCGAGGCTCACGGCGGTCTCCAGCTTGGTCAGTCCGAATTCCGGACTGACCGTAGCAGAGGTTAGTCCGAAAAACCAACTGACTGCGATAGGGTGTCAGGCATGACGGCGATCGATGCGACCCCCAGGGTGTGTTCGGTGGCCCGGACGCTGGAGGTCGTCGGGGAGAAATGGTCGCTGCTCGCGATCCGCGAGGTATTCCTCGGCGCTCGCCGGTTCGAGGAGATGGTCGTCAACATCGGGGCCCCGCGCGACACCTTGGCCAACCGACTCCGCACCCTGGTCGATGCCGGAATCCTTCAGCGACGCCGGTATTCCGACCGGCCGCCTCGTGATGAGTACGTCCTCACCGACGCTGGTCGTGACCTGTACCCGGTCATCATCAGCCTGATGCAGTGGGGCGACCGCCACCTGCCGTTGGAGTCCGGCCCGCCGATGCGTTTGGCACACGAATGCGGCTCACCGCTGCACACGCACCTGGCCTGCGATTCGTGCGGCGGCCGCGTCGACCGCAGCACGGTACGCCGGATCGACGCAGCTGGCTGAAACCGGGTCCGATCCGCTGGAGTGACAGGATCGGGGCGTGGGGAAGCCGGTCGATCACGTCGAGCGCCACGCCGCGCGGCGACGCTGGTGGGCCTCCGGTCGGGCGGTGCTGGTCCGAGCGACTGTGAGCCTGATCGTGGTCCTCACACTGGCCAACGTCGTTGGTGGGATCGCGACCTGGACGGTTGCGGTCTACGTCGTACCGGAACCGCACGTCCTCAACCGCCACGCCCTGATCGCCGACGACTCCGTGATCGGCACGATCTATCTCGTCGCCGGGGTTGTCATCGGGATCGTCGCCGGGCTCTCCAAGCTGTCGAGCCTGGCCGAATGGCTGCCGTCGGAGCGGACCCCAACGCCCGAGCAGCAGCTGATCGTGCTGCGCGGCCCGCGCATCCTGGCCCGCGGGATGGGCGTGCTCTGGGCCGGCGCGACGGCGCTGTTCGGCGCGCTCGCCATGACCTACTCGATCACCGCCGGGCTACGGATCATCGCCATCATCGGACTGAGCGGTCTGATCACCTGTTCGGTCGGCTACCGGCTCGCCGAGCTGCTGTTGCGCGAGGCGGCCGGCCGGGCGCTGTCGGCCTCACCACACCCCCAACGAATCGCGCAGTCCGTCGCGGTGCGGTCGATGATGACGTGGACCCTCGGCACCGGCGCCCCCGTGCTCGGCGTGATGCTGCTCGGCATCGCGGACCTCAACCATCAGGTCGGCACCGGTCACGACGTGGCGTTCGCGACCGCCGTCCTCGGCGCGAACTGCCTGGTCGCCGGATTCCTCACTACGTTCTTCGCGACTCGGGCAACGGCTGACCCGATCATTTCGGTACGCCGCGCGCTCGCGCGGGTCGAACGCGGCGATCGCAACGTACGTGTGCCGGTCTACGACGGCACCGACGTGGGGCTGCTGCAGGCGGGCTTCAACCGAATGGTGGCCGGACTCGAGGAGCGGGAGCGGCTGCGGGAGCTGTTCGGTCTGCATGTCGGCGTTGATGTCGCGCGACAGGCACTCGAGCACGGTGTCGAGCTCGGCGGCGAGCAGCGTGAGGTCGCGGTCCTGTTCATCGATCTGGTCGGCTCGACCGCGCTCACCTACCACCGTCCGGCACCGGAGGTGGTCGAGCTGCTCAACCGTTATTTCGCGATCGTGATCGAGGTGGTGGAAGCCAACGGTGGGCTGATCAACAAGTTCGCGGGCGACTCGGCGCTCGCGATCTTCGGCGCACCGACGCCGCTCGACGACCGCTGTGCCCGTGCGCTCGGCGCGGCGCGGACGCTCGCCCGCCGGCTTGCCGACGACGTGCCGGAGGTTGATTTCGGAGTCGGCGTTGCGGCCGGCTCGGTCGTCGCCGGCAACATCGGCGGCGCCAGCCGGCTGGAGTACACGGTGATCGGCGATCCGGTGAATGAGGCCTCTCGCCTCGCCGAGCTGGCGAAGACCACCGCCAGCCGGGTCGCCGCTTCCGGCGAGGTCGTCGACAGCGCGGGCGAGGAAGGTCCGCGGTGGGAGACCTCTCACGCGGTGACGTTACGGGGCAGGGCACTGCCGACACAGGTGTACGCGCCCGCGTCGTGAGCCACCGGGATCGACCGGCTCCTGTCGCCAATCGCTGACTCGGGGCACTAGGGTTCCCGCCGACGGTGATGCTCCCCTCTTGGAGGTCGCGACGTGACGGTGCTGCTCGAGGCCGAGCAGGTCACGGTGCGCTTCGGAGGACTGCTCGCGCTCTCCGACGTATCGACATCTGTGTCGAGCGGTGAGGTCGTCGGTGTGATCGGTCCCAACGGCGCCGGGAAGACCACGCTGTTCAACGTCATCTGCGGATTCGTCCGTCCGACTCGCGGCCAGCTGTTCTGGCGGGGCAAACCGCTGCGGCGCCACCGGCCACACCAGTTGGCCGGCCTCGGCATAGCCCGCACGCTCCAGGGTCTCGGGCTGTTCCCGCATCTGTCGGTACTCGACAACGTTCTGGTCGGAGCCGACCGTCACGCGAAGGCGTGGTTCGGCTCCGGTCTGCTTGCGCTGCCCTATAGCGACAACGACGAGCGCCGGCTGCGGACGCGGGCGTTCGACGTGCTCGACCAGCTCGGCATCAGGGACAGCGCGTCGAAGCTGCCCAGCCAGCTGCCGTACGGCGTGCAGAAGCGGGTGGCATTTGCCCGGGCACTCGTCGCCGAGCCCGACTTGTTGCTGCTCGACGAGCCGGCATCCGGTCTGTCGGCGCAAGAGATGACCGAGCTCGGTGACCTCGTGAGGACGCTCAAGGAGCGCACCGCCGTGCTTCTGGTCGAACACCACATGGACCTGGTGATGGGCGTGTGTGACCGCATCGTCGTCCTCGACTTCGGGCGGTGCATCGCAACCGGTACGCCGAGTGAGGTTCGCGATGACCCGCGGGTCCTCGAGGCGTATCTCGGCGAGCAGATCGACGAGTCGACGGTCGGCGTGGCGGACGCTGGTGGGGCCGGAGCCGCGGGTGCTTGAGCTGAGGGACGTGGTCGCCACCTACGGTGCAGTGCGGGCGCTCGACGGCGTGAGTCTGAGCGTCACGGATGGCGCGATCACGGCGGTGCTCGGCGCGAACGGTGCCGGAAAGACGACGTTGCTGCGCACCGTCAACGGCCTGGTTCGCCCGGCGTCCGGCTCGATAAAGTACGCCGGGCGTGACCTGGTCGCGGCGCCGGTCGAACAAGTCGTGACGTTCGGACTGGCCCACGTGCCAGAGGGGCGCGGCGTTATCACCGAGCTGACGGTCGAGGAGAACCTGCGGCTCGGCGGACTGTGGCGCGGCAACCGCAAGGAGAGCGCCGACAGCCTCGGGACCGTCTACGAGATGTTCCCCCCGCTTGCCGATCGGCGTACCCAGCCGGCAGACACCCTGTCCGGCGGTGAGCGGCAGATGCTGGCTATCGGGCGCGCCCTGATGAGTCGGCCCACGCTGCTGCTTCTCGATGAGCCGTCGCTCGGCCTCGCCCCCCGAGTCACGGCGCAGATCATGGCAACGCTGCGCCGCCTGAGCCGGGAGCAGGGCATGACGGTGGTGCTGGTCGAGCAGAACGCGCGGAGCGCTCTGTCGGTTGCAGACGTCGCCGTTGTCCTGAACCTCGGTCGAATCGTCGCGCAGGGCAACGCCGACGAGCTCGCCGCCGACGAGAAACTTCGACACGCCTACCTGGGGTTCTGACGATGAACTTCCTGAACGACGTCATCTATGGCGCGGCGAACGGCGTCATCTACGCGGCCTTCGCGCTGGCGCTGGTGCTGATCTGGCGGTCGACGAGGATCGTCAACTTCTCGCAAGGCGGGATGTTGATGTTCACGACGTTCATCGGCTGGGAGCTGGTGCAGCGTCACGGCGTGAACTACTGGGTCGGCCTTGCAGTCGCGATCATCGCAGGCCTACTCCTCGGTGCCATCGTCGAACGGTTGTTGGTCCGACCGGTCGAGAACGGACCTCCGTTGAACGCCGTCATTGTGACGTTGGGCCTGCTGTTGGTGCTTCAGGCGGTCGCTGGGATGATCTGGGGCAACGGGCTGAGTTCATATGCGCCGCGGTTCTCGCTGAACTACTACCACGTCGGACATCGGGTGATCCTCTTCTCGCCCGACTACCTGTTCATCGTGATCGCCGTCCTCGTGGTGCTCGTTGCGCTGTTCGTGCTGTTCCAACTCTCTCCACTAGGGCTTCGGATGCGGGCGAGCGCGTTCAATCCGGAAGTGGCTCGGCTGCTTGGAGTGAGAGTGGGTCGAATGCTCACACTCGGGTGGGCGCTGGCCGCCGGCGTCGGCGCGCTCGCTGGGGTGCTGATCGCGGGTACGGCGCCGAACTACATGAATCCGAACGGGTTCGACGAGCTGCTCATCCTGGGGTTCACCGCCGCCGTCATCGGCGGTCTCGACTCACCTGTCGGCGCAGTTGTGGGCGGCGTGATCGTCGGTGTAGCGCTCCAAGTCCTCGACGACTACGTGAGCAACGACATCGATCCGTTCTTCATCTTTGCCTTGCTTCTCGTCATTCTGATGATCCGGCCCAATGGGATCTTTGCCCGCCGGACGGTGAGGCGAGTATGAGCGGCCTCGCTGCGATGGGGCGTCGCTGGCTTCGGCTTCCCACCCTCGTGCGGCACCTCGTGGTGGCGCTCGTCGGGCTCGGGGTCCTGCTTGCGATCAGTGAGGCGTTGTCGGAGTACCGCAACACTCAGCTCGCCGAGATCGCGTACACGGTCTGCGCGGTTGCCGGCCTCACCCTCCTCACCGGGCTGTCAGGCCAGATCTCACTCGGAAACGGCGCCTTCATGTTCGTCGGTGCCTATACCGTCGCGCTACTTCTCAAACACCACCCGTTCGGTGGCATCACCGGCTACCAGTCCAACTGGTGGCTTGTCCCAGTCCTCATCCTCGCCGTACTGGTCGCGGCGGCGGTCGGCGGACTGGTCGGTGTCGCCGCCGCTCGGTTACGCGGCCCGTATCTTGCCGGCATCACGCTGGCCTTGGCGATCGGGCTGCCGTCGCTGCCGAAGTATCAGCATCTGCAGTCGCAACTGGGGGGCCATGCCGGCATCCCGATCTCGGCTCCGGCGCCGCCGGGAAGCATCGACTACTTCCGGTGGCAGGCCTGGATCTGCCTGATCGCGATGGTGATCACGTTGTTCCTGCTCGCCAATCTCGCGAGCAGCCGGGTTGGCCGGGCATTCAAGGCGGTGCGAGACGACGAGATTTCGGCTTCGCTCGCGGGTCTTCCGGTGGCTCGAATCCAGATCCTGGCATTCGTGGTGAGCGCAGCGGCGGCAGGCTTGGCCGGAGGCCTGTTCGGCCTTATCAGTCTTGACGCCGGACCTGACTCGTTCCCGCTGTCGCTGTCGCTCGGATTGTTAGCTGCGGCGGTCTTCGGCGGCCTCGGCTCCCTGCCCGGCGCGGTCTACGGCGCAATTCTGATCACGTTGCTACCGCAGTGGGCTACCGATCTGTCACACCAGGTGTCGTTGTCCTCGAAGATCGTGAACAATCTGCCGCTGCTCGTGTACGGGGCGGCGCTGATGCTTGCGATGCTTGCCGTCCCGTTTGGCTTACAAGGCTTATTGCGGCGTGGTTGGCACCAGGTGCGCGACTGGAGGCGTCGAGACGGCCTCGCCCCGGGATAACACCTCGAAAACGAAACCGGCGGGTCACTAGGCATCGAACGAGATTCGGAATAGGTTCCGGCCAGGACGGCCACCGATCGGAGGAACGATGACGAAGGCACCCCTGCGACTGCTTGCTTCCGGAGCTGTCGTCGCTCTTGCTGTCAGCGCCTGCGGCAGCAGCAGTAGCGGAGGTGGGGGAGGGAGCGGCGGATCGAGCGCGCCCGGCGTGACCGCGACCACCGTGACGATCGGCAGCCACCAGCCGCTGACCGGCGTAGCGGCGCCGGGCTACTCCGAGATCGCGCCTGCCTCGAACGCGTACTTCAAGTGGGTTAACGCGCACGGCGGCATCAACGGTCGGAAGATCGTCTACAAGTATCTCGACGACGGTTATGACCCATCAAAGACCGTGACTGATGTCCACCAGCTCGTGGAGCAGGACAAGGTCTTCGCGATCTTCAACGGACTCGGTACTCCCACGCACGAGCAGGTCGTGCCATTCCTTAATGCGCAGAAGGTGCCGGACCTGTTCGTCGCCTCCGGCTGCTTGTGCTGGAACAAGCCATCGACCGCGCCCGAGACCTTCGGCTGGCAGACGGACTACACCCGCGAGGGCAAGCTGCTCGGCCAGTACATCGAGCAGCACTTCAAGGGTCAAAAGGTGGCGATCTTCGCCCAGAACGACGACTTCGGAACTGATGGAACGAACGGCGTCAAGGATGAGGTGCCGGCGAGTGACATCGCGACGGTCCAGACATATCAGCCGCTGCCCACGCCCAACGTGGCCACCCAAGTCGCGAAGCTGCAGTCGTCCGGTGCCAAGATCGTCGTCGCGTTCACCGTCCCGGGCTACACGGCGGCACTTCAGCTCACGGCCGCGGCGTTGAAGTTCCAGCCGCAGTACGTCATCAGCAACGTCGGGTCAGACCCGATCACGGTGTCCAACTTCGAAACCGCGGCGTCGAAGGGCAAGGTCTCGAACGGCGCATTGCTCCAGGGAGTCGTCACCGACGGCTACCTCTCCTCGCCCGCTGATAAGTCGAACAGCTGGATCAAGCTGTTCCAGCAGATTCGGAAGAAGTACATTCCGAAGCTGCCGTTCGATGGCAACGTCGAGTACGGCATGGCCGCTGCGTACACGTTCGCCCAGGCATTGAAGGCTGCCGGTGCGAACCCGACCAGACAGAGCATCGTCGCGGCGGTCGAGAAGGGTGGCTTCTCCGGGCCCGGCCTGGTGCCGTTCGCGTTCTCCAGCTCGGACCATTCCGGCTTCACAGGCGCCCAGATCGGGATCATCCACGGCCTGACGATTCACCTGGTCGGGACGCCGCTGATCACCGATGACACGGCGAATGGGGCAATCACGCCGTACCCGACGGCACAGCCGCAGGCTCCCGCCAGCGGGATCCCGTCCGACTGACCGTCGACAGCGGTCATCGGTGGCCGTCCGGGTGGCTCGTCGAGGTCACCCGGGCGGCCACCGCGCGTCGGAGCAGGAGAAGATGTCGCGGTGACCACCGAGGACGACCCTCTCGCGGCGCTGACGGCGCTGTCCGAGCAGGCGGCCCCCCACGACGCGGTGGGCAGCTATCTGGCGACCGCCCTGGACGACGACGCCTGGCGTGACCTTTCGATCGAGCTCGTCGCGGGTGGCCGATCCAATCTCACCTTCGTCGTCTCGTCGTCCGCCGGTGACGTCGTCCTGCGGCGACCGCCGCTGTCGAACCGGCTGCCGACCGCCCATGACATGGCCCGCGAGCACCGGGTCATCTCGGCGCTGTGGGACACGAACGTGCCAGTGCCGCGCGCCCGGGCGCTCTGCACCGACGAGGAGGTCATCGGAGCGCCCTTTTACGTCATGGACCGGGTGCCCGGCTACATCGTCCGTGACGCGTTGCCACGGTCGTACGCCGAGACCGAGGCGGAGCGAGAGGCGATCGGACACGGCCTGATCGACGTTCTGGCCGATCTGCACGCTGTTGACCCGGCCTCGGTCGGGTTGGGCGACTACGGAAAGCCGGATGGCTACCTGGCTCGACAGATCCGGCGCTGGACCGGCCAATGGGAGGCCACCCGGCAGCAGGACGAGCCGGCTCGTGAGGACCTGGATCGCCTTGCCGAACGACTGCGCGACGAGATGCCGGACGCACCCACCGGGCCGATCGTCCACGGCGACTACCGGCTCGACAACACGCTGCTCGACCCGGACACACCCGGGAAGGTCGCGGCAGTTCTCGACTGGGAGCTCTCCACGCTGGGTGACCCGCTGGCCGACCTCGGACTCCTCTATATCTATTGGCAGGATCCGGGCGACTCCGCGACCCAGTTAGCCGCCGGCCTGATCCCGTCGGTGACGGTCCTGCCCGGATTCCCGACTCGGGCGCAGCTGCTCGACCGCTACGCGACTCGCACCGGACGGGATCTGTCGGCGCTGCCGTGGTACGTCGGGTTCGGGTGTTTCAAGCTTGCCGTGATCCTCGCCGGCGTCGCGGCCCGTGGTCGAGCCGGAGCGATGATTGGCGAGGGCTTCGTCGAGGTGGCCGAGCGCATCAAGCCACTGGTCGAGGTCGGCCACCAGGCGCTGTCCGGCAAGCTCGCCTAGGCCCACCAATGGCACATACGTGGGCCCCTAGGCCCACCAATGGCACATACGTGGGCCCCTAGGCCCACCAATGGCACATGCGTGCGCGCTAGCGCAGGCTCAGCCCGCCGTCGACCACCCAGACCTGGCCGGTGACGTATCTGGAGTCGATCAGCGATTGGACCACCTGCGCGACGTCATCGGGAACGGCCGAGCGTCCCATGGGCGCCGCGACCTTGATCGCCTCGTGCAGGTCGGTCCACTCCGCCGTCCACGGGGTGTCGACGAGACCTGGCGCCACCGCGTTCACCCGCACCGTCGGCGCGACCGTGTTGGCGAGCAGCAGCGTGAGGTGGTTCAGCGCCGCCTTGCTGACGGCGTAGGGGATCGATGATCCGGTCGGGCGCACGCCGGCCAGTGATGTGACATTGACGATGCAGCCGTCGCCACTCGCCTCGAGGTGCGGCATTGCGGCGACCGTCACCGCCCAGGTGCCGACGACGTTGACGTCGTAGAGGCGCCGGAAGACCTCCGGCGACGCTGCTTCGAAGTCGCTGTGTGGGATTCGCACCGTCGTGCCGGCGTTGTTGACCAGTACGTCGAGTCGGCCGAACCGCTCGATCGTCTCGCCGACGATCCGCTTCGCCGCGGACTCGTCGGAGATGTCGCCCTGGACGTAGTGGGCGCGGTCGGCTCCAAGATCCGTGACCATCGCCTGGCCGGCGTCGACGGAGGTGGAACTGTTGATCACCACCCGATCGCCGCCGGCGGCGAGCTTTCGAACGATGGCCTCGCCGATTCCGGAGGTCGACCCAGTGACCAGGCTGACCCGATCGGGCATCAGAACCCGCCCGCGCTCATGATGCCGCCGTCAATCACGACGGTCTGACCGGTGATCCACGAGGCGTCGTCGGAGAGCAGGAATGCCGCCAGCTTTGAGGTGTCACTGGGTACGCCCAGCCGCTTGAGTGGGTAGCGGTTGGCGACGGCCTGCTCGTCGCGTTCGTAGAGGGCACGAGCGAAGTCGGTCTTCACCACCGCCGGCGCGATGCCGTTGACCCGTACCTTCGGTCCCATCTCCTGGGCCAGCTGCCGAGTCATGTGAATGAGCGCCGCCTTGCTCGAGTTGTAGGCGCCGAGAAACGGTCCTGACACGAAGCCACCGACCGAGGCGATATTGAGGATGGCGCCGCCATGGTCCTTGAGCCAGTGACTCCAGGCGAGCTTGTTCCAGGCCAAGGTTGCGATGACGTTGACCTCGAAGATCTTGCGCACCGCGCCGAGATCGGCGTCGATCAGCGGCCCGAAGTATGGATTCACCGCGGCGTTGTTGACCATGTAGTCGATCCGGCCGAACGCCTTGAGGGTCGCGGCGACCGCGGCCTCCTGGTGCTCGGTGTTGTCGGCGCTGCCTTGTGCCGAGATCGCCCGTCCGGTCGCATCCGGGTCGAGCGCGGCGACCGCCGCGGCGAGCTCGTCCGGCTTTCGTGCAGTGACGCACACCGAGCCGCCTCGGCTGACCAGCTCAGCAGCAATGCCGAATCCGATACCGCGCGTCGCGCCGGTGACGATGGCTGTCTTGCCGTTGAAATCCAGTCCCGCGTCGCTCATCAGCGGACACGCTCCCATATCGCCGTCCACACCGGGACGGGCGGGCCGTGATGTCCACATCCGGTCGGGTCCCGTCACGCCGGCCGCCGGCCAGCGGCGACGCTTGCGGCTCCACCGATGAAAGGGATGCGCTCGTGGAGACCTACGTGACCGTTGTCGGGAATCTTGTCGCCGACCCGAAGATGCGCAGTGTCGCGACCGGCCAGACCGTCGCCGACATCCGGATCGCGTCGAACCCGCGGCGGTTCGATCGCGAAGCCGGGGAGTTCAAGGACGGTGACCCGATCTATATCGGTGTGTCCTGCTGGCGGGGGCTCGGCCTTAACGTCCACGCGAGCCTTCGCAAAGGTGACAGCGTCGTCGTCACCGGGCGGCTCCAGTACCGCGAGTACGACGACAAGGACGGGATCCACCGCAACGTGTACAGCATCGACGCGGTTGCCATCGGCCCGGATCTTGCCCGCCGGCCAGTCGACGTCCGGCGCGAGAGCCGGTCAAGCGAGACCGAGCCGGTGCCTGCTCACGACCCGCCACAGGCCGAAGCGGCCGCGAACTCGGTAGCCGCCTAGCGGCGCGTCGTCACCCGCTTCGACGGACTCCGGGTGGTGCCGCCGATGCTCTTCGCCACGGCATGAAGTCGGAACGTCGTGTGCTTGGGCAGTGATCGCATGGCAAAGCGCACCCGGAAGCCGTGGGTGAAGGCCTGCGGCTCCTTGAGAGCGATCTTCACCTGGCCGTGCCTGGTCAGCAGGATCTCGACGTGGGTTGCCAGACCGTGAGCGTTGCCCTTCACGTAGCCGAGCACCGAGTGCCTGGTCCGCTTGGTGACGACGACAGCGCTGATCGTCGGTTTGACCAGGAGCTCGTAGCCGCCGATGTCCGGGCCGGCCCCAACGGTGCGGGGGTTGCCGGCCCGATCCAGATCACCTGCTGGGCGAGACGCGCCCTTGTCGACGGTCGGCGACGCCGGCCGCTCGCGGAAGTTGCCGTTCGCCGCGTTGAGGAATAGCGGCGCTGCACTGATGTTCGTGGCGTCGCTGTCGATCGCGTCGCCGCCAACCGTACGAGCCGGATCGAAGTCGCTGTGCCGCACGAAGATGGTCGCCGTCGCGCCGCCGGACGATTCGGCGTCGAGGTCCGTGGTCGCGCCATGGACGATGTCGTTCGTTGCGTCGAAGTTCAGCGTCAAGACGCCGCCACCGGTCGCGCCGGCGGACGCGCGGAAGCCGGTGCCGCCGCTTCCGGTCGCCTCGGCGGTGACATTGCGGACCGCCGTCGAGACCGTGCCGAGGTTCTGATGGGCGACCAGCACGGTCTGCGCCGCGACCCCGTCGGCCCCTGACGCGAGGCAGACCGAGTCGGTCACTGAGGAGCCGACGTCGCACCCGACGCCGCCTGCCGCTGTGCTCAGGGCGGTTACTCGAGTCGCGATCCCGGGCGCGGTGGTCGCGAGCGCCGTGCTGCCGCTGGTGACGACCGTCACGTCATGAAGCGTGCCGCCGGCCACCGTGAATGCGGTGCCGTTGTTCGTCGAGTAGATCGCCACCGGCGCGCCGCCGGGAGTGCCGCCGATGTCGGTGATGCCGCCGCCGGCCGTCAGCGCAGTCGCCAGTGGGTTCGCCGGTGTCCCGTAGCTGCCGGGCTCGAGGACCACCACAGTCCCGGCCGGTGGTGAGGCCAGAGCTTGAGTGATCGAACACGGAGCCGCCTGGGTACAGGCCGAGCCGGACGGGCTGGGACTGGCATATCGCACCGTCGTAACGGCGAGCGCCCGAGGCGCCGCGAGCGTTGCCAGCGTGGTCGCCCCCACCATCAGCGTCACGATCGTGATTCGTTGTCCGGCCATGACCCCACGCTAGCGAGGTGTTCAAGCCGCCGGCACCGTGCAGCGACAGGATTTGTAGCCTGGGACCGTGGCCCAATACATCTACTCGATGCGTAACGTCCGCAAGGCTCACGGCGACAAGGTGATCCTCGACGACGTCACGCTGGCGTTCCTGCCCGGCGCGAAGATCGGCGTCGTCGGGCCGAACGGCGCCGGCAAGTCGAGTGTGCTGAAGATCATGGCCGGCCTCGACACCGCCTCCAACGGCGACGCATTGCTGACTCCCGGCTACACGGTCGGCATCCTGCTGCAGGAGCCTCCGCTGGATGAGACCAAGGACGTCCGCGGGAACGTCGATGAGGCGGTGGCACCGATCAAGCGGATGGTCGACCGGTTCAACGAGATCGCCGAGAAGATGGCCGTCGAGTACACCGACGAGCTCGGTACCGAGATGGGCGAGCTGCAGGAGAAGATCGATCACTCCGGTGGCTGGGACCTCGACAGCCGGATCGAGATGGCGATGGACGCGCTTCGGCTGCCGCCCGGAGACGCCGACGTCACCGTTCTCTCCGGCGGCGAGCGGCGCCGCGTGGCGTTGTGCAAGTTGTTGCTGGAGCAGCCGGACCTGCTGCTCCTCGACGAGCCGACCAACCACCTCGACGCGGAGAGCGTGCAGTGGCTGGAGCAGCACCTCGCGGCGTATCCGGGCACCGTGCTCGCCGTCACCCACGACCGCTACTTCCTCGACAACGTCGCCGAGTGGATCCTCGAGCTCGACCGCGGCCGGGCGTATCCGTATGAGGGCAACTACACGACGTACCTGGACACCAAGGCGTCCCGGATCAAGGTCGAGGGTGCGAAGGACGCGAAGCGGAAGAAGGAGATCGAGCGAGAGCTCGAATGGGTCCGCTCCAACCCGAAGGCGCGCCAGGCGAAGAGCAAGGCCCGACTCGCCCGCTTCGACGAGCTGGTCGCCGAGGCCGACCGCACCCGTCCGCTCGACACCGACGTGATCCAGATCCCGGCTGGTCCCCGGCTGGGCACCCTCGTGATCGAGACGATCGCGCTCCGGAAGGGCTTTGGCGACCGGGTGTTGATCGATGGCCTGTCGTTCTCGCTCCCGCCCGGCGGCATCGTTGGGATCATGGGCCCGAACGGCGTGGGCAAGACGACCTTGTTCAAGATGATCATCGGCGACGAGAAGCCCGACGGCGGTGAGCTGAAGATCGGCGAGACGGTCGACATCTCCTACGTCGACCAGAGCCGCGCCGGCCTCGATCCGAAGAAGACGTTGTGGGAAGCGGTCTCCGGTGGCACCGACTACATCAGGGTCGGCAAGACCGAGATCAACAGCCGGGCTTACGTCGCGTCGTTCGGCTTCAAAGGCCCGGACCAGCAGAAGCCGACCGGCGTGCTCTCGGGGGGTGAACGCAACCGGCTCAACCTGGCGCTGACGCTGAAGGCGGGGGGCAACGTGCTGCTGCTCGACGAGCCGACGAACGACCTGGATGTGGAGACGTTGCGGTCGTTGGAGGACGCGCTCGAGGACTTTCCGGGCTGCGCGGTCGTGATCAGCCACGACCGGTGGTTCCTCGACAAGGTGGCGACCCACATCCTGGCCTGGGAGGGCACCGACGACGAGCCAGGAAAGTGGTTCTGGTTCGAAGGGGGCTACAGCGATTACGAGCGCAACAAGGTCGAGCGCCTCGGCGAGGACGCCGCTCGACCGCATCGCGTCACGTATCGCCGACTCTCCCGGGACTAGCCGTGGCGGAGCGCGCGCCCGGGTGGGATCCCGAGCAGTACTTGAGGTACGCCGACGAGCGGGCGCGACCGTTCGCCGATCTGCTGGCCCGGATCCCGGTTTCCGCCGCCGAAGCGGTGCTCGATCTCGGTTGTGGTCCTGGCAGTCTCACCCGGGGCTTGGTCGACCTGTGGCCGGACGCCGTCGTCACTGGCGTCGACAACTCCGCCGACATGATCGCCGCGGCGGCGGCGCTCGAGGTTGACGGCCGGCTGAAGTTCGTCGAGAGCGACCTGCGCGAGTTTGCTCCTGACCGCCCGGTTGACGTGGTGATCGCCAACGCGGTGCTGCACTGGGTGCCGGACCACCTCGATCTGATCGGAAAGATCGGCGGTTGGCTCTCGCCCGGTGGCGTGTTCGCGTTCCAGGTGCCGGACAACTTCGACTTTCCCTCCCACGTGGTGATCCGTGAGCTTCGAACCTCGCCGAAGTGGCACGAGCGGCTCGGTGCGGGCGCCGATCGAGGCGCAAGCGTGGAAGGTGCCGGGGCCTACCAGGACGCGTTGCTCGCGGCCGGCCTGGTGCCGGACGTCTGGACAACGACGTACTTGCATCTGCTGAACGGCGACGACCCGGTGCTGGAGTGGGTGAAGGGCACCGCGCTTCGTCCCGTCCTCACCGCGCTCGCCGATGACCCGGATGCCACCGCCGACTTCCTCGCGGAGTGCGGTCGCCAGCTGCGCAGCGCCTACCCCCAAGGGCGGTACGGCACGGTGTTCCCGTTTCGAAGGATCTTTGCGGTCGGCCGCGCCGGAGCGTCGCGATGAGGGCCGGCAAGGCCGGGCTGGCGATTGCAGTGGCCGCGGCGCTCATCCCCCTCGCGGTCGCCCACGGCTCGTCCGAGGCTCGTGGCGCCGGGGCGAGCGCGATCGGCCGGCAGAGCCGTGGCAGTGGGGTGGCGATTGCCGGCGGCAACGTCTACGTATGGAGCGCCGCGCAGTCCGAGCAGAGCGGCGGCGGGTGCACCTTGGGGTTCGCGGTCCGCGCGCGACGCAGCGGCGACGTCGGCGTGCTGACGGCCGGTCACTGCGTCCGCACCATCCCGGGGTCAGCGCCGTACCTGGTCCACCAGACCCAGCGGCTGTCTCGCAACGGCACCGAGCCGGGCATCCTGCTCGGCCGCGTCGGCGCCCATGGCTCCCGGCTCGGCAAGAACGGTGACAGCGCGTTCGTCCGGCTGACCGCTCATCGCAGTGCCCGGGCTGAGGTGTTTGCCGGGTCGGTCTTCACGACACGGACGATCCCAGTCGTCGGCGTGCTCTCCGTGCACCCCGGGGAGAAGGTCTGTTATTCGGGCGCGGCGACCGGCGAGCACTGCGGCTACCGGGTCATTGGGCCGCCCGAGACGGCGATGTTCACCGAAGGCGGCCGGCTGATCCACATCAGCCAGGAGTGGCGAGCGACGCAGTCCTCCTGCACCTCGAGCCGCGGCGACTCCGGGTCGCCCGTCTACGTGCGCAGGCACGGGAAGGCGTACGCCGTCGGATTGCTCTCCGGTGGACAGACCTCGGCGGGCCAGTGCCCGTTTTACTTCACCCCGGTGAAGCTCGCGCTGCAAACCCTGAATGTGAAACTCCTGACGAGCTAGCCCATCACTCGATCACACCCTGCGCTCGCGATCACTTTCGAGTTGTCAGGAATTCCCGCGCCCAGGCGGCGCCGAGCGCACTGACAACCCGAACCTAGGTGCCGCTAGCCGATGGCGCGGTTATGACGGGTGGTTGATCAGCATCTCGGCGGCGGTCTGCAGGTAGGACCAGATGACCTGGTCCGCTTCGGGGGTAAGACCGACGTCGTCCAGCGCGGCCCGCATGTGGGCCAGCCAGTGATCGTGGGCGCGCCGGTCGATCGTGAACTCGACGTGGCGGGCCCGCAGTCGCGGATGGCCACGAACCTCGGAGTAGGTGTGGGGCCCGCCCCAGTACTGCTCGAGAAACATCAGCAGCCGGCGGGCAGCGGCAGCCCATTCGTCCTGCGGGTAGATCGCGACCAGCACCGGATCGGCCGACACCCGCGCGTAGAAGCCGCTGACGATGGCCTCGAAGGTGTCATGTCCACCGACGGAGTCGTAGAAAGTTGGTGCCTCCGTGCCGTCAATCGATATCGGCTGGGGACCGGGCGGCCCCACCGGGTGCGGGGGTTCCTGAGCTGACACGTCTCCATTGTTCCCACCCGTCGTCGAACCACCGACGCGACGGTGCGCGTTGTCGTCAAGTAGGAAGAACGCAGCGCTCGAAACCACTATGGTTGGACCAGGTTGTCGGGAGGCAGTGGTGTCGCATGCACTGGTTCTCAACGCGACGTACGAGCCGTTGGGCGTCGTGTCGCAACGCCGCGCGCTCGTGCTCGTCCTCACCGGCAAGGCAGTGGCGGTGGAGTCTGGCGACGAGGAGGTGCACAGCGAGCGGATGACGGTGCGGGTCCCGCTCGTCGTCCGGTTGGCCCGTTTCGTGAAGGTGCCGTACCGCGGCGTTGTCCCCCTCACACGCCGCGCCGTGTTCGCTCGCGATGGCGGCCGATGCGTGTACTGCCGGGCGCCGGCCACCAGCATCGACCACGTGCTGCCACGCAGCCGTGGCGGGACACATGTGTGGGAGAACGTCGTGTCGTGCTGCCGACGCTGCAACCACGCGAAGGCCGACCGGGTGATCACCGAGCTCGGCTGGCGGATGCCGCGCCAGCCGGTGGCGCCGACCGGAGTCGCCTGGCGGGTCCTCGGGACCGGCCGGGTCGACCCGCAATGGCGGCCCTATCTCGGCGATCCCGTGTTTGCCGACGCCGATCAGGCAACTGCCTAAAGGGCAGTGTCATCGCGGCCTGGCTACCGACGTTGTTCAGACTGCCTGAGTAGGGTCGCGGCGTGAGGCCTCGTCTCGTCACCGTGTTCGCGGGCGTCGTCGCCGCCGCCGTTGCAGGCTGCAGCAGCAAGTCCTCTGGCGGGACCACCCCGCCGGTGCCGCTGTCACCGTCGGCGACGGTCACGGCCACCGCGACACCGTCGTCCTCGACGACGCCCACCGCGACGCCGAGCCCGAGTGCAAGTCCGTCGGCGGTGGCCGCCGCGCCGTGCCGGAGCACCCACCTGAGGCTCTCGATCAGCAGTGGTCAGGGCGCGGCGGGCTCGAGCTATCAGCCGATCGTGTTCACCAACACCGGGTCGAAGCCGTGCAGCCTGTACGGCTATCCGGGCGTCTCCTTCGTCGACTCCAGCGGCCACCAGCTCGGGCTGCCCGCCTCGCACTCGGGTGGGTCGAAGCAACTTGTCACACTTGCTGGCCACGGTGGCACGGCGAGCGCCCTGTTGCAGGAGCCGGATCCCGGTGTCTTCTCACCGGCGAACTGCAAGCAGACGACCGCGAGTCAGGTGAAGGTCTACCCGCCGAACCAGACCGGGGCGCTGTTCGCCGCTGATCCCGTGGTGATCTGTACGACGAAAAAGGGCCGGACCAGTGTGCGCACGGTCGTGGTCGGCGCCAGCGGTGAGTGAACTCCACGACCTGACCCTGCTGGAACAGGCCGCGGCAATCCGGGCTGGAGCGGTGTCGCCGGTCGACCTGGTCGACCATTACCTCAGCCGGATCGAGGCGTTGAACGACACCGTCGGGGCATTCGTCACTGTCACCGGCGACCGGGCGCGCGATGCCGCGAAACGTGCCGCCGACGCGATCACCGCCGGCGAGGAGCTGCCGCCGTTGCACGGCGTCCCGACCGCGATCAAGGATCTCAACCTGACCGCAGGGGTGCCGACCAGGTTCGGTACGGCGGCATGGGACGGCATCGACTCCGGTATCGACGCCGAGGTCGTCACGAAGATGACGGGCGCGGGACTGATCAGTCTGGGCAAGACCAACACCCCGGAGTTCGGGCTGCCCTGCTACACCGAGCCGGACATTGCGCCGCCCGCCCGCACCCCCTGGGACCTGGCGCGTTCCGCGGGTGGGTCGAGTGGAGGTGCCGCTGCGGCCACGGCGGCCGGTCTGGTACCTGCCGCGCAGGGCAGCGACGGTGGTGGCTCGATCCGGATCCCGGCCAGTGTGTGCGGCCTGGTGGGCCTCAAGCCGACCCGTGGCCGGGTTTCCAACGCGCCGATCAGCGCCGAGATCAGCGGCCTGGCGACCAACGGACCGCTGACCCGAACCGTCCGTGATTCCGCCGCCCTTCTCGATGCGATGAGCGGGCCGGCGGCGAGCGACTGGCTGTGGCCGCCGCCGCCGCCGACCACGTTCTTGGCGGCCTGCGACGAGCCGGTGTCGCCGATGCGGATCGGGCGTTACCGGACCCCCGTGGTCGGCGACCAGCAGCCGCATCCGGACTGCGTCGCGGCCTACGAGGCGGCCAGTTCGTTACTGGAGCAGCTCGGTCACACGGTCGTCGATCACGTCCCGACGTTCGGACCCGACCTGGTACCCGCGTTCGAGGTCATCTGGTCCGCGGAGTTCCTCATGCTGCCGATCGGGCCTGAGGAAGAACCGAAGACCCGTCCGCTGACGCGTTGGATCCGTGACCGCGGCCGTGGGGTGTCCGGGCAAGAGGTGTTCGCCGCGCTCGGCGCGCTGCGACAGGCCGCTCGCGTCGAGATCGCGGCGAGCCGGCAGTACGACGCTGTCCTCACCCCGACGCTCGCCTCGCCGCCGCTCGCCGTCGGCGCACTGCGCAACGACGACGACCCGGCCGCCGACTTCGAGGCTCAGAAGCAGTTCACGCCGTACACCGCGCCGTACAACATGTCCGGTCAGCCGGCGATCAGCCTGCCGCTTCACTGGAACGACGCCGGGCTACCGATCGGTATCCAACTGGTGGGCCGCCCCTGCGAGGAGGTCACGCTGCTCCGTCTCGCCGCACAGCTCGAGACCGCCGCGCCGTGGTCGGGCCGAAAGCCCGCCTGCTGGTAGATCCGAGGAATCGATTGGATAGGTTTTGCTGTCGTGAAGCGCACTTTTGCTCGGATCTCGGCGGTCCTGATCGGCATCGCGGTGCCGGTGCTGATGACAGCGGCGCCGGCGATGGCCAAGGTCGGAGATGACGGCGAGGCCCCCGGCAAGCCGCTCGGTGCCGGGATGACGATCCTGCTGTTCGTGGTCATCCCGATCGGCGCGTTCCTCATCATCGCTGCGCTCGCAGTGCTGCCATCGACGCTGGGGCGGCCGCGCTATCGGCCGGGTAAGCCGTGGGAGCACGCACCTGGCTGGTTCGGCGCACCGGACTCGCCACAGCCCGGATCGACTGCGTCGGGGACGGCAAAGGGCGGCGCCAGTGCCGAGTGGTGAGGCCTTCACCAACGATCAGATCCGTGACATCGAACGTGTCATCGACGCCGCGTCGGCGGAGACCGGTCTGGTGTTCTCGGTGTACGTCGGCAACATCGACGGCGACATTCGCGACGCGGCAGAGGCTCGTCACGGCGAGTTCGGCGACCAGGCGACGAATACCGTGCTCGTGGTGATCGCCCCGGGCGAGCGGCTGCTCGAGATCGTGACCGGCGAGGCGTCCGGCCGGCGGTTGTCGGACCGGGCCTGCGCCCTTGCGGCGCTGTCGATGACAACCTCGTTCGCGGGCGGTGACCTGGCCGGCGGGATCGTTACCGGCGTCCGGATGCTCGCCGAGGCAGCCGGCCGACCGATCCCGGTCCGCTAGCAGGCCCGCCATCGGCGCGGGCTCCCCGGAATCTCCGGCGGCCGATGCCACAGTGACCTGGTGGAGGATGCGCCGTCACCTGGATCGGACGCGGCGCCGGGATCAGGTCGTCCTGGACCGCTGACCCGGGTGCCGGTGCCGCCACTGCTCGACGATCTGGCCGGCTGGACCTGGCGGCTGCTGCTACTCGCGCTCGCGGGCTACCTGTTTGTTCAGCTGCTCGACAAGCTGTACTTCATCGTCCTGCCGTTCTTCGCGGCGCTGTTCGCGACCGCCATCGCCTACCCCATCGTCCAGTGGCTCACGGTTCGCGGGTTGCGGCGGGCGCTGGCCACCTGGATCACCGTGATCGCGGCTGGGCTGGTGATCGCCGGGATCGCGATCTTCGTGGTCGATCGTGCCGTCAGCCAATATCCGCAGCTCGTCGACCAGATCAATGTCGCTGTGATGAACTTCCGTCACTTCCTGACGACCCGGCTGCACGTCAAGTCCTCCTCGACCGCGAGTCTCGAGAAGACCATCACGACCTACCTGTCGAGCCACAAGTCCTCGATCGCCTCCGGCGCACTGAGCGGCATCGCGACGGTTGCGGAGACGCTGGCCGGTGTCGTGCTGTGGTTCTTCATGACCTTCTTCATGTTGTACGACGGGCACAACATCTGGAACTGGTTCGTCAGGCTCTTCCCGGCTGGTGCGCGCGGGCGGGCGCACGGCGCGGGTGAGGAGGCCTGGGACCGGCTCAGCGGATTCGTCCGCGGAACGTTCATCATCGCCGTCATCCATGGTGTCGTCGCAGCGATTGCGCTCGAGGCGATGCGCGTGCCGCTCGTCGCGCCGTTGGCGATGCTCGTCTTCATCGGCAGCTTCCTGCCGATCGTCGGAGCCATCGCCTTCGGCGGGGTGGCCGTCGCGGTCACCTTCGTCACCCAGGGCTGGATCTTGGGCCTGGTACTGATCGGGATCCTCATCATCGACAACCAGATCGAAGCGCACATCTTGCAGCCGTTCCTGGTCGGCCGCTACGTGCAGCTTCACCCGCTAGCCGTCGCAGTGTCGATCGCCGGAGGCGGGTTGCTCGAAGGCATCTACGGCGCGGCGCTCGCCGTACCGTTCACGGCGGTGGTCTACGCAGTAGTGCACTATCTCGTCACCGGTGGCTCGCACCCACCGCAGCCACGGGCCGAGTTCGAAGGGCTCGGCGGTGACCCACCGGATGGCGAGCCGGCGAAGGCGACCAGCCGCCCGAAGCCAGCACCGAAGCCGAAGCCGCGGAAAGCGACCACCCCCAGGCCGAATCGAGGTCGCAGCGGTCCACAGCCTCGCGGTCGAGGCGGCGTGGTGCCGGCCGGCGATTGACCGTGGCGGAGTGGCGCGGCACTCCAAGCGGCTGGCACTGATCGGGGTCGTTCTCCTCCTCGGCTGGCGGACCCTCGATCACCACCGTGCGGTCGTCACCGCCGAGCTCCCGCTGCAGGCGCCGGCGGCTGCGGCGGGCGACCGGCTGATTGTCGAACCCGACGACGGCATGGCCCCGGTCTACGCCCTTCTTCGATCGCCGCGCCGCAGTCTCGACCTCACGATGTACGAGCTGAGCGATCCCAGCGCCGAGGCCGCGCTGGCGCAGGACGCCGCCCGAGGGGTGCGGGTCCGGGTCATTCTCGACGGCCGGCTGGAGCGCACCCGCAACACGGCGGCGTACAGCTACCTCACGGGTCGCGGTGTCACGGTGAGTTGGTCCCCGCCGAGGTTCTTCGCCACCCACGAGAAGTCATTCGTCATCGACGGGTCGACCGCGGTCGTGATGTCGCTGAACTTCACCGCCCAGTACTACGCGACCAGCCGCGATCTCGCGGTCGTCGACGTCGACCCTCGGGACGTCGCTGCGATCGAGTCGGTCTTCGGTGCCGACCTCGCCGGCAGCTCCACGGGTACCCCGGCGGCCGACGATCTGGTCTGGAGTCCGTCCCAGTCGCAAGCCGACCTGATCGGCCTGATCCAGGCGGCCGGCCGAACGGTGTCGCTCGAATCCGAGGAGTTGAGCAGCTCGGCGGTGATGTCTGCCCTGGTCCGGGCCGCCGGGCGCGGCGTGGCAGTCAGGGTGGTGATGACCTACGACAACCGCTGGCGCCCGGCCTTCGCGCAGTTGAGCGCGCTTGGTGGGCAGGTGAGCGTGATGTACGGCGAGCGGCCGCGCTACATCCACGCCAAGCTGCTGGTCGCCGATGCCGGCACGTCGCAGGCGCGGGCGTTCGTCGGGTCGGAGAACCTCTCCGACGCGTCCCTGCTGCACGACCGGGAGCTGGGCGTCGTCCTGGTTGCTCCGGCCCTCGTTGATCGAGTCGACCACGTGATTGCAGCAGACATCGCGGATGGATCACCGTGGCGGTAGCGAGTCGTCGCGCGGCTCAGGTCAGCCTGACGCGATGTCGAACTGCTGGGCCCGCAACGCCCGCTCCAGACTGTCCCGGCCTTCCAGCAACATGCGGCGCAGCGAGGGGCCGGGCTGCTCGGTGCGGAGGTAGCGCTCGGTTCGCTCGAGTGTCGCTGCGTTCGTTGCCCAGTACGGGTACAGGCCGTTGATGAGGTTTTGGGCCATCTCCGACGAGCGGGTCCGATAGAGCTCGCCGATCGCGGCGAAGTACCGCTCGACGTACGGCG
>JAICXJ010000090.1 GCA_025980465.1 Frankiales bacterium | reverse complement strand
GTCCTCCCCCCGGGGCCCGTCCCGCCCCCCCCACCCCCCCGATCCCCCGGTACCCGCGGGGGGCCGGTCAAAGGCGCGGGGGGGGGGGGGCCCGCCGCCCCCCCCCCCCCCCACGCCCACACTTCGCGGGCGCCTTACGTCGTGTCGTATCTGCTCCGGTGCACAGCTACGCGCAGGCCGACTCCGCTCCTGCGAAACCGAGCCTCAGAAGGACACCGACACATTCCACCTGTCACGAGCCAAGACTTCCGCAACGCCGGGGAAGCCGAGCACCTCAGCCAGGGGTGACGCGATGCGCGCCGTCACCAACTGGTGTGCAGCGGCTTGCCCTCGCTGTAGCCGGCGGCGCTCTGGACGCCGATCACCGCCCGCTCGTGGAACTCGTCGAGCGACCGCGCTCCGGCGTAGGTGCAGGCGGAGCGTACTCCAGCGATGATCACGTCGATCAGGTCCTCGACTCCGGGCCGCTGCGGGTCGAGATACATCCGGGAGGCTGAGATGCCTTCCTCAAAGATCGCCTTGCGCGCTTGCTCGAAAGGAGAGTCATCTGCGGTACGAAGACGCACCGCGCGTGCAGACGCCATGCCGAAGTTGACCTTGTACGGCCTGCCGTCGCCATCGTGCTGGAGGTCGCCCGGGGACTCGTAGGTGCCGGCGAACCAGGAGCCGACCATCACGTTGGCGGCACCGGCCGCCAAGGCGAGCGCGACATCACGAGGATGGCGGACGCCGCCGTCGGCCCAGACGTGCTTGCCGAGGGCACGAGCCTGAACCGCGCATTCAAGTACGGCGGAGAACTGTGGCCGGCCGACACCGGTCATCATCCGGGTCGTGCACATGGCTCCGGGACCGACGCCGACCTTGACGATGTCCGCTCCCGCGGCGACCAGGTCGCGGACCCCTTCCGCGGAAACGACATTGCCGGCGACGATCGGGACGCCGGGGCGCAAAGCCCGCACCGCGGAGAGAACCGAGATCATCTTCTCCTGGTGCCCGTGCGCGGTGTCCACGACCAGAGCGTCGGCTCCGGCGTCGAGCAGTGCCTTGGCCCGGCCGACGGCGTCACCGTTGATCCCGATCGCCGCGGCGACGCGCAGCCGGCCGGCCGCGTCGACCGCGGGATCGTAGAGAGTCGCGCGAAGTGCGGCCCGTCGGGTGAGCATGCCGGTGAGCCGGCCGTGCTCGTCCACCACAGGCGCGAGCCGGTGGTGGCCTTGGCTGAGGCGGTTGAATGCTTCCTCCGGCTCGATGCCGTCCGGAACAGTCAGCGGGTCACGGGACATGACCTGGCTCAGCTGGGTGAAGCGGTCGACCGCGGCGCAGTCCGCCTCGGTGACGACGCCGATCGGTCGGCCGTCCGCGACGACCACGGCCGCGCCGTGCGCTCGCTTCGGCAACAGGTTGAGCAGATCGCCGACAGTGTCGGTAGGACGGACCGTGATGGGCGTGTCGTAGATCGTGTGCCGGGCCTTGACCCAGTCGAGGACATTCGCGACCACGTCGATCGGGATGTCCTGCGGGATGACCGCGATGCCGCCCCGACGCGCGACGGTCTCGGCCATCCGGCGGCCGGCAACCGCGGTCATGTTGGCGACGACCAAGGGAATGGTGGTGCCGCTGTCATCAGGCGTCCTGAGATCGACGCCGAGTCTCGATCCGACGTCGGACCGCGCGGGGACCATGAAGACGTCGTCGTAGGTGAGGTCGTGCTGAGGAGTCGAATCATTCAGGAAGCGCACGTGACGGCAGTCTACCGGTCGGCGGTGGAACCGGCTTCAAGGCGCGCTGCCTCGTCGGCGGCGACCCAGGCGCCGTCGCCGCTGTAGCGGCGGATCACCCGGGCCGGGACTCCAGCCACGACGCTGTGGTCTGGAACCTCGCCGCGCACCACGGAACCGGCCGCGACAACGACGTTGCGGCCGATCGTGGCGCCGGGCAGCACGATGGACCCGGTGCCCAGCCAGGAACCCGCGCCGATGCGAACCGGGGCGTTCACCGGCCACTGCTTTCCGATCGGCACCTGCGGGTCGGCGTAGCCGTGGTTCTGGTCGGTGATGTACACATACGGGCCGGTATACACGTCGTCGCCGATCTCAATGGACTGGTGCCCGATGACGTGGCTGCCGCGCCCGAGTACGACGCCGCTGCCGATGCGCACGATGGGCTCGGGCCCGAGGTCGCGCTCAGGGACGAAGCCGGCGCTGAGCGTGACGTGCGGTCCGACGAGGGTGAAGTGCCCGACCGAGATCCAGCGTTCGCCGAGGAGGGTGCCCTGCGGGAATGCGATCGCCGAGCCCTCGCCGAACGCGGCGAAACGTCGGCCGGCCGCGGTGGCGGCGGTGATCCGGCCCGCCTCGCCGACCCGGCGCCAGGCTGCCAGCACGGCCCGGTTGCCGAGTTCAGACCACCATCGTTGCTTCGCCATGGCTGACACCGTAGGCGATGGCGCACTGCGGAGGAGGAGGCGGGTGCGAGTTTGACCGGCTGCCGCGGTGGCGAGCAGTCGGCCGCCGCGCTTCGGAGCGCGCGGCGACGGACAAGGCGCATCGATACAGCCGAGGGCTTGGTCGCGAGGAAGTGGCAACAGGCTTTCATAGCGAGTGGGGGTTATCAGACGTCCACAGACCCTAGACTGCTGCACCGAAAGACCGGCGGGCCCGACGCGACGGCGCGGTTGGAGACTCAGTTTCGGCGACCGACGTCGAACGAGCTTGCCGGTCGGCTGCGCCAGGTGGCATGGGGAGGCGAGACGCGGTGCATATCGGTGAGCTGGAGTTGGTGACCCGAGTGCTGGTCGGCTGGGGGCTGACCTTCGTGCTCGGTTTCGAGCGGGCGGTGCGCGGCGCACCGGCCGGCGATCGCACCTTCTCTCTGATCGGCGCGGGTACGGCGCTGATCGGTGCCCTGTCTCTCTCCTCCCCCTCGGTACTCGGCGGCGCGGTGACCGGGATCGGCTTCATCGGCGGCGGGCTGTGCTTTCGGCAGGCGGCTCAAGACAAGGAGATCCTGCACGGGGTCACCACCGCGGCATCCATATTCTGCGCGGCGGCGATCGGCGCGGCCGCCGGGGTGGGACACCTGTGGCTCGCCGCCATCGCGGCCGGTGCGGTGTTCCTGAGCCTTGAGATCAGGCATCTGCCACTGTTCCGGCTGTTGGACGCCCGGCGGTGGGCGCCCTACTTCCACCACGACGACCATGCTCACTTCACGCTGCGCGGGATCGAGAAGGCGATCGTGCACGAGATCGAAGGCGAGGCGGTCGAAGTGAAGCGGATGTCGCTCGCCGCTTGTGGCCATGGAGTACCATCGCAGGCTCTTTCCACTGGAACTGCCGTCGATCAGCATGACGGTGCGTTGTCGGTGGTGCGCATTGATGCGGTGTGCGATGAGTGTGCTGAGACTGCGCCGAAACCCGCGACGGCGGCGCTGTCTGCCGAGGTCGAGCAGGCGGTGGAAGCAGACATCGTGGCGGATCAGATCATGGAAGCGGCGGCCTCGGTGACACGGAGCGGGTCCCGGTAGCGGGTCTGGGGTCTGGGGTCTTGCGACTGGCCGCGTGACCACGCAATGGTTCGGCGGGCTGCGGATCGAGGGAATCTCACGGTATGTGAGAGTGCTGGTGAGACAGCGGATGCGGCGCGTGACCGGCAGCGTGTGTTAGCCTCGATCCGCCGGTACGTACGATGTCCCCGGGCCTCACCTATAGCCGGCGCGGAATACCGTTTGGCTGGAGCCGCGCTGTGCCACTCGCCG
>JAICXJ010000082.1 GCA_025980465.1 Frankiales bacterium | reverse complement strand
GCTCAAGCTGATCCAGGCGGCCGACTACGACGTCAAGAAGGCCGAGACCGGCATCATCTACATCGACGAGATCGACAAGATCGCGCGCAAGAGCGAGAACCCCTCGATCACGCGCGACGTCTCGGGCGAGGGCGTGCAGCAGGCGCTGCTGAAGATCCTCGAAGGCACGACCGCCAGCGTCCCGCCGCAGGGTGGTCGCAAGCACCCGCACCAGGAGTTCATCCAGATCGACACCACCAACGTGTTGTTCATCGTCGGTGGGGCGTTCGCCGGGCTCGACACGGTCATTGAGGCCCGCATCGGCAAGAAGGGCATCGGCTTCGCCGCCGACATCCGCAGCTCGCGTGACGTCGACACCGCCGACACCTTCGCCGACGTGATGCCCGAGGACCTGCTGAAGTACGGCATGATCCCGGAGTTCATCGGCCGGCTGCCGGTGATCACCAGCGTGCACAACCTCGACCGCGACGCGCTGATCCGGATCCTCACCGAGCCAAAGAACGCGCTGGTGCGCCAGTACAAGCGGCTGTTCGAGCTGGACGGCGTCGAGCTGGAGTTCACCGACGACGCGCTCGACGCGATCGCCGACCAGGCGATCCTGCGCGGCACCGGCGCCCGCGGCCTGCGCGCCATCCTCGAAGAGGTCTTGCTCTCGGTGATGTACGACGTACCGAGCCGCAAGGACGTCGCGAAGGTCGTCATCACCGGTGAGGTGGTCCTCGAGCACGTCAATCCGACGCTCGTACCGCGCGACGCCCAGCCCGCCAAGCGGGAGCGGCGCGAGAAGTCCGCCTGACCCATCCCTGTTGACGACTCCTCGCCCCGAGGGCGCCGTCAAGCTGACCTACATCCCTGCCCTCGACGGGCTACGCGGGCTGAGCCTGCCCGGCACGATCCTCACCCACTTCGCACTGGTGCTTCAGTTCCGCCCCGGCGCGCCCGACTGGCTTCACCACGTCGGTCCGCTCACGTTGAACATCGAGATGTTCTTCGTCCTCTCCGGCGCCCTGATCACCAGCCTGCTCGTCGTCGAGCACCAGCGCACCACCGACGTGTCGTTGAAGAACTTCTACCTTCGCCGCTCCCGACGGCTCGGCCCCGCGCTGCTGGCGGTACTGCCGCTGATGGCCGTGCTGGAGCTCGCCTGGCCCGGCAAGGGCGCCGCCTCACCGCTCGGACACCACCCGTGGTTCGCGCTGGGCTCGGTCGCGGTGTTCGTCGGCAACTGGGTCCTGTTTCGCACCGCCGGCGGGATCGGGTGGCTCGGGCCGGCGTGGACGCTCGGCATCGAAGAGCAGTTCTACCTGACCTGGCCGTCCATCCTCCGGCTGACGCTGCGCCATCGCGCCCGCCGGGCGGCCGTGCTGATCGGTCTCGGTGCCGCGACCGCCGCGAGCGTCGCGATCGGGATCGTCCTGCTCGCACACATCGGCGCCGGGCATGCCTTCTACGCGACGCCGATCCAGCTGCCGAGCGTCCTGATCGGCTGCGCGCTCGGTTACGAGCTGATGACCAATGACCGCAGCCGGCTGCGCCTGCTGCTGCGATCCAGGCTGGTGGCCCTGGTCGGCCTGGCCGGCATGGTGGTCATCTCGATGCGGGGGGCCGGGCATCCCGGGTTCCTCTACCGCGGCGGCTACGTTCCCTACGCGGCGTGTGCCTGCCTGTTGATCGGGCACTGCATCGTCGTCGCAGGGCAGGAGACCGCGGTCACGAAGTTCTTCGGTTGGCGACCATTCATGATCATCGGCCAGGTCTCCTACGAGGCCTATCTGATCCACACGATCGTGATCCTCGCCGTGGTGCGGGCGCTTCCTCGGCTGCACGTCTACCCGATGATGCTGCTCGACACCGCGATCGTCGCGGCCGTCTCCGGCGCGTTCTACTACCTCGTTGAGCGACCGATCCGGCGCCGCGGGTGGCGACAGGCGTTCCGGCGCCGGCCCGCCCTGCCGCAGGGCCCGACCGTTGTCGTCCCGCCCGGCACTAAAGGGTGACGGCGACCTCGAGCTCGCCGCCTTCGGCCGGCTCGAAGTCCAGCTCGGCGATCCGGCCGGCCGCCGCCAGGTCGCCGGCCGCCGGCCGCAGCCGCTCGAGATCCGGGGCCAACCCGCGGACCACGGCCCGCGTGACGTCCGCCCGCATCGACACCTGCGCCGAGGACTTCGCGCCGCGCACTTGAGACAGCGCGGTGCCGACCAGCCCGATCAACCCGGCGTCCGCGGCCTCGCCGATGGCCGCCTCCGTGGAGCTCGGCCAGGAGCTGCGGTGCACCGAGCCGTCCTGCCACCACGACCAGACCTCTTCGGTCACGTACGGCAGGAACGGCGCGAACAGCCGGAGCAGCACGGACAGCGTCGTACCGAGCGCGGCCTTGGCGGAGGCGGCCGCCGCCTCGCCGCGGCTGCCGTACGCCCGCTCCTTGACGAGCTCGACGTAGTCGTCGCAGAACGTCCAGAAGAACGTCTCGGTCACCTCGAGCGCTCGGGTGTGGTTGTAGTCCTCGAAGGCTCTCGTCGCCTGGCCGATCACCTCGGCAAGCGACGCCAGCAGCGCCCGGTCAAGCGGCTCCCGGACCGCCGCGAGATCAGGCGTCGCGCCGAGCCCGAGCGCGAACTTGGAGGCGTTGAGGAGCTTGATTGCCAGCCGGCGCCCGATCTTCATCTGGCCGGTGTCGAACGCCGCGTCCGTTCCGAGCCGGGCTGACGCCGCCCAGTAGCGGACCGCGTCGCTGCCGAACTCCTCGAACAGCGACATCGGCGTGATGACCTCGCCCTTCGACTTCGACATCTTCTTGCGGTCCGGATCGAGGATCCAGCCGCTGATTGCCGCGTTGGTCCACGGCGCGGTGCCGAACTCGTAATGCGATCGCACGACGGTCGAGAACAGCCAGGTCCGGATGATGTCCTGACCCTGTGGGCGCAGATTCATCGGGAACACCCGCGACATCAGGTCGTCGTCGAAGGTCCAGCCACCTGCTACCTGAGGGGTGAGCGACGAGGTGGCCCAGGTGTCCATGACGTCGGGATCGCCGATGAAGCCACCCGGCACGCCGCGCTGCGACTCGTCGTACCCGGGTGGGCAGTCGCTCGACGGATCGACCGGCAGCGTGGCCTCGTCGGCGGCGATCGGGTTGTCGTGATCGGGATTGCCCTCGGCGTCGAGTGAGTACCACACCGGAAACGGCACCCCGAAGTAGCGCTGCCGGCTGATCAGCCAGTCACCGGTGAGTCCGTTGACCCAGTGGTCGTAGCGCACCTGCATGTGCGGGGGATGCCAGGCCAGCTCGTTCCCTCGCGCGATCAGCGCCTCACGCAGGTCCTCGTCGCGGCCACCGTTGCGGATGTACCACTGGCGGGTCGTCACGATCTCCAGTGGCCGGTCGCCTTTCTCGTAGAACTTCACCGGGTGGGTGATGGCTGACGGCTCGCCCTCAAGTGCACCGGACTCCCGCAGCATCCCGACGATCTCCTCGCGGGCCGCGAACACCGTCTTGCCGGCGACGCGGGCGTACGCCGCGGCGTCGACCTGCGCTGGTCCCTCGGCCAGCAGCCGGCCGTCGACGCCGACGATGGCACGCGTCGGCAACTGCAGCTCGCGCCACCAGACAACGTCGGTGAGGTCACCGAAGGTGCAGATCATCGCGATGCCGGAACCCTTGTCGGGAGCAGCGAGGTGGTGGGCGACGACGGGCACCTCGGCGTGGAACAGCGGCGTCCGAACCGTCGTACCGAACAGCGGCTGGTAGCGCTCGTCATCGGGGTGAGCAACCAGCGCGACACAGGCCGGCAGCAGTTCCGGCCGGGTGGTCTCGATGCTGATGACGCCGTTGCCGTCCGAGCGTGGGAACCCGATCCGGTGATAGGCACCCGGTCGCTCGCGATCCTCCAGCTCGGCCTGCGCGACGGCGGTCCGAAACGTGATGTCCCACAGCGTCGGCGCCTCGGCCTGGTAGGCGTCACCGCGGGCCAGGTTGCGCAGGAAGGCCTTTTGCGAGATCGCGGTCGAGCGCGGGTCGATGGTCCGGTACGCCGTCGCCCAGTCGACCGACAGGGCCAGCCGGCGCCAGATCTGCTCGTAGGACTTCTCGTCCTCGGCGGTCAGTCGGTCACAGAGCTCGACGAAGTTCCGGCGTGAGATCGGGACCTGGTCCTTCGATGTTCCGCCGCCCGCAGGAGGCGTGAAGTCGGGGTCGTACGGAAGCGAGCCGTCGCAGCGGACGCCGTAGTAGTTCTGCACCCGTCGCTCGCTCGGCAGGCCGTTGTCGTCCCAGCCGATCGGATAGAAGACCTCGCGCCCGGTCATCCGCTGGTAGCGGGCGACCAGGTCGGTGTGGGTGTAGGAGAAGACGTGTCCCACGTGCAGCGAACCGCTCGCAGTGATCGGCGGGGTGTCGATCGAGTAGATCTCCGCGCGGACCTTCGTGCGGTCGAAGCGATAGGTGCCGTCGGCCTCCCACGCGGCCGACCAGCGCTCCTCCAGGCCGTCGAGAGTCGGCTTGTCCGGGATGCTCACAGCGGGCAAGTCTAGGGATCGCCCATACGATCGATCGCGTGAGTTTTCACCCGGGGGGAGACGTCGACCCCGACATCGCCCGCGTCGACAAGGCGCTCGAGGCGCGGTACCCGACCCGGATGGTCCCGGACCTCGACCGGATCGTGGACCTGCTCGACCTGCTCGGCGACCCGCACCGCGCCTACCCGTCGATCCACCTGACCGGCACCAACGGCAAGACCTCCACCGCGCGGATGGTGGACGGCCTGCTGCGGGAGCTCGGGGTGCGGACCGGTCGGCACACCTCGCCCCACCTGGAGAGCGTGACCGAGCGAATCTGCATCGACGGCGAACCGCTGCCGCCGGCGCGGTTTGCCGCGGTGTACGACGAGGTTGCGCCGTTCGCGGAGCTCGTGGACGGCCGGCACCCGGACCGGGTGACCTTCTTCGAGCTGCTCACCGCCATGGGTTTCGCCGCCTTCGCCGATGCGCCGGTCGACGTCGCGGTCGTCGAGGTTGGTCTGGGCGGGCGCTGGGACGCCACCAACGTCGTACAGGCGCCGGTGGCCGTGGTCACCCCGATCAGCCTCGACCACGTCGGCATCCTCGGCTCGACCATCGGCGAGATCGCGGCGGAGAAGGCCGGCATCATCTACCCCGGCGCGACAGTCGTGTCGGCGCCGCAGCCCGAGTCGGCCGGCGTCGTACTCGCCGCTCGGGTTGCTGAGGTCGGCGCCTCGATCGTTCGAGAGGGCATCGACTTCGGCGTTCGATCGCGAAGCGTCGCAGTCGGCGGCCAGCTGCTCGAGCTGCAGGGTCTCGCCGGGAGCTATCCCGAGGTGTTCCTTCCGCTGTACGGCGAGCACCAGGCGAGCAACGCCGCTTGCGCGTTGGCGGCGGTCGAGGCCTTCGTAGGAGCGACCGAGCGAGGCCCGCTCGACGCTGAGGGCGTGCGGGCCGCGTTCGCTGCGGTGCGCTCACCGGGACGGTTGGAGATCCTCCGCCGTAGCCCAACCGTCCTGATCGACGGCGCTCACAACCCGGCGGGAGCGGCGGCGCTTGCCGCAGCGCTCGATGACGCGTTCACCTTCGACCGGCTGGTCGCGGTCATCGCCGTCCTCGATGACAAGGACGCCGCCGGGCTGCTGGAGGAGCTCGAGCCGGTGGTCAGCAGCGTGGTCGTCACCACCAACTCCTCACCGCGAGCGATGTCGGTGGAGGTGTTGGCCGGGACCGCGAGGGAGGTCTTCGGCGAGGACCGGGTCGAGGTCTCCGCCCGGCTCGACGACGCGATCGACCTGGCGGTTGCGGGCGCCGAGTCGCAGGCCGCGATCGGTGGCGCCGGCGTGATCATCACCGGCTCGATCGTCACGGTGGGCGAGGCGCGGCACCTGCTGCACCCCGCCGGCCCATGACGTCACCGGCGACCGCGCCCCGCGGCCTGTACGCGATCGGCACGGCCGGCCTCGCGATCGAGGCCGTGGTGCTGCTGCTGGCGGTGCCGGCCGTGGTGAGTGCACAGCGCGGTCACGTGTCGGTGGCGGGGGTGAGCTACCTCGCCGGCCTGGTCGTGCTGCTGATCGTCGCGGCCGTCGTGCTGCGGCGGCGTGGCGGCAAGGTGTTCGCCAGCGCCGTACAGCCGCTGGTGATCGCCGGCGGCGTCGTGACCTGGCCGATGTACGCCGTGGGGGTCGTCTTCGCCGGGATCTGGATCTACTGGCTCCGGCAGTGGTCCTACGCCCGTATCGTCGCGGCCCGTTCTCGCGACCCAGCCGGCTCGCCGCGCCAGGCCACCGGCGAAGACGGCTGAAATCGAGGACAGCTGGGCCCCGGAGGGTGACCACGTAGGCTGTCGCGGGCTGATCTGGCGGAGTACCCCTAGGAGAGATACGACGTGTCCGAGCGCACCCTTGTCCTCGTCAAGCCTGACGCCGTCCGGCGGGGGCTGATCGGTGAGATCGTCGGGCGGCTCGAACGCAAAGGTCTGACGATCGCGGCGCTCGAGCTCCGCACCCTAGACCGTGCGACCGCGAGCGCTCACTACGGCGAGCACGAGGGCAAGCCGTTCTTCGGCGAGCTCGTCGAGTTCATCACCGGGGGACCGCTCGTTGCCATCGTCGCGCAGGGTCATCGGGCAGTCGAGGCGGTCCGAGCGTTGATGGGCGTCACCGACCCGGTCGCGTCCGCGCCGGGCTCCATTCGCGGCGACTTCGCTCTCGAGATCGGCCAGAACCTCGTGCACGGCTCCGACTCGCCGGAGTCGGCGGCGCGCGAGGTGGCGCTGTTCTTCCCCAACCTCGACTAGAGCGACGACGTCTCAGGTCACATGATCAGAGCGAATCCATAACCCGCCCGTTTCGGGCTGGCGCGATTCGACGCTAGAGTTTGTCCTTGCCCCCGAGAGCACCACCGATTCGTTGGTAGTGCTCACATTTCCCCTACGGAAGGCACGCGCTGTATGGCGAACAACAGCAGCGGTTTCCTCGGTCGCGACATGGCTGTCGACCTCGGCACGGCCAACACCCTGGTCTACGTGCGGGGTCGCGGCATCGTTCTGAACGAGCCCAGCGTGGTTGCGATCAACACCAATACTGCCGGAATCCTCGCTGTCGGCACTGAGGCGAAGCGGATGATCGGCCGTACGCCGGGCAACATCGTCGCGATCCGCCCGCTCAAGGACGGCGTCATCGCCGACTTCGAGACCACCGAGCGGATGCTGCGCTACTTCATCCAGAAGGTGCACCGGCGCCGCCGTACCGCTCGCCCCCGGCTCGTCGTCTGCGTGCCGTCGGGCATCACCGGTGTCGAGCAGCGCGCGGTCAAGGACGCCGGCTACCAGGCCGGGGCGCGCAAGGTGTTCATCATCGAGGAGCCGATGGCCGCCGCGATCGGCGCCGGGCTTCCGGTCCACGAGCCGACCGGCAACATGGTCGTCGACATCGGCGGCGGCACGACCGAGGTCGCGGTCATCTCCCTCGGCGGCATCGTGACCAGCCAGTCGATCCGCACGGGCGGCGACGAGCTGGACGCCTCGATCATCGCGTACGTCAAGAAGGAGTACTCGCTGATGCTCGGCGAGCGCACCGCGGAAGAGATCAAGATGGCGATCGGCTCGGCGTTCCCGATGCCCGACGAGCCGCACGCCGAGATCCGCGGCCGCGACCTGGTCTCCGGCCTGCCCAAGACGATCGTGGTCAGCGCCGAGGAGATCCGCAAGGCGATCGAG
>JAICXJ010000042.1 GCA_025980465.1 Frankiales bacterium | reverse complement strand
ATCTCGCAGGCACTGAGCTGGAATCGCGGAGTGAGGCCGCTTGCCGAGGGCGAGCTCGACCTCATCATTCAATTCGCGAAAGACCCCGATCCGACGGTTCGTCGCGCGAGTGCCGTCGTTGCCCAACGAATCGCAAAGGACGACCCCGGCGAGGCCGCGCGCCTTGTCGCGGCGATCGACTTCACGGACAGTCCAGGTCTGGCGGACGAAGTATTTGCCTGTTTCAGCCAACAGCACTACGGCCTGTCCTGGGACCTCCTAACGAATCGGCAGGTCGGCGCCATTCGCAAACAGTTGGTTCTACTGCCTGAAATCGATCAGTACTGGCTGACATCGCTGCTGTCCAGCCGTTCGGCGGTCGAGCCTGCCTGGGTGGTCTCGCTCTTGCAGGATCGCGTGACACATGCGGAATCGCTGGATCCCCTCGGCCGGTATCACGCCACGCCCTTCAACTGGGATAACCCACTTCGGGTTCGTGAACATCCGACGTTCCTAGCGCATCTTCGACGCCTGCATGCCTGGATAAGCGACCGAACAGACTCATGGATACGTCGCGAAATGGGCGCCGAGATCTTCCAGGAGGTCGCGGGATCTTACGACCAGGCGGTCCTGGCCATCCTCGTCGAAGCTCTCAACTCAACGAACGAAAGCGACGTGAGCGGCGTCGCGGCGATCCTTCGAAAGGCCGGTCGAACTCTGATTTGGGATGAGCCAGAGTTTGTCTCGATTGCGCTGCACGCGGCCGCTCGGTTCGGAGACGCGTGCCGACAGGAAATGGTTGGTTCGCTATGGAGCGCCACGACCTCTGGCGTTCGCATGGGGTCGCCCGGGCAACCCTTCCGCGAGGACGTCGAACAGCGGGACCGCTCGAACCAGATCGCCGAGCGATTGCCGTCTGGCTCCGTTGAAGAGGAGTTCTACCGCGCGATAGCAGCATCAGCAGAGCAAGCCATCGCGCGCAGCGTTGCTGAGGATCGGAGGGATGACGGCCGCGACTGGTGATCTGGCTGGTGAAGAATTCGAACGGGACAATCAATTGTCGGAGGTAGTCGCGCTCGGCTCTGAATCGCAACACCGTGACTTGCAACATGAATTGCAACACCGCGGATGTGCCTCAGTATGTGCCTCAGTCCGGCACCAAGTTCACCGACGGAGCCACCACAACCCGCTGACCTGCGGTTTCTCGGTGGAGCTGAGGGGACTCGAACCCCTGACCCCTTGCATGCCATGCAAGTGCGCTACCACCTGCGCCACAGCCCCGAACGGGGCGAGCGCCCCTCACAAGCGTCGGCCAGTTTACGCGAGCCAGGCCGAAACGCCCTCAGCGAGCGTCGTCGCCGGTCTCCTCCTCGGGCGGCGAACCGGCGTTGTGCTCCTCGATCCGCCAGCCCCTGCCGATGTCGGCCAGCAGCGACCAGCGGCAGTTCGACAATGGTGCGAGCCGCCACCAGGTGTCGGGGTGCATCCCGATCATCGTCCCAATGGTCGCGCGGGCAGCACTTCCGTGCGTAACAATCAACAACACCGCCCGCGGGCCGAGCTTCTCGAGCCATTCGTCAATGCACTCGACGCACCGGGCGCCCACCTCGGCGTAGGTCTCGCCACCGCCGCGACGAGCGTCCTCGCCTTCCTGCCAGCGCACGTACTCCTCGGCGTACTGGGAGCGCGCCTCGGCCCGAGTCAGCCCCTCCCAGGCGCCGAGGTAGATCTCGCGCAGTCGCGGATCGATCGCGACCTCGACGTCGCATTCGGCAGCGACGATATCGGCGGTGTCGCGGGCCCGGGACAGGTCGGAGGACACGATCGCGTCGGGGGCCAGCGGCGCGACCGCAACCGCGGCCGCCATCGCCTGAGCCCGCCCGATCACGTCGAGCGGGGACTCGAGCTGGCCCTGGAACCTGCCGGTGGCGTTCCATTCGGTGCGGCCGTGGCGAAGCAGCACGACCCGACGCATGGGGCTCATGACGCCGGCGACTGAGCCGACGACGGCGGCGGAAGTGCATCAGCCGGCAGCGGCAGCGTCGGACAGTCCTTCCAGAGCCGCTCCAACGCGTAGTACGTGCGCTCCTCGCTGTGCTGCACATGCACGACAATGTCGATGAAGTCGAGCAGCACCCAGCGACCCTCGCGCTCGCCCTCTCGGCGAAGGGGCTTGACTCCCATCCCGAGCAGCCGTTCCTCGACGGCGTCGACGACCGCCTTCACCTGACGCTCGTTCGGCGCGGCGGCGAGGACGAAGCAGTCGGTGATGACGAGCTGTTCGCTGACGTCCACGATGGAGAGGTCGGTGGCGAGCTTGTCGGCGGCGGCGCTGGCGGCGGCCTCGGCCAGTTCGATGCTTCGCGGTGCTGCGCTCAATGGTTTCCTTCGGTACGGCGATTCTGATGCCGGTTCAAGCCTGCCATGGCCGGGGTCGGCGCTGCCCGGTCAGGGCTTGTAGTCACCACCGAGGATGACGACGAACTTCGCCACATCCTGATTGAGGGTGCCGCGGCGGACATCGGAGGCCGGCAGCCCGAGTGCCTTCGCCAGCTGCTGACCCTGCGAGATCGCGCTGTTACTGAAGATTTCGACCTCTGAGCGAGCGTTGGAAAACGACGGTGCGTTGTCGCTGCCGGCGTAGGTGAACCCGTTGCTGGCCAGCTTCGGGCACGCCGTACCGACCAGCCCGACTTGACCGGTCCCGTTCAGGAGGTAAACGGTCGCATGCTGCGAGTTGGCGGTGGCCGGGACCGAGCCAGCCAGGTCGAACTTGAGCAGCTGCGGGATGCCACCTGCGGAATCATCGGGCCGGTACGACGGGATCGCACCACCGGCGTCGATCGGGGTGACGGGAAGGTCAGTGGCGTCGACCGTGGCGCTGCTGCTCTGGTCGTCGGCGGCGATGCCATCGAGCAGATCGACCAGCTTGCCGCTACCGAGCGTCGAGGTACCGCCTCTACCAAGACTGCGCAGCACCGCCTGTGCCCCGGTGTTGGTGCGTCCGCCCAGCGCCTGGATCGTCGAGTCCACGACGTTCTTCATCCGCAGCAGCTGGGCCGCCGCCGTCTGGTCCGAGGCCGGCTGGTAGCTGAGGTACTCCACTGCCTGGGCGCCGTTGAGGTGTTGGTTGGGTCCGGCCGGCACCAGGATCCGACCGCCGCCGCCGGCGCTCCGCTGGATCACGTTCGTGTCAACCTGGGTCGTGATCCCGCCGACACCGTCCACCAGCCCCGCGAACTGCGAGGTCGACAGCACCCACGAGCCGTCGATCGTGACGCCGTGCAGGACCGTCGAGAGCGCACGCACGGAGGCGTCAATGCCGCCGGGCAGCGCGAGGATGTTGCCGAAGTTCTGCGAGCCGAAGCCGCAGACGTCGGTGATCAGCCGGCTCGGGACGAGCACCTCGACCCCGGCATGGCGGGCCGGGTCACTGGCGAGCAGGACGCTTCCGACCGCCGTGCGGTTCTGGCCCTGGATCTGCAGCAGCACGGTGCGCTGGGTCCGCTTGTGTCCGCTGGTGTGCGTCACCGCCTTGACCCCGCCGACCACGATGGTCGCGAGGAGGATCGCGCCGATGACCAGGGCAACGCCGCCGCCGGCGAAGCCGAACCGCTTGCGCTGCTCCCGCTTGCGTTGGCGGCGCTCGTCGCGTCGACTCGGCCGCGGCGATATGACGACCGGCGGGATGGTTGGGTCGGCCACGTCCGCCGCGGCCCGCGGCGGAGGTGGCGCTACCGGGGGCGCAGGCGGTCGCACCGGATCCTTCCCGGCACGGCGCTTACCGGTCACTGCGGATCCTTCAGATACAGATGCCGCTTCTGGATGTACTGCACGACGCCGTCCGGCACGAGGTACCAGACCGGTTCGCCGGCGTGCACTCGCGCCCGACAGTCCGTCGAGCTGATCGCCAGCGCCGGCACCTCGATCAGCGTGACGGCGCCGATCGGGAAGCCGGCGTCGGAGAGGTGATGCCCGGGCCGGGTCACCCCGATGAAATGGGCCAGGTCGAACATCTCCGCCGAGCGATGCCAGCCGAGGATTGCCTCCAGCGCATCTGCGCCGGTGATGAAGAACAGCGCGGTGTCCTCGCCGTACCGGTCGCGCAGGTCATGAAGGGTGTCGATCGTGTACGTCGGACCGGCTCGGTCGATGTCGACCCGGCTCACCGAGAAGCGGGGGTTCGAGGCGGTCGCGATGACCGTCATCAGGTAGCGGTCCTCCGCCGGTGAGACCGGATCGTGGGACTTCTGCCACGGCTGGCCGGTCGGTACGAACACGACCTCGTCCAGCGCGAACCGGCTCGCGACCTCACTCGCGGCTACCAGGTGGCCGTGATGCACCGGGTCGAAGGTGCCGCCCATGACCCCGATCCGGCGTGGCGCACCGCCGCCTCGATCGGACACAGGAAAAGGCTACCGGCGCAAGCTGAATACGGCGGGACAGACATGCCCCCAAACGCACAGCGGCGGCGTACCGAGATCCGGTACGCCGCCGCTGTCGCGACTAGCTAAATCAGATGCTGGCCCGGCGACGCGCGATGGCGAGACCAAGACCACTCAACAGGAGCAACCCGCCACCGATCGGCAGCCACGGCGAGGAGCCCGTGTTGGGCAGACCGCCACCACTTGGTGCCGTTGCGCCGTGGACCTGCGGCGCGTGGAGGGTGAAGTTGCCCGCCAGGCTCACGTT
Organism: Frankiales bacterium; assembly: GCA_025980465.1. Classification (GTDB taxonomy): domain Bacteria; phylum Actinomycetota; class Actinomycetes; order JAFAQI01; family JAFAQI01; genus JAICXJ01. Next base: position 23,097 of record JAICXJ010000042.1, on the reverse strand, counting down.
GGCGGTGCCTGGACCGTTGCCGGTCGCGCAGGTACCTGTCACGTGGGCGTTATCCCTCATCTGGCCGGATATCGAATCCTTGCCGATGGTGATGGTGACGGACACATGTTTGCTGCCACCCGGCGGGATATCGCCGATGTTGTTCCACCGGACCTCACTGTTGCTGAGCTTGTCCGGCTTCGGGCTGGCCGAGTCGACCGTCCAGGTGACGCCACCGGTGCCGCTGATCTTGTCGTCAACCAGGACGTTCTTCACGACGCAGTCGTAGGGGTTGTGAGCCGAGATCGTGACCGTGAACGTGTCACCGGCGTTGACCGGGTCCTTGTTCGTGGTCTTCTTCACCGGCAGACCGCACTTGATGCCGCCGGACGGCACCTGTGCGTTGGCCTCGAAGTGGCCGACCCGCAGGTCGACACCCTTGGCCAGGCCCAGGCTGGTGAGCGCCTTGTCCAGCTGACTGGTGAGCCCGTCGAGAGCCTTGAGGACGGGGTTCAGGAGCTGGTTGAACAGCGGCGCAAGCGGACCGCCGGCGCTGCTGCCCGAGGCAGTCGGGGTGAGGCTGATGACTTGGACGCTGATCAGATCCGCCAGCGCACTGGTCGTCGTGCCGTCCGCGGAGGTGTGGACGGTTGGCTGGCCACCGATCTGCACCTTGAGCAGGCCGTCAGCGTCGATCGTCAGACCGTTGGTGCCGAGCAACTGCTCCGCGGTGAGCTTCTGGGTCTGCCCGCCGGCCGTGACCGACAGCACGTCCTTGGCACCGTCGTTGCTGCCGTAGGTGACGCTGGACGAGCCAGGAACACCACCGGCGAAGGCCTGCAGGATCAGCGGGTTGATCACCTTGATGGTGATCTGCGCACCCGGGACACCCTTGAACAGCGTGATGCCGGCGGTGTTGAGGGTGGCCACCGAGTTCAGGCCGAGCGCACCGGCGCCGTTCGGGTCGAGCTCCTCAGTGGAGTCGTCCTTCACCGTGCCGTCCGCGGACAGCAGCGTGAAGGTCGGAGTCGCCGGCAGTACGTCGGCGTTGGTGATCGTCGAGGTGCCCTCGGAGATCGGGTGGCCGACACCGAGCACGCAGAAGTTGTTCGACGAGGTCGTGTTGGCGGCAGCGACGTCGGGCTGGACGTCGACCGTCGCGATCGGCTTCAGCGGCAGGTTGAGGATCCGCTTGGTCACCACCTGATTCGGCGGCGGCGACGCGGCCTCGGCCTGCGTCAGCTGGATCTTCGGCGACGTGCCGTTCGCCGAACCGAGGTTGACGCTGACACCCGCACCACGGCCGTAGGCGTTGTGACCGCCGGGCTTGATCGTGGTGAGCAGGTTCTGGCCCAGCGTGTCGGTCGTCTGCAGCCCGTTGTTGGACACGCCGGCGGCGCTCTGGGCGAGACTGACCTGCGCGAGGTTCAGCGTCGGTGTGCTGATGGCGTCGAGGAAGGTGAAGTCACCCGTCGAGAAGCCCTTGATAGTGCCGTGGATGGGCGCGGCACCGCTGGTACTGCCCGTCCCGGGTGAGGCCGCTGCCGCACCCGTGAGAGCGAGCGGCGCTACAACACCCGCACCCAGCAGCAAAACTGCCAGGCGCGCCCGCTTCGATGATGTACGCATTTGTGATCGACCCCAAGCCTGGTGGACAAACTACAGGACAAAGTAAAACGTATTGAGCAGAATCAGAGTACCTGCCACGCCTATACCGGCAAGGGACCTTCGATAAACTCTTGCAGCTGACGCACGTTCCGGCACTCCAACATGGGGAGTATTTCGGTATATGTCACGGCAGCCGAGTCCCCAGATGCCCAATATTGCCTAGGTTCGGGGTTAAGCCAGAAGGCGTAGCGAGCCTGGCGAACGATGGAACGAAGAGCCGCCAATCCGGGCGCTCGATAGTTTGTTCGAGCATCTCCGAGGACCAGAAGCGACGTTTTCGGGGTCACGGCATCCGGCCACTTCTGGGCGAAGACCTCGAAAGCGTGACCATAATCACTGTGTCCGTCGTACCAGACGACGTCCGCTTCGGCGGACATCCGGGCGAGCGCGTCGACGACGTCGCCCCCGCGGGCAAAGAAATCTGTCACCTCATCCGTCGTGTCGACGAACGCAAACACCCGGACCTTGGCGAACTGCTCACGCAGCGCGAACGCCAGCAGGATCGTGAAGTGGGCGAAGGCGGCCACTGACCCGCTGACGTCACACAGGACGACCAGCTCCGGCTTGTGCGGCTTGTGGGGTCGGAAGATCGTCGTCAACGGGACACCGCCGGAGGACAGCGACGCCCGAACGGTACGCCGGACATCGAGCCGGCCGCGTTGGCCGATGCGCCGCTTCGCGGTCAGCCGGGTCGCCAGCCGGCGCGCCAGCGGGTACACCTCGCGCCGCAGGTTCGCCAGGTCCTCGCGCGAGGCCCGCAGGAACTCGACCTGCTCGACCAGCGGCTTGACCGCGGTCTTCGCGATCGCCTCGGCGCCGCGGTCTTCAGCGAGCCGACGGCGGACCTCCGCCTCGACCATCTCCTCGAACTGCTTGATGCGCTCGGTGAGCATCTGACGGGCGACCCGCTCGGCGAGGCCGCCCCGCTCCTGCCCGTTCAGCACGGCCTCCAGCAGCGAGGCCATCAGCGTCTCGGGGTTCAGCGCGCGGAGCACCCGGTAGGTGAACCAGGACTGTCGCCCGGGCTGCCCGTCGGCCCGGCCGAGGCCGTTGACCGACTCGCGAGCCAGCCGGCGGAGCGCCTCGTCGTCGCCCGAGAGCAGGACGTCGCGGAGCCGGTCGCGCAGCGCGCCGCGGACCTGGTCGAGGTCAGCCGGATCGACTTCCTGGAGCTCGCCCTCGCCGTCCTCGGCGTAACCACTCTCGCCGTCGCCGATCGCCGGTGGCCACCACAGGTCGAAGAGCCGGTCGAACGTGGCGCGATGGGCGGCCCGCTTGACGACCGCCGCGGCGTACGCAGCGCGCAGCTGCTCACGGTTGAGCAGGTCGATCGCGGTCGCGGCCCGGCTGGCGTCGAGGGACTCGGCCATCGACACCGGCAGGCCGGCGGTGCGCAGCGCCCCGACAAAAGCGACATGGCGGTCAACCAGGCCGGAACCTCCGGCGCTGCTGGTCTCGACTGCTTCCTCGCCCACCCGGTCAGCCTTGGGGCTCGAGGCCGAGTTCCTTGATCGCCCGGGTGTGGTCGGAGTTGTGCTTGAGCACCACACCAAGGGTTTGCTGCACCGTCGCCTCGTCGAGGGTGTCGAGGCCGAGAGCGACCAGCGTGCGGGCCCAGTCGATGCTCTCGGCGATGCTCGGTGCCTTCTTCAGCTCCAGCGCCCGCAACGTCCGGATGGTGCGGACCAACGCTTCGGCGAGTGCCTCGACGACCTCGGGCACCCGGGTGAGCACGATCTGCTTCTCCCGCTCGGCGTCCGGATAGTCGACGTGCAGGAACAGGCAGCGGCGCTTCAGGGCCTCGGAGAGCTCCCGGGTGGCATTCGAGGTGAGGACGACGAACGGCTTGCGGGTCGCCTCGATGGTGCCGAGCTCTGGCACCGTCACCTGGAAGTCGGAGAGCACCTCGAGCAGCAGCCCCTCGACCTCGACATCGGCCTTGTCGGTCTCGTCAACGAGCAGGACGGTGGGCTCGGTACGGCGGATCGCGGTCAGCAACGGCCGGCTCAGCAGGAACTCCTCGCTGAAGATGTCGTCGTGGGTCTCCTCCCACGCTTGCTCGCCCGCGGCCTGGATCCGAAGCAGCTGCTTGCGGTAGTTCCACTCGTAGAGCGCCCGAGCCTCGTCGAGGCCCTCGTAGCACTGCAGGCGCACGAGGCCGGCGTCAGCCGCGGTGGCCACCGCCTTGGCCAGCTCGGTCTTTCCGGTGCCGGCAGGGCCCTCGACCAGCAGCGGCTTGCCGAGCGCATCGGCGAGGAACACCGTGGTGGCGATGGCGTCGTCGGCGAGGTAGCCGGTGGCGGCGAGCCGCTCCCGGACGTCCTCGGGCGAGGCGAACAACGTCATGGGGGCTCCCTGTCGGCCGTGATTCCAGAAGCTCAGGACTGAGTTAGAACGCGATTCTACCTACGCGAGAGCGACCGCGCATGGCCCCACCGGAGGGCAGCGTCAGCTGCGGAGCTGGCCGCTTCCGGTGACGACCCAGGTGGTGCTGGTCAGCTCCGGCAGGCCCATCGGACCGCGCGCATGAAGCTTCTGGTTGGAGATGCCGATCTCCGCACCGAAGCCGAACTGCTCGCCGTCGGTGAACCGGGTCGAGGCGTTGATCATGACGGCGGCCGAGTCCAGACCCGCCACGAACTGCTGAGACGCCGCCAGCGATTGGGTGACGATGGCCTCGGTATGACCGCTGCCCCACTTCCGGATGTGGGCGACCGCGTCTGGCAGCGAGTCGACCACGCCAACGGCGAGGTCGAGCGAGAGGTACTCCGCGGCCCAGTCCTCGTCCGTGGCCGGCACAACGTCTTTCGAGTACGACGCCACCCGCGCGTCGCCGTGCACGGTCACGCCGGCATCCTTCAGCGCGGTCAGCGCCCGAGGCAGGAAGGCATCGGCGATCTCGGCGTGGACCAGCATCGACTCGGCGGCGTTGCACACGCTGGGTCGCTGGGTCTTGGCGTTCAGCATGATGTCGACGGCCATGTCGAGGTCCGCGGTCGCATCGACGTACACGTGGCAGTTGCCGACGCCGGTCTCGATCACCGGAACTGTCGACTCCTCGACCACGCTTCGGATTAGCCCGGCGCCGCCGCGTGGAATGAGCACGTCGACCAGGCCGCGGGCGCGCATCAAATGTTTTGCGGACTCGTGGTCGGTGCCGGGGACGAGCGCGATGCAGCCGTCGGGCAGGCCGGCCCCGCCGGCTGCATCGGCGAGGATCTGCACCAGGATCGCGTTGCTGGCGCGGGCACTCGAGGACCCGCGCAACAGGACCGCGTTGCCGCTCTTGAGGCAGAGGCCGGCCGCGTCGACCGTCACGTTGGGACGTGCCTCGTAGATGATGCCGATCACCCCCATCGGCACCCGGACCTGACGCAGCTGCAGACCGTTCGGCAGGGTCGAGCCCCGCACCACCTCACCGACCGGATCCGGCAGCTTGGCAACCTGACGCAGCCCGTCAGCCATCGCGGTGACCCGGTTCTCGTCGAGCCGGAGCCGGTCGACCAGCGGGTTGTCCGGGTCACGGTCGACGTCGCGCCGGTTGGCTTCGAGCACTTCTGCCGTCCGCGCCGCGAGCGCGTCGGCCATGGCCAGCAACGCCGCGTCCTTCCCGGCGCGTGGCATCGGCGCCAGCGCTGCAGCGGCGGCCCGCGCCCGCTGTGCGACCGCAAGCACCTCTTCAGCAGTCGTCATACCGAAAGCGTAGAGCGCCCTACGGCGTGAAGCGGGTGGCCGAGGTAGGGAAGTCCGGCTCCCGACCGGCGACCGACAGCGCAGGGGGCTACAACACGGCGAGATCGTCGCGGTGGATGACCTCCCGCGAGTACGCCGGGCCGAGCGACTCGGCGAGCTCGTGGGTCGAACGGCCCAGCAGCGCGGGTAGCTCGCTCGAGTCGTACGCGACCAACCCCCGCGCCACCACGACGCCCGCCGGATCGGTGAGGTCGACCGGGTCACCCGCCGCGAACTCCCCCGACACCGCCGTGATGCCGGCCGGCAGCAGCGACAGCCGGCGCTCGACCACCGCGCGGACCGCGCCGTCATCCAGCTCGACACTCCCCCGCGCGGTCGTCGCGTGGGCCAACCACAACAGCCGCGCCGAGGTCCGCCGGCCGGTCGGATGAAAACAGGTACCGACATCGGCTCCAGTGAGCGCGTCGACGACCTGATCGGTGTGGGCGAGCAGGGTCGGCACACCGGCACCGGCAGCGATCCGCGCTGCCGCGACCTTGGTCGCCATGCCGCCACTGCCCACCCCGGCCTTGCCGACCTTGCCCAACCGCACGTGTGCCAGGTCGGCGTCCTCGCGGACATCACTCACCCGGCCCGCCGGGCCGTGGGAGGGGTCGGTGTCGTAGACCGCGTCGACGTCGGAGAGCAGGACGAGCGCGTCCGCCGAGACGATGTGGGTCACGAGGGCAGCGAGCCGATCGTTGTCGCCGAAGCGAATCTCCTCCGTCGCCACCGTGTCGTTTTCGTTCACGACCGGCACGACCCGAAGACCCAACAGCCGTTCGAACGTCCGCGAGGCGTTCCGGTAGTGCGCTCGCCGCACCACATCGTCGGCGGTGAGAAGCACCTGTCCGACGGTGAGCCCGTGACGGGCGAAAGCCGCGGTGTAGTTCGCGACAAGCATTCCCTGGCCGACGCTCGCCGCGGCCTGCTGGGTGGCGAGATCGCGCGGCCGCCGGGCCAGTCCAAGCGGCTTGAGCCCGGCAGCGATCGCCCCGGAGGAGACGAGGACGACCTGCGCACCGGCCGCGACCCGGGCCGCCAACGCGTCGACGAGCAGATCGATCCGCGAGTGGTCCAACCCGCCATGCGGACTCGCCAGCGTCGACGACCCCACCTTGACCACGAGCCGGCGGGCGCCGGCGACGACCTCGCGACTCATCTCCCGCGCCCTTTCGAAACGATCATGAGGCTCGCGGCAGACTCGTCGGCGTGTCGTGCGGCAAGCCTCATGATCGTTTGCGGGTTCATGAACCGGCCTCGTCGGTCCAGTCCGCCTCGACGTCCTCGTCGTACGCCGACCGGCGAGCCTTGCGGGCTGCCTTGCGATCGTCGGCGCCGATCCGGCCGTGGTCCTCCAGCCGCTCGTCGGAGCCTCGCCCGCCGTGTGGGGTCGAACTGTCGAACCGCAATGTCGGCTCCCAGTCGAACGTGACCTCACCGATCGTGACCTCGGCGCCGAGTGTGGCGCCGAGTGCGGCGAGCGCGTCCTCCACGCCGAGCCGGGCCAACCGGTCGGCGAGGTAACCCACCGCCTCGTCGTTGCTGAAGTCGGTCTGGTTGACCCAACGCCGCGGCCGTTCGCCGTGCACCACATATGCCTGCTCGCCGACCGGTTCGACCGTGAATCCGTCGTCTCGCACCGGCGTCGGCCGCAGCACGATGCGGGTCGGCTCGGCCTTCGGCAGCCCGGCCCGCCACGCCGCGACCCGTTCGCCGAGGGCGAAGCCGAGCTCGCGCAGACCCGACCGGGCGGCGGCTGAGATCTCGAAGACCGGTACGCCGAAGCGGTCTGCCACCTCGGTGCGCACCATGTCCGCCAGCTCGTGCGCGTCGGGAACGTCGATCTTGTTCAGCGCGATCAGCCGGGGTCGATCGGCGAGCCCGCCGTCGATCAGGTCGTCGTACGCCGCCAGCTCGGCCTCGATCGTCTCGATGTCGCTGACCGGATCCCGGCCCGGTTCGGCCGTCGCGCAGTCGACCACGTGCACCAGCACCGAGCACCGCTCGACGTGGCGCAAGAACTCCAGCCCCAGACCGCGGCCGGTGCTCGCGCCGGGCACCAGGCCGGGGACGTCCGCGACGGTGAAGGTCACCTCACCCGCCTCGACGACGCCGAGGTTGGGCACCAGCGTGGTGAACGGATAGTCGGCGATCTTCGGCTTCGCCGCCGACATCGCCGCGATCAACGACGACTTCCCGGCGTTCGGGAAGCCGATCAACGCGACGTCGGCAACCGACTTGAGCTCGAGCAGCGCATCGATGCTCTCGCCGGGCTCACCCAGCAACGCGAACCCGGGCGCCTTGCGGCGCGCCGATGCCAGTGCGGCGTTGCCGAGGCCGCCGCGGCCACCCTTCGCGACGACGAATCGGGTGCCGGCTCCGACCAGATCGGCCAGGAACTCCCCCGACTGCGCGTCGCGCACCACCGTCCCGTCCGGCACCGCCACGACCAGGTCGGAGCCTTCGGCCCCGGAGCGCATGGAGCCCTGGCCGGGTTTGCCGCTGGTCGCGCGTTGGTGCGGATGGCGATGGACATCGAGCAGCGTGGTGACACTCGGCTCGACGAGAAGCACGACATCGCCGCCGCGCCCGCCGTCACCGCCATCGGGACCGCCGAGCGGCTTGAACTTCTCACGGTGGACCGAGGCGCAGCCGTTACCGCCGTTGCCGCCAGCAGCGTGCAGCACGACGCGGTCGATGAAGGTCGCGGCCATTGCCGCTCAATCTTCGCTGACTAGGACAACTAAATACGTGCTGTCAGCTACCCGCGGTGTCGGGCGCCGCGATGCTGACGACCCGGCGGCCACGCTTGCGGCCGAACTCCACTGCGCCGGCGACCAGCGCGAACAGCGTGTCGTCGCCGCCACGGCCGACGTTGTCGCCCGGGTGGAAGTGGGTGCCGCGCTGGCGGACCAGGATCTCGCCGGCGTTGACCTGCTGACCACCGAACCGCTTGACGCCGAGCCGCTGCGCGTTGGAATCACGGCCGTTACGGCTGGACGACGCGCCCTTCTTGTGTGCCATTGCTCGGGTCCTACTTTCCGGTCTCGATACCGGTGACGCGCAGCGTCGTCAAGCGAGAGCGGAAGCCCTGACGCCGGTGGTAGCCGGTCTTGTTCTTGAACAGATGGATCTCGATCTTGGGGCCCTTGGTCTGCTCGACGACCTCAGCGGTGACGGTCGCCTTGGACAAGGCTGCGGCGTCGGTGGTCACGGCGCCGGCGTCGTCCACCAAGAGCAGCGCGGGCAGCGTGATGGACTCTCCGGGCGCCTGCGACAGCTTGTCGACCGTCAGGGTGTCGCCGACCGCGACCTTGTGCTGGTGGCCGCCACTGCGGACGATCGCGTACACGGTCGGGCTCCTCACGAATCTGGCGTGATGTGCGCGCACGCTCTGTCTGTTGCAACCGCTCTGCTTCTTGCCACCCAGAGGCGCGCCGACCGTCAAGGGTACGGATCGCTCCCGCACCGGGTCAAACGCCGCTCCGACGTCCCTCCGGGAGCCGGAGCCGCCCCATCAGGCCGGCGTGCTGACCGGCTCCGGCTCAGCGACTTCCTCGGCCTTCTTCGCGGCTTTCCCGGCCTTGTCTGACTTGCCGTGATCGGCCTTTCCGCTGCCGGCCTTGGCCGCGTCGGACTTCGGCTTCGCCGGCTTCTTCGGCCGCTGCTCGGCGACCGGGTCGTGGGTGAGGATCACCCCGCTGCCGCCGCACTCCTTGCAGGTCTCGCTGAACGACTCGAGCAGACCCTCGCCGACCCGCTTGCGGGTCATCTGGACCAATCCGAGCGACGTCACCTCGGCCACCTGATGACGGGTGCGGTCACGCCCCAGACATTCCAGCAGGCGGCGGAGCACCAGGTCGCGGTTGCTCTCGAGCACCATGTCGATGAAGTCGATGACGATGATCCCGCCGAGGTCGCGCAACCGCAGCTGCCGGACGATCTCCTCGGCCGCCTCGAGGTTGTTCTTGGTGACGGTCTCTTCGAGGTTGCCGCCCTTGCCGGTGAACTTGCCGGTGTTCACATCGACCACGACCATCGCCTCGGTCCGGTCGATGACGAGGTAGCCGCCGCTGGGCAGCCAGACCTTGCGGTCGAGTGCCTTCGCGAGCTGCTCATCGACGCGGTACGACGCGAAGACGTCCTCGTCGTGGGTCCAGCGCTTGGTCCGCTCGGCGAGGTCGGGCGCGACCCACCGGACGTAGTTGTCGATCGTGTCCCACTCGTCGCCGCCTTGCACGACGAGGGAGGTGAAGTCCTCGTTGAAGATGTCGCGGACCACCCGGATGACCAGATCCGGCTCGGTGTAGATCATGCTCGGCGCGCTGCCGGACTGCGCCTTCTTGTCGATGTCCTCCCACTGCGCCTTGAGCCGGTTGAGGTCGCGCTCGAGCGCGTCCTCGCTCGCCCCTTCGGCGGCGGTGCGGATGATGACGCCCGCGTCGTCGGGTGTGAGTCGCTTGAGGATCGTCTTCAGCCGGGTGCGCTCGGTGTCGGGAAGCTTGCGGCTGATCCCCGACAGCCGACCGTCCGGCACGTAGACCATGTAGCGGCCAGGAAGGCTGACCTGGCTCGTCAGCCGGGCGCCCTTGTGGCCGATCGGGTCCTTCGTGACCTGCACCAGCACCGACTGCCCACCCTTCAGCGCCTGCTCGATGCGGGGCGGGCGGCCTTCCAGAGCACTCGCGTCGTAGTTGACCTCGCCGGCGTACAGCACCGCGTTGCGGCCCCGGCCGATGTCGACGAACGCGGCCTCCATAGACGGCAGGACGTTCTGCACCTTGCCGAGGTAGACGTTGCCCACCATCGACGCTGAGTTCTTCTTCGTGACGTAGTGCTCGACGAGCACGCCATCCTCGAGAACCGCGATCTGGGTACGGTCATCGCCTTGCCGGACCACCATGACCCGGTCGACGGCCTCACGGCGGGCCAGGAACTCAGCCTCGGTGATGATCGACGGTCGGCGGCGCTGGGTGTCGCGCCCGTCGCGGCGCCGCTGTCGCTTGGCCTCGATCCGGGTCGAGCCTTTGACCCCGCGGACGCCATCATCGGTCTGCTTCGGTCGTGGCTCGCGGACGTGAACGACGGTGTTGGGCGGATCGTCCTCGGAGCCGCCTTCGCCCCCCTCGCCGGAACCGCTGCGCCGCCGCCGGCGGCGCCGCCGGGTGCTCGACCCGGGCCCGCCGTCGTCGTCGTCCTCGGCCCCATCGGCACCGTCCTCACGGGAGGCGTCGGTCGCGTCCTGATCGTCCTCGGCGCCGTCGCCGCCTTCGGCCGACCCGGCACCGCCCCCGCCACCGCGGCCCCCGCGGCCACGTCGGCCGCGACGTCGGCGGCGCGGTGCGCCGGTCCCGTCACCTTCCGGCTCGTCCTCGACGTCGTCCTCGGCCGCGTCATCGGCTGGGTCGGCGGCTTCCGTCGCGGCGGCCGCCTTGGCCTGCCGGCGGGGAGCGAGATCGGCGGGCGGTGGCTGGAACAGCACCGCAATCCCGCCCGTCCCGCTGCCGTCGTCCGGCGGCGTGTCCGCCGTGGCCTTCGCCGGCGTTCGGCGCCGGCGAGTCGCCGGCTTGTCCTCGCCGTCGGCGGCGTCCGGTGTGGCGCCATCCGTCGAGGTGGTCTCGGCGGGCGCAGCCTTCTTACGGGTCCGCTTCGCGGGTGTCGTCGAGATCTCAGAAGCCGGGCTCGCCGCCTCCGTCGGAGGCGCGCTGGGCTCTGCGGTGGCCGCCGGGGTGGGCGGCCCGGCGGGGCGGCGAGCCGCCTTGCGTCGGGTCGGCGCCTCGGTCGACTCGCCAGCCGTGGTCGAGCCTGAAGGTGATTCGTTGTTCTCGTCGTTGCGCTCTGTGTCGAGCACGTGTCTCCTGTCCGCTCCCGGGTGCGGTCGTTCCTGAGAACGCCCGCCGCGCGCAAGGAGCGAGGTTGTCGCCGTACGCCGCTCATCTGAGCAACGCACGGCGGAAGCCGGGTGGAGGTTCGAGCCACGATGCCGGTGGGCACCGCGGGACGAACCACGGCGACGTCAGAAGTTGTGGCGATCTCGAGCGCCGGACCTAGCCCAGCGGGTCGAGCAGACGCCTCTCGTCCTGCGGCGACGCCTCGTCGAGCAGGCCCTGCGCCAGCCTCGTCACCACTGGGGTGACGGGCGTCGACAGACCGGCTGCTCGTCGCAGCGCCGTCAACACGTCGTCGGGTCGAACGGCGGGTGTGGAATGCCGAACAACCAGGTTCAGTGTGGCACAGGGGCCGGTTTCCCACCCGGAATCCGGATTCCGCGCCACGCCGAGTCGAACCGAGGCAACCCCGGCGCGGGCGTCCACCTCGCGGTGGCCGTCCTTGGTCGGTCTGGCCACCAAGACGCTGTCCAGCGCCAGGAACTTCCCGACCGCCGCGGCGGCCTCCTCCTCGCTGACCCCCGGCAGCCGGATCTCCCAGGACGAGGCCTCGATGCGCTCTGCCAGCGACGGCGTTGCCGGCTGCGCCTCGACGACCTCGACCACGTCGATTCCGTCCGGGAGGGCGGCGTCGAGCGCCTCGCGCACCCGTCTCGGGTCGCGCGAGACCGCCAGGCCGATCTCGAGGTACTCCGCCTCCGACGCGGTGCCGGTCGGCGCCGCGCCGGCGTAGGAGACCTTCGGGTGCGGGCTGAATCCGGCGCTGAACGCGATCGGTACGCCGGAGCGGCGCAGCGCCCGCTCGAAAGCGCGGGCGAAGTCGCGGTGACTGGTGAAGCGCATCCGGCCACGCTTGGTGTAGCGGACCCGCAGCCGCTGCACCACCGGAGGCGGCGGTGGCCCGTCCGGCGTCCGGCTCATCGACCCACGCATGTGCCATTGGTGGGGCTATTGGCCCACGCATGTGCCATTGGTGGGGGCATCAGACGACGGTGAGCGGGAGCAGCTGACGGCCGGTGGGGCCGACCTGGATCTCGGTGTCCATCGACGGGCAGACGCCGCAGTCGTAGCAGGGCGACCAGCGGCAGTCCTCGACCTCTTCCCCCGAGATCGCGTCCTGCCAGTCCTGCCACATCCAGTCCTTGTCCAGGCCCGCGTCGAGGTGATCCCACGGCAGCACCTCGACCAGGTCACGCTCCCGGGTCGTGTACCAGTCGAGCGAGACCGGCTGACCCTCGAAAACCGCGGTGCAGGCGTTCTCCCATCGCCGGAAGGAGAAGTGTTCACTCCAGCCGTCGAACCGGCCGCCGTCCTCCCAGACCGCGCGGATCACGGCGCCGACCCGGCGATCACCACGGGAGAGCAGTCCTTCGATGATGGAAGGCCGGCCATCGTGGTAGCGCACGCCGATCGACCGGCCGAACTCCCGGTCGTGCGTGAGAGCGCCCTTCAACGCCCGCAACCGCCGGTCGACGGTCTCGTGGTCGAGCTGCGCCGCCCATTGAAAAGGCGTGTGCGGTTTCGGCACGAACGCGCCGATCGACACCGTGCAGCGGATATCCCGGCGCCCGGCTGCCTCCCGACCCGTCGCTATCACGCGGCGGGCCATCGCCGCGATCTGCATGACGTCGTCATCGGTCTCGGTGGGCAGACCGCACATGAAGTAGAGCTTGACCTGACGCCAACCGTTGCCATACGCGGTCGCGACGGTGCGGATCAGGTCCTCCTCGGTCACCATCTTGTTGATGACCTTGCGCATCCGCTCGCTGCCGCCTTCGGGAGCGAATGTCAGACCGGTACGCCGGCCGTTGCGGGACAGCTCGTTCGCCAGCGTCACGTTGAACGCGTCGACCCGTGTCGACGGCAACGACAGCGACACCTGCTCCCCGTCGTAACGGTCGGCAAGCCCCTTCGCGATCTCGGCGATCTCACTGTGATCGGCGCTCGACAACGACAGCAGACCGACTTCCTCGAAGCCGGTGGCTGCGATGCCGCGCTGCACCATCTCGCCGACCGTCGTGATCGAGCGCTCACGCACCGGGCGGGTGATCATGCCGGCCTGGCAGAACCGACAGCCGCGGGTGCAGCCGCGGAAGATCTCGACGCTGTATCGCTCGTGCACGGTCTCGGCGAGTGGCACCAGCGGCTGCTTGGGATACGGCCACTCGTCGAGGTCCATCACGGTGTGTTTGGCCACCCGCCACGGCACACCCGGACGGTTCGGTACGACGCGCTGGATCCGTCCGTCGGGCAGGTAGGTGACGTCGTAGAAGGCCGGCACGTAGGCCACGCCGCTGGTCGCCAGGCGGACAAGCAGACCGTCGCGGCCAGCTGGCCGGCCGGCCGCCTTCCAGTCGCGCACTAGGTCCGTGATCGCCACTGCCGCCTGCTCGCCGTCGCCCAACACCGCGACATCGATGAACTCGGCGATCGGCTCGGGATTGAACGCGGCATGGCCGCCGGCGACGACGATCGGGTGCGACTCGTCCCGCTCGGCGGCGCTGAGCGGAATGCCGGCGAGATCGAGCGCAGTCAGCAGGTTCGTGTAGCCCAGCTCGGTGGCGAACGACACCCCGAGAAGATCGAAGTCGCCCACTGGGCGATGCGCATCGACCGTGAACTGCGGGATCGCGTGCTCGCGCATCAGCGCCTCGAGGTCCGACCAGACGCTGTAGGTGCGCTCCGCGAGGACGTCGTCCCGCTCGTTGAGCAGCTCGTAGAGGATCTGCAGGCCCTGGTTGGGAAGCCCGACCTCGTAGGCGTCCGGATACATCAGCGCCCAGCGGACCTGGCAGGACTCCCAGTCCTTCACGACCGAGTGCAGCTCGCCGCCGACGTACTGGACCGGCTTGCGGACGGCGGGGAGCAGCGGCTCCAGCCGCTGGAAAATACTCGCTCCGCCCATCTGGTCAGGGTACGGTCCTCCCGCGCCGCCCTGCATACGACGGCGCTTCGCGCCGTAGGCTGGCTGAATGGGATTCGACATCCTCGCGTTGATCGAGGCGCGCCGCGGCGACGCGTTCAAGCTGCACGCCGACCACCTCAACCCGCAGATGCCGCGCACGCTGCACACCCTGGGTTTCGATCGGATCCTGGAGAGCTCGGAAGGCTCCTGGTACGTCGACAGCGACGGGCAGCGTTATCTCGACTTCCAGTCCGGCTTCGGCGTCCACGCCCTCGGCCATAACCATCCTGCGATTCGGCGAGCCCTGCACGACGTGCTCGATGCCGGGCTCGTCGACATGCTCCAGTTCGACACCCCGGTCCTCCCCGGCCTGCTCGCGGAGGCGCTGCTCGCTCGGGTGCCCGGCATGGACCGCGTCTACTTCGCGAACAGCGGCACCGAGGCGGTCGAGGCCGCACTGAAGTTCGCCCGGCGCGCGACCGGCCGAACCCGGATCATCTACTGCGACCACGCGTTTCACGGGCTGACCGCGGCGTCGCTCTCGGTCAACGGCGCCGAGGAGTTCCGCGAGGGTTTCGCGCCGCTGTTCCCCGACACCTGCATCCCGTTCGGCGATCTCGAGGCACTCGAGCGCGAGGTGAAGAAGGGGGACGTCGCCGCGCTGATCGTGGAGCCGATTCAGGGAAAGGGTGTCTACGTCGCACCCGAGGGATACCTGCGCGCGGCGCAGCAGTTGCTGCATGACAACGGTGCGCTCCTGATCGCCGACGAGGTGCAAACCGGCATCGCACGCACCGGCCGGTTCCTCGCAACCGAGTACGACGAGGGCGTTCAGCCCGACATCATCACCGTCGCGAAGGCGCTGTCTGGTGGCATCGCGCCGGTCGCGGCGACCATGTGCCGCAAGGGAATCTTCGAGAAGATCTACTCGACGATGGAACGAGTACTCGTCCACGACTCGACGTTCTCCGGGAACGCGCTCGCGATGACGGCCGGCCTCGCGACGTTGTCGGTGATCGACGACGAAGGGCTGATGGCAAACGCCGAGCGCCGAGGTGAGCAGCTGCGAGCGGGCATCCGCGAGGTGATGGCACACAACGATCTGATCGTCGATGTGCGCGGCCGCGGACTCATGATCGGCATCGAGTTCGGCAAGCCGTCCTCCCTCGGCGCCCGCAGCCTGTGGAACCTGCTGAACACCGCTCACAAGGGGCTGTTCGCTCAGGTCGTCGTCGTGCCGTTGCACAACCGGCATCGCGTGCTCACGCAGGTCGCCGGTGACCGGATGCCGACGATCAAGCTGCTACCGCCACTCGTGATCGGCGACGAGGAGGTCGAGTTCTTCCTCAACGCCTTCCGTGACGTGATGGCCGACGCTCGCAAGCCCAACGGCCTCAGCTTCGACTTCGCGAAGACCCTGATCAAGAACCTCGCCCGTCGCGACTCCTAGGCCCACACTCGCCGTGGGTCAGGAGGCGGCCGCGCGGATGGTCTCCTTCAACGAGCTCATCGTGGCGAACACTGCACTTGGTTCGTAGCCACAGTGCGCCATGCAGTTCGCACACCGCGGATCCCGACCGCGCCCGTAGGCGTCGAAGTCGGTCGTGTCGATGTACTCCTGCCAGCTCGCGGCGTACCCGTCGTCGAGCAGGTAACAGGGCTTCTGCCACCCGAGCAGGGAGTACGACGGGATTCCCCACGGCGTGCACTCGAAGTCACGCTTGCCCTCGAGGAAGTCCAGGAACAGCGGCGAATGGTTCAGTCGCCACTTCCGGCGCCGGCCGTCGGCGAATGCCGCGGCGAACAGTTCCCTGGTCTGCTTGACGCCGAGGAAGTGCTCCTGGTCCGGTGCCTTGCCGTAGGCGTACCCGGGCGAGATCTGCATGTTGTCGATCTCGAGGTCGTCGTTGAGGTAGTTGAGCACCTCGATGACCGTCTGCGGAGTGTCGGTGGAGAAGAACGTCGTGTTGGTCATCACCCGGAAGCCGGCTGCTTTCGCCTGGTGAATCGCAGCGACGGCCTCTTCGAACACGCCCTCCTTGCACACCGACTCGTCATGGCGCTCCTGCAGGCCGTCGATGTGCACGATGAACGAGAAGTCGCGATGCGGCTTGAACCGCCCCAGGTGCCGCGGCAGGAGCACCGCGTTGGTGCACAACAGCACAATGCGCTTTCGCGCCAGCAGCTCAGCAACGATCTGGTCGATCTGCGGATGCATCAATGGCTCGCCGCCGGCGATCGAGACCACCGGCGCACCGCACTCCTCCACCGCAGCCACCGCCTGTTCGACCGGCATCCGCTGCTTCAACAGCGTGTGCGGCTGCTGGATCTTGCCGCATCCAGCGCACTTGAGGTTGCACGCGAACAACGGCTCCAGCTCGAGGACCAGCGGGAAGTGCTCTCGGCGGGCGAGCCGCTGCTTGAGGAGGTAGCGCCCGACCTTGAGGTTCTGGCGCAGTGGCATCGCCATGGTCAGGTCCCTTCTTCTCGCTGGTGCGGGCCTTCTGGGGATATCCCCGCAATCCCGACAGTAGACGCCCACTCTGCGACAGCAGGAGCGGCCCGCCGCAACGCCGCCAGTGCCGCGAGCCCTCGCGTCAGGGTCCCGGTCCGCAACAGCGGCGCGGCGGCGGTGTCGACGATGCTGCGTACGACGGTGAGCGGTCGACCCGGCCAGCCGTCGACGAGCTGCGCGGTCTCGGTGTCGACCGCGAGGGCCCCGGTTCGCGCGAGTGCGGCACGCGCCTGGTTTCCGGCGACCCGGCCGACCGAGACGATCGGACCGACATGCACTCGCAAGCCCCTCTCGCGCAGCGCCTCAACCAGGTCGTCGGATCGAAGCGTTACGACGGAGGTCGGCCCGTCTCGTACCTCGTCCGCGACGACCAGGTCACCAGGACCTACGTCGTCGCCGAGCCCGCCGGCGACTCCCATCACTGCCAACGGCCCATCCCCCACGATGCTGGTCCGGCTGCGTCGCGACCGCCGCGGGCCCATCCCGGTCAGGACCACGCGGGCGGTGGGAAGCGACCGCTTCACAGCTAGGTACTCGACGCGAAGCGGTGTCGCGACGGTCAGCTCGGCCATCAGGTCGAACGCTACTCAGCCGGACCAGGTGCACGAGAGGGTGCTCAGCGCACTGAGCGCACCCGGACGTTTTGCAGCAGGCCGATCGCGATCATCGAGGCGAACATCGACGTGCCGCCGTAGGACACGAAGGGCAGCGGTAAGCCGGTGATCGGCATGATGCCGAGGTTCATCCCGACGTTTTCGAAGATCTGGAATCCGAACCAGCACACGATCCCGACACCGACGAGCATCCCGAACCGGTCCTCGGCCAACCGCGCGATGCGCAGCGCCCGCCACATCACGATGCCGGAGAGGACCACGATCAGCCCGGCCCCGACGAGGCCGAGCTCCTCGCCCGCCACCGAGAAGATGAAGTCGGTCTGCTGCTCCGGCACGAACTGGCCGTTGGTCTGGCTGCCGTTGCCCAGGCCCTGCCCCCACACGCCGCCGTGACCGATCGCGATGCGCGCCTGCGCCTGGTTGAAGCCGACACCTTGCGCCGACGCGTTGTTCTTCGAATCGAGATGCTCGAAGCTCTGCAGGCGCGCGATCTGGTAGTGGTGAAGCAGGTGCAGGTGGACGATCACCAGGATGCCGAGGAACGCCGCGACGAGCATGCCGGCGACCCATCGTCCTGAGATACCCGACAGCGCGAGCATTCCGAAGATGATGAAGCCGAAGACCATGATCGATCCGACGTCGGGCTGCAGCAGGATGAGCAGCACCGGGAAGAACGACACGCCGAAGCACAACCCGATGTCCTGCGTCGTGGGCTCGGCCCGGCCTTCGCGCTTCTCGGACAGCAGCATCGCGATGCCGAGTACGACCGCGATCTTCGCGAACTCCGACGGCTGGATCTCGAAACCCCCACCGAGGCCGATCCAGGAGTGGGCACCGTTCACTGTTTGACCGAGTGGCGAGAGCACCACGAGCAGGCCGACCACGGACGCGCCGTACAACACCGGGGTGTAAGCACGCAGGGTTCGGTAGTCGACCAGGCACGCGACGGCGGCGAGCCCGACTCCGATGACGATGTTGAGGACGTCCTTCTTTAGGTACGACGACCCGAGACCCTGGGGCTTCGTGGCCGCCCACACCAGTGCGCAGCCGATGACACAGAGGGCGGTCACGGCACCGACCAGCACCCAGTCGAGCTGGCGCAGGAGCGATTCACGGTCCAGGGCCTTCGCCGCGAGCGACTCGCGTCGCAGGCTGACCGGTGCCGCGCGGGTGGACTCCGACCAGTCCGTCACGCCCGCGGCTCCCGCTGCTCGAACCGAACTCCGAGTGCCGGTGGCATGCCGAGCGCGCCAGTGGACGTGCCGGGCGACGCCGGGCTCGAGGTCGCCGGTGGAGTCGACCCGGCCGTGCCGCTCGACTTGTGGCTGTGGGCGGCCGACTGCACGCGAATGGTCGGCAGCTTCGTCGGCGGCACTCCATTCGGGAACGCCGGCTTGTTGCCCCCGAAGCCGTAGAGGTCGTCCCACACGTTGCGGACGAACGGCGCCGCGCTGATCGCGCCTTGGTTCGACTTGTTGACCTCGATGACGGTCACGAACTGCGGCTTTCCGCCGGCCGGCCCCCCGAACGATCCGAACCACGAGCCGTTCTGGCTGGTGCCGGACAGCTCCGCCGTTCCGGTCTTGCCACCGATGAGGACCTTGTTCATCGGGAAGCCGGCGAACGCGCTGACGGCGGTTCCTGGCGGTGACTGCGAGGTGGTCACGCCGTACATCGCGTTGCGGATGTAGTCCAGGTCAGCCTTGGGCAGTGGAAGGTGGCCTCGCACCTGCGGTTTGATCCGCTTGATGACCTTGCCGGTCGGGCTCAGGATGGCCTTGGCGATGCGAGGCTCGAAGACGGTCCCGCCGTTGGCGATCGCGGCGTACGCCACCGCCTCCTGCAGCGGCGAGACCGTCACCGTGCCCTGGCCGACGTCCTCGTTCATCTGGTCACCGGGCAGGAAGATGTAGCCGAACTTGCAGTTGTCGGCGTCGATCTGCTGCAGGTAGCTGCCCTTCGGTCGTCGGGCGGCGCCGGCGCAGTAGTTCGCCTTGTTGGCCTTCCAGTTGAGCAGTGTGTTGGCCCGGTCGGCGATGTGGCCGGTGGCGACCTCGCCCGACGGCAGGTCGAGACCAACCGGCTCCCCGTAGCCGTAGGCGTGGGCCATCCGCTGAACGCCTTCGCGTGGCTTCTTGTGCGCCCGGACCAGGGCGCTGTCGCGATTCCAGTCGGTGTTGCCGAGCGCGAAGAAGAACGTGTCGCAGGAGACGATCAACGCAGTACGCAGCGGGATGAAGCCGAGGCCGGCCTCACCGTCGAAGTTGTGGCGGTTCTGGAAGTTCTGCGGGCAGTCGTAGGCGCCATTGATGCTCATCGTGCCGTCCTTGATCAGACCGGACGATGAAATCGGCTTGAACGTCGAGCCGGGCGCCGCCGCACTCTCGAACGCCTTGTCGACGAGCGGCGAGCCCTTCTCGTTCTTGAGCTTGGTGTACTCCTTGCCGCTGATGCTGGGCACGAACGCCGACGGCGGGTACGTCGGGTCGCTTGCCATCGCAACGACGCCCCCGGTGCGGACGTTCAACACCACACCCGCCGCATAGTCGGCGGAGAACCCGGAGTGGCGCGCGGTGTTGATCGCGTTTTGCAGCTGCTTCTCGAGGTCGGCCTGAGCCTTGGCGTCGATGTTCGTGACGATGTCGTCACCGGGCGTCGGGAGCGTGTTCTTGAGCACCCCGGTGACCGCGCCGACGTGGTCGACACTGACCTGCTTCACGCCCGGCTTTCCATGCAGGTACTTCTCGTAGCTGGCCTCGAGGCCGGTGAGACCGACTTGGGTGTTGCGCTCGATCTGCTGTTGCTGCGGGCTGAGCTGGGCCAGCGCCGTACTCGAGATCGGGCCGATGTAGCCGAGCATCGCGCTGGCAAGCGCCCCGTCCGGCTTCGGGTAGTGCCGGACGGCGCTCAGCGCCACCGTCACGCCCGGGAAGTCCTCGGACATCTCCTGGATGACCAGCGCTCGTCGGGTTGCAGCGAGCGTGGGGCGCAGCTGGCTCACCGGGACGGGCTCGTACGGGGAGCCGGACCAGCACGGGTTGACCTTGACGCCGACGGTGGTGGTGACCTTGCCGTTGTGAACATGGCGGGTCTTGACGTAGACGCAGGGCGTCGTCTCGTCGTTCAGCTTGGTGTACGGCACCTGCAGCACGTGTGAGAGCCGCTGCAGGACGAGCTTGCCCTGTTGGGGCTGGCGGCTGAGCGCGATGCGGTCGACCGAGACGACGAGCGCGGGCTTGTTGTTGACCAACGGCCGGCCGGCGTCGTCGAGGATTTCCCCGCGCGGGGCCTCGGTGACCACGTCCTTGACGTTGTTCAACTCGGCCGCGGCCCGGAACTGCGGCGCCGCCAGCACCTGCAGGTACCACAGCCGGCCGAGCAACGTCGCGACCAGCGACACAACCAGCACGCCGAGTACGACGAGTCGGAGTCGGGAGCGGTCTATCACGGTGTCGTGGCTTCCGGTCGGGCGATCCGTGCGTGGTCTCGAGGTTGTGACTGCTGAGGCGACATCCGGGTTGGGGCGGCTCGACTAGCGCGACCCGACCGGCTCCAGCCGGCGGGCAACGGTCGAGACGAGCGGGACCACGAGCGGCGCCAGCACCACATCGTAGGCGACGGTCCCAACGACGGCATGAAGCGTTGCTGAGGCAGTAATCCGACCGTCACCGACGATTCCGCCCAGCCCGGCGTAGAGCAGGACGACGCCGACCGAGCCGGCCGCCACCATCACGATCGTGGTGAACACCGAGGTGTCCTCGCCGGTGTCGATCAAGCCCGCGAGGTAGCCCACGACCGTGTAGGCGAAGGCGAGCTGACCGGCCAGATGATCCGCCGGTGGGAAGACATCGGCAGTCAGGCCGGCGCCGAACCCGAATATCGCGCCTCGCTGTGGGCCCGCAACCAGCCCGATCGCGACGACGATCAGTAGCAGCAGATCCGGGCCACCGCCCGGCAACCGCATCCGGTTGATGATGCCTACCTGCGCCAGGCAAGCGGTGATCACCAGCACAACCCGCAACACGATGCGCTGGCCGGTCATGGCGTCGTCGAGCTGGTCGGCCCCGAGTGGGGTGTCCCGGTGCCCGACGTGATGCCGGCAGGCGTCGAGCTCGATCGTGGGCCCGACCCCGGTGTCGCGGTGACGGTGACCGTCACTGTCGGGGCCGGTGACGGCGACTTCGGCAGCAGGCTGTCGTGCTTGATCGACTTGGGCGCCCTCACCACGACCGCCACCACATCGAGGCTGCTCAGGTCGACAAACGGGCGAACGGTCGCCGTCTCACCGAGCTGGCCGTTGGCCGGAGTGACTGCCGTGATGCGACCGATCGGCACCTCCGGTACGAACGGCCCGGCGGGCCGGTCCCCGAAGGTCACCAGCTGCTCGCCGACCGTCAGCTGCACGGTGTTGTCGAAAAGGGTGAGCGTGAGCGGCTGACCCCTGCCGCCGCCCGCGACCGACCCGATCGCCGGGTTGTTGGCCGACAGCCGTGCGCCGGCGGAGAACTTGCTGTCGTTTGCCAGCAGAACTGTCGAGGTGTTGCGGCCGACGGTCACGACCCGCCCGACCAGCCCGCCACCGCTGATGACGGTCTCGTTCATCGCGATCCCGTTGGCGCTCCCCCGGTCGATCGTCACGGTGGACTCGAACCCGAGGGCGCCGCCGTAGGCGACGACCCGCGCCGCGACGATCTTGTACTGCGCCAACCCGGCAAGGTGAAGCAGGCTCTGCTCCTGGGCCAGCTCGTTCTGTTCCCGCTGGGTGAGCCGAAGCTGACTCTGCAGTTGGGCGACGTGCTGGCGGAGGCTGGAGTTCTCGTGCTTGTAGCTGTTGAGATGCCCGAGCGAGGAGAAGAACGACCCGATCGGGTGGACGACGTCACTGACCACGCCCTCGATCGGCCCGAAGATCGTCGACGCCGCCCGCCGTACCCCGCTGAGCGCCCCCGAACGGAAGTCGAGGGTGATGAGACTGAACGCCGTCAGTAGCAACAGCGTCAGGATCAGCCGAGCGCGGCGGTTCCTCATATGTCCGTCGGCCTCATGTCGGAGAGCACGCTATCCATAGCGCGTTCAGGCGGATGAGCGGCAGCGGCGAGGGCCGCATGCGTACGGCATGCAAGCGAGCGAGAACGCAGCCGATCGCCGGCTGAGCGCGCTAGCGGCGGGGTTCGGAGATCAGAACTTGTTGAAGTGCTTCGAACTCCTCGACGCACTTGCCGGCGCCCATCGCCACCGAGTTGAGCGGGCCGTCGGTCACGTGGATCGGCATGCCGGTCTCGTGTCGCAGCCGCTCGTCGAGACCGGTGAGAAGGGCGCCACCGCCGGTCAGCACGATGCCGCGGTCCATCACGTCGCCGGACAGCTCCGGCGGGGTCTTGTCGAGGGTCGTCTTCACGGCGTCGACGATCGCGTTGACCGGTTCTTCGGTGGCCTTGCGGATCTCGTCGGCGCTGACGACGATCGTCTTCGGCAGGCCGGTGACCAGGTCGCGTCCGCGGATCTCGGCGTGCGGCTCGTCCGGCGCCGGGAACGCCGAGCCGATCGCCATCTTGATCTCCTCAGCCGTCCGCTCACCGAGCATCAGGCTGTACTCCTTCTTCACGTACGCGATGATCGAGGCGTCCAGCTCGTCCCCGCCGGTGCGGATGGACTGGCTCGTGACGATGCCGCCGAGGGAGATGACCGCGACCTCGGTCGTGCCGCCGCCGATGTCGACGACCATGTGTCCGCGCGCTTCTTGTATCGGGATCCCGGCGCCGATAGCGGCGAGGATAGGTTCTTTCACGATGT
>JAICXJ010000058.1 GCA_025980465.1 Frankiales bacterium | reverse complement strand
GACTGGCGCGGCCGCCGGCTCGTCGCGTCCTACCACCCCTCGGCCGCGATCCGGTTCGGGCCGCGGGGTGAGCCGCGACTCGCCCTGGAAGCCGATCTACGGCTCGTCGCGGAGCTGCTGCGATGCGGCTGACCGTCCCGACCCCGGAAGCCAT
Source organism: Frankiales bacterium (assembly GCA_025980465.1). Lineage (GTDB taxonomy): Bacteria > Actinomycetota > Actinomycetes > JAFAQI01 > JAFAQI01 > JAICXJ01. Next base: position 18,580 of record JAICXJ010000058.1, on the reverse strand, counting down.
GCGCGAGCTCGGCGAGCGGCTCGCCGGCCTCCTGATGCCCGGCGACCTGGTCGTGCTGAGCGGCTCTCTCGGTGCCGGCAAGACGACGCTGGCGCAGGGGATCGGCCGTGGCCTGGGGGTCGAAGGCGCAGTCGTGTCGCCGACGTTCGTCATCGCTCGCGTACATCGGGGCCGGCTGCCGCTCGTCCACGTCGACGCGTACCGGCTGTCCTCGATCGAGGAGGTCGACGACCTCGATCTCGACGCTTCGACCGAGGAGTCGGTGACCCTCGTCGAGTGGGGCGAAGGTCTGGTCGAGGGCTTGTCCGGCGCTCGCCTCGAGGTCCAGATTCGGCGCCCGGATGACGACGCGGACGAGACCCGGACGGTTCAGATCAACGGCACCGGCGACCGCTGGTCGAGTGTCGAGCTCGTCGGCCTCGAGCGGCGCTAGTCATGGCCCGACACCGCAGAACGTGATCGACTGCACTCAGTCGTCAGCCGAGGAGCGAAATGGCCGAGCGGATCGTCACGCCGTTTACGTGGGAGTCCACCGCTGCTGAAGTGGTCGACGGCCTTGACCTGTCGGGCAAGCGAATCGTGGTCACCGGTGGTGCCTCGGGCATCGGCATCGAGACGGCGCGTGCCCTCGCCGGCGCCGGCGCGGAGGTCACCATCGCCGCGCGCGATCTCAATGCGGCGGCCCAGGTGGCGGCTGACATCACCGCGAGCGCCGAAGGTCAGGTCGCGATCGGGCACCTCGACCTGACCGACGTGCGCTCGGCGCGGGCATTCGCCGCCGGATGGACCGGGCCGCTGGACGTGCTCATCAACAACGCCGGCGTCATGGCCTCACCCGAGACGAGGTTGCGCAACGGCTGGGAGCTGCAGTTTGCGACCAACCATCTCGGGCATGCTGCGCTGACCTTCGGCCTGCATCAAGCGCTGGCCGCGGCCGGCGACGCCCGCGTCGTGAATCTCAGCTCGACCGGCCACATGTTCTCCGACATCGTCTGGGATGACATCAACTTCCAGCGGCGTCCCTACGATCCCTGGCTGGCATACGGGCAGTCGAAGACCGCCAACATCCTGTTCTCGGTCGGCATCACCCGGCATTGGCCGGCTGACGGCATCACGTCGAACGCGTGTCACCCGGGCTCGATCCAGACCAACCTGCAGCGACACGTCGATACCGAGGAGCTGGCCCGCCTTCGCGCGTCGGCCACCAACCCGACGCCGATGAAGACCCCCGGGCAGGGCGCGGCCACAGCGGTGCTGCTTGCGACTTCGCCCCAGCTCAAGGGGATCGGTGGTCGCTACTTCGAGGACTGCAACGAGTCTTCCGAGCATGTTCCGCCGGACCGCGCGGGCTACCTGCCGCACGCGCTGGACCCGGCGTCAGCAGACCGGCTGTGGCGTGTCACCCAGGAGATGCTCGCGACCGTCGCCTGAGGCATGGCCGCTGCGCGGGCTACCAGCCGACGGATCCGTCGAGGAGTTCGCGGATCAGGTCGGCGTGGCCGTTGTGGCGGGCGTACTCCTCGATCATGTGCGTGTAGATCCAGCGGAGTGAGACCTCGTTGCCTTGTCGCTGCCGGCCGCAGTGGTCGAGGTCGAACTTCGCAGCGTGTTCGCGGCTGCGTTCGCATTCCCGCTGCCAGATTTGAAGATCTGCTTCCCAAATCGCGTTGTCGAGCGGCGCCAGCTCGATGTCGTCGTCGGCTTCGCTGGTGTAGTAGATGTAGGGCTCGGTCTGGTCAGCGAGAAGGGTGCGGGTGAACCAGCCGCGCTCGACCTCGGACATGTGCCGGAGCAGGCCGTGCAGTGACAGCTTCGAGGTCGCTACCGGACGCGCCTTGCGCCGGTCGTCATCGAGACCCTCGCATTTCAACAGCAACGTCACCCGGTGGAACTCGAGCCAGCCGTCGAGCATCTCCCGTTCGACCAGGCCGAACGCCGGCTCGGTGCGCCTGGCATCCTCGATCTCTGCAACAGCCATCTTGGTCTCCTCGTGCCGGCTCGAGTCCTCGGGTCTGCCCAGATTCCCACCCGCCACCGCCGGTTTCGCCATCCCATTCAGCCCGAATCGCGCAAGTAGCCTCGATCCGTGCTGATCCTCGCCTTCGACACGTCCTCGCCGGCGGTGGCGGTCGGGGTGGTCGGAGCTGAGGAGACTCTCGCGTCCAGCACAGCGATCGCGGTGAATCGGCACGGCGAAGTGCTGGCGTCCGCGATCGACCAGGTTCTCCGAGACGCCGACGTGAGGCCCGCCGATCTGACGGCGATCGCGGTCGGGCTTGGGCCCGGTCCGTTCACCGGTCTGCGGGTCGGGATCATGACGGCACGGGCGATGAGTGACGCACTAGCCATCCCGGCATACGGCGAGTGCTCGCTCGATGTCATAGCAGCGGCACACCACGCCAGCAGTGGGATTGCGGTGCTGACCGATGCGCGCCGCAAGCAGGTCTACTGGGCGAGGTACGACGAGGACGGCAAGCGCCGTGCGGGCCCCGAGCTGGCGCCACCAGCCGTGGTCGCCGAACAGTTGCGCGGCGAAGTGGGGGAGCTCGTCGGCGCCGGGGCCGTGATGTACCGCGAGGTCCTTGCCGACTTCGTGGTGGACGAACGGCAGGGATATCCCGAGGCCAGCTACCTCGCGTCGCTGGTGCGGACTCGCCTCGGGGTGGACGGGCCGGCCGACCGGTTGGCGCCGCTGTATCTGCGCCGGCCGGATGCCCAGGTGCCGGGCAAGCCGAAGGCGGTGACGCCGTCGTGAGACCGATGCGGTGGTGGGACATCGAGCCGGTGATGGTCATCGAGCGTGAGCTGTTCGGCGACGAGGCATGGAGCGACGGGATGTTCTGGTCCGAGCTCGCCGAGCGTTCCACCCGTACCTACCTCGTCGAGGAGGACGATGCGGGTGCGATCTGCGCCTACGCCGGACTCTGCTGCTACGCGCCGCACGAGGCGTATATCCAAACCATCGCGGTCGCCCCGTCAGCCCAGCGCCGCGGCATCGGCGAGAAGCTGCTCGTGACCCTCCTGGACGAGGCCGAGCGCCGGACCTGCGAGCACGTTGATCTCGAGGTGCGCGCCGACAACGACGCCGCGATGCGCCTCTACGAGCGCCACGGATTCACGAAGATCGCGGTCCGCCGCAACTACTACCAGCCGAGCGGAACCGACGCTGTGGTCATGCGGCGGGAGCGTGCCGCATGACTGCGCTACCCACCGTTCTCGGCATCGAGACATCCTGTGACGAGACCGGCGTCGGCATCGTGCGTGGCAGCGAGCTGCTCGCCGACGCCCTTGCATCGAGCGTCGATGAGCATGCGCGCTTCGGTGGCGTCGTACCTGAGGTCGCCAGCCGCGCTCACCTCGAGGCGATGGTGCCGACGATGCATCGTGCGCTCGACGCCGCCGGCCTGACTCTCGACGACATCGATGCGATCGCCGTCACTGCCGGACCGGGACTTGCCGGGGCATTGCTCGTCGGCGTCGCGGCCGCGAAGGCCTATGCGGTCTCGGTTGGCAAGCCGCTGTACGGCGTGAACCACCTCTCGGCGCACGTCGCGGTGGACCGGCTGGTGCACGGCGATCTGCCCCAACCCTGCGTTGCACTGCTGGTGTCGGGTGGCCATTCGTCGTTGCTGCTCGTTCAGGACGTCGCCGGCGAGCTGACCTCGCTCGGCGCGACGGTTGACGATGCAGCCGGGGAGGCCTTCGACAAGGTGGCTCGAGTGCTCGGGTTGCCGTTTCCCGGCGGCCCTTACATCGACAAGGCCGCGGCTGAAGGCGATCCGTCGGCGATCGACTTCCCGCGCGGGGTGGTCCGCGACGCGCCGTACTCGTTTACCTTCTCGGGCCTGAAGACGGCCGTCGCGCGGTGGGTCGAGGCTCGCGAGCGGGCCGGCGAGCCGGTGCCGATCGCCGACGTTGCAGCGTCCTTCCAGGAGGCGGTTGCCGACGTGCTGACGGCCCGGGCGGTCGCCGCATGCCGGGAGCATGGCGTCGGCACGCTGGTCGTCGGCGGTGGCGTCGCCGCCAACTCCCGGCTGCGGGCGCTGGCCGAGCAGCGCTGCGATGCGGCCGGCCTGACGCTGCGCACGCCGCCGCCGAAACTCTGCACCGACAACGGTGCCATGGTGGCCGCGCTCGGCTCGCTCCTTGTCGAGCGGGGAGCCGAGCCGTCGGCGCTGGATTTTGCTGCCGACTCGTCAATGGCGCTTACATGAGCGAGCCGACACCATCCGTGCCAAGGCTGCGACAGGGTCCGCAGCCGGCACCGACGAGCGGCCGGCGAGTGGTCATCGGTGCGTTCCTGGTGTTCCTTGTGCTGGTGGCATTCGTCCTGACACTCGTCTTCACGATCGGGATCCACAACAGCGGCGTAAAGCCGCCGCCCGCCCCGACGAGCAATTCCACGGGCAGCTAGTCGCGCAGGGCAATAAGTTCAGCGCATGGCATCTGACGCAATTACCGCTGAAACCGTGATGATCCCCGGCGACGGGGGCGAGACCATCGAGGCGTACGCCGCGACCTGCCACGACGACGCGCCGCGCGGCGGCGTTGTCGTCATCCACCACATGCCTGGCTACGACCGAGAGTCCAAGGAGCACGTCCGACGCTTTGCGGCGCAGGGCTACAACGCGATCTGCCCGAACCTGTATTGGCGGGAGGCGCCCGGCGCCTCGCCGTCGGACGCGGCCGCGACCGCCCGCGCGGCCGGCGGCGTACCGGACGAGCGGTTGGTCGGTGACGTCGCCGGCGCGATGACCTGGCTCAAGGCTCTGCCCAACTCCAACGGCAAGGTGGCCACCATCGGGTACTGCTCCGGAGGCCGCCACTCCTGGCTCGCCAATGGCAGCCTGCCGCTCGACGCGGCAGTGGTCTGCTACGGCGCGTTCATCATCGGCGAGACGCCCGAGGGGCTTCCCCCGAAACCCGATCTCGCCCACCTCGCGACGTCGATGTCCGGGCCGATCCTGGGTCTGTTCGGCAACGACGACGTGTACCCGACGCCGGCTCAGGTCGATGAGCTCGAGGCGCTGCTGGCTGACGCCGGCCATCCCTACGAGTTCCACCGGTACGACGGCGCCGGGCACGCGTTCTTCTCGGTCGACCGCACCGCCTACCGGCCCGAGGCTGCCGCCGACGGCTGGGACCGGATCTGGGCGTTCTTCGACGCGAACCTCGGGGGCTGAGTCCGATGTGCACCTACCAGACCGAAATGCTCGCGATCAAGGGGAGCGGTAAGGGACCCAACGGCGAGTGGCTGCGGCTGACCGACGCCTCGGTGTACGTCGATCACCCGTTCCACGCGACCGCGACCCACACGGTCAACATCGACCTCCGGGCCCCCGCCGAGGGCCCGTCGGCGCGGGTCGCCCTGGAGTTGCACCCGGCCGAGGCCAGAGCGCTCGCCGAAACGATCCTGCGTGCCCTCGACGCCGTCCCGCCCGCCGTTCTCCTGGCCGGCTGAGCGCGCGCCCGACCCGCAATTGACGCTGGCGGCGGGCCTGGCGTAGTTTTGGCACTCGACACCCCCGAGTGCCAAATGGGGGCCCGCACACCACATCAGCTTCAGGAGGTTCGGTCGTGGCGACCGCTACCAAGACCAGCATTCAGCCCCTCGAGGACCGCATCGTCGTCACGGTGCAGGACTCCGAGCAAACCACTGCGTCGGGCATCGTGATTCCGGACACCGCGAAGGAGAAGCCGCAGGAGGGCCTCGTCGTCGCGGTCGGCCCGGGTCGGTTCGAGGACGGCGCCCGGGTCCCGATGGACGTCAGCGAGGGCGACACCGTCATCTTCTCGAAGTACGGCGGCACCGAGGTCAAGTTCGGCGCCGACGAGTACTTGATCCTCTCGGCGCGCGACGTGCTCGCGATCGTCAAGAAGTAGGTTTTCCCTCCACTCTCCCGAGCGCCCCGTCCGGACCAGGAACACCTGGTGCCGGGTGGGGCGCTCGGTTGTTCGGGCCCGGATTTGAGGCTTAGCACTCGCGGGGCTAGAGTGCCAGTATGCCGAAGATCCTTCAGTTCCACAGTGATGCTCGCGACGCCCTCCAGCGCGGCGTCGACGCTCTTGCCGACGTCGTCAAGGTCACCCTCGGCCCACGCGGCCGCAATGTGGTGATCGACAAGAAGTGGGGCGCTCCCACGATCACGAACGACGGCGTGACCATCGCCAAGGAGGTCGAGCTCGAAGACCCGTACGAGAACCTCGGGGCCCAGCTCGCCAAGGAGGTCGCGACCAAGACCAACGACGTCGCAGGTGACGGCACCACGACCGCGACCGTTCTGGCTCAGGCCATGGTCCGGGAGGGTCTTCGCAATGTCGCGGCCGGTGCCCAGCCGATGGCGCTCAAGCGTGGCATGGACGCCGCCGTCGAGGTCGTCAACGACACGCTGCTCGCTGTCGCCCGCGAGGTGAAAGATCAGAACGAGGTTGCGAGCGTTGCCGCGATCTCGGCGCAGGACCCGACGATCGGGGAGCTGATCGCGGAGGCGTTCGCCAAAGTCGGCAAGGACGGTGTGATCACCGTCGAGGAGTCCCAGACGATGGGCCTCGAGCTCGAGTTCACCGAGGGGATGCAGTTCGACAAGGGCTACATCTCGCCGTACATGGTGACCGACCCGGAGCGGATGGAGGCCGTCCTCGACGATGCCTACATCCTGATCAACCAGGGCAAGATCAGCAACGTCGCCGAGGTGCTGCCGCTGCTGGAGAAGGTCGTCCAGGCCGGCAAGCCACTGCTGGTGATTGCCGAAGACGTCGAGGGCGAGGCACTGTCGACCCTGGTCGTCAACAAGATCCGTGGCACGTTCACCGTGGTTGCTGCCAAGGCGCCCGGGTTCGGTGACCGCCGCAAGGCGATGCTCGCCGACATGGCGGTCCTCACCGGCGGCCAGGTTGTCTCGGAGGAGGTCGGTCTCAAGCTCGACTCGGTCGGCCTCGAGGTGCTCGGCAAGGCCCGTCGGGTGACGATCACCAAAGACACCACGACCATCGTCGACGGGGCGGGAGAGACCGCCGCGATCGAGGACCGGATCCGTCAGATCCGCCGCGAGATCGACGACACCGACAGCGACTGGGACCGCGAGAAGCTGCAGGAGCGGCTCGCCAAGCTCTCCGGTGGCGTCGGGGTGATCCGGGTCGGCGCTCACACCGAGGTCGAGCTCAAGGAGAAGAAGCACCGGCTCGAGGACGCGATCTCAGCGACTCGCGCTGCCATCGAGGAAGGCATCGTGGCCGGCGGCGGATCCGCACTGGTCGCCGTCGTGCCGTCCCTGGATGGCAACCTCGGCCTCACCGGTGACGAGGCGACCGGGGTGGGAATCGTCCGAGCGGCGCTCATCGAGCCGCTGCGCTGGATCGCTCAGAACGCCGGTCTCGAGGGCTACGTCGCGGTCAACAAGGTCGCCGAGTCGAAGAAGAAGGGGCATGGCCTCAACGCCGCCACCGGCGAGTACGAGGACCTGATCAAGGCCGGAGTCGTCGACCCCGTGAAGGTGACCCGCTCCGCCGTCCGCAACGCCGCGAGCATCGCCGGCATGCTGCTGACGACCGAGACCCTCGTCGTCGACAAGCCGGAGGAGCCAGAAGCCGAGGCCCACGGCCATGGCCACTCCCACGGTCCCGGCGGTCATACCCACTAAGCACGGTGGTCACCAGCACTAGCCCTTCATAGGCCGTTCGGCCCTCCGGGGCGGCTGCGGGTCGGGCGATCAGTTCAGCGTGAGCGGTGCGCTGAGGGTGGGTCGATAACCTTGCCGCCCGTGGCCACCGCCGACGCCGACCTCGCCAAGCTGCTCGCCGCAAGCGAGCGCGCGGTCTTCCATGGTCCGCCCGGTGCCGCGGTTGCCGATCTCGAGCGGGCGGTCGCCGTCGCGCAGGGCCAAGGTCGGCGGGCGGAGGTGGCTGCCTCGGCCTGGCTGCTGGGAGTCGCGTTGTCGGCCTGCGGCCGGTACGGCGGGGCGCTGCGGGTGCTGGTGCCGCTGCTGGAGGCCGGCGAGTCCGGCGACCCGGAAGCCGCGCCGCCCGAGGTGAGGTTGTTCTCCTCGCTCGCAGCCGCGACCGCCGCGAGCGTGCACCGGGGCCTTGGCCGCCATGATCACGCCGCCGAGCTCGACGCTCGGGGCTTGGCGATGACCGAAGGGCCGGACGAGGCGGCGTTCGACTGCCTCATCGGTCTCGCCGCCGACGCCGTCGGAGCGGGCCGGACCGACGACGCGAACACCCGATTCGCCCAGGCCAGTGCGGTGGCCGAGCAGCACGGCGGCGACTGGTGGCGGCAGCGGGTCCGGCTGGAGTGGACCCGGGCGGAGATTGCGCTGCTGCACGAACGCCCTGCGGATGCGCTGACCGCCGCCGCCGCCGCAGTTGCCGGAGCGGAGCGGGCCAGGGCCCCTCGGCACGTGGCCAAGGGGCTGCTCTTTCAAGGGGTGTCCGAGCTGCAGTGCGGGCTCGACGACGCGCCGGCCACCTTGCGACGGGCGGCGACCCTGGCCGAGAACCTCGGCGCGTTGCCACTGGTATGGCAGGCCCGGGCGCTGCTCGGCGCACTTCTGGCGCAGGTCTCCGAAGAGGGCGTCCGGTCTCTTGCTGCGGCCCGTTCCGCCGTACTCGCGATAGCCGGTGATCTGCCGGCCGACCTGCGCGATGAATGGCTTGAGCGGCCCAATGTGAACGCCTTGCTGTCGGGCTGAGCGCCGCAGCGTGCGGCTTGCGTCGGCGTCGATCTGGGCGATGCGCAGCAGGACAGTGCATTGATCAGTGGTTCCTTAGGCCATTCGGCCGGATGCAAATCGGTCAAAGCGGGACGAGACGTTGCGCTTTTTGGGTGAAGTTCCGCCACTGTCCTGCCGATGTAACTTCCGTGACAACGGTGTTGATCTGCGACGACCTGCGGGCCGTCCGCGACGGGCTGCGTCAATCGGTTGCCGGCGTCCCAGGAGTGACCAGGGTCGATACCGTGGCAAGCGGCGAGGAAGCACTCGTGCGCTGGCCGGTCGAGCGCCACGACCTGATCCTCATGGACGTCCAAATGCCAGGCATCGGCGGCGTCGAGGCGACCCGCCGGCTGGTTCGCGAGTTTCCCGACGTCAACATCGTGATGCTCACGCAGGCGACCGACCGGGAGGCGGCGGCTGCGGCGATCGCGGGCGGCGCCAGGGGCTACATGCACAAGACCGTCTCGCGCGAGCAGCTGTGTGCGATGGTCGCCAACGCGCTGACCGTCTCCGAGCTACCGCCCGACGAGGGCCTCAACGGCCACCCGCATCGCGGGGTGTCGGAGCACGCACCGGACCTGACCCAGCGCGAGCTCCAGGTGCTGACCGGTATGGCGGGCGGCAAGAGCAATGCCCAGATCGGTCGCGACCTGTTCCTGTCCGAGGACACCATCAAGACTCACGCCCGCCGGCTGTTCCGCAAGCTCGAGGTCGGCGACCGGGCCCAGGCTGTCGCCGCCGGCTTCCGCCACGGCCTGGTTTCTTAGCGCTTCACCGCAACGATCAAGAGTTTGGCCGCAGCGACACCGGCGTGTCGTGCGGTCTTTGTCATGATCGTTTCCGGGGGAGGGGGGTGATCAGTCCTCGTCGGCGGTGAGGACGCCGTCGGCGAAGCCGCGGGCGTAGTCCCAGCTGACGTACTCGGCGGGATCCGGGCTGAACGCCGGCTCATGGACATGAGGCGAGCCGACGTCGAGCAGGCTGCGCAGGTTGCCGCGGATCAGATCCCAGGAGAAGTAGTGCGCCTCGCGGCAGTCGTCGCAGTCCACGACCAGGCCACGAATCCCGCGCGGGGCGAGAAGCGCCTCGAACACCTCGAGGTCCTCGAGGTCCTCGACCAGGTCGCGACGCTCGTCGTCGGTCAGCGGCTCGTCGTCGTACTCGTCCGGATCGAGCTGCGCGGCGGGGTCGCTCGGGTCGCCGGCGAAGGGGTCGACCGGGGTGTCATCGCGCACGGATCAACGCTAGTCCTTCGCTGCCCACGTCGACACGTTTCCGGCGTTCACTGTGGGTACGTCGGCCTGTCGCCGACCCCGGCTAGAATCGACTTTTGCCGCGCGAAACGAAGTTGGTGAGCATGGAAGCCTCGCTGCCGGCCAAGTTCGCCCCGCTGGGGCTGACCTTCGACGACGTGCTGCTGCTGCCGGCCGCCTCGGACGTCGTGCCGAGCGAGGTCGACATCTCCTCCCGGCTCTCCCGCAGCATCGTGGTCAACACCCCGTTGCTGTCCAGCGCGATGGACACCGTCACCGAGGGTCGGATGGCGATCGCGATGGCGCGCCAGGGCGGACTCGGCATCCTTCACCGCAACCTCTCGATCGAGGACCAGGCGGTCCAGGTCGACATCGTGAAGCGTTCCGAGGCGGGCATGATCACGTCTCCGGTGACATGCAGCCCGGAGGACTCGATCGCCGCGGCCGACACGCTGATGGGTCGGTACCGGATCTCCGGCGTGCCCGTCACCGACGAGGACAACGTCCTGCTCGGAATCGTCACCAACCGCGACATCAGGTTCGAGCGGGACGCGTCGCGGCTCGTCCGCGAGGTCATGACGGCGATGCCGCTCGTCACGGCGCCGGTAGGGGTGACGCACGACGACGCGCTCGCGCTGTTGCGCACCAACAAGATCGAGAAGTTGCCGATCGTCGATGACGCCGGCCGGCTACGCGGCCTGATCACCGTCAAGGACTTCGCCAAAAGCGAGGAGTACCCGCAGGCGACCAAGGACGCACATGGTCGGCTCGTCGTTGGTGCCGCGGTCGGGGTGGGTGAGGATGCCTACAAGCGGGCGATGACCCTCGTCGATGCCGGCGTCGATGTGCTCGTCGTCGACACTGCCCACGGCCACTCCCGGTCGGTGCTCGAGATGGTCGCGCGCCTGAAGCAGGCCGTCGAGATCGACGTGATCGGCGGCAACATCGCGACTGCGGCTGCGGCTGCGGCGCTCATCGAGGCCGGCGCCGATGCGGTGAAGGCCGGCGTTGGACCCGGATCAATCTGTACCACCAGAGTCGTCGCGGGCGTCGGCGTGCCGCAGATCTCGGCGATCTACGACATCGCGCAAGTCGCCGGTCCAGCCGGTGTGCCAGTGATTGCCGACGGCGGCATGCAGTACTCCGGCGACATCGCGAAGGCGATCGCGGCTGGCGCCGACTCGGTGATGCTCGGCTCGCTGCTCGCCGGCTGCGAGGAGTCACCCGGTGAGCTGTTGTTCGTCAACGGCAAGCAGTTCAAGTCCTACCGGGGCATGGGCTCGCTCGGCGCGATGCAGTCGCGTGGTCAGGGCCGGTCGTACTCCAAGGACCGCTATTTCCAAGACGACGTGCTCTCCGACGACAAACTCGTGCCGGAAGGCGTCGAGGGTCAGGTGCCCTACCGTGGCCCGCTCGCGGCAGTCGCCCATCAGTTGCTCGGTGGTCTGCGCGCTGCGATGGGATACGTCGGCGCTGCCACGATCCCCGACCTCAAGCGGGCGCAGCTGGTGCGGATCACCGCCGCCGGGTTGAAGGAGAGCCACCCGCATGATGTGGCGATGACCACCGAGGCCCCGAACTACCAGTCGCGATGACGCGCGACACCGTCGAGATCGGCCTCGGCCGGTCCGCCCGCCGGGGTTACGCCCTCGATGACATCGCGATCGTGCCGTCCCGGCGTACCCGAGACGTCGACCTCGTCTCGCTGACCTGGCAGATCGATGCCTACCGCTTCGACCTGCCACTGGTCGGCTTTCCCTCCGACGCGACGATGTCGCCGGAGACGATCGCGGAGGTCGGCCGCTCGGGTGGTCTCGGCGTTCTTGATGCCGAGGGGTTGTGGACCAGGTACGACGACCCACGATCGGTGCTCGCGGAGCTGGCGACCCTCGATGAGGACGACGCCACGGCCGCACTGCAGCGGGCGTACTCCGAGCCGGTCCGCGACGAGCTGATCACCCAGCGGATCAAGGAGCTTCGCGACACCGGGGCGGTCACCGCGGTCCGGGTCTCCCCGCAGCACACGCTGCATCACGCCCCGACGATCGTCGCTGCCGGCGTCGACCTGCTCGTCATCCAGGGCACGATCGTCTCGGCCGAGCATGTCGCGGCCTCCGCGGCTGCGCCGGCGCTGAACCTCAAGACGTTCATCGCCGATCTCGACGTTCCGGTGATCGTCGGAGGTTGCACGAACTACCAGACCGCGTTGCACCTCATGCGCACCGGCGCTGCCGGGGTGATCGTCGGGATCGCGGCGGATGACTGGTCGACGACTGATGCCGTGCTCGGCATCGACGTACCGATGGCGACCGCAATCGTCGACGCCGCCGCCGCGCGACGCGACTACCTCGACGAGACCGGCGGTCGGTACGTGCACGTCATCGCCGCCGGCGGGATGGAGACCAGCGGCGACATCGCCAAGGCGCTGGCGTGTGGCGCCGATGCGGTGATGCTGGGGGAGCCGTTGTCGGTGGCGGCCGAGGCGCCCGGCAAAGGCGCGTGGTGGCACGCGTCGGCCTCACATCCGAAGCTGCCGCGAGGGCGGTACGCCGAAGCGTCGACGAAGTGGCCGCTCGCCCCGCTCGCGGAGGTCATCCGCGGCGCGACGTCGATGCCGGAGGGCTATCTGAACCTCTTCGGCGGGCTACGCCGCGCGATTGCCAAGGCCGGATACAGCGATCTGAAGGAATTCCAGCGCGTCGAACTGGTCGTCACCCGCTAAGACCAGTTTCACATCCGTCACACCCGTTACGGCGCGTCGTAGTGACGCGTGATGCCGCGTCCCTCACACTTCGTCGCTATGTCCGTGCATGTTGAGGCCGCGCGATCTGCCGACGTGGCCACTTCCCCTCAACCGCCGGGTCGCGATCAGCGTCTAGGAGTCATGAGGCCCTGGTTACGAGTCGGCATGTGTATCGCCGCTTTCGTGGTCGTGGCGCTCGCTCTCGCCGGTCGCTGAGCCCGACGTAGCCTTCTCCCATGGCGGAGAAGGACTACGACGTCGTCGTCATCGGTTCCGGCTTCGGCGGCAGTGTCGCCGCTCTGCGGGCGGCCGAAAAGGGCTACCGGGTAGCGGTGCTCGAGGCGGGTCGACGCTTCACCAACGACACGCTTCCTGAGACCAGCTGGGACCTCAAGGACTTCCTCTGGGCGCCCGCCGTCGGCTGGATGGGAATCCAGAAGATCACGCCACTGACGGACGTTCTCTGCCTGTCCGGCGCCGGCGTCGGCGGCGGCTCGCTGGTGTATGCCAACACCCTCTACACACCGCTCGACGACTTCTACGCCGACCAGCAGTGGGCCCACATCACCGACTGGAAGGCGGAGCTCGCGCCGTACTACGACCAGGCATCGCGGATGCTCGGTGTCGTCGAGAACCCGATCGAGACCGAGCCCGACCGCCAGATGAAGGCGATCGCGGATGAGATGGGAGTCGGTCACACCTACCACCACACGCCGGTCGGCGTGTACTTCGGCGAGCCCGGCAAGACCGTCGACGATCCGTACTTCGGTGGTGCCGGCCCGTCCCGCGCGGGGTGTATCGGATGCGGCAACTGCATGATCGGATGCCGCTACAACGCCAAGAACCGGCTCGACCTCAACTACCTGCATCTCGCGGAGGGCCTCGGCGCGCAGGTCCACCCGGAGACGACGGTGACGGCGGTGCGGCCGCTGCCGGATGGTGGGTACGCCGTCGAAACCCGGCACACCGTCAAGCGGCGGCGCAAGCAGACCTTCACGACCGACCAGGTCGTCTTCGCCGCCGGCACGCTCGGCACCCAGAAACTGCTGCACCGAATGCGTGACGAGGGGATCCTGCCGAGGATCTCCGCCCGGCTCGGTGAGCTGACCAGGACGAACTCCGAAGCGATCCTCGGTGCGCGAAGCCGTGACAAGCATGCGGACTTCTCGAAAGGCATCGCGATCACATCGTCGTTCCATCCCGACGCCCGCACCCACATCGAGCCGGTCCGCTACGGCAAGGGCTCCAACTCGATGGGTGCGCTTCAGTCGGTGCTGACCGACGGCGGCCCAGGCGGCCCGCGCTGGCTGAAGGCACTGAAGGAGATCGCGGCTCATCCGCGGGACATCCCGAAGCTGTTCTGGCTGAAGGGATGGTCGGAGCAGACGATCATCGTGCTCGTCATGCAGTCGCTGGACAACTCGTTGACTGTCTCTCGCAAGAAGGGACGGACCCGCGACAAACTGGTGTCGCGGCAGGGTCACGGCGAGCCCAACCCGACCTGGATTCCGGTCGGGAACGAGGTCACCCGGCGGCTGGCCGATCGCATCAACGGCATCCCCGGCGGGTCGGTCGGTGAGCTGGGCAACGTCCCGATGACCGCCCACATCATCGGTGGTGCCACCATCGGCCTCACCGCTGCCGACGGCGTGGTTGATCCCTGGCAGCGGCTGCACGGCTACGAGGGACTGCACGTGACCGACGGCGCGGCAGTGACTGCCAACCTCGGCGTCAACCCGTCGCTCACGATCACCGCGCAAGCCGAGCGGGCGATGGCCTTCTGGCCCAACAAGGGCGAACCCGACCCTCGGCCGCCGGTCGGCGCGGACTACGTCGCGCTGTCACCGGTGGCGCCGGTGCGACCCGCGGTGCCGGCGGCGGCGTCCGGCGCGTTGCGCCTGCCGCTAGCTGCGATCTGACAGCTACTTCGGGCCGATCAGCCGATCGACCGTCGGGTTGGTCCGTCGGACCTCGTTCGCCTTGCGGCGGGTGTCCTCCGACACTCGCAAGCCCAGCCGATGACGTAACAGGTCACGGATCGTGATGTCGTCGAGGTTCGGTCGAGCCCGGCGGCGGCGTCGTGGCGGCGGCGGCCGCAGCGGCATCGTCTCCGGGAATCGTCTCGGCGGGGCCCAGTTGATCTGCGGGCTCGCGGCCTTCATCGCGGCTAACCGGTCGCCGGAGAGCAACGGCGACGCGTTGTCACCAAGCGGCTGCACCGGTGCGCCGCGCCCCGGGTCGTAGCCGAGGAATGACGCGAGTGGGCCGGTGTGCTCGATGACGGCGTCGCGAATCCGGGTCGGCAGCACCGACTCCCACTCGCTGATCCCGCTCGGATCGATCGCACGGTCGGTGCGAGTGAACCCGGTCGACTCGGCGGCCGGCTGCACTTCGTGGTGGGAGAGCACGGCGTCGGCCCAAGGCTCTTCAAGGCGGCCGAGGAGCGCCCGCATCACGGTCGCCGGATCGCTGACGAGGTCTTCGTAGCGGAGGAGTACGCACCGGTCGCCGATGATCTCGGCTTCGTACAACAGCTGCCGGTTCGATCGCAGCCAATGCTTGACCGATCCAGCGGTGGGACGCATGAAGCGCCGCCGCAGCGAGGAGACGACGGCGGCAGGGTGGCGGACGATCCCGATGATGGTCGCGTGAGGGTAGAGCCGGAGAGCGAGCTCGAGGTTCCACACGTGAAACGGCGTCTTGTCTCCCCATCGGGGCTTGCCCCGGCCCGCGGCGTACGACGCGAACAGCCCGCTGTAGAACCGGGCGACCTCGGCGTACATCTGGTCCTCGCTGAGCCCGAGGCTGCCGAACCAGGTGTCGCCGAGCGTCCAGTACGGCACCCACTCATGCGCCATCGCCAGCCGCAGGAATCCGGTCTCCTCGGGGATCGCGATGGAGGGGTGGCTGTCGAGCATGAGCCGCAGCAGTGTGCTGCCCGACCCGTTTGACCCGACGATGAAGATCGGTCGGGGCTCGTCGGCCGGGTCGTTCGCTCGCGCCACCTGACCATTGTCGCTTCAGCAGCGTCGTTGACCCCGCCCGCCGCCCGGCGTGGTCCCCGTCGGCTCATTCGTTGCCATCTAGCATTGACAAATGGCGACTTCGGCGGAGGGCTTCGACACCGTCATCGTCGTCGATTTCGGGGCACAGTATGCCCAGCTCATCGCCCGCCGGGTTCGCGAATGCCGGGTGTTCTCAGAGATCGTGCCGTCGTCGATGCCAGTCACCGACATGCTCGCAAAGCGGCCGAAGGCGATCATCCTGTCCGGGGGACCATCGTCGGTCTACGCCGCAGGCGCTCCGCTCGTCGATCCGTCACTGTTCGCCGCCGGCGTACCGACCTTCGGGATCTGCTACGGCCATCAGGTGATGGCTCAGGCGCTCGGCGGCGAGGTCCGAAAGACCGGACTGTCGGAGTACGGCGCAACCCAGCTTGCTGTTACCGGTAACGGCGGGACGCTGCTTGCCGGCCTGCCAGCATCCCAACAGGTCTGGATGTCACATGGTGACGCGGTCTTCACCGCGCCGCCCGGCTTCACTGCAACCGCGATGACGGCAGGTTCGCCGGTCGCGGCGTTTGAAGACGTTGCCCGCGGTTTCGCCGGAGTGCAGTTTCATCCCGAGGTGCTGCACACCGACCACGGCCTCGCCGTGCTCCAGCACTTCCTCTACGACATCGCCGGATGTCGACCGACCTGGACGATGGTCAACATCGTCGAGGAGCAGGTCGATCGAATCCGGCTGCAGGTCGGCGACAAACGTGCGATCTGCGGGCTGTCCGGCGGTGTCGACTCCGCGGTCGCGGCTGCGCTCGTGCAGCGGGCGATCGGCGACCGGCTGACGTGCGTATTCGTGGATCACGGACTGCTTCGCAAAGGTGAGGCGGAACAGGTCGAGCGCGACTTCGTCGCGTCGACCGGCGTCCGGTTGAAGGTGGTCGACGCTGCCGAGAAGTTCCTCGCCGCGCTGGCCGGGGTGAGCGATCCCGAGGAGAAGCGAAAGATCATCGGTCGGGAGTTCATCCGGGTCTTCGAGGCGGCGGCTCGTGAGGTCGTCGGCGAGATCGCGGCCACCGGTGAAACGGTCGACTTCCTCGTCCAAGGGACGCTCTATCCCGACGTGGTCGAGTCCGGTGGTGGCGAAGGCGCTGCCAACATCAAGAGTCATCACAACGTCGGAGGCCTTCCCGACGACCTGCAGTTCGCCCTCGTCGAGCCGCTGCGAACGCTGTTCAAGGACGAGGTACGCCGCGTCGGCGAGCAGCTCGGACTTCCGGCCGAGATCGTGTGGCGGCAGCCGTTCCCCGGGCCCGGTCTCGGGATCCGGATCGTCGGCGCGGTCACCCGCGATCGGCTCGAGGTGCTGCGCGAGGCTGACGCCATCGCCCGCGAGGAGCTCTCAGCCGCCGGCCTCGATCGCGACATCTGGCAGTGCCCGGTCGTGCTGCTGGCGGACGTCCGCTCGGTCGGCGTTCAGGGTGACGGCCGCACCTACGGCCATCCCGTCGTACTGCGTCCCGTGTCCAGCGAGGACGCGATGACCGCCGACTGGACCCGGCTGCCCTACGACGTGCTCGCCCGGATCTCGACCCGCATCACCAACGAGGTGCCCGAGATCAATCGAGTGACGCTCGACGTGACGAGCAAGCCGCCCGGCACGATCGAATGGGAGTAGGACCGCTCGCGCGACTCTCCCCGCGCCGAAGGGCCACCCGCCGCCAATGCATGGGATGGCTGCGGATGGCCCTTCGTAGTCGGGCTAAATGGCGCTAGTTGGTGATAGCGATCGGGAATTGCGCCGTTGCCGGCTCACCGCCCACGATCGCGGACGCCGTGACGAAGGCCACCGGGGTGGAGTGCTCGGCGGTGAAGACGAACGGAACGCTCTTGGCGGAGTGAGCCAGGTCCGTGAACGTGCACGATTCCTGGTTGCTGTTGTACTCCTGGCACGTCCCGTCAGCGGGCGGGGTGGTCAACGAGAAGTCGGTCGGGTTCCAGGTGACGGTGACCGACCCGGTCGCAGTCTCCGCGTTGGGCTGCAGCAACGTGACCAGTAACGTGGCCGTGTCGCCGACCGTCACCGAGGACACGTCGGAGTTGGTGGCCGAGTCGTATCCCCAGCCGCCGGACCCGCCCGCGTCGGGGTCGGCGTCGATGCACAGGTCGGGACTGCACTGCCGCCAGCTGTTCAGGTTGACCGGGCCGGCCGGACCCTGTGCGCCCGGCGCACCCTGCGTACCCTGCGGACCTGGCGGGCCGGCCGGTCCCGCGGGCCCGGCTGGGCCGCCGGCCGGGCCGGCCGGGCCCTGAGCGCCGGTGAAGCCCCTCGGGCCCTGAGCGCCGGTCGCGCCCTTCGGACCCCGCTTGTTCCAGCTGACCAGGTGCGTGCCGCTTGGGCAGTGCGGCCTGGCCTGATATCTGATGTGGCTGACGTGATTCGACGACGAGTCGCATCCGAAGTAGGTGTGGCTCGTCGAACTTTGTGCCGCGGCGGCATTTGCCACCATCGCGCCGCCGGCCGCAAGCACGGCGGTGGCTCCCACGGCAACCATCTTGGCTGAGCTGATCACTTGTTCGCTCCCGTTGAGTAGGTTTCGTGAGGCGGCCGCATCGCGGTCGACTCCAACGGTTCGCCAATCTAAAGGTTGCAGGGAGCTATTGTCCTCCAGATCGCCGAATCGGTCGGTCTTTCCGGATTTTCGACGCCCAGCCACCGGGCCAGCCAGCTAGCCCAGCCAGCCCAGCCAGCCCGCGGGAGTAGGCCTTCAGTGCACCGTCGTGCGTCGGGTCGGGGATGCCCCGGCCGCGAGCACGGGGAGCTTGGCGGTACGCACCCGCAGCGCATAGTGACCGCGTTTGAGCACCTTC
>JAICXJ010000096.1 GCA_025980465.1 Frankiales bacterium | reverse complement strand
GCATATGAGTCGCGACACAGACGTCGACGACAGCCGATGCGCTCCCCCCGCCGACCCCTAACCCCGCAACAGCCGGGGCCAATCAACGCTGCCCGGTTGACACGACGCACTCCATATGAGTGTTCCGGAATGACCCCTGAGGCGGCACTTACGGTGCTCGGCGTCGATGCCGATACAGATCAAGATGGCGCGCGTTCAGGATCGGCTGGAGGGCATACGCGACCCAGACGAAGCCATTCGGATTCTTGGTCGAGCATGGTTCGCTCGCTGGGGACTCGTTCCGCTCTTGGTGGCCGCGGCTGCGTTCGGGTATGGCACCTACCTACTAGTTCAGGCGTACGCCGGGCAGCGGAGCTGGTGGACTCTTCTCTTCCTTCCGGCCGTTCTTGCAGTCGGCGGCTACTTCGGTCTTCTCGCATACGGCTTCGCATACGCCGCTGTCACCGGCCGCCGCCCGCCGAATGCAGCTGGGACCAACAGGTTCTTCGAGCGGCTGAACTCGAACATCTAGCGGCGCACGGTGGGCTGGGCCGGTGTTCCGGAATGACCTCTGACGAGCTAAGGAACTCGCAGACGACTCAGTTCTGCCTGCGCCTCGGCAAGAAGGTGATGGTTGGGGTGCTGGGTACCGAAATAGACGTAGACGGCGAGGTGCCAGCCGTGGACGGTGGTCCAGCGGAACCTCTGTTGGACCTTCGAAGCGGGCTGGCCCTCCCACCTCCGGTCAACTCTGAAATCGGCCAGTCGCAGGGGCAAGGACGAGGATTTGCCTGAACTCCGACCGTCGTTGAACGCCCACAAGACAACGGCGTTGGGTTCTAGCTTCCGCAGCCCGTTGAACAGATCGAGCGGAACGAGCGCCCCCAGATTCGTCCGGGCGGTGATCGCCCAGACTTGCGGCGCAAGCTTCGGGCCGCGGGTTGGCCCGGTCGTCAAAGACACCCAGCCGGGGGCCGAACGAAGAACCGGCGGTGGTAGGAGCGTGCTTCGGCTCTTGCCCGCCGACGCTACCGAAGCCACCGCTACGAACGTGGCGAGGGCGAGGCCAATGAGAACCATGCGCTGTCGTCGCATCTACAGACGATACGCCTGGGAAGTGGAGAGAGGTCCCGTGGGCCAGACCGTATGGAGTGCCCGGCGCCTCGCTCGTAAGTTGGCGCGGGTTGCCGTCGGGAGTGGCCCGGCGGTAGAGCCGCAATTACGGGAGGCGCCGGTTATGGGCGAAGGTAGCTGGGTCGGACTGGATGTGCACGCTCGCTCGGTGGTCGCGGGCGTGATTGATCAGGGGAGCGGCGAGGTGCGGTCGCTGCGGCTGCCGGCGGGTGGTGATGCGACGGTTGCGTGGCTGCAGACGTTGCCGGCGCCGGTTCGGGTTGTGTACGAGGCGGGGCCGACTGGCTACCGCCTCGCGCGTGCGTGTGCCGGGTTGGGGATCAGCTGCGTTGTGGCGGCGCCGTCGCGGGTCCGAGCTGCAGCTGATCGGGTCAAGACCGATCGGCGTGATGCCGAGCGGCTGGCGAGGCTACTTCGGCTTGGCGAGATCACTCCGGTGCGGATTCCCGCGCCGGAAGAGGAGGCGGCACGTGATCTCGTGCGTGCCCGTGAGGACGCGCGCGGCGATTTGATGCGGGCGCGCCATCGGCTCTCGAAGCTGTTGCTGCGGCATGGGCTCGTGTACGACGCGACCGCGTGGACGCGGACGCACGACGCGTGGCTTCGCCGGCAGCGGTTCGACGGCGGGCCGCTCGCGATCGTGTTCGACGAGTGCTACGGCCGGATGCTCGACGCGAAGAGCAGACGGGACGCGCTCGACAAGGCGATCAGCGAGCTCGCCGCGACCCCGCCGTACGTCGACGTCGTCAGCCGCCTTGTGTGTCTGCGCGGCGTCTCGACACTGACGGCGTTCGCGTTGACGGTCGAGCTCGGCGACTGGAGCAGGTTCCGTCCCGAGTCGCTCGGGCCGTTCCTCGGTCTCACCCCAAGCGAGCACTCCAGTGGGCAGCGGCGCCGTCAAGGCGCGATCACCAAGACTGGCAACAGCCACGTGCGCCGGCTGCTGATCGAGGCCGCCTGGCACCAACGCCGGCCGCCGCGCAGGAGCGTCACGCTCGAACGCAGACGCGACGGCAAACCACAGGTCGTACAAGCCCAAGCTGAGCGCAGCGGTCGGCGGCTGCACGGACGCTGGCACGCGCTCGAGAGTCGAGGCAAGCCCCGCTCGATCGTCGTCGTCGCTGTTGCGCGCGAGCTCGCCGCACACTGCTGGGCGCTCGCGACCATGGAGTAGCCGTCACGATCAACGGCTCGGCGAGGAGAGCGCACCGGCGCAACGACGCGAGGAGCGACCCGAGAGAACACTGTGAGCGGCCCGCAGCGCGGGCCATGCTCGACGCCAGACAAACGGCACCGCTCCTCATTTCGCACACCCGGTCATGCGGCACCAACCCGCGCATATGAGTCGCGACACAGACGTCGACGACAGCCGATGCGCTCCCCCCGCCGACCCCTAACCCCGCAACAGCCGGGGCCAATCAACGCTGCCCGGTTGACACGACGCACTCCATATGAGTGTTCCGGAATGACCCCTGAG
>JAICXJ010000053.1 GCA_025980465.1 Frankiales bacterium | reverse complement strand
GAGGTCAAGGGCGTCAGCGAAGACGAGATCGCCGCCGCGGTGACGGCGACTGCCGCCCGCGTCTTCGGCTGGTAGATGTCCGACGGGTTGCTCGGACCGGCCGAGGTGCGAGCGCTCGCGGTGTCGTTGGGCCTGCGGCCAACCAAGACGCTTGGCCAGAACTTCGTGATTGACGCCAACACCGTCCGACGCGTGGTGACAGCGGCCGGAGTCGGCGCCGACGACATCGTCCTCGAGGTTGGTCCCGGGCTCGGCTCACTCACCCTCGCGCTGCTCCCGGCGGTCGCGAGAGTCGTCGCGGTCGAGATCGATCAGGTCCTGGCCGGTGCGTTGCCGGCCACGGTCGCCGAGCGTCAGCCTGGCAGTGAGTCGCGGCTGGAGGTGGTGACGGCGGACGCATTGCGGCTCGAGTCGGTGCCGGGCCCACTGCCGACCGCGCTGGTAGCGAACCTTCCGTACAACGTCGCTGTGCCGGTGCTGCTTCATCTCCTGGAACGGATGTCGTCGTTGCGCCGTGGACTGGTGATGGTGCAGTCGGAGGTCGCGGATCGCCTCGCTGCCGCACCGGGCTCCCGGGTCTACGGCGCACCCACTGTGAAAGCGGCCTGGTACGCCGTGACTCGCCGCGCCGGTCCGGTCGCAAGGACGGTGTTCTGGCCGGTGCCGAATGTCGACTCGGGTCTGGTCGGGTTCGAGCGGGTCGAGCCGCCGCCAACCGCGGCTACTCGAGCTGAGGTGTTCGCCGTCATCGACGCCGGGTTCGCCCAACGACGTAAGACGTTGCGCGCCGCGCTGTCCGGCTGGGCCGGCAGTGCTGCCGCCGCCGAGACCGTCCTTCGGGCGGCCGGTGTCGATCCGCGGGCGCGCGGCGAACAGCTCGACGTTGCGGCATTTGCGCGAATCGCCGAGCACGGCCTCGCCGTACGCTGACTCAGGTGACCTTGCAAAGCGTGACGGTGAGGGTGCCTGCCAAGGTCAATTTGCATCTGGGAGTCGGCCCGTTGCGTTCCGACGGCAAACACGAACTGCACACCATCTACCACGCCGTCAGCTTGTTCGACGAGGTGACCATCGAGCGGACCGACGACGGCAAGGTGAGCGTCGAGGTGATCGGCGAGCACGTTGCCGATGTGCCGCTGGGCGACGACAACCTGGCGGTTCAGGCGGTCCGCGCCGTCGCGTCGCTTGCCGGGATCGACGCGTCGGCTCGCATCACACTCGACAAGGGCATCCCGGTCGGAGGCGGTCTCGCCGGCGGCAGTGCCGACGCGGCGGCGGCCCTGGTGGCCGGGGATGCGTTGTGGCAGGCCGGCTTCGATCGAAGGACGTTGGAGCAACTCGCATCGGGCCTTGGCAGCGACGTTGCGTTCCTCCTGCACGGGGGCACCGCCCTCGGCACCGGGCATGGGGAGGTGGTTTCGCCGGTGCTGAGCCGCGGCGAGTGGCACTGGGTGCTGGCGGTGGCCGAGACCGGACTGTCGACCCCCCGGGTGTACGCCGAGCTCGACCGGCAGCGGGGTACCGATCCGCCTGCGGAGGCGTCGAGTGCCGACGGCGTGGTGTCGGCCCTACGGGCGGGCGATGTTGTTGCCCTCGGGATGGCGCTGAAAAATGACCTCCAGTCGCCGGCGCTCCAACTTCGGCCGAATCTCGGCAAGGTGCTCGACGCCGGCCGCGAGCTCGGCGCAGTCGGAGGGATCGTCTCCGGCTCGGGCCCCACGGTTGCGCTGCTGGCGCGGACGCCGGGTGACGCGATTCGGATCGCGTCGGAACTTTCGGGTTATGACGTGTGTCGCGCGGTGCGACGGGCCAGCGGCCCGGTGCCCGGCGCTCGCATCGTCGCCTGAGCGCTCGTCAGCCGGCTAGGCCAGCTTGGCCTGGATGCGCTCGGCCGAGGGCCACCTCACGTCGTACGCGAGATGCACTTTCTCGAACACCCAGATGATCCGCCCGGAGCTGTCGAGCTGACCGCGAAGCACGCCGTGGCGGGCAGCGGTGGGATCGGCGTGGTGCAGGTTGTGCCAGGACTCGCCCATCGATGGGATCGCGAGCCACCAGACGTTGGCCGACTTGTCGCGGGCCGCGAACGGCCGCTTCCCGAACGCGTGACAGATCGAGTTGATCGACCAGGTGACGTGGTGGAGCATCGCGACCCGCACCAGGCTGGCCCAGAAGAACGCGGTGACCGCCCCCTGCCAGGTGAACCCGGACCACAGATAGCCGACCAACGCGGGGGTCAGCAGGCTGACGCCGGACAGCCATGGGAACGCTTTGGAGATCCGCACGATCGCCGAGTCAGCGAGCAAGTCGGGAGCGAACCGCGCGTGGTTGGTCTGCTCGATGTCGAACATCCAGCCGATGTGGGCGTGCCAGAGGCCCTTGATGAGCGATTTGACGTCCTCGCCGTAGCGCCATGGGGAGTGCGGGTCGCCTTCCTGGTCGCTGTAGGCGTGGTGGCGCCGGTGGTCGGCGACCCAGCGGATCACCGGACCTTCGATCGCAAGACTGCCCGCCACCGCGAGCGCCACCCGAAGCGCCCGCTTCGCCTTGAACGCGCCGTGGGTGAAGTACCGGTGGAATCCGACCGTGATGCCGTGGCCGGAGATCGCGTACATCACCAAGGCGA
The DNA here is from genome assembly GCA_025980465.1 of Frankiales bacterium. Lineage (GTDB taxonomy): Bacteria > Actinomycetota > Actinomycetes > JAFAQI01 > JAFAQI01 > JAICXJ01. The sequence continues at coordinate 18,682 of JAICXJ010000053.1, read as the reverse complement.
TGACGATGTCGCGCCAGCCGAGACCCCAGCCCCAGGCGACCGGGACAGCGGCCGCAACGGCGAGCAGTGGTACGACGATGACGACGGCGAGGATCACCTGCTCCGCACGCGCCGCGCCCACGCTGCGCGCCAAGCCCGCGGTCGGCAGGGCGCTGCGCGGACCGAGCTGCTCGGTCGAGCTGCTGGTCGGCGGGCTGATCGTTTGCGTCATAGGAAGGCGGTCCTCTCGGTAGCCCCAGAATGGTCGCACGCGTTCATGAACGGCTTGCCACCCGACGTCCTACCCAGAAGTAACAACAGACCGTGGATTGCGGCCCGATTTCGTCGGACCTGATTTCACCGCTCGATCCCTGATCGACATCGAGACCAGACATCTGAGCGGGAAGACCCGCCTCCTCCGCCGCCAAGGCAATGGCGCGGAGACGTTCGTCAGGTCAGCCACCTCACGTTGCGCTGGGGCAGACTGGGAGGCGATCCGCCGTGGGGTAATTGGCAGTCCCGCAGGCCTTTGGAGCCTTGAGGTCCTGGTTCGAGTCCAGGCGGCGGAGCTCCCCACCACTACCCTCGGTGCGAGACGTTTCCGATGGCTTGGAGCCCGCGTGACTGACAACGTGCCAGCGGCGGTTGTGGTCCTTGCAGCGGGTGAGGGCAAGCGCATGAAGTCCGAGCTCGCCAAGGTGCTCCACAACATCTGCGGCCGGAGCCTGCTTGAGCACGTTCTCGTCGCCGCCGCCCCGGTCGGGGCAAAGGAGACCCTCGTCGTCGTCGGCCACCTTCGCGACCAGGTCATCCATCACCTGCACGACAGCGACCAGGAAGCCGCCACCGTCGTCCAGGAACAGCAGAACGGGACCGGCCACGCCACCCGCATCGCGTTGGACGCGGCCGGTGCGATCGACGAGGGCACCGTCGTCGTCCTCCCGGGCGACGTTCCGCTGATCACCACCGCGACGCTCCAGTCGCTCCTTACTCGCCACAACGAGACCAACGCAGCCGCGACGCTGCTCACCTCAGAGCTCGACGATCCGACCGGGTATGGGCGGGTCGTCCGCACCGCTGACGGCCACGTGGCTGCCATCGTCGAGGAGCGCGATGCGACCGACGCCGTACGTCAGCTGCGGGAAGTCGGCACCAGCATCTACGCCTTCGACATCGGGAAGCTTCGCGCGGCTCTTAGCCGCGTCACCACCGACAACGCCCAGGGCGAGGAATACCTCACCGACGTGATCGGCCTTCTGGTCGGGGACGGGGAGGTGGTCTCGGCGATGAGCGCGTCGGCGACCGAGACACTCGGCGTCAACGACCGGGCCCAGCTCGCCCTGGTGCGCCGCACGATGCGCGACCGCATCGTCGCCCACTGGATGAGTGAGGGCGTGACGATCATCGATCCCCAGACGACGTGGATGGGGGTACGGGTCAAGATCGCTGCCGACGCGACGATCCACCAGAACACGCAACTGCACGGAGCGACCACGATCGAGAAGTTCGCGAATGTCGGGCCCGATTGCACGCTTCGCAACACCTACGTCGGTGAGGGCGCGACCGTGATCAGCTCGCACTGCGTCAGCGCCGAGATCGGTGAGGACGCCAAGGTCGGGCCGTTCGCCTACCTTCGGCCCGGCACCAAACTGGGCCGCGGCGCCAAGGCCGGCGCGTTCACCGAGCTGAAGAACGCCACCGTCGGCGAGGACAGCAAGGTCCCGCACCTGTCCTACGTCGGTGACGCCGAGATCGGTGAGCGGGTCAACATCGGGGCGGCGACGGTCTTCGTCAACTACGACGGCACCGAGAAGCACATGACGAAAGTCGGCGACGACGCCCGGATCGGCTCCGACACCATGCTCGTGGCGCCGGTTTCGGTCGGCGACGGCGCGTATACCGCGGCCGGTTCGGTGATCACCGAGGACGTGCCACCCGGAGCCATGGGCGTGGGCCGCGCGAGGCAGCGCAACGTCGAGGGCTGGGTGCAGAAGCGGCGGCCAGGCTCGCCGTCGGCGCGGGCGGCGCGGAAAGCCGTCGAGGAGTCCGGATCTGCTGCGACAATGGACGAGACTTCCCCGGTCGACCCCCACGACGAGGCAGGCGAATGACCGGCATCAAGACCAGCGGCGAAAAGACTCTCCTCCTGTTCTCCGGCCGCGCCCACCCCGCGCTGGCCGAGGAGGTTGCCGAGAACATCGGCATCAGCGTCAGCCCGACGATGATCCGCGAGTTCCCCAACGGTGAGATCTACGCCCGGCCGGAAGAGTCGGTCCGTGGCTGCGACGCCTTCGTGATCCAGTCCTACGGCCCACCGATCAACAAATGGATCATGGAGCAGCTGATCATGGTCGACGCGCTCAAGCGCGCGTCCGCCAAGCGAATCACCGTGGTGATGCCGTTCTACCCGTACGCCCGGCAGGACAAAAAGCACCTCGGGCGGGAGCCGATCTCGGCCCGGTTGATCGCCGACCTATTCAAGACGGCGGGGGCTGACCGGCTGATGTCGGTCGACCTGCACACGGCGCAGATCCAGGGCTTCTTCGACGGCCCGGTCGACCACCTCTTCGCGTTGCCGCTGCTCGCCGACTACATCGCCGACAAGTACGGCGGCGGCCCCGACTTCACGGTCGTCTCGCCGGACACCGGCCGAGTGCGGATGGCTGAGCGCTGGGCCGACCGGCTGGGCGGCGCCCCGGTCGCGTTCGTGCACAAGACCAGGGACCCGAAGGTGGCGAATCAGGTCGTCGCGCACCGAGTGGTCGGTGACGTCGATGGCCGTCGCTGCCTGCTCATCGACGACATGATCGCCACCGGCGGCACCATCACGAAAGCGGCGGACATCCTGCTCGACTCGGGGGCAACCGAGGTCATCGTCGCCGCCACCCACGGCGAGTTCTCCGAGCCGGCGATCGACCGGCTCAAGAACAGCCGGATCAGCGAGGTGGTGGTCACCAACACGCTGCCGATGACCGACGACCACCACTACGACCGGCTGACGGTGCTGTCGATCGCCCCTTTGATCGGCCGGGCGATACAGGAGATCTTCTCCGACGGATCCGTTACCTCGCTGTTTGACGGGAATGCGTAGCCCCGAAACGCGGATTTCGACCTAGATCAAGGGTTCGCCTAGACTCGTTCGCGCTTGTCACGCGTGAGAGATCCGTTCGTACTACAGGGAGTCTGAGTCGTGCCCGAGGTCCGCATCGACGCCGAACCGCGCACCGAGTTCGGCAAGGGGGGCGCTCGGCGTACCCGGCGGGCGGGCAAGATCCCGGCCGTCCTCTACGGCCACGGCACCGACCCCCGCCACATTTCCCTTCCGACGCGCGAGTTCGAGCATGCGCTGCGTACGGATGGCGCCAACGTGTTGCTCGACCTTCAGCTGGCCGAGGGCAGCGAGCTCGCCTTGCCGAAGTCGATCCAGCGCAACCCGATCCGCGGTGTGATCGAGCACCTCGACCTGATCCTGGTCCGCCGCGGCGAGCAGATCTCGGTCGAGGTCGCGATTGCCGTCACCGGCGACGTTGCGCCCGGTGGCCTCCTCGAGCAGAACCTCACCACCCTTTCAGTGACCGCGGAGGCGACGAACATCCCTGCCAGCTTCGAGGTGTCGATCGGCGGGTTGGAGATCGGCGACTCCGTCCACGCCAAGGACGTCACACTTCCCGACGGCGTCGAGTTGGCCGGCGACCCCGACCAGACCGTCGTTCACATCCTCGCCGCACCGACGGCCGAGGAGCTCGAGGCCGACCTCGACATGGAGGGCGCCGGCGTGGTCGAGGAAGCGGCCGAGGGCGAGGCCCCTGCCGCGGCAGCGGTTGCCGAAGGCGGCGAGGGCGGCGGCGAGGCCGCCGACGGTGGCGACGAAGCCGGCGGCGAGTAGTGGCCCGTCACCTGACGGGGAAGTAGGGAAGGCGCCCGATGGCGCTGTTTCACCGTCGCTCCTCCTTCGACGCGGCAGACGCGCGGTCAGCTGGCGAGGCACCCTGGATCGTTGTCGGCCTCGGCAACCCAGGGGCCGAGCACGCCCGGAATCGCCACAACGCCGGATTCATGGTGGTCGACCTCCTCGCCGAACGGCTCGGCGGAAAGTTCAAGGCGCACAAGGCGCGGGCCGACGTACTCGAGGCCAGGATCGGCGAGCAGCGCGCCGTCCTCGCCAAGCCGCGATCGTTCATGAACACCTCGGGCGGGCCGGTCAGCGGTCTGGTGAAGTTCTTCAAGGTCCCGCTCGACCAGCTTGTGGTCGTGCACGACGAGCTCGATCTTCCCTTCGAGACGCTTCGCTTGAAGTGCGGCGGGGGCGACAACGGTCACAACGGCCTCAAGTCGCTTCGGTCCTCGCTCGGATCCGGCGAATTCCTTCGGGTTCGGCTCGGGGTCGGCCGACCCCCTGGCCGGCAAGATCCGGCCGATTGGCTCCTCCGGGACTACCCAAGCGCCGTCCGGGCGGAGCTCGGTGTGCAGGTCGAGCGCGCAGCCGATGCCGTCGAAGCGATCCTTCGTGACGGACTTGCGGCGGCGCAAAACAAGTACAACGACTGAGCCGGCTCGGTTCCGGCGATATCGTCGGCGGCATGATCGTCGCGACCACCAACGACCTTCCCGGCTATCGCATCGACGAGGTGTACGGCGAGGTGTGGGGACTGACCGTTCGCTCCCGAAACGCCTTCTCTCAGATGGGCGCCGGCCTGAAGTCGATGTTCGGCGGCGAGCTCAAGGGCATGACCAAAGCGCTGTACGACAGCCGCAACGAGGTCATGGGCCGGATGGTCGAGGAGGCGGAGCGACGGGGCGCCAACGCCGTCATCGCGATGCGCTTCGACACCTCCGAAATGGGCGACATGTGGACCGAGATCTGCGCTTACGGCACCGCGGTCACGGTCACCAAGCTGACCTGAGCGCTGCGCCGCCTGACGGCGATCGAGGGAACGTCGGCGACCCGATTAGGCTCGAAGGCCGTCATGACCCTCGCCTCGCTGCTTCCCGCGCTGCAGGCGGACCCGGCGTTCACAGCCCTCAGCCAGCGCCTCGACAGCCCGGATCTGGACCTTTCCGGACCTCCGGGCATGCGGCCGTTCGCGATCGCCGCCCTCGCCGCGGCCGGGGTGCCAGTGCTGGCGGTGACGGCGACCGAGCGGGAGAGCCAGGATCTGGTCACGGCGCTTCGGTCACTGCTCCCGCCGGAGTCGGTGGCTGACTTTCCGGCGTGGGAGACGCTGCCGCACGAGCGGCTCTCGCCGCGGCCTGACACGGTCGGCCGTCGACTTGCTGTCCTTCGCCGGCTCCGGCACCCGAGCAGCGATGATCCGGCGACCGGACCGATCCAGGTAGTGGTCGCGCCGGTCCGAAGCGTGCTGCAGCCACAGGTCCCGGGTCTGGCCGAGCTGCCGCCCGTCACGTTGCGGGCGGGTGAGGATGCGAACTTCGACGAGGTCGTCCGGTCGCTTGCCGAGATCGCCTACACCAGGGTCGATCTGGTTGAGCGGCGTGGCGAGTTCGCGGTCCGGGGCGGGATCCTCGACGTGTTCCCCCCGACCGAGGACCACCCGGTCCGGGTCGAATTCTGGGGCGACACCGTCGAGGAGATTCGCAGCTTCGCGATTGCCGATCAGCGGTCGCTCGAACTCGTGCCGCACGGACTGTGGGCACCTCCCTGTCGCGAGCTGCTGCTGACCGAGGAGGTTCGGGGGCGCGCCCGGGCGCTGGCCGAGGAGCGCCCGGAGCTGGCCGACGTCCTCGACCGCCTCGCCGATGGGATATCCGTCGACGGCATGGAGGCGCTTGCCCCGGTGCTGGTCCCGGAGCTCGTCCTGCTGCTCGACGTACTTCCCGAACGAAGTCACGTCGTGGTGTGCGACCCCGAGCGGGTTCGCACCCGCGCCGGTGATCTGGTGCGCACCAGCCAGGAATTCCTGGATGCGTCATGGGCGGCCGCAGCGGGCGGCGGTCGAGCGCCGATTGACCTCGGCGCCGCGGCCTACTGGTCGCTTGGCGACGTCCGCGGACACGCCTTGGGAATCGGCCTTCCGTGGTGGTCGGTCAGCCCATTCGTTGCCGACGCCGAGGCCGATGACTCGTCCATCGCGTCGGGCGTGCACCCGCCTGAGTCCTACCGGGGCGACACGAAGCGTGCCTTGGACGACGTGAAGAGCTGGCTGCACGAGGGCTGGCGGGTGGTGGTAGTCACCGAAGGCCACGGGCCGGCGCAACGGCTGGTGGAGGTGATGCGCGAGGAAGACGTCGCGGCGCGCCTCGACGAGACGCTCGACGCCGAACTCGACCCGGCGGTCGTTCATGTCACGACCGGTTGTCTCGATACCGGCTTGGTCGCGCCGGCTCTGAGGCTCGCGGTCCTGTCCGAAGCGGACCTGTCCGGAGCGCGCGGAGCGACGCGCGACATGCAGCGGATGCCCAGCAAACGCCGGGGCACGATCGATCCGCTCACGCTCAAAGCCGGAGACGCCGTCGTACATGAGCAGCACGGTGTCGGAAGGTTCGTGGAGCTTGTCCAGCGCACCGTCGCCGGCGCGACGCGGGAGTACCTCGTCATCGAATACGCGCCGAGCAGGCGGGGCCAGCCAGGTGACCGGCTCTACGTGCCGACCGACTCGCTCGACCAGGTCACCAAGTACGTCGGAGGCGAATCGCCCAGCCTCGACAAGATGGGCGGCGGTGACTGGGCGAAGCGCAAGGGCCGTGCTCGCAAGGCGGTACGTGAGATCGCCGCGGAGCTCATCCGGCTGTACGCCGCCCGGATGTCGGCGCCCGGGCACGCGTTCGGCCCGGACACGCCATGGCAGCGAGAGCTCGAGGACGCGTTCGCCTACGTCGAAACGCCAGACCAGCTCGCGGCGATCGACGAGGTCAAGGCGGACATGCAGGCGCCGCACCCGATGGATCGGGTGATCTGCGGCGACGTCGGCTACGGCAAGACCGAGATCGCCGTACGCGCCGCGTTCAAAGCAGTGATGGACGGCAAGCAGGTCGCGGTCCTGGTCCCGACGACGCTGCTCGCCCAGCAGCACTTCGCCACATTCACGGATCGATTCGCGGCGTTCCCGGTGTCGGTGCGTGCACTGTCACGGTTCCAGACCGACGGCGAACGGCGCGACATCCTCGCCGGCCTTGCCGACGGCACGACTGACGTCGTCATCGGCACTCACCGACTGCTCCAGCCCGAAACCAAGTTCAAGGACCTCGGCCTCGTCGTCGTCGATGAGGAACAGCGTTTCGGTGTCGAGCACAAGGAGTTCCTGAAGCGGCTCCGCACCTCGGTTGATGTGCTGACGATGTCGGCGACGCCGATCCCGCGCACCCTCGAGATGTCGATCACCGGCATCCGCGAGATGAGCGTCATCCAGACGCCACCTGAGGAACGGCATCCGGTGTTGACGTTCGTCGGTGCCTACGACGAGCGACAGATCTCCGCCGCGATTCGCCGCGAGCTGCTGCGCGAGGGCCAGGTCTTCTACATTCACAACCGGGTGGAGTCGATTCAGCGGGCAGCGTCCCGGCTGCGCGAGCTGGTCCCCGAGGCGCGGATCGAGACCGCGCACGGTCAGATGAACGAACACGACCTCGAGCGGGTCATGCTCGGCTTCTGGGAGAAGGAGTTCGACGTCCTCGTCTGCACCACCATCGTCGAGAACGGCCTGGACATCTCCAATGCGAACACCCTGGTCATCGAGCGAGGTGATCTGCTCGGACTATCGCAGCTGCATCAGCTCCGCGGCCGGGTGGGCCGGGCCCGTGAGCGCGCCTATGCGTACGTGCTCTACCCGCCGGATCGGCCGCTCACCGAAGAGGCGCACGACCGGCTCGCCACCATCGCGCAGCACGCCGATCTCGGTGCCGGGATGCAGGTCGCGATGAAGGACCTCGAGATTCGTGGCGCCGGCAACCTGCTCGGCGGCGAGCAGTCCGGTCACATCGCGGCGGTCGGCTTCGACCTCTACGTCCGACTCGTCGGCGAGGCGGTCGCGGAGTTCAAGGGCGAGGTGGCCGAGGAGCAACTCGAGGTCAAGGTCGACCTTCCGGTCGACGCCCACCTTCCCCACGACTACATCCCCGGCGAGCGGCTTCGGCTCGAGGCATACCGACGGCTGGCATCGGCGTACACCGACGACGAGATCGCCGGCGTTCGTGAGGAGCTTCGGGACCGGTACGGCGAGCTGCCGCAACCGGTTGAGAACCTGTTGGCGGTGGCCTCATTCCGTGCCTTCGCGCGCGGATTCGGCGTGGCTGAGGTGGCGGCGCAGGGCAAGTACGTGCGATTCGCTCCGCTCGAGCTTCGCGAGTCGCAGACGCTGCGAGTTCAGCGCCTGCACCCCGGATCCGTGGTCAAGCCGGCCAGTCGCACCGTGCTCGTCACGGCGCCGACCACGGCGCGAATCGGCGGCCAGCCACTTCGTGACGTCGCGTTGCTCGACTGGTGCCGCGGCCTGCTCCAGAGCGTGGTAGCTGACCTGACGCTTCCCGAGTCCCCGGCCCAGAGCACCGCCTGACGCCGCGATAGCCTCGCCTGTCGTGACCATCGAGACAAGAGGTCGGCTGCTCGTCGTCGGCGCCGTCGCCCTTGCCGCCGTACCGCTGCTCGCCGGGTGCAACACCAGTCCGGGTGCGGCGGCGGTGGTCGGAAACGACCGGATTTCGGTCGGTTCGCTCCAGCACACCGTCAACCAGGCGCTCGCCGATCCGGCCGTGAGCAACGCGCTGACCAATCCGCAGTTCAGCGCCCAGCTCGGCCGCACCCGCACCGGCTTCGTGCGAGTCACCCTGGCGCGCCTGATCACCGAGCGGCTGTTCGCGCGGATCGCCGCGGACCATCATGTGACGGTCACGACCCAGGAGGTGCAGGCGCAGACCGCCTCCTTCGTCCAGCAGGCCGGGACGTTGAAGGGGTTGCAGACCCAGGCGGCGGAGCAGGTCGGGGTAGCCCCGGCGGGACTGCCTGACCTGATCCATGTCACGGTGCTGCAGCAGAAGCTGAGCAACGCACTGGTCGCGAGCCAACCGGTCACGCAATCCCAGCTTCTCGCGCAGTACAACCGCGACATCGATCAGTTCGACCAGGTCGACCTCGCTCAAATCGCGGTGAACAAGAAGTCGCTGGCGCAGACGATCGTCAGGAAGGCGCGGGCGAACCCGTCGTCGTTCCCCGCGCTGGCGCGGAAGTACTCGACCGACACCCAATCAGCAGCCAACGGCGGCGCGATCGGCCTCATCGGCCGCAACCAACTCGCCACCGTGCTCGGCTCGAATCCGGCGAGGATCGCCGCCGGTCAGATCCTCATGACGCACACCTCGGGCAGCTATGTCATCGTCCACGTCATCAAGACCAAGAAGACGTCACTGGCCGCAGCGACCCCGCAGCTGAAGTCGGAGCTGTTTGCGACGACCGGCCAGACCCTGCTCGAGAAGGCAGTAGTCGCGGAGAGCAAGAAGCTGGGTGTCCACGTGAGCCCGCGATACGGCAGTTGGGATCCGCAGACCCAGACGATCTCGCCGAGCAAGAGCCAGATCAACTCCGCCAGTTGACCGGGTCGGCTACCGATCCGCAGCCGCCCGGGGCGCGGCTGATCGAGGCCGTTGCGGTCATGGACCGGCTGCGATCGCCGGGGGGCTGCCCGTGGGATGCCCAACAGACCCATGACTCGCTCGCGCCGTACCTCCTGGAAGAGGCGTACGAGGCGTTCCAGGCGATCGAGGACGGCGACGTCGCGGCGCTCCGCGACGAGCTGGGCGATGTCCTGCTCCAGGTGCTCTTTCATGCCCGACTTGCGGCGGAGCGCGACGACGGCACCGGCTGGACGATTGACGATGTCGCTGCGGGCCTGGTGGACAAGCTGGTACGGCGACACCCTCACGTGTTCGGTGATGTCGACGCCGCGGACGCCGACACCGTCCACCGAAACTGGGAGCAGATCAAGGCGGCCGAGCGCGGCAGCGCCTCGCCGGTCGCAAGCGTGCCGATGGCGGCTCCAGCGCTGACCCTCGCTGCGACCCTCCAACGCAAGGCTGCCAGGGTCGGGGTCGTCCCGGATATCGACCTCGATGCGGCCTCGGCGTGGTTCCGTGCGACTCCGACGGTCGAGTCGGCCGGCAATCTGCTGTGGGCGCTCGTTGCCGTCATGCGGGCCTACCACCTCGATCCGGAGGCCGCGTTGCGCGCCCGCGCTCGCGCCTTCCGCGACGAGGTTGTTGCGGCCGCGCTCGACCCGGGCGAGACCTCGGCCTGATGTGGGCCGCGTCGCCGGTGCGGCCGGGTTGCCGGGGACAGCCGACCTGCGGCGATACGCTCGTACTCGCCCGCTTCCCCTATTGAGGAGCCTCGAGTCTTGGCCACCATCGAGGGCATCGCTGCCCGCGAGATTCTCGATTCCCGCGGCAACCCGACCATCGAGGTCGAGGTGCTGCTCGACGACGGCATCATCGGTCGGGCAGCGGTGCCGAGCGGAGCCTCGACGGGTGCGTTCGAGGCGGTCGAGAAGCGAGACGGCGGCGACCGGTACGGCGGCAAGGGCGTCGAGCAGACCGCCGCCGCGGTGTCGACCGAGATCGGGCCGGAGTTGTTCGGGGCGGACGCCACCGAGCAGCGCCTAATCGACCAGACGCTCATCGACCTCGACGGCACGCCGGACAAGAGCCGGCTCGGCGCCAACGCCCTGCTCGGCGTCTCGCTTGCTGTCGCGAGAGCAGCCGCCGAGTCTGCTGATCTGCCGCTGTTCCGCTACGTCGGTGGCTCGCCTGCGCATCTGCTGCCGGTGCCGATGATGAACATCCTCAACGGTGGCGCCCACGCCGACACCAACGTCGACATCCAGGAGTTCATGATTGCGCCGGTCGGCGCCACGACGTTCCGGGACGCGCTGCGGTGGGGCGCGGAGGTCTACCACGCACTGAAGGCGGTGTTGAAGGGGCGCGGGCTCGCCACCGGCCTGGGCGACGAGGGTGGCTTCGCCCCTGACCTGCCGACGAACCGCGAGGCGCTCGACCTGATCGTGGAGGCGATCGGCAAGGCCGGTTTCCAGGTCGGCGCCGACGTGGCGCTGGCGCTCGATGTCGCGGCGACCGAGTTCTACTCCGACGGCAGCTACCGGTTCGAAAGCGGTGATCGTTCCGCCGCGGATATGGCGTCGTACTACGAGGAGCTGCTCGCGTCGTACCCGATCGTCTCGATCGAGGATCCGCTCGCCGAGGACGACTGGGCCGGCTGGACAGCGCTGACGAGCTCGGTGGGAAGCAAGGTGCAGCTGGTCGGGGACGACCTGTTCGTCACTAATCCCGAGCGACTCACCCGTGGTGTCAGGGACTCGGCGGCCAACGCCCTGCTGGTGAAGGTCAACCAGATCGGAACCCTCTCCGAGACTCTGGACGCGGTGGACTTGGCGCATCGCAGTGGATATCGCTGCATGATGAGCCACCGCTCCGGCGAGACTGAGGACACCACGATCGCCGACCTCGCCGTCGCGACCAACTGCGGCCAGATCAAGACCGGAGCGCCGGCCCGCAGCGAACGAGTGGCGAAGTACAACCAACTGCTGCGCATCGAGTCCGCGCTGGCCGACGCGGCCCGGTACGCCGGAAGCCGCGCGTTCCCACGAGCGGCGCTGTAGTGAGCCGAGGCGACACAGCCGGACGTGGCCCGCGCGCCGCGCGTCGCGCGCCGTCCCGCTCCAAGCGGTCGAGTACGCCGCTGCCGAAGCGGCTGTCACCCCGCTCCGACGCAGCCCCGAAGCAGCGCACCACCTTCACCGGGCGGGCGGCGATCCTGGCGCTTGCGCTCGCCTCGGTCATGGTCGCGGTGGCGCTGCCGTTCAAAATCTGGCTCGGGCAGCGCAGCGGGATCAACTCGCTGAACGCGCAGATCCGCACCGAGCAGCAGCGGCTCGCCCAGCTGCAAACACAGCACAAGCGGTGGACCGACCCGGGCTACGTCGAACAACAGGCGCAGCAGCGGCTGCACTACGTCCTGCCAGGGCACAAGACCTACGTCGTACTCGGCAAGCCGAGTCGGAAGGCCGGTCGGACCGTTCACACTGCCGCAGCAGCCGGGAACGGCCCGTGGTACTCGACGCTGTGGCAGTCGATGCAGTCGGCCGGCGGCATCACCGTCTCGAAGTGAGCTCGTCGCCCGAGGTGGCGGCGGCGGATCTCGAGGCGGTCGCACTCCAGTTGCATCGGCCGCCGCGGGCCACGCGGTCGGTCGCTCACCGCTGCGGCTGTGGGCTGCCCGATGTCGTCGAGACCGCCCCACGGCTTCCCGATGGGACCCCGTTCCCGACGCTGTACTACCTGACCTGCCCGCGTGCCCGCTCGGCGGTCGGTCGGCTCGAGGCGTCGGGCCTGATGCGGGAGATGACCGACCGGCTGGGTGCTGATCTCGAGCTCGCCGCGCGCTACCAAGCGGCCCACGATGCCTATCTCGCCCGCCGCGATGCCATCGAGCCGCTGGGCACTTCGGTGACCGCCGGCGGCATGCCGAACCGGGTGAAGTGCCTGCATGTCCTGGTCGCCCACGCCCTCGCGGCGGGTGCCGGGGTGAACCCGTTCGGCGACGAGGCGCTGGAGTTGCTCGACGACTGGTCGCTCGACGGCCCGTGTGTTGCACGTCGCGACGACGGCGATGCCGCCGCGGGATCGTCGTGACTCGGATAGCGGCGCTCGACTGCGGCACGAACTCGCTGCGATTGCTGGTCGCCGACGTCAGCGGTGACAACCTCACCGATGTCGTGCGCCGAATGGAGATCGTTCGGCTCGGCCAGGGCGTCGACAAGACAGGGCGGTTCGCGCAGGACGCGCTCGCCCGGACGTTCGCCGTGCTCGATGACTATGCGAGCGAGATCTCGCAGCTCGATGTCGAGCACGTGCGGATGGTCGCAACCAGCGCTACCCGGGACGCGAGCAATCGCGACGAGTTCATGACCGGCGTCCGGAAGCGACTGGGGGTCGATCCGGAGGTGATCAGCGGCGAGGAGGAGGCGGCTCTCTCGTTTGCCGGGGCGACCCGTGAGCTTCGGGGCTCGTCACTTGCGACGCCGTACTTGGTCGTGGACATCGGGGGAGGCTCGACCGAGTTCGTCCTTGGCGGCGGCGATGGCCCGAAGGCTGCCCGGTCGGTCGACGTGGGCTGCGTCCGGATGACCGAGCGTCATCTGCAGGACGATCCGCCGACGACCGAGCAGGTAACGGCCGCGACGGCGGACATCGAGGCGGCGATCGACGCGGTTGTCGAGACGGTGCCGCTGCGGTACGCCGCGACCCTGGTGGGCCTGGCGGGATCCGTCACCACGGTCGTGGCGCTCGCGCTCGGCCTTGACACCTACGACCCGGCGGCGATCCACCACGCCCGAATCTCAGCCGACCAGGTGCATGCGGTCACCACGTCGTTGCTGCAGCAGCGGCACGACGAGCGGGCCGCGTACCGGGTGATGCATCCAGGGCGGGTGGACGTGATCGGCGGGGGGGCGCTCGTGCTCGACACGATCATGCGCCGCGGCGGATTCGACTCGGTGGTGGCCAGCGAGCACGACATCCTCGACGGCATCGCCTTCAGCGCCGCGAGCTGAGCGAGTTTGATGTCATGACCTCGTGGTTGTAACGCCCGGCACTGGCTGGCCCGGCGATCTCGCGACCCGTCGTACCCCGGTAGCTACCGACGGGGCGCAGGTCGCGGACCTCGCTGATGGCTCGCTCACCATCGAGGAGTTGAGCGCTCGCAGCACGGTATGTAGGGCCTGTCCAAGGCTCGTCGGGTGGCGAGAGCAGGTCGCAGTGCAGAAGCGGGCCTCGTTTGCTGCGGAGACCTATTGGGGGCGGCCGGTCAGCGGAATGGGGCCAGGCGACGCCCGGGTCGCGATCGTGGGGCTGGCGCCGGCGGCGCACGGCGGCAATCGCACCGGACGGATCTTCACGGGTGACCGGAGTGGGGACTGGCTGTTCGCTGCGCTGTACCGGGCTGGGTTTGCTAGTCAGCCGACCTCGGTGAGCGCTGACGACGGCCAGCGACTGATTGATGTCCGGATGCTCGCCGCGGTTCGGTGCGCACCGCCGGACAACAAGCCGACGCCAGCCGAGCGGGACCGATGCCGCCCGTGGCTGGAACAGGAGTTACGGCTGCTCCGCCCGACACTTCGAGTGGTGGTTGTGCTCGGCGGCTTCGCGTGGGCGGCGCTCTGGCCGTCGCTCACTGCGGCCGGGTACGCCGTGCCTGGCCGCCGGCCCGCGTTCGGTCACTTGGTCGAGGTCGAGGCGCCGGAAAACCTACTGCTGATCGGGTCGTATCACCCGAGCCAGCAGAACACCTTCACCAAGCGTCTCACCGAACCCATGCTGGACGCGGTCTTCACCCGGGCCCGGGCCCAGCTGACGGGCTGAGCCGACCGCTCCCGACGACGAGATATCCCCAGATCGCCGCCCGTCCAGGCCGGTATCGGCCGGTTGCCTAAACTCCTTGAGCCAAACGGCGCAATTTTTGCGTGGACAATCTGCCTGTCTATGCCCTAGTGTCCGAATTTACTCACAACCAATACGCCAAACGGCCTACCAGCGTTACTCCGTTTGGCGCAGACTCGACGACAACGCCGGAACTAGAGGGATGGAAGGTGAGGAAGATGCAGCGTCACGGCACATGGGGTGGCTGAGTCCCCCGGGATGGCGAAAGGCCAGGTGTCGATGTCAAAGCATCGATTCCTGGCCTTTCGCGCGTGAGCGGCGGATCGGCGTACGGTCAGTTCGTCGCGAGAGTCGCGACTCTTCTTGATGCCAGCCAAACGATTGCGGCGTCGTCGGGCATAGGTCGGCCGTGAAAGTAACCCTGTACCTGCTGGACGCCCAGCGTGTCGAGTGCGAACGCTTGCGAGGCCTTCTCGACTCCTTCGGCGACAGTAACGAGCCCCAGCGAATCGCATAGTTCGACGACCGCCCTCACGACGGCTCGACCCGCTTCGTCTGTGTCCACCGATTCAACGAATGATCGATCGATCTTCACTTCGTGAACAGGCAGGCCACGGAGCTGATGCAGCGAGGAATAGCCTGTGCCGAAGTCGTCGATGGAAAGTCGTACGCCGAGCGAGCGCAATTCGCGGAGCACCTCTAGGCTCCGCGCATGGTCCTCCATGACACTGCTCTCGGTTATCTCGAGAGTCAGCCAGCGAGGCTCGAGTCCGCTGGCCGTCAGCATCGCTGCAACCTGCCCTACCAACACTGAGTCGTCCAGGCTGCGTGCGGAGACATTCACTGCGACTCCAACCGGCTTACCTGCGTCATGCCACGCACGACATGCCGTCAGGGCCTGGCGCAGAACGGTACTTGTCAGCGCTGAAATTAGACCGGTCGCTTCCGCGAGCGGCACGAATTCGGCCGGCGAGATCGGTCCCAGTTCGTGATGCCTCCACCGAACCAGACCCTCAAATCCGACGACCTCACCCGAACCGAGTCGAAGCTTCGGCTGGTACTCGACTCGAAGCGAACCATCGCTGAGCGCAGCCCGAAGTCCGGTGAGAAGTTGGAGGCGCCTGCTGCCGTCACGTTCGAACTCGGGCTCCCATTCGCCGATGCCCGAGGTTCCCCCCTTCGCAGCGGCCATCGCCATCTCAGCCCGTCGAAGGAGGGTCGCCGCGTCACCACCGTGTTCAGGCGCACGGGCAATTCCGATTGTCACGCGAACGTCGGCGCTGACGTCCGACAAGCGGATGGATCCATCGACTCGAGACTTCACAGCCATTGCGGCGAGCCGAGCGACCTCACTTCCGGCAGAACCCGGAAGGGCAATCGCAAACTGGTCGCCGCCGACGCGCGCCACGAGTGAGCCCTGTGTTGGCGAGGTTTGAAGGCGCTGTGCCACCTCGGCGAGGACAGCATCTCCGGCGTCGTGTCCGAGCATGTCGTTGACCTCGTGGAACCGGTCAAGATTGACAAGCAGAAGCACGCCGCCCGCATCGCCCTCGAGCGTTGTGTCTAGGAAGGTGCGCAAGCTCTCCAGGTTTGCGAGGCCGGTAAGTGAATCCAGAGTCGCCGCGCGGCGCAGGCTCTCAATCAGGCGACCTCGCTCGAGCGCAGCCGCGAGTTGGTCGGCCGCTGCCTCGATGAGCCGTTGGTCGCTGCGCTCGAACGCGCCGACGCCAGTCGGGCGATCGACCGCGGTGAGCACGCCAAGCGAGCGACCTGCAGAGCGCACGGCTGTTGAAAGACGGTCGCTACGAAGCCGGCTTCCCTGTAGGGGACGAGCGAGCCAGTTCCACGTTCTTTCGTGGGGTGTTCGCTCAATAAGGCCGTCGATTCCGTCCGGCAGCGGCTCAGAAGTCGTCATGAAACTACCCACCGTTTGAGGGCGGTCGCTAACGGTGATGGTTGTGGCGAACTCCTGCGTGTCTGAGTCAGGCAGGGTGAGTTGGAGGCTGGTCGCACGCAGTACTCCGCAGAGTTTGTGGAGTGCGGGAACAAGATCCGTGGGGTCCGAAGCGACCGGAACCAACTCTCTAGCGACTGCATACAACTGGTCCAGGGCCGCGGTTCTCTCAGCAAGCCGGTAGTAGGTCTGCAGCGCAATCACGACGAGCACGAGGAATACAGAGATCGCCCAGGCGGTTGTCGGGTCGTACTCGAGTGCGGACGCAGTGCATAGTGCGAGTGACGTCATGACGGTGCTGACAAGAACAGACACACCGACAGGGCGGAAGGCGTTGTTGAGATGCCAGGATCCTGCTGCTGCCGAGACGACCAGCGCGACAAAAAGTCCGGACAGAACTTCATTCACGAGCACTGCGATGAGAATGGCCGGCCATACCCCGGCGTGAACAACGTGGGACCCGGGGGTTAGCAGCCTGAAAGCGGCCACGCTAATAAGCGTGCAGACGGCGGTGCTCGCGGCATTGAAGAACCACCGCATGAGTGCCTGGCGGCGAATGACAGCGTGTGTGACGATCAGCGCCGCCGTCCGGTATCCAACCAGCGCCAGTGGGCTGAGAAAGAGGAGGCCTAGGACGAGCGGCACCGTTTCGAACTGAGCCTCGTAGAACTCTCGGCGAAGTTGGAAGGTGATCGGATAGGCGAACGCGAGGGCGAAGAGTAGGAACAGCCACCAGCCGTGGATGCCAGCGCCGCTGAAGGCACGGTCACCTCGAAACGCCGGGATCTGGGCGAGCGCGACTGCAGCTAGCCCCAGGTTCAGGGACCACACGCGGGCCCGTGTGCCTCCCCTGCCTGCTGCTACCACGGCGACATCCTCAGTTTGAGGGGACACGTCGGATATCGGCCGACTATGGTTCCGGCTGAAGGTCGCGGACGTGACCGAAAATACGACGATTGCCGCAGTTGCGCCGAGGGCGAGGTCGGCGACTGCGCGCGCGGGGCCGACAGCGTCCGCGACCGCCCCGGTAAGGAGGCTGAAGACTCCCTGGAAACCCACAATCCCCGAGACGGCGATACCAAACGCGCGACCACGAACCTCGCGTGGGACGGCCACTACAAATACACGGTTGGCTGTGACAGTTACGGCACTGGCAATCCCTGATATGAACCAGATGACTCCGGCCGCGACAGGACTCGGGTCGAACGCGGTCAAGGCCAAGATTGCCGGCGCGAGAATGGCCAGCGCCAACATCGCCCGCTCCGTCGTGGCCGGTCGCAGTATTCGTCCGAGAACTAGGGCGCCAATTATCATTCCGAGCGGAAGCGTTGCAATGAGAATGCCAGCCGCCGTCGAACCCTCCCCGTGCGCGTGGGCGTAAGGCACTGCGGCGGCTTCGGTGGAGACAGCCGCGCCAAGGACCAGCCAGGTCGAGACCACCAACCACCGAAGACGGCTGTCACGAAACACAGCGCGAGCGCCCTCACGCATCTCCGAGCCCCATGATTGGGCTATGGAGACGGCCGCAGGGCGATGGGTGACGAAGTAGGCAGTGATCCAGCCAGATAGCGCGAAGGTTGCCGCATCAATTAGCAAGGTCACGTGGCTACCCGCCGCCGCCACGAGGCTGCCCCCCACGGCGAATCCCGCGACCACAGCCAGTTGCGTGGTCGAATTTCCCAACGTCGATGACGCTGCGAATAGGTCGCCTTCTCCGAGGATGTCGGGAATCATCGACGTCCTCGCCGACGCAAATGGAGGCTCGCCCAGACTGACGAGGACGATGAGTGCAATCAGTAGGGGAGAGGGCACTCCGGGGACGGCCATGCATAACACAAGGGCCGCACGAGCGAAGTCGCAGACGATCATCACCTGCCGACGCGGTTTTCGATCGGCGTAGCCCGATAGCATCGGTCCGCCGACAATCCAAGGCAGATAGCTGGCTGCGTAAGTCAGTCCGGTGAGAAAAGTTGAGTTTGTGCGGTTAAAGATCAGTACCGCCGCGGCGACCCGAGCGAGCTGGTCGCCTGCGATGCTCAATGTCTGTGCGATGTAGATCGCGCGGTACTCCCGAACCGCCAGTACGTCACGGAAGGTCGCGCGATGGCTAACCGCGGCGTCGGGCATGTCCCTCAACTCTCCTGACCTGTGATCTATCACTTTCCCATCGGGTTAGCCCAGGCGGTGGCATTGCCGAAAGTCGCGTTGGGTAAGACATGACTTATGTCTTCAGCGAGCCCGCGCCGCATCCTGATCGTCGGCGGCGTCTATGTCGGTATGTACACGGCGCTTCGACTTCAGCGAAAGCTCCGCAGAGGTGAGGCCAGGATCACGATCGTCGACCCGCTG
>JAICXJ010000083.1 GCA_025980465.1 Frankiales bacterium | reverse complement strand
TTCGCCTTCACCTCGGGTTCCAGCGCGTCCTTCAGGGCGGCGAGCCACTCGAGCTTGTAGGGGTAGTGCGGGCTGTCGAGGGTGCGGCCGTTGGGCACGTAGACCGACCAGATCCGTAGCCCGTTGCAGGTGGCGCCGACCGCCCGCGCCTCCACCTTCGGTGGCTCACCGATCAGCGCCTGGTCGTCCTCCTCGGGCGGCGGGGCATAGGCGGGCTGGCCCTCGAAACCGAGCGAGATGTCGGTGAGCCCGACCCGGGACAGGATGGCGACACCGTTCCAGCGCCCCTCACCGTGCGCCGCAACCTCGTAGCCGAGCTTCTCGGCATGCTCGCTCGGGAAGCCCTCGGTGGTTGTCTTGATCTCCTGCAGGCACAACACATCGGGCTCGACCAGCTCGAGCCACTCGTTGAGCCGGGGCAGTCGGGCGCCGACCGAGTTGACGTTCCACGTCGCGATTCGCACGATCCCCACCCTAGGGTTTGGGCATGACGGACGAGGTCGCGGACGCCGACCTGGTCGCCCTTCCGAAAGCGCATTTGCACCTTCACCTCACCGGCGGGATGCGCCACGCCACATTGATCGAACTGGCGCAGCGATCCGCTGTCAGGCTGCCCGAGCGGCTCGTCGACGAGGTGCCGGATGACTGGCGGCTGCTCGGTTGGCCGCGGTTTCAGCGGCTTTACGACCTCGCCCGCGGCGTGCTTCGTACCGCGGCCGACATCGAGCGGCTGCTCCGGGAGATCGCCGAGGACGAGGCCGCGGCTGGCTCCAAGTGGTTGGAGCTGCAGATCACGCCGAGCGGGTACGCCGCCCGGCTCGGCGACCTGGTCACCGCGATGGAGGTCTTCTGCGCGGGAGCGGCCGCCGCCGAGACGGCCACCGGGGTCGGAGTGCGCCTGATCATCGCTGCCAACCGCACCCGACCGCCCTGGGAGGCGGAGACCCAGGCCCGGCTGGCGGTGCGGTTTCGCGAGCACGGGGTGATCGGCTTCGGGCTGTCCAACGACGAGCGACAGGGCCCCCCGGAGCAGTATGCGAAGGCATTCCGGATCGCGCGCGAGGGTGGGCTCGCCGCGATGCCGCACGCCGGCGAGCTGCTGGGCGCCGAGTCGGTGGCCCGGTCGGTCGCGGCGTTCCAGCCGGTGCGGATCGGCCACGGCGTGCGGGCGGTCGAGGATCCCGCCGTGCTGGCCCTGCTCGCCCAGCGGCGGATCGCCTGCGAGGTGTGCCCGGCATCGAATGTCGCGCTCGGCGTCGTCGGCGGCCACGAGGAGGTGCCGATCCGCACCCTCGAGGAAGCCGGCGTACCGGTCGTGCTGGCCGCTGACGACCCGCTGTTGTTCGGCTCCGGGCTGGTCGAACAGTATGCCGCCGTTCGCGACCTCCTCGGCTACTCGCGCGCCGACCTGGCCCGGATCGCGGCCGCGTCGTTCCGGCACTCCACCGCACCGCCCGGGGTGATCGAGGCGGCCATGGCCGACATCGAACGCTGGCGAGATCACGCGGCGGGCGGACCCACGTAGCCTGGGATGTCGTGGCCACCCGCTCCGACCTGCGCAACCTGGCGATCATCGCCCACGTCGACCACGGCAAGACGACGTTGGTCGACGCGATGCTGTGGCAGTCCGGCGCGTTCTCGGAGCATCAAGCTGACGAAGGCTCCGTCAACGAGCGGGTCTTGGACTCGATGGACCTCGAGCGCGAGAAGGGCATCACGATCCTCGCGAAGAACACCGCGGTCCGCCACGGCGGTCTGACGATCAACATCATCGACACCCCGGGCCATGCCGACTTCGGCGGCGAGGTGGAGCGTGGCCTGTCGATGGTGGACGGGGTCGCGCTGCTCGTGGATGCCAGCGAAGGACCGCTTCCGCAAACCCGGTTCGTGCTGCGCAAGGCGCTCGGCCAGAACCTTCCGGTCATCCTGATCATCAATAAGGTCGACCGGCCGGATGCCCGAATCGCAGAGGTCCTCGACGAGACCTACCAGCTCTTCCTGGACCTCGACGCTGACGAGCACCAGATCGAGTTTCCGATCGTCTACTGCCAGGCCAAGGCTGGCCGGGCCTCGTTGATCCAGCCGAACGACGGCGAGAGCCCGGACAGCCCGGACCTCGAGCCGCTGTTCCGGGTCATCCGCGAGACGATTCCGGCCCCGTCGTACGACGAGCAGGCGCCGCTGCAGGCGCACGTCACGAACCTCGACGCCTCGCCGTACCTCGGCCGGCTCGCGCTGTGCCGGATCCACAACGGCGAGCTCAAGAAGGGCCAGCAGGTGGCCTGGTGCCGCAGTGACGGCACCATCGAGCGGGTCCGGCTCACCGAGCTGCTCGGCACCGTAGCGCTGGAGCGGGTGCCCATCGAGACCGCCGGACCGGGCGACATCGTCGCGATCGCCGGCATCCCCGACATCACGATCGGCGAGACGATCGCCGACCCGGACGACCCGCGTGCGCTGCCGATCATCACGATCGATGAGCCCAACATCTCGATGACGGTCGGCATCAACACCTCACCGCTCGCCGGCCAGGCGGGCAGCAAGCTCACCGCCCGGCTGGTCAAGAACCGGCTCGACGCCGAGCTCGTCGGCAACGTCTCGATCCGGGTCCTGCCCACCGAGCGGCCCGACACCTGGGAGGTGCAGGGCCGCGGCGAGCTCCAGCTCGCGATCCTGGTCGAGATCATGCGGCGGGAGGGCTTCGAGCTGACCGTCGGCAAGCCCCAGGTGGTGACCCGGGAGATCGACGGCAAGCTGCACGAGCCGATCGAGCGGTTGACGATCGACGCGCCGACTGACTACCAGGGCGTGCTGATCCAGCTGATGGCGCTGCGCAAGGGCCGGCTCGAGCAGATGGTCGACCACGGCACCGGCTGGATCCGGATGGAGTACCTCGTGCCGGCGCGCGGGCTCATCGGCTTCCGCACCGAGTTCCTCACCGAGACCCGGGGGACCGGGCTGCTGCATCACGTCCACGAGGGGTACGAGCCGTGGTTCGGCGACCTTCGCACCCGTCCGACCGGCTCGTTGGTCGCGGACCGGAGTGGACCGACGACCGGGTTCGCGCTCGCCAACCTGCAGGAACGCGGCACGATGTTCGTCGGCCCGGGCACCGAGGTGTACGAGGGGATGATCGTCGGTGAGAACGCCCGCGCCGACGACATGGACGTCAACCCCACCAAGGAGAAGAAGCTCACCAACATGCGCTCGTCAACCGGCGACGTACTGGTGCCCTTGATCCCGCACAAGCAGCTGAGCCTGGAGCAGGCGCTGGAGTTCTGCCGGGATGACGAATGCGTCGAGGTGACGCCCGGCACGGTCCGCCTCCGCAAGGTCGTGCTCGACGCCGCGCAGCGTTACCGCTCCGCCAAGCGCCGGCCAACTCCCGACGGCTGACACGTCCACAACGCTGAATCGCGACTTGTCAGGAAACTGCGCGCTCAGGCGGCGCCGAGGGTCCTGACAACCTCGACCGAGGTGTCGGTGACTAGCTGGAAAGATCGGGGTAGCCCACCCCAGTCAGCTCCTCGGACATCGCCCATAGCCGCTGTGCGTCGTCGAGGTTCTTCGATGCGGCGCTGGAGTCGACGCGCTTGGGATAGCCGAACTGTTCGGCGATTCCGCTCGGCCCGAAGTATTCGCCGCCTTGCACCTCGAGAGCGGTCGCGGCGTAGAGCTGGGGGAGGGCGCCCATCGCGCCGGACTGGCTGATCACTCGGGCACCGACGGTCATCACCGCCACCTTGATCGGGTTGCTGCCGGCACTGACCCGGACCAGGTTCGTCGCGGCCGTACCGGGGTGCGCGGCGACGCTGATCAGCGCCGCATCCACCGCGGTCAGACGCCGCTGCAGTTCGAAGGCGAACAGGAGGTTGGCGAGCTTGGTCTGGCCATAGACCAGCCACTTGCGGTAGCGCTTCTCGTGGTGGAGGTCGTCGAGGTCGAGCTTCGCGGGCTTGTGGGCATTGCTACTCACCGTCACCACCCGGGCGCCCTTGACGTTGAGCAGCTGCGGCAGCAGCAGCCCGGTCAAGGCGAAATGGCCCAGATGATTGGTACCGATCTGCATCTCGAAGCCGTCGGCGGTGGCGGCCTTGTCGATGGCCATCACGCCGGCGTTGTTCACGAGCAGGTCGATCGAGGGGTACGACGACTGAATGCCATCCGCGAAGGCCCGGATGCTGCTCAGGTCCGCCAGGTCGAGCTGACGCAGCTCGACGTCGGCGTACGGGACCTCGGCGACGATCCGCGCCACCGCCTCCTTGCCGCGAACGTCGCTGCGGCTGCCCAGGATGACCTTGGCGCCATGGCGGGCGAGCTCGAGCACCGTGTAATAGCCGAGACCGCTGTTCCCGCCCGTCACGATCGCGGTTCGGCCCGACTGGTCGGGAATGTCCGATGCTGTCCACCTCGCCATGGCGACATGCTCCCAAACCGGCCCTACCGAGCGCTTCATAGGTCGATCGGAGTACGGGAATGGCCGGTCGCTGCGCTACGTTGATGCCGAACGTCGAGAGACGTTCGCCGGCTCGATCCATGGCCCCCGGTCCCAACCTTTGTCGCTTCGAGCGAATCTGTGCCGAGAGGCAGACCTGGCGGGTCGGCACGCGAGGCCCCGGGCGCACCACGCCCGGGGCTGCTGCGTGTAAGGGGTTCTCGCTACAGGGCGGGCCCGGCGCTGCCGCGGCGCCGTTCGAGCCGGCCGAAGTACACCGGCTCGTCGAGGTCGATGTCGTCGAGCGCCCCGCGGAGCAGCTGGACGGCGTTGCGGGTCAGCGCATCCGCGTCCTCCGGTGAGAGGTCGAGCTCCATCGCGACGCCCGCCGCGCCCTCGCCATACCCGATCGCGACCACGGCGGCCGCTCGCTCCGCCGGCGGGAGGGTCCGCAGCGCCTGGTACAGCCGGGCAATGAGCTCCTCGTCGCTGATGCCCTCCGGCGCACGCACGTTGTCGGCGATCGTCCCGGGGGAGATCGGCCGCAGCCGCGGTGGCTTCTCGGAGGCCATCAATCCACGGTACGTGCTAGCCGGCCGCCGCGAAGGCTTCCAGGACCTGGTGAGCCGTTGCCATCGACCGAGCCGGATCCGCGTCCGGGTTGCCGATCAGCTCATCGAAGTTCAGGTCGAGGAACACCTCGGTGGCCCCGGCCGCTTCATACGCCGCGAGGCCGTCGCGGACCCGGTCGATCGGGCCGGTCAACGTCGGTTCGTCGGGACCCGCGGTGTCGCGGATCCGCACCACACCTCGAATCACGATCCGGGCCTGGTCCGGATCCTTGCCGGCTGCGGTCGCGCCGATCCGTACTTGCTCGACGCAGCGCGGCAGATCAGCGATCTGCACCCGGCTCGAGGAGATCCAACCGTCGGCCTGGGCGCCGGCCCGCTGCAGCGCCTTGTCCGCCGTACCGCCGAGCAGGATCGGTGGGTGCGGTCGCTGCACCGGCTTCGGGTCGATCCAGCCGCGCGGGATCGAGTAGAACTCGCCGTTGAACTCGGCCGGGTCACCGCTCCAGATCTCGGCGAGGCAGCGCAAGTACTCCTCGCCGCGTGCCCCGCGCTTGGCGATGTCGACGCCGACCGCCTCGAACTCGTCAGGCGACCATCCGAGACCCAGCCCCGCGTCGAGCCGGCCGCCGGAGACGATGTCGATGCTGGTCAGTGCCTTCGCCAGCACGATCGGGGCGTAGAAGGGCATGTTGACGATGGCAAGGCCGAGCCGGACCCGTCTCGTCACACCGGCGAGAAACGCGGCGACGATGAGTGGGTCGTGCACACTTCGGTACGGCGGTGCGAGCCGCAGCCCCTCTGGCCAGTCCGAGTAGATGAGCCGCGAGAACGTCCACAGTGAGGCGTAGCCGAGCTCGTCGGCGCGCTGTGCGATCTCGACCTGGTTGGGCGCGGTCGCCCACGACCCGGACACCGGGGCACCGAATCCGATCTGCATCTAGGAAACACTAGGCCGGTGCCCACGCCGTACCGGATCTGCTTCGTCTGCATGGGCAACATCTGTCGCTCGCCGACGGCGGAGGTCGTGATGCGCGCGATGCTGGTCGAGGCGGGCCTCGACCATGCGGTGGTCGTCGACAGCGCAGGCACCGGGAGCTGGCACGCCGGCGAGTCCGCCGATGAGCGTGCGCGGGAGACGCTGACCGCTCGCGGGTACGACGGCAACGGTCACGTCGCGCGGCAGTTCGACCCGGCATGGTTCGCCGAACGCGACCTGATCGTCGCGATGGATGGCAAGAACCTGCAGGCGTTGCGCTGGCTCGTTCCCGAAGGTCAGGAAGGCAAGTTGGCCCGGCTGCGCTCGTTCGACCCGGCGAGCCGCGGTGGCGACCTCGACATTCCGGACCCGTATTACGGCGGCCCGGACGGCTTCGATGAGGTGATCACCCTGATCGAAGCCGGCTGCGCCGGTCTGCTCGACCAGGTACGGAGCCGCCTGGCGTGAATGAGCGGGTGTTCGTCAAGACACAACCGAACGCGCCGCCCGGCTTCTTCGCCGCCGAAGCGCGCGGGCTGGACCTACTGCGAGTGGACGGCGGCCCACCGGTGCCCACCGTGATCGCTGTCGAGCCGGATCGGCTGGTGCTGGAGTGGATCGAGCCGGGCGTCTCGACCCCAGCCGCCGCACGCGACTTCGGCCGGGCCCTCGCCGTCGTTCATCGTGCCGGCGGAGCAACCTTTGGCGGCGAGCGCTGCGGCTACATCGCGACGATGAGACAGGACAACACCCGAGCCGTTGACTGGCCGCAGTTCTACGCCGAGCGGCGGCTCCGTCCGCTGCTGCGGCAGGCAGTAGATGCTGACGTGATCTCCCCGGCGGATCGGACAGCGATCGACACGGTGATGACCGACCTGGTGGACCTCGCTGGCCCGCGCGAGTCACCGGCGCTGATCCACGGCGACCTCTGGTCGGGCAACGTGCACTGGGCCGCTGACGGCAGGGCCTGGCTGATCGACGCTGCGAGCGTGCACGACGGCCATCGTGAGACCGACCTCGCGATGCTTCAGCTGTTCGGCGCGCCGCACCTGGATGACATCCTCGCGGCGTACGACGAGGCGCATCCGCTCGCTGACGGCTGGCGAGCCCGGGTCGCCCTGCACCAAGTCTTCCCGTTGCTGGTCCACGCCGTTCTCTTCGGTGGCGGCTACGGCGGCCGGGCCGGTGATGCAGCCCGCCGAGCGATGACGGCCCGGTGAAGGTCCTCCAACGGGCCCGGCGCCCCTCGCCGGCGGCCCCCGCCAGGTCAAAGCAATGTGGCATTGCTATGCCTCGCGACCGAGCGATGCCACATTGCTATGGCAAAGACCCCCGTGGCAGGTCACATCGCTCAAGCAATGCCACATTGCTATGGCAAAGACCCCCGTGGCAGGTCACATCGCTCAAGCAATGCCACATTGCTATGGCAAGACCCTCGTGGCAGGTCACATCGCTCAAGCAATGCCACATTGCTATGGCAAGACCCTCGTGGCAGGTCACATCGCTCAAGCAATGCCACATTGCTTGAGCGATCGCCAGCGACGCTAGGTGGTAGCGCACCTGCTTGCGGTGAAGGGTGCAGGCGATGATGGCG
>JAICXJ010000005.1 GCA_025980465.1 Frankiales bacterium | reverse complement strand
CGCGAACGACAGGTGGTAGCCCGACAGCAACGATGCCGGGTCACTGTGCTGACCCGTCCGGGCGGCGGCGACGCTCGCCAGAACGGCGAGGCCCAGAGCGCCGCCCATCATGAATGAGGTGTTGACCGCTCCCGACGCGATGCCGGACTCCTCCGGCGCGACGTCGCTCATCGCGGCGAGTAGCACCGGGTTGAACGCAATCCCGGCCCCGAGCCCGAGCAGCAGCATGTTCGGAAGCACATCGAGCCAATAGCTTCCCCCCACAGGCGCCCGCGCGAACAGCAGCAGGCCCGCCGACGCGACGAGCAGTCCTCCGGCCAACGGTCGGCGGAAGCCGTAGCGGGTGACGAGCGTCGCCGACCAGGACACCGAGAACGCCATCATCACTAGGTCGCCGGGGAGGAATGCGAGCCCGACCTGCAGCGCGCTGTAGTGGAGGACCAGCTGCAGATAGAGGGCTGACAGGAAGAACCACGCGAACATCGCGGCAGCCCAGAGCACCCCGATCCCGTTGGCGGCCGAGAGGTTTCGTGACCGGAACAGCGACAGTCGCACCAGCGGGACAGCGGTCCGTGTCTCGATGACCAGGAACGTTGCGAACAGTACGGCGGCGATTGCGAGGGAACCCGTGGTCCGGACCGACGTCCATCCGGCCTGGTCGGCGTTGACCACGGCATCGACGGCGAGCATGAGCGCGCCGGTGACGGTCACGGCTCCCGCAACGTCGAGCCGCCGAGAACCATCGCTCGTGACCGACTCGTCGACCAGTCGCAGCATCAGAACCACGACCACGACGCCGATCGGCACGTTGACCAGGAAGATCCAGTGCCAGTTGAGGAGATCGGTCAGCACGCCACCGAGCACGACGCCGACGGCGCCGCCGCCGGAGGCGACGAAGCCGGTGATCCCCATCGCCTTCGCGCGTTCCGCCGGCTCGGGGAACAGCGTGACGACCACGGCGAAGCCCACGGCCGTCGCAAGCGCGCCCCCAACCCCCTGCAGCGCCCGGAAGCCGACCAGCATCGCCTGGGTCTGGGACAGGCCGCATCCCACCGAGGCCAGGGTGAAGCCGGTGATTCCGATGACGAAGATCCGCCGCTGGCCGTAGAGGTCACCGAGCCGCCCACCAAGCAGGAGACAGCCGCCAAAGGTGAGCAGGTAGCCGTTAACGACCCATGCGAGGGAGGCCTGGGAGAAGCCGAGACTCGCCCGGATCGAGGGCAGCGCGACGTTGACGATCGTCGAGTCGAGCACGACCATCAGCGTGCCGAGGCACAGCACGTAGAACGCCACCCAGCGCCGGCGCGCATCCACCATCGTCCGTTCCTCCTTCGGGTTCGGAGGATAGACGCGGCGACCGACCGAAACTCAGCGGTTTTCCGATGGCGCTCGCGGGACTGCCCATCGGATGGGCTACGGCTCCTCGCCCTTGGAGTGAACGCGATTCTGCCCAAGATCATCCGAATGGCGGATCGTCATCGAGGGTTGGGTTTCCCGATCGCTGAAATATGCGGAAAAACACCGCATTTGTCGCATTCGTCATCGCGACCGCGCTGACCGGCGTCTGGGTCCCACGCCTGCCGGCGGGCGCGATGGCACCTGTTGTCACTCTCGGCGCTCCAACAATGGTCAACCGGACCCCGCAGCCATCCCATCTGCGCAACCAGACGCCGTCACCGGACTTCTTCACGGTCTGCGCGACGAGGGGCCACAACAGTCCGGCATGCATCAGGCAGACGGTCGAGGCCATCGACAACGCCCGCGCTCACGAGCACATGAAGAAATACCCGGTGATCCTTCCCAACGACTACCGCAAGCTCTCAGTCGCCGAGCAGACCTTCGTGATCACCGACCTCGAGCGTGTCGACCGTGGCCTGCGTCCCTATGCCGGGCTGACCCAGACGCTCAATCACGTCTCGCATGCTGCGGCCGTTCTCAGAGTCGATCCCGCGATCGGCTTTGCGCTCATGCACAAACTCGGTGCAGGCGAATACGGGTCGATCTGGGCTGAGGACGTCGGTCCGCTGGCTTCGGACTACGACTGGATGTACAACGACGGGTACGCCGGGGCTGACGGCATCAACGTTGCGTGCAAGACGCCCACCGCGTCGGGCTGCTGGGGTCATCGCGAGAACATCCTCTATCCGGACAAGGGCTTCCCGATGCTCACCGCCGGCGCCGGCACGGGGAAGCCTGCCGGCGCATCAATCGCCGAGGTGCTGGTCGGTGGTTACGGCAGCCCGCCGACATTTGTCTACACCTGGGCGCGGGCGCTTCGACATGGCGCGAACGGACACCCCATCGCCGCCCGTTTCCGGCGCACTCACGGTTAGGACGGCACCAGGACGCTCAGCCTTCGGTCGCTGAATTGGAGTGTCGCCGCGCCGCGGCGTCCACGCGCGTTTCGGCGGGGCAGCTGGCCGACGTGGCGACGTCGGATCGGAGTGCTCCGAGAGCGGCCGAGGGCGGTGAGCCTGACGGACACCCGCCAGGTCCCTGCTGGCAGCGGCGCGCCGGCGGCAAAGCTGCTCGGGTCGATCTCAACGGTGCCGGTCAGTTGTAGATGATGAGCGCCGTCAATCGTCGGATGCGGATCGAAGCTCGGCGTCAGAGGTGTCGCGCCGAGCCACTCGAGGGGGGTCTCGGAGGAGCGGAGAACGAGGTCGCCGCTGGTTCGATGAAGCAGCTCATCCATCGACTCGACCCCGACCTCGAGACCATCCACTTGAAGCCGCTGATCCACGCGCCAGCCGTCCGCCGCCGGCTGGAACAAGATGGGTGACCCATCGCGGAACGTCATCGCCGCAGTGACCGAGACCGTCCATCCGTTGTCGGCGGACGTTTCGACCGTCAGCGAACGGACTGTCGCGGCGAGGTCGTCGTACCGACCGCTCGCCTCTCGGACTGTCTCAGGCTCGCCGCGGCGGATGGCGGCAGCCAGCTGGCGGCGCAGGATCGGAGCACGTTGGGCGACTTGCGGACTGAAGTACGCATCCGCGACAGCGTTGATCTCAGCCATGAGCGCAATCAGCCGCTTCTCGCGCCGCGGTTGCAGCGTGTCCGCAACCTTCTGCAGCATCGCGTTGAGGAAGCGCTCGTGCAGACTGTCGCGGAACTCGCCCGAAGCGGTGTGCGCCGCGACGACGTCGAGCACCTCGCGGACGTAGCCGTAGTAGTCGGCGGGGTCGTAGTTGGGCTTGGCCGAGTTGCCGCGGTCCTCGCGGCGCAGATAGAAGTAGCACGGGTAGTCGGCGAGAACCGCGACCGCATCGGTCGCGAGATACACCTGGGTCATGAACAGCTGGTCCTCGAGCCGGCGACGCCCCTCAGCGAACCGCAGCTTGTTGTCGATCAGGAAGCTGCGGCGGAACATCTTGTGTGGCGTCAGGCTGCGAATCAGAGCCGTGTCGCGGATCGAGCAGCGAGGGATGTTACGACGGAACAGCTCGTGCGGCACGCGACGGAAGTCGCTGATGACCTTGCCGATCACGATGTCGGCGTCGTTCGCGGCCCCGTAGCTGCTCAGCCGTTCCAGGGCTTGCTCGCCGAGGGCGTCGTCCTGATCGACGAACTGCACGAACTCGCCGGTGGCGGCATCCAGCCCGACGTTTCGTGGTCGGCCGGACCATCCGGAATTCGGCTCGTGAATCACCTGCAGGTGCGAGTGACGGGCGGCCAATTCGTCCAACAGGTCGCCGCTACCGTCGGTGGACCCGTCGTCGACGAAGATCAGCTCGGTCGACTCCGGCGGCAGCGACTGGGTGAGCAAGGACTCAACGCTGCGACGAAGGCTGTCCCCGGGGTTGTAGACCGGCACCACGACCGAGACGCGCACTGGAGCCTCCCAGCTCAGATGGGTACTCGGTCAGGACGGCCTGCCTGCTGCACGTCGCCGACGACGACGGCCAACGACACGGTATCGCTGCTGCGTTGACGTGCTTTCGCGACGGTTCTACGGTGCGGCCGGAGTGCGGAGTCACTTCGTGGGGGACCCGGAACCGAGACGGGAGGCGGCGTGAAGCTGTCGCGGCGTTCAGCATGGACGCGTCGGGTACGCCGGGCCCAGGCTCTCGCGTCCGCAACATTGGCCGCCGCTGGCGTTGTGGTCGCGGGTACGCCGGCGCTGGCCGGCACTGCTCACACCTTCCTACTGACGTCGAACCATGCTGCGATGGCGGCGCTGCCGGCAGCGGCGGTGGGCCACCCATACGAAGTGCACCTGACGGACGGATCGCCCAGACGCTCGGACGACTTCCTCACGATTGCGGGCGACTGGCCACGAGGGATCTCGATGTCGATCTCGGGCTTGATCGCCGGCACCCCGCAGCTGCCGCAGACAGCGCATGTGCTCGTCGAGGCATACAACGTGTCGGCAAACAAACAGGTTCGGCTGGAGTGGCTCGACCTCACCGTCGGTTCCGGCCTCACGAGGCTGGACCCGATGCTGATCCCGCTGGGCACCTCGATCGCGGGCGGAGTGAACGCGTTCGCAAGCGAGTTCGGAGATCTCGTGTCCACCATCACGACTATTGCGTCCTGCGTGACAGACCCGCAGGCTCCTCCCGGCTGTCTGTTCGCCGCGGGTCTGTAGAGCATCGCAGCGACGACCCGCGACCTCGCATCTCCGCCGGTCGCGGCAGACTGAAGATATGTCCCACCCCTCCTCGATGCACGAGGCAACCGCCGATTCGTCCGTCCCCAGTGCCGCAACCGGTGCCGACAACAAGTGGTGGACACTGATCGCGGTTTGCCTCGGGACGTTCATGCTGTTGCTCGACATCACGATCGTGAACGTCGCCTTGCCGAAGATCCAGGATGACCTGCACTCGAGCTTCTCCGACCTGCAATGGGTCGTCGACGCCTACGCCCTGACCTTGGCCGCCTTGCTTCTCACGACCGGCGCCCTCGCCGACATGTACGGACGACGTCGTCTTTACAGTCTCGGCCTCGCAATCTTCACCGTCGCGTCGGTGCTGTGCGGGGTCGCACAGGGCTCGGTGATGCTCGAGCTCTCGCGCGCCTTGCAAGGTGTGGGCGGCGCGATCATGTTCGCGGTCTCACTCGCGCTACTTGCGCACGCCTTCCGCGGAAAGGACCGCGGCCTGGCGTTCGGAGTGTGGGGGGCGACGACCGGATTCGCGGTGGCCGTCGGCCCGGTGCTGGGCGGCGCGCTGGTCAGTGGGTTGTCCTGGCGGTTCATCTTCTTCGTCAACCTGCCGATCGGGATCGGTTCGCTGGCCCTGACGAGGATGCGCGTAGAGGAGTCGCGCGACCCGGCGCCGCGTCGACCCGACTGGTGGGGATTCATTCTGTTCACCGCGGGTCTGTCCAGCCTCATCTACGCCTTGATCGAGGCCGGTCTGACGAGTTTCGGCTCGACCCGCGTTGTCAGCTGCTTCGTGTTGGCCGGGGTGCTCCTCATCGGCTTCCTGATCGCGGAGCGATACGTCGGCGATCCGATGTTCGACTTGTCGCTGTTCCGGTTGCCGACCTTCAGTGGCGGTGCGATAGCCGCGTTCGGGATCTCCGCCAGCATCTTCTCGATGCTGCTCTACCTCACCCTCTACCTTCAGGACCTGCTGCAGTACAGCGCGCTGCAGACCGGCCTGCGCCTGGTGATCCTCTCCGGCGCAATCCTCGTCGTCGCGACCATCGCCGGGCGGGTGTCGTCACACGTGCCGGCGCGACTCCTGATCGGTCCGGGGCTGCTGATCGTTGGTGTGTCGCTGCTCCTCATGCGGGGGCTGAGCGCGGGCTCGAGCTGGACCCACTTGATCCCCGGCCTGATCGTCGGAGGCGTCGGGGTCGGCATGATCAACCCGCCGCTGGCATCGACCGCGGTCGGCGTCGTACAGCCGCATCGGGCCGGGATGGCCTCCGGTATCAACAACACCTTCCGGCAGGTCGGCATCGCCACCGGCATCGCGCTGCTCGGCACCCTGTTCGCGAAGCGGACCGCCAGCGATGTGATGAGCGGCCTCGCTCATACCCCGCTGGCGAGCAACGGCCCGCAGCTTGGCGGGGCCCTGAAGAGCGGGCAGATCGCTGGCTACCTCAATCATTTGTCGCCGCACCAGAAGCCGATCGCGGTTCAGGTCGCCCGGGCCAGCTTCACCGCCGGGCTCAACGAGATCCTGCTCGTGTCGGCCATCATCGCGCTGGTCGCCGGCGCGCTCGCCTTCGTGCTGATCCGAGCCAAGGACTTCGTGGCGCACCAGCCGGCTGACGGCGCGGCGTCGTAGGACATGCGGATCGAAGGTTCGCACGCCGTAGCCCCGCCGTAGGCATTGACAGGCCGCGACCGGGAAGGTTTCGGGTGTGACAGAGCCTGAAGATCGCACCCGTTCGAAGTCATCGGAGACCGATCCGCCGGCCGCGAACCAACCGGTCGAAGAAAGCACGGGTAGCCCTGAGCAGCCCCCTCCGGAGCCGAAGGATGCTGCCGGTCGCGCCGCGAACGACCCGTCGCTGACCCACGCCGGCATCGTCCCGGAGACGGCACAAGTGCCCGCGGGCAAGCCCGACGGCGAGGTTGACACGTCGACATGACAATCGTCCCGGAACTCATAGTCCGGTAACGGGTTACTAGTCAGTACATCGGGAAAGTCCACGCTCAACCCGATCGGCGCGGTGGGTTCGCCGCAGGAGCGAGGAGAGATCAGTGAGTCGGAGTCGCCTTGATGACGCCGCGGCTCATTACGTGGCACCGGTGTTGCGACGGGTGATGATGGGCGTAGGACGCGTCGAAGTCGCGTTCTACGACGCTATCTGTGCGTTCACCGGCTACGAGGAGATCTCTGCTGCGTCCCGCCGCCAGGACGTCGACGCGGTGGTACCGCTGTCCAAGACGGCCTGACAATCGCGGTCGCGCTGACGGCGCGACCGTCACGTGATGATGCGCCCCGCCGCGCGTCTCGAGCTTTCTGCTGCCGCCGTCGGCGTCGTCGTCGGCGCGGTGGTCGGAGTCTTCTACCGGGTTGAAATCGGGCCGGTTGCCGGCTGGGACGCGGCCGGGATCGTCTACCTTGCCGTGATCTGGCGCACGGTCTGGCCGCTTGATGCCGACGGCAGCGCCGATCACGCGTCGAAACACGATGACCCTTCGCGTGGGATCTCGGACGCGGCGATCTTGCTCGCCGCGGTCGCGAGCCTGGTCGCGGTCGCGGCTCTCATCGCGCAGTCTCATTCCAGCAAGGGCGTACTGCAGGCGGTAGAGCTCGGAGTCGGGGTCGGCTCCGTCGTGATCTCATGGCTGCTCGTGCACACGCTGTTCACGCTGCGCTATGCACGGTTGTATTACCGCGGCGACGAGGGCGGGGTGGAATTCGAAGACCGGGTCCGGCCGTCGTACTCGGATTTCGCCTATCTCGCGCTGACCGTCGGCATGACCTTCCAGGTCTCTGACACCGACCTGCAAACCACCGAGTTCCGTCGACTCGTGCTCATGCACGCTCTGCTGTCGTACCTGTTCGGTGCGGTGATCCTCGCGTCTGCCATCAACCTGATCGCTGGACTCGCTCGCTAGTGTCACGACACTTCGTCCGGTAGTGCAGATGCACGACGCCGGATGTGAAGCGACGTTCCGCGAGTAGCTCGAGCGGCATGCGGACGTGGTTCGGAAGCGCACGCTTCCCGCCGCCCACCACGATCGGGTGCAGGAACAGATGGCATTCATCGACCAGGCCGGCCGCGAGCGCGTGTGCTGCTAGCTCCGGCCCGCCGACGCTGATATCGCTGGCGGAGGTTGCCTTGAGGTGGCGAATCTCCACCGCGTCGAAGTCTCGCTCGATCCGGGTGCGCTCCGACGCCAGCGACTGCAACGTTCGCGAGTACACGACCTTCTCGGCCGCTCGCCAGACGGCGGCGTAGTCACGGGACACCGCATCGTGGTCAGCATCGGTGCTCAGGGTCTCCCAATAGACCATCGTCTCGTACATCCGACGGCCGTAGAGGTAGGTGCCGACCGGGCGCTCGAGGTCGTTGATAAAAGCATGCACTTCGTCATCGGGCGCCGCCCAGTCGAACTTGCCGCTGGTGTCCTCGATGTACCCGTCGAGCGACGCGATGGCGGAGTAGATCAGCTTGGCCACAGCAGCTCGCTTACGACGTGAGGTCGGGCATCACGTCGCGGGCGAACGCCTCGACTTGACCGTCGCCGGCATCCGGCCAGCCACACACCAGGTAGTCGTAGCCAGCGTCCCGCCACTTTCCCCCATGCTTACGGCTGGTCTCGAGGTCGTCGAGCGAGAGCGAGCTGGCCCGGCGGATCGCCGTCGGGTCACGGCCGGCACCGCAGGCGAGGGTGTCGAGCAGTTCGTTGCTTTCCCGAAGCGAGTTCGGCGACCCCCAGGCATGCCACACGTCGGCGTACCTCGCGACGAGCGGTAGCGTGCGACGGGGGCCCTGACCGCCGATCCAGATCGGCGGATGTGGCTGCTGTACCGGCAGCGGGCGCAGCTGGGCCCGCTTGAGCGAGATCTGTCGACCGTCGTAGTCCACGACATCGCCGGTGAACAGCCGGGTGCAGATCTCGAGGGCGTCCTCGAGGAGATCGAACCGTTGCCCGGTCGGCGGGAACGGGATGCCGAGCTCGTGGTGCTCCTTGTCGAACCAGGCGGCGCCGAGTGAGAGCTCGAGCCGGCCGTGTGAGGCGTGGTCGATCGTCACCGCCTGCGCGGCGAGCACCGAGGGGTGCCGATAGGTCACGCCCGTGACCAGCAGGCCGAGCCGGATCCGTGACGTGACTCCAGCGAGCGCGGCGAGGGTCGTGATGCCCTCGAAGGTCTCGCCCGGTCCCTCGCCGTACATCGGCTGGAAGTGGTCGAAGCCCCACACCCCGTCGAAGCCGAGGTCCTCGGCGAACCTCACCCGGCGAACCAGCTCATCCCAGCTGATCCGTTGTTGCGCGACGTCAAGGCCCAACCTCATCCGGTCAACCTAACCGGCTGCGATGCCGCGGATGAAGATGTCGGAGAAGCGAATGGCGACGTCGTGAGCGGACAGCGCGCCGTTCTGCTTCAGCCAGAGATAGGTGTAGTTGTGCATGCCGAGCCATGCCAGCGCGGTCAGCCGGGTGTCGATCTCACGGAAGTCACCGGAGGAGACCCCATCGATGAGGATCTGCTCGAGCGCCTGCTCATAGCTGCGCCGTCGTTTGCGGAAGCGATTGGCGCGGGCGCCGGTCAACGCCGGGAACTCGTGCAGGAACACCCATACATGATCCGGATAGCGAGCGATGATGCCGAGCAGCTCATCGCCGAGCATCGCGAGGCGGCGGGGCGGCGATCCGTCGGCGGCGCCGACCCGCTCGGCGCTCTGGATCACCTCGTCCATGACCCGGTCATGGATCGCGGCGAGCAATTCTTCCTTGGAGCCGATGTAGTGGTAGAGCGCGCCCTTTCCGAGCTCGTTGGCTTCGCACAGCTCCGCGATTCCGGTGCCGTGGTAGCCGCCGCGCGCAAACACCCGGGCCGAGGTGTCGACGATCGCCTCACGCCGCGCCTCCCAGTTGGGACTGCGGCGAGTCGCCCCGGCGTCGGCCACCGGTTTGGTCCTCGGCACCTACGCCCCTTCCGGCTACGGCTCTATAGGGTGAACGTTCGGTACACACCTTGTCACGTTCCGGAGCGAAGGATGTCGACAGCCGCAGCTGGCCCGGAATCGGCGTCCGCGGACCTGAACTGGGCCGGCGTACTTGCTCATCACGCGATCCGCACCCCGGACGCGGCGATGCTCGTCTTCGAGGGCGTGCCGACGTCGTACGGCGAGATGGCCGGCCGGGTTGCGACGCTGGCCACCGGACTGGCGGCGCGCGGGATCAGCGCGGGCGATGTTGTCGGACTGCTGTCGTTCAACTGCCCGGAGTTCCTCGAGACGTTGTT
Source organism: Frankiales bacterium (assembly GCA_025980465.1). Taxonomy (GTDB): domain Bacteria; phylum Actinomycetota; class Actinomycetes; order JAFAQI01; family JAFAQI01; genus JAICXJ01. Next base: position 111,254 of record JAICXJ010000005.1, on the reverse strand, counting down.
CGCCGCCAACTACCTGGGCGCGATCGCGATGCCGATCAACTGGCGCCTCGCTGCCCCGGAGGTGCGATACCTGATCGAGCACTCCGGAGCCGGCGCGTTGTTGTGTGACGAGCAGCTGCTCGAGCTCGGCGGCGAGGCGACGAAGGGAATCGAGTCATCGCTGATCCGGATGACCCGGTCTGCCTCGAGCGTCGCGGATGGCTGGCTGTCACTGGCTGAGGTGCGCGGGCCGGATATGCCGCTGCCACGCGTGCCGGCGGCCGGCGACGATGTGCACCGCCTGATGTACACGTCGGGCACTACCGGCCGGCCGAAGGGCGTGATGATCACGCATGCGAACCTCGCCTGGAAGAACCTCGCGCATCTCGTCGAGTTCGGGTTCACCAATGCCGATCTCGGACTGGCCTGTGGGCCGCTGTACCACGTGGGAGCCCTCGACCTGACGACGACGACGTTGATCGCTGCGGGCGCGACCACGATCGTGCATCGGGCCTTCGACGCCGCTGCGGTCGTCAACGAGATCGAACGGTCCCGGGTGACGACGGTGTGGCTGGCGCCGGCGATGGTCAACGCGATCATGGCGCTACCCGACGTCGACCGCCGCGACCTCTCCTCGGTTCGGGTCATCATCAACGGCGGCGAGAAGATGCCGATCCCGCTGATCGAGCGGATCCAGCGGGTGTTCCCGTCGGCGTGGTTCGCCGATGCGTACGGGCTGACCGAGACCGTGTCAGGCGACACCTTCCTCGACCGCGACAGCATCATCGCGAAGCTCGGGAGCGTCGGCCGTCCGTGCCTGCATCTCGAGCTCGACGTCTGGGATCAGAACGGTCAGTCGGTACGGCCGGGGGAGCGCGGCGAGATCGTGATGCGCGGCCCGAAGGTGTTCAAGGGGTACTGGCGAGACCCGGCGGCAACGGCAACCGCGTTCGCCGGCGGCTGGTTTCACAGTGGCGACATCGGTATCCGAGACGAGGATGGCTACCTGTTCATCGTCGACCGTTTGAAGGACATGATCTCCTCCGGCGGCGAGAACATCTCCGGCTCCGAGGTGGAGCGGGTTCTGTATGAGCACGAGTCCGTGCTGGAGGCGGCCGTCGTCGGCCGGCCGGACGAGCGGTGGGGAGAAGTGCCGGTTGCCTATGTCGTCCTGCGGGAGGGCGCAGCGGCGACCGGCGACGAGCTGCTCGAGCACTGTCGCGCTCAACTCGCAAAGTTCAAGGTGCCGAAGGCCGTGACGTTCATCGATGCGCTGCCGCGCAACCCTTCCGGCAAGGTTCTCAAGCGCGACCTCCGCCCAAGCCACGACCCGAGGTAGGAGGACAGACGTGACGGCTTCGGGTTCAAGATCCGTTGACGACGAGCGGCTGCGCAGGTTCGCGCTGTCGGTGTGGGAGTACAAGCAGGGCGAGGTCGTCTCGTTGATGATTCACCTCGGCGACCGGCTCGGGCTGTACCGGGCGATGGTAGGTGCCGGCCCGCTGCGAGCAGCTGAGCTGGCCGAACGCAATGGCCTCGACGAGCGCTGGGTTCTCGAGTGGTTGCGTTCACAGGCGGCCGCCGGGCTCATCGACACCGCCGACGGACACGTCTTCGAAATGACGCCCGAGGCAGCTGCGGTCCTGGCAGACGAGACCGGCAGCGTGTTCTTTGCTGCGGGCGCCTTTCAGGGCGGCCTTGCGACGCCGGACATCGTCGACCGGCTCGCGGAGGCGTTCCGGACCGGGATCGGACTGACCTACGACGACCTCGGTGAATCGGCGGCACATAGCGTGGAGCGCATGCTCGGGCCCTGGGTCCGGCTGGCGCTCGTACCGTTCATCCTCCCCACTTTGCCGGGCGTCATGGACCGGCTTGAAGCGGGCGCATCAGTGGTGGACGTCGGCTGCGGAGCGGGAGTGGCGTTGGTAGCGATGGCCGAGCGGTTCCCGGCGTCGAGCTTCGCCGGATACGACCCCTCCCAGCATGCGATCTCGCGTGCGCGCCTCAATGCGAGCGAGCTGTCCAACGTCAGTCTGAAGGTGGCCGAGGCGGCGGACCTACCGAGCGAGCCGACGTACGATCTGGTGCTCACGCTCGACTGCCTGCATGACATGCCGCGTCCCGCCGAGGCTATGAGCGCGATCCGGGCCGCCATCCGCGACGACGGCGTGTGGCTGATCAAGGACATCCGAGCGCGCAGTGACTGGCAGGAGAACCGACGCAATCCGTTGCTCGCGATGCTCTACGGCACCTCGGTCGCCACCTGTATGTCGAGTGCGTTGTCCGAGCCGGGTGGCGCCGGGCTTGGCACCCTCGGCCTGACGACCGAACTCGCTGCACGGATGGTGCGTGATGCCGGCTTCAGCACCTTTGTCGTCCACGACTTCGACGATCCGGCGAACCTCTACTACGAGGTACGCGTCTAGTCCCGTAGGTGCGAGAGGAATTCAGCTGACCACGTCATCAAGCTCGCCGGTACGACGAACCCGGTTTGGTCGTTGATCGCGTCCCACTGCGAGGCGATGTCCTCGACGGTCGGCGAAGGTGAGACAGCGAGGTAACCGGGGCTGGTCGCGATGAAGATCCGCGCGAACCGGCCGGCGCCGGCGGCATAGATCTCACCATTCACCGGGCAGCTTTCGTGCGCCAGGTACGCCGCCATCGGCGCGACCAGAGCCGGATCCATCTGCTTCGTCATTTCCTCGCTCGCAGGCCCGGCCATCCGCGTCATCGCCGCCGGCGCGATCGCGTTGACCTTGATGCCGATCGGCTCGCCTGCGACGGCGAGGCTGCGGGTCAGCCCGATCACTGCGCCCTTCGCAGCGGCGTACCCGGCGTTGTTCGGCAACCCGAAGATCCCCGCGGAGGTCGTCATCACCACTCGGCCATAGCCCTGGGTCTGAAAGTGCGGCCACGCCGCTCGCACCGGGTGGAACGACCCGAGGAGGTGGACGTCGAGGTGGCGTTGGATGTTGCCGGAGTCCAGCTCTGGTGGAGCGGCCCACTCGATCACGCCGGCGTTGTTGATGACGATGTCGATCCGCCCGAACGCAGACAGCGCGTGCGCGACGACATCCTCGCCGCCCTCGACCGTTGCGATGTCATAGCTGTCGGCCGCGGCAGCGCCGCCCTTTGCGACGATCTCCGCTGCCACCGACTCGGCCGGTTCGGGGTCGGCGCCGCCCCCCGTCATCGAGCTACCGAGATCGTTGACGACAACCGAACACCCGCGTGCCGCCAATAGGTGCGCGTAGGCGCGACCGATGCCGCGGCCGGCACCGGTGACGACCGCTACCCGGCCGTCGAAGCGGTGCTCGCTCAGGCCGGCACCGGGGCCGGGTACCCGAGCCGGTCGCCGAGAGTTCCGCCGAGGATCGCTCGCCGCTCGTCGTCCGGCACCCCGGCGAACTGCTGTTTGATCAGCTCCTGGCTGCCGCGGAAGGTGCCTTCGGCGTGCGGGTAGTCGTTGCCCCAGATCAACGTCGAGATCCCGGTGATGTGCCGACAGGCGATGGCGACCGGGTCGTCCTGGAACTGCACGTGAAACTGGCGCCGGATGTAGTCGCTCGGCAGCAACGGGTAGGGCCACTTCTCGTTGAGCCGGAACAGCTGCGCCATGTTGGGCTGGTCATCCGCTGGTCGGGTGTCGTCCCACTGCCCGAGCCACCAGTCGGCGTCCTGGCCGATGCCGGTCACCCAGCATTTGTCCATCCCGCCGACGAGCGAAGACAGCCAGTGCGCATTGAACTCGATGAGGAAGAAGTGCAAGTCGGGGAATCGTTCGGGTACCCCGCCGCCGACCAGCTGGCAGAGGAGCTGTTGGGGAACCAGCGTGCTGTAGACCGCCTGCGTGACCATCCGCTTCGCCGCGGCTTTCCCGGTCATCGGCTGGTTGACCTGGGCGGCGTTCTCCAGCACCACCTTCAGCGTCGTCGCTTCGGTGTCGTTGACCTTCACCCCGCCGGTCTGGGTGTGGAAGAAGACCTGGACGCCGCTTGCGGATGCTGCCGCCCACACCGGGTCGAGCTCGCGGTTGTAGTAGTTGCGCGGCGGCGTCGCGGGTAGCAGGATCGCTCGGAACCCGGCCGCAGCGACCCGCTCGATCTCGGCGACGGCATCGGGGACATCGCTGATCGGAACCGGCGCCGTCGGGCAGATTCGGTCGAAGTACTGCGAGAACCGCTCGATGATGTAGTCGTTGTAAACCCGGGCGTGCGCCATCGACAGCTCGTGGTCGTCGGAGTACAGGCCGAACAGCGAGAGGTTCGGATGCATCACCTGTACGTCGACTCCGTCGAGTGCCATGTCCTCGAGGATGTGCTCGGGGTCACCCTCCGGCATCCGGCCGCCGGTCTGCCGGTACCGGGAGATCGTCCAGCCCTCATAGCCCGCCGTGTGCAGCCGGCGAAAGAGGCGGGCACCGCCTTCGACCAGTGGCTCGATCTCGAAGTCGTCCTCCCACACCGCGCGGTCACGAAGGTGACTCGGCAGCCGGGTCTTGAACAGGTCGGGCGGCTCAAGCACATGCCCGTCCGCCGAGACCACGAAGTCCTTCTGGGGCATCTGTGACGGTCTTTCTCGCAGCCGATAACGTCGTTTCCGACGCTAGACCAACCGGTCGGTACACGCAATGTGAGTGGCGATCGATAGCGAGGGAGGCGGCGTGGCGAAGCGCTGGACCCTGCGCCCGGACGGCTCGACCTGGGGCGAGTGGGGCGACGACGACGAGCTCGGGCGGATCAACCTGCTCACGCCTGAGAAGGTGCTGGAGGGTGCCAGGGAGGTCGAGCATGGCCTCAGCTTCTGCCTCAGCCTGCCGCTGGACTTCCCAGGCGGTACGTCGCTCAACCAGCGGCGCCACCCACCGCGGCTCGCTCCGACCGAGGACATGAACGGCGTCGCCGACACCTTCTTCAACATTCGCATGAGCGACATGGCGGAGTGGGGCGACCCGCGGTACGTCGACGTCTGGGCGGACGACGTGGTCACCCTGTCGTTGCAGTACTCGACGCAGTGGGACTCGCTGGCGCACGTCGGTGCCGTATTTGATGCCGACGGGGACGGCGTCGAGGAGTCGGTGTATTACAACGGCTACCGGGCGGGCATCGATCTCGTCGGACCGTCGGAGGACGCCCGCGGGGACGGCAGTGGTCACCGTTCGTTCGCGCACCACCTCGGCCTCGAGCACATGGCCCGACATGGAGTGCAGGGTCGCGGCGTACTTGTCGACCTCGCGCATCACTTCGGCCATCAGCCGCGTGCGATCAGCCTCGAGATGCTGACCGAGGTGATGGCAGCCGATGACGTGGTCGTCGAGGCCGGCGATGTCCTGCTGATCCATACCGGGTTCGCGACCAAGGTGCTCGAGTGGGACCGCAACCCTGACCCGAAGCAGATCCATCGAATGTGCTGCTGGCTCGATGCCCGCGACCCGGCGATGCTCGAGTGGATCGCCGACTCCAACATCGCGGCCCTCGTCGCCGACAACTACGCGGTCGAGGGGCTGCTCGGCAAGGACCCTGACCCGTCGCGCCACTCGTTCCTGCCGATCCACCACCTGTGTCTGTTCCGGCTCGGCGTACCGCTGGGTGAGATGTGGTATCTGCACGAGCTGGCGACCTGGCTGCGCGAGCACAACCGCAGCCGCTTTCTGCTTACCGCCCCGCCGCTGCGCCTTCCTGGCGCGGTCGGCTCCCCGGTCACGCCGGTCGCGACGGTGTGAGTCGCCGATTCCGAAAGTTGTCAGCCTCACCGGGTGCTATGGCCCCCGGAGGCGCTGACAAGTGCGTCATGCCCGTCTGAAAAACCATGGGCTGGCGTAGGCACACGCGCCGCCGTATCGGGTGTCCTCGAACGGCGCCTGCCCGAGCGGGTCGTTGGGTCGTTTCGGGTCCGTGATCCGCAGGAACAGCCAGTCGCCCCGGGGCTTCACGTCGAACGAGATGATCTGATCGGCGGCCGGGCCAGGAACGTAGATCGGGAACACGTCGAGCAGCGTCGGATCATCCTTGCCCGGCCCGACCACCTGGACGTAGAGCTTCTTGCCTACCCACTTCGGGCCGCGGTCGATGTCGAGCCGGACCGTCATGGGCTTGCCGTTGTCCTTCACGTATGAGCCCATGGGCACGTGGTTGGCGGTCGCGTCGAGCCGCAGCCCGGCTTCGCGGGTGCCGAAGCTGCGGCGGGTCATGATCGCGCGGCGTACCTCGCTGCGGGTCAGGTCGTGGACGTACAGCCCGCCGCGACCCTTCCCGGTCTGCCCGTAGGTACCGGAATGCTCGTCGCTGACGCCGGTGAACCCGACCTGCCAGCCGGCGTTGAGGCAGGCGTTGAAGGGTTGCGGCAGGTGTTGGTCGCGGCCGTACCAGAAGTAGTCCGTGGCGTTGTGGCCGTGGGTCTGGTCCTGTAGGTAGGTGATGGCGTTGAACGCCTCGATCAGGAAGAACTGCTTGGCGGCCTTGGCGTGGTAGATGAAGGACTGGAAGTTCCCGAAGTAGCCGGGGTGGTTGAAGCTACAGATCGCGTCGCTCCCGCCGCCAAACGGCTCGCTGCCCGGCGGCGAGGTCAGCCAGTCATAGAACGGCAGGATCGTCGCGGTGTCCGGCAACTTGTCGAGGAGGCCATTCAGCGGCGCCAGGGGCGGGAAGACCCGGTAGGCCTGCCCGAGCTCGGCAGCGGTCAGCAGGGCGCCCTCATGCAACGGGTCGGTGAAGTCCTTGCCGAACCAGACGTTGATGTGGCCGACAGTGGGAGTGCTGTATTCGAAGCCGCGGAAGGAGACGAAGCGGCCGGGCTGGTAGGCCTCGTCGGCGATCGTGGCCATCGTTGCCCAGTCCGGCCCGTCGATCCCGGTGATGAATCGGCACCCGCCGTTTTGCCAGTGACCGCAGACGTCCTGCGCCCAGCCCTTGCCGGAGACCGCGTGCTCCGTCATACAGGCGGCGTCGAGGCCCGCGGTTCGCAACTGTTTGAGCGCATCACGAGGGTCGCCATCCGCGTCACCGCCCATGATGCTGTGGTTGTGCAGGTCGGTGTGGACCAACAGCAACGAACCCGACCTGTCGAGCCGGGAGCGGCGAGACGCGCCGACCGTCCCGGGCAGACCGCCCAGTGCCGAGGCGGCGAACGCGGGACGAACCGCCATCCCGCCACCGGCGAGCGCGAGCGCCTTCAGCACGGTGCGGCGCTGCAGCGCTCTCATGTCGGCCCCCTAGAGGTGTCCTCGGCCGACATTCTTCGCCATCACCCGGGGCCTGACCTGCCCGGGTGCCCGTCAGCGGGCGGCGAAGCCGTGGTCCGCGACCCTGGCGAACTGAAACGGCGCGAAGTCGTTGGCCTTGATCTCGGCGATCATCGATAGCAGCTTGGGCCGGCCGGCGGAGTTGAGCAGGTACTTGCGCGGCTTTCCGGGGATGTTCGTCCCGAAGTAGTAGCTGCACTCCCCGAACGACGGAGCCTTGCGAGCGGCACGGTCGATCATGTTGGTCCAGGTTGCCTCGGCGCCGGGGTCGATCTCGACGACGCCGTAGCCCTGGTCGCGCGCGTAGACCAGCAGGTCGGTCACGAAGTCGACCTGATCGCCGTTGTAGCGCGGGTTGTTGCCCGCCGCCGCGTGGGGGCCGCCGGGGAAGAAGAAGTTCGGGAAGCCGGCGGTCTGGACGCCGAGGTAGGTCCTCGGACCGTCGGACCAATGGTCGTTGAGCGCGAGCCCGTCTCGACCGCGAATGTCCATCCGGGACAGCGCACCGGTGCCGAAGTCGAAACCGGTCGCCCAGATGACGAGGTCGAGCTCAGCCACGCCGTCGGCGGTCTCAATGCCGGTCGAGGTCAGCCGGACGATCGGGGACTCGAGGAGGTCGACCAGGCGCACGTTCGGCCGGTTGAACGCCTCGAAGTAGCCGGTCACGAACGGCGGCCGCTTCTCGCCGAACCGATGGTCACGGGGGATGAGCCTCGCGGCAGTGTCGGGATCGCGAACGATGCTGCGGATCTTCCTGGCGACGAACTCGCACCACTCCGCGTTCGCTTCGACGTTGAACGTCAGGTCGGTGTAGTGGCTGATCAGCTTGCCGAAACCCGGGACCTGCCACATCCGCTCGTAGAACCGCTGGCGGTCCTCGGCCGAGTCGTCGAACGCCGCGCGGTCGTGCAGCGGATGCAGGAATCCGCTCGGCGAGGTGTTGAGGGTTTCGACGATCGTGTCGAAATCGCAGCGGAGCCGTTGCTGCTCGTCGGCGGTGATCGGTGCGTTGTTCAGCGGTGTGCACCAGTTGGCGGTGCGCTGGTAGACAGTGAGCGCCGCCGCCTGCTCCGCGACGATCGGTACGAGCTGGACTCCGCTCGACCCGGTCCCGATGATCGCCACCCGTTTGCCCGCAAAGTCCACCGGCGTCGCGGGCCACCGTGCGGTGTGCACCTGCTGGCCCGCGAACTCGTCACGGCCTGGTACGTCGGGAACGAACGGCACCGACAACACGCCCGTCGCACTGACCAGGAAGCGCGCGTGGATCGTCTCGGAATCGTTCACCGTCACCTGCCACGACCCGACGGCGTCGTCGTAGCTCGCAGCCGTGACCTCGGCGCCGCAGCGAATGTCGTCGCGCAACTTGAAGCGGTCGACTACGTGGTTGAGGTAGCGCTCGATGTCCGGCTGCTCGGCGAAGTGCTCCCGCCACTCCCACTCGTCGAACAGTTCCTTCGAGAACAGGTAGCCGTAGGTATAGCTCTCGGAATCGAAGCGCGCGCCCGGGTACCGATTCCAGAACCAGGTGCCGCCGACACCCTCACCCGATTCCACGAGGTACGCACCGAAGCCGGCCTCGCGGGCGCGGTACAGCTGGTAGATACCGGTGATGCCGGCGCCGACGACCAGCACGTCGTAGCGCGGGGGAGTGGTTGGCATTGCAGCGAATTGTACCGACCGGTTGGTATACGTTCACGTCGTGACGAGCGAGGCGCCGAAGCGGCCAACGCTGTCGGTGCCGTTCGCAATGGAGCATCCGGATCGGGCGCGCAAGGAGCGCTACTACGACGCTGAGTTCTACCGGCTCGAAACCGAGCAACTCTGGCCGCGGGTCTGGCAGATGGCGTGCCGGCTCGAACAGATCCCGGAGCCGAACGACTTCATCACCTACGAGTTCCTCGACCAGTCCGTCATCGTTCTCCGCACCGGTGACGGCGGAGTGCGGGCGTTCCAGAACGCCTGCCGCCATCGTGGCGTGCAGATCGTCGAAGGCCGCGGCTCGCTGAAGTCGTCAGGGTTCACCTGCCCGTTCCACGGCTGGTGCTACGGAGTCGATGGGGCGAACACCGCCGTCACCCAGTCGCGCTCGTTCGCCGAGCACAACCTCGATCCCGACGACATCAACCTGGCGTCGGTGCGCAGTGAGGCGTGGGGCGGGTGCGCGTGGATCAATCTGGACCTCGAGGCCCCGCCTCTCCGTCAATGCATCGAACCGTTTGCCACCGTGTTCGACGCCTGGAAGCTGGAGTCGATGCGGGCCGAGTGGTGGTACGCCTGCCGGCTGCCGGTCAACTGGAAGCTCGCGATGGAAGCGTTCATGGAGCAGTACCACGTGCTCGAGACGCACCCGCAGCTCCGCATCCCGGGCCGGATCCCGCCGCGGGACGGGAAGCCGTTCGACCCGCAGGCCTGGATCGATTCAGAGCTGCAGTATCTGCATGCGATGAGCGACGGGATGGCGGGCATGGTGCATGCCTCCGACGTCGGCACCGCGGAGGGGCTGCGAACGATGGAGCTACCGGTGGATCCGGTGGCCGCGATCCCGATGTGGAACCGCGCACTCAACGATGCCGTCGTCGAGTGGCACGAGTCGGCCGGGCACGACGTGCCCGACCTCAACGCGCTCGAGCGAGACGGCCTCAACGAGCCGATGGGGCACTGCTTCCCGCACTTCTTCGTCCTGCCGATGTACTCGAGCGCCTCGTCCTATCGGTTTCGGCCGTTGGGTCCGGAGGAGACGTTGATGGAGCTCTGGTCACTGACCAGGTTCGCGTCCGACTCGGAGCCGGTGCCGCTACCCACACCGGAGGTCTGGGAGTGCGACGACCCCCGCTGGCCACCAATTCCGGCGCAGGACTTCTCGAACCTGCCCCGGCAACAGCGAGGGCTTCACGCGAAGGGCTTCGAGTACATGCGGCTGTCCGAGCGCGCCGAAGGCGGCCTGTCGAACTTCGAGCGGGTGGTGGACGGGTTCTTGGCCGGCCTACCGTACGAGCGGCTGCTGCCTGCGTTGCGCTCGGTGAACGTCAATCCGCTGGAGATGCCGATCGTCGATCTCGGCTTCTGAGCAGACCGGAGCGTCATGAGCGAGACCAGGTACGCCGACGTCGCCGAGGGCGTGCGCGCTGCCCTCGCGGCGTACACGCAGGCCCTCGACGACGGCCGCACCGCGGACGTCGTGGCGACCTTCTGCGCCGGCGGCAGTTGCGACATCCCGGGGCTCGGTGCGCATCAGGGCCACGACGCACTCCGGGCGGCGTACGACGCGGTCAAGCCGCGGGTGCCGCAACGACATCTCGTGCTGAACACACTGGTGAGTGACTGGAGCGAGTCGGAGGCGACCGCGGTCAGCGACGTGGTGTTCCTGCTCGGCGGCGAGTCCGGCTGGTCAGTGCTGCTCGTCGGTCGCTATCAGGACCGCCTGCACAACGACCATGGCATCTGGCGTTTCCACCATCGCGCGGCGACCTTCATCAGCTAGCCGCTACGACTTGACCACCAGTCGCGAGGCCTGGGTGGGGAGATCCGCGTAGGTGACGATTCCCGGCCGCGCGGCGACCACCGCCGGGATCGCGTTGACCACCGGCATCGCCGTGATGACCGAACCGATCGCAAGCATCTCCTCGAGTGTCAGCGAGGTGAAGTCCTGCGGCAGGACTTCGGCGCGGACGTTGACCTGCGGATGGCCGCGCACCTCGATCTGATACGCCATCGCGATCTCCCACGCCGGGTCGAGGTGTGGTGTGATCGTCCATCGGACGTTGACCTCGATCACGTCGGTGCCGTGGCACGAGCCGAACCATTTCGCATCGATGCCTGCAACGCTTCCCTGTTTGACGTCGCGGCCGGGCACCTCGAGGTCGCTCGTTGCGTGCGCGAACTCCACCTCACAGCGGATGGCATCCAGCTCGGCGTGAAGCAGTTCGGCAACCGCCTCGACGGCGTCGCCGAACGGTGCCGTCGCCTTCACGATGTCCTCGGCGTGACCCGGATCGCCAGCCGGCCGCCCCCAGCCCAGCTCGTCCTGGTTGGCGTCCGCGGCCCAGGTGCCGATGTCGAAGGACTCGAGAATCCGGACGTAGTTCACCTCGCGGCACACGCTCGATGCGACCACGGTGAGGTAGTCGGCGAAGCCGGGGTTGACTCCGCTGCCGAACAGGCTGGCGTCGCCGGCCCGGGCGGCGGCGTCGAGGCGGGTGCGGGCATCCTCGCCGTACGCGCGGCCGGTCAGGAACGACGCGGTGGTCAGCACGTTGATGCCGGCCCGAAGTAGCCGCTCCAGCAGCTCGACGTCGGGATGCAACGGCATGTAGAGGACGCAGTCGGGATTGAGTGCGACCAGCGCCTCGATGTCATCCGTCGCCGTGACGCCGAGATCGCGGCCGAGCCCGGCCAACTCGCCGATGTCGCAGCCGACTTTCGAAGCACTGAAGGCGTACCCGCCGACTAGCTCGAGGTCGGCGCGCTCGACGACCGCCTGCACGGCCTGACGAGCCACGTTGCCGGTGGTCCACTGCACCACTCGAAGCGGCCGGTCCTGCGAAGTCCGCATTGGTCGTCCCATCTCGGTCGAAGACATGGCATGCTAAGCACTTGCACAGCACACAAGCACCTCACTGGGACGCGGCGCAACTCTGGCAGCCACCAGCTCGCGGCGGGGCGGCCCTCGGAAGGGGATCAAGTTGAGCGACTGGAAGACGATCGACTTCTTCAGCGACGAGGCCCTCGTCGAGGATCCCTACCCGTACTTCGACCAGCTTCGGGCCGAATGCCCGGTACTGCCGCTCGAACATCTCGGCGTGGTGGCGGTGAGCGGCTACGAGGAGATCTGTGAGGTCTACCGCGACGCCGAGACATTCTCCTCGTGCAACTCCGTGGTCGGGCCATTCGCACAATTCCCGGTGCCACTCGAGGGCGACGACGTCGGCGAGCTGGTCGACAAGTACCGCGGACAGCTCCCGATGCACGAGCACATGGTCACGATGGACCCACCCGACCACACGCGGGAGCGGGCGCTGTTGATGCGCCTGATCACCCCGAAGCGGCTGAAGGAGAACGAGGAGTTCATCTGGCGGCTCGCCGACAAGCAGCTCGACGAGTTCGTGGCGGACGGCGCATGCGAGTTCATCCGCGCGTTCACCCAGCCCTACGCGATGCTGGTCGTCGCGGACCTGCTCGGCGTGCCCGAGGAGGACCACAACGCCTTCCGGGAGGGCTTCGGTTTGTCGACCGCCCCGGGCGCCGTGGGCGAGACCGACCAGTACAGCGAGGCGGACGACCTGAACCTGCTGGGGTGGGCGGACCGGTGGTTCGCGAACTACATCGAGGACCGACGCGCCAATCCGCGCGGCGACGTACTGACCGAGCTCGCCCAGGCGACTTATCCCGATGGGTCGCTGCCCGACGTGACTGCTGTGGTGAGAACGGCGACGTTCCTGTTCGCCGCCGGGCAGGAGACGAGCGCGCGGATGCTCGCCGCTGCGTTGAAGTACCTCGCCGAGAACCCCGCCGTGCAGGACGAGCTACGCGCCCACACGGAGCGTATTCCGGAGTTCATCGAGGAGACGCTGCGCGTCGAGAGCCCGGTCAAGGCCGACTTCCGGTTAGCCCGTCGTACGACGACCATCGGCAGCGTGGAAGTGAAGGCCGGTACGCCGGTGATGATGCTGAACGGCGCCGCCAACCGGGACCCGCGACAGTTCGACCACCCATCGCAGTTCGACATCGATCGCGCCGGCATCCGGACCCACATCGCATTCGGTCGCGGCAACCACTCGTGCCCGGGCGGACCGCTGGCGCGGGCCGAGGGCAAGGTCGCGATCGAGCGGATTCTCGCCCGGATGCACGACATCCGGCTCTCCGACGAGCACCACGGGCCGCCGGGCTCGCGACGCTTCCGCTACGAGCCGACGTGGGTGCTTCGCGGACTGTCGAGCCTGCACATCGAATGGACACCGGCGCCAGCTCGCTGAGGTGGCGCGAACCCGCTAGTCGCCCTGGCTGTCCTCGCCTTGATTGTCGTCGGCTGGGTGGTTGTCGTGGCCGTTGAACGCGAACGCCACCTCCGCAACGACCTGCCCGGTCTCCGGGTTGGCCGGGCCGAGCAGGATGATCTTGTCGCCCGGCACCAGGTCGCTTGGGCGGGCGCTGCTCCCGTTCAGCGCGAGAGCCACGTCCGACAGGTCGAAGGTCGAGGTGGTGTTGCCGTCGTCACCAGGGCCGCGGTCCCGCGCCAGGCTGTCGCGGTTCATGCCGTCCTCGCCGGTGGCGACGGTGACCGAGTTGCCGTTGACGCTGACGACCTCGCCACGCAGGAACGCCGGCCGGGTTGAGAAGCCGAAGATTGCCTCTGCCACGACGGTGTTGTCGGTGACCTCACCCAGAATCGCGACGGTGTCGCCGACGGCGAGGGGATTCGCGCCATTGTCGACGATGATCGTCGCTTCCGAGTCGTCCACCGCGATCGAGTGCCGGTCGCCGTCACCCTGGTTGTTGCCGTCCTGGCTGTCGTTTCCGTCCTCGTTGTCGCCGTTGTCGCGGGCGTGCTCGGAGACCATCAGCTCGGTGCCGTTAATGGCGGTGACAGTGCCGAACAGCAGAGTCGCCTCCGACGAGGAAACCGATTCGCTGTTGTGGCGCACGATCACGAGGCTGTGGCCGTGCACCTTGGCGAGCGCATTGATCGTGACCATGTCGCCCACCGGAACGTGGGTGCGCGCGTGCACATTGCGGGCGAAGCTGATGTGGAGACGCTGGTTGTGCTGAGTCGTCGCGCCGGCCGTTGCGGTTCGCGCGAACACCGTCAACGAGTGGCGGTGATGGGCTGCCACGAGGCCGACGATGTGGACCCGGCTCGCGTGGCGGTGGCGGCCGGAAGAGTGGTGGTGTGCCGAGGCGAGGCGCGGCGCCGAGGAAGACGCCGCCGCCGGCGCGGCGGACAGCGCAATCGCCGCACCGGCACCCGCGACCGCGGCTAGCGCGATGATGCTCTGTCCGCGTCGCGAATGCATTGCTTGCATGTCGTGCCTCCTGTGGTATCCCGCCGTACATCACCGGCGACGGTCGTGCGCATTGATGTCATCGACCAACCGGCCGGAATGGATTCACCAAATTTCGAAATTCATAGGAAGCGGCAAGGTGCCTGGCGCTACCCCGAAGCGGTACGGCACGATCGTGATGGGTCGGGGTGCTGTGCATGGTGGAACGTGAGAGGCGGAGAATTCGTGTCGGTTCGCGCCCGTTTGCTCGCTGCGCTGGGTGTCGTGGTCATCATCGCCACGACGCCGATCGCTGCTCACGGAATCACCCGAATGGCGCGGACCGATTTGGGCGGTTCGGCGGTCGCTGACGCCGCCCGCGCCCACCACCCGCCCCGAGTGCTGCGGGTCGGTAGCTGGCACGGCATCCCCGGCAACGAGCCTTCCCTCGCCGCGGCGATCAAGCGGCTGCGGCCGGGTGATTGGCTGCTCATCGGGCCTGGTGACTGGCACCCGCGGATGGACTACGCGCGCAGCCAGCGCACCGCCACTTATCCCGCCGCGATGAACATCACTGTCCCCCGGGTCCACATCCGCGGAATGAACCGCAACCGGGTGATCATCGACGGCACGCGGCGCGGATCGCCGGCGTGCTCGGCCCGCACCAAGAACCAGGACTTCGGACCGAAGGACAGCTCGGGCCAGCATCGCGGTCGAAACGGCATTGACGCGTTGCGGACCAGTGGCGACTACTTCGAGAACTTCACCGTCTGTAACTTCCTGTCCGGCAGCGCCGACTCCGGCAACGAGATCTGGTGGAACGGCGGCGACGACGGCGGCAAGATCGGCCTGGGTAGTTGGTGGGGCAACTACCTCACTGCCACGTCGACCTACTTCAGCAAGAAGCACGCCGACACTGCCGCGCAGTACGGCCTGTTCGTCAGCAACTCGCGCGGACCCGGCTCGATGAGCTTCACCTACGCGAGCAACTTCTCTGACTCCGGCTACTACATCGGCGCGTGCCCCAACTGTCGAGCGTTGATCGACCACGCCCATTCAGAGTTCAACGCACTCGGGTACTCCGGTACCAACTCTGGGGGTCAGCTCATCGTCGAGAACTCGGAATTCGATCGAAACAAGACCGGCTTCGTCACCAACAGTCAGAACAGCGCGGATGCACCGTCGCCCCAGAACGGCGCCTGCCCGACGGGCAAGACCGGATTCAAGGGAAGCAACTCCTGCTGGATCTTCCGTAACAACCTGGTCAAGGACAACAACGACCCGAACGTGCCCGCGGTCGGCGATGCGGCCATCGGCCCGGTCGGAACCGGCATCGTGATCGCCGGCGGCCGCAACGACACGATTGCGAACAACCGTTTCATTCACAACGGCGCGTGGGGCGTGCTTCCGACGCTGTTCCCCGACAGCGGACACGAGGCCTCGACGAATATCTCCAACTGCCACGGTGGTGTTCTCGCAGGGTTGCTGCCGGCCGATCTCGGCGGCCAGACAGTCCCGTGCCTGTTCGACGATTGGGGCAACCGGATCTTCGGCAACACCTTCAAGGACAACGGCTTCTACCGGAACCAGACCAACGGCGACATCGCCGATTTGTCCATCCCTCCGGCGGAGTCACCGGGGGCGCCCGCGGACTGCGTTGGCGGCAACAAGTCTTTGTCGGGCTCGGTGACGACCTGGCCGCTGGACATGGCAGCGCTTCAGGGCAACTGCAACAACCCGCTCGGTTATCCCGACCCTGCGTCGACCGGGGTGCTGGGCGCGCAAGTGGCATGCGCGACGCAGGCCTTCTTCCCGTGCCCGTCGACCACGGTCGCCAACTACCCGCGGCTGACCCGGGTCGTGATGCACCGGGTGCCGAAGCAGAAGACCATGCCGAACCCCTGCGCCGGCGTGCCGGCGAATCCATGGTGCCGGCACACCACGTGAGCCGGCGGCTCACCGGTTGGGCGGCAACCGGCGTGCTCGCGTTGGGTGCAGTTGCCGGAACAGCACCTGCCCGGGCGGCCACGGTCAACCCGGGGTACGAGATCAAGAACCTGCTGGTTTCCCAGGAGCGGGAAGCGCAGTTCGGATCGCTCGGATTCATGAATCGGGTCGCGAAGGCGACTGCGGCGTACCAGGCCGCGCGTCAGCATGTCGACCCAGGCCGCGCCCCCAACCCCAACCCCTGCACGACCGTCGTGATCTGCGCGATCGACCCGCGCCTGAACCACTGGCGCCGCTACGGCGGGATCGTCAAGCCGGTGCTCTACACGGCGCGCAGTGGAGCCACGCTGTCGGGGCATGTGTGGGCGACCAAGCAGGGACCGGCCCACCGTCCGGCGGTACTGATCATCAACGGCTCGATCATCGGTTACGAGCAGATCTACTGGTTCGCCGCGCAGGCCCTGGCCCGAGCCGGTTTCGTGGTCATGACCTTCGATGCTCAGGGCGAGGGAATGTCAGACCAGTACGGCCAAGCCCCGGATCAGCAGGAGGGCGCCTTCGCCGGGACGCCGTTCATCGGTCAGACCCACGATCTGGGTGGCAGCGGGCTGCCGTTCTACGACGGCGGTGAGGACAGCCTCAACTTCCTGCTGTCCACGCCCGACGACCCCTACCGGCCGGTCCCGAGTCGGACCTCCGGCACGAGTCATGCCGCCAAGCAAGGTCAGCGGGTCGCGGCGGGCCTCGATGCCGGCTTCGATCCGCTGTGGCGGATGATCAACCGGCAGCAGATCGGGATCGCGGGACATTCCTACGGCGCCGAGGCGGCCAGCTGGCTCGCCCAGTCCGATCCACGAGTGAAGGCCGGCGTGGCATGGGACGACCTCTGTGTGCCAGTGGCGCCGTCGCCGGCCGAGACAGATGCCCTGGCCCAGGCGCCGATCAACCGCACCGGCTTCTTCGGGATGTCTCGTGACTGTTTTGGCTCGCCGCTGAGTCAGACCCCGTCGCTGCATACGCCGATGCTCGGCCTCAGCTCCGACTACTTCCTCTTCCCGCAGCCCTACACCTCGCTGCCCGATCCGGACGCGAAAGGGCTCGGCTCGTTGGCGTTGAGCCAGGCCGGAGTCGACACGGCACAGATCGTGATTCGCGGGGGCACCCACTACGAGTTCAACGACTACCCCAACGGCCTACTGCCCGCGAGCAGGCGCGGCATCGACCTCACCACTTGGTACACCCTGGCGTGGTTCGACAAGTACCTCCGTCACGACCCTCGAGCCGACCAGATGCTGCTGACCAGCCGCTGGCGGAGCGACTCGGAGACCGGCAAGGTCGATCCGTCACACGACGCCAACCTGTACTCGACCTACTACCGGTCACGCATCGACATCACGCTCGACTCCGGTCAGCGCTTCGATTGCGAGAACCTGCGACTGGGATGCGCCGGCCAGGTACCCCGACGCCAGGACTGTGGCGCCGGCGCCTTCTCCTACCTGGCACTGGATACCCGGCGGGTCCCGGCGTACCGCTGTTCCTAGCATCAGCCGGCGGCGCCACTGACACCGCGCCGTGTCACAATTCCGGAGTGACGGTCACCAACGAGCGGCCGGTCCGGGAGCGCGAGCCGCAGCCGGACGCTTACACCGCGCCGGGCCTGACACTGCCGGTCGCCGCGCGGATCTTCGTCCGGACCTTCAGCGCCTGGGTGCTCATCCCCGCGGTGGTCATCTCCGTTGCGCTGCGGCTGGCTCTCGGCGGCTGGCGATGGTGGGACCTAGGGATCGCGGCGATCATTCTCGGCTTCCAGCCCTTCACCGAGTGGCTGATCCACGTGTTCGTCCTGCACTTCACGCCCCGCCGGGTCGCAGCGGTGACGATCGATCCGCTCGGTGCTCGACGCCACCGTCAACATCACGCCGATCCGAAGGTGCTGGGGCTCGTCCTGGTGCCTCGGCAGATCCTGCTCACCTCGGTGGTGCTCGAGGCCCCGATCATGTGGGCGATCACCCCGACCTGGCGGTTGGCGTTGTCGGGTATGGCCACGGCGTACTCGATGTTCCTCGCCTACGAGTGGATCCACTTCCTGATCCACTCGACGTACAAGCCGAAGCGCCGGTACTACACCTACGTCTACCGGGCGCATCGACTGCACCACTACCGCAATGAGAAGTACTGGTTCGGCGTCACCGTTCATCTCGCCGACCACGTCCTCCGCACATTCCCGCAAAAGGATGAGGTGCCGGTGTCACCGACTGCGTTCAACCTCGGCGTGACCGAGCATGGGATCAACGAGCACCGCGTCGGGGCGGCGCTATGAGCGCCGACACCGGCGTCGCGACGACCTGGAAGCATCCGGACAAGATCCGGCCGGCCGCGATGCCTGGTGCGGCGCGGATTGCAGCGGCGTTCTCGCGGCTACCCAGCGGCGGCAAGCCGCTGGGTCAGCCCCCGGCGGGCTCCGGCCTCAAAGCCGTTCCCGGAACCGGCGGGCTCCCGGTCCTCGGTCGGACCATCGAGATCCTCTTCGACAGCACGAGCTTCTCCCAGCGGATCTACGACCGGTTCGGCCCGCTGTCCTGGACCAGAGGCGCCGGGGTGAACATTCTGCTCGCGCTCGGCCCGGACGCCACACAGTCGGTGCTGATCAACGCGGACAAAGCGTTCTCCCAGACCGGGTGGGAGTTCTTCATCGGACCGTTCTTCCGGCGCGGCCTGATGCTGCTCGACTTCGACGAGCACCTCTTGCATCGGCGAATCATGCAGGAGGCGTTCACCCGGCCGAGGCTCGCGGCGTACCTGCAGAACGCCGACGCGCTGGTCCGCTCCGACCTCAACAACTGGCCGGCGTCAGGCACCATCCGCGCCTATCCGACCCTCAAACGGCTCTCCCTCGACATCGCCTCCGAGGTCTTCATGGGCGGGCCGTCGAATGCCGATGACGCCCGACTGCAGAAAGCGTTCATCGACACGGTGCGCGCCGGCGTGTCGATGTTGCGGGTGCCGGTTCCGGGTGGGCGATGGAAGCGAGGGCTCGAGGGTCGAGCCGTGCTCGAGGACTACTTCCGCGCACAGCTCCCGGCGAAGCGTGCTGCCGACTCCGATGATCTGTTCTCGGCGCTGTGTCACGTCAAGACCGAGGACGGCGAGACGTTCAGTGACGACGACGTCGTCAACCACATGATCTTTTTGATGATGGCGGCTCACGACACCTCGACCATCACCACCTCGGCGGTGCTGGCGGCGCTGGCGGCGCATCCGGAATGGCAGGAGAAGGCCCGCGAGCAGTCGCTCGCGCTGGACGGCGAGCTGACCCTCGAGGCACTTGATCAGCTCACTGTGCTCGACCTGGTGATCAAGGAGTCGCTACGGCTCGTCGCACCGGTCCCGTCCCTTGCCCGCAAGGCGATCAAGGACACCGAGCTGCTCGGCCACTACATCCCGGCGGGGACGTTCGTGTCGATCTCCCCGTGGTTCAGCCACTACATGAAGGAGTACTGGACCGATCCGGAGACGTTCGACCCGGAACGGTTCGCCGAGCCCCGTTGCGAGGACAAGAAGCATCGCTTCGCGTGGGTGCCGTTCGGCGGTGGCGCGCACAAGTGCATCGGAATGTACTTCGGCACGCAGGAGGTCAAGATGCTGCTCCATCACTTCCTGCGCCGCTATCGGTGGACGACCACCCCCGGGTATCAAGTGCCGTGGGACCTCGTCGCCCTACCGATGCCGGCTGACGGCTTCCCGCTGCAGCTGCACCCGCTGAAGTAGTCGCGGCCGGGCAGGGCATAACGTCGGACGCCGGGGGTAATCCGAGGAGTCCGACGTGAAGGCGTGCACGGTAAAGCCTGGTGACCTGTCGAGCGCAGGCGTCGAGGAGATCCCCGAACCGCCCGACTCCGACGGCGAGGTGCTCGTCGAGGGCTTGTACGTCGGCATCTGCGGGACCGACCTCGAGGTGTCCAAGGAGGGGTACGGCGAGCCGCCCGCGGGACACCAGCGGCTGGTGCTCTTCCACGAGTCGCTCGGTCGTGTGCTGGAGGCGCCGCAAGGGTCCGGGGTCGCCGCCGGCGACCTGGTCGCGGGCGTGGTGCGACGACCCGACCCGGTCCCGTGCGAGCCGTGCAGCAAGGACCAGTGGGACTTCTGCCGCAACGGACAGTTCACCGAGCGCGGCATCAAGGGTCGCGATGGATACGGCTCGCAACGGTGGCGGGTGGCGCCCAAGTTCGCGATCAAGCTCGACCCGTCGCTCGACACGCTCGGGGTTCTGCTCGAGCCGACGTCGGTGGTCGCCAAGGCCTGGGACCAGGTCGGGAAGATCGCGCTGCGCTCGGCCGTCACCGCATCGACCGCGTTGGTGACCGGCGCCGGCCCGATCGGCCTGCTCGCCGCAATGATCGGCCGGCAGCGCGGCTTCGACGTCACCGTGCTCGACCGGGTGACCGAGGGTCCGAAGCCCGGCATGGTGAGGGACCTCGGCGCGACGTACGTGACCTCGCTCGACGATCTGCCCTGCCCGCCCGACGTCGTCATCGAGGCGACCGGCATCGGCCAGCTGGTCTTCGATGTGATCGCTCGCACCGCGCCCGACGCGATCGTCTGCCTGACCGGAATTTCCTCCGGTACCCGCGCGATCGACGCCCAGGCCGACGCGATCAACAAGGCGATAGTGCTCAGCAACGAAGTGGTGTTCGGCTCGGTGAATGCCGGGCTTGCGAACTACGCCCAAGCGGCCGAGGCGTTGTCGAAGGCCGACAAGGGCTGGCTCGCCAAGATCATCACTCGCACCGTGCCGATCGATGAGTGGCCGGCGTCCCTGCAGCGGCAGCCCGATGACATCAAGGTCGTGATCGACCTGCAGGCCTGACCGCGCTCTGTGCGTAGGGTGCAGCGGTGAGCTTCGCGGTGCTCGACTGGCGGCGATCGGTTGCCGCGCTCTATCGCGCCGTTCGTGACGAGTTCGACCCGGCAGCGGCGCACCGGATCTGGATCGAAACCCGGCAACGCATGGTGAGCGAGCACCCGGCGTCCCCGAATCCCTCGGCGGTCCTGCAGGTCGCCGACTACGACCCGGCGTGGCGCTTCGTCCTCGACGTCGAGCCCGCCGTTGCCGCGGCCCGGCTGGAGATTGCCACCGGCACCGACGGCGTCGTGCCGTTCGAACGGATCGGCCGGGTCGTCGCGCCACGGGTGGGCGAACTCGACCTGTGGTGGCTCGATTCCTACGGCGGGGGAGTGTGGCTGCCGGTTCGCGATGCGTCGCCGCAGACCTACGGCGGCGGTCGTTACGTACTCGACACCGTCAAGGGCGCCGATCTCGGGGGAGCGATCGATGGGGCGAGAGGTGGTGGCTCGCTCGTCATCGACTTCAACTTCGCCTACAACCCGTCATGCGCCTACGACGAGGCGTGGGCCTGCCCACTCGCCCCAGCGGGCAACCGGACCTCGGTCGAGATCCCGGTCGGGGAACTGCTACCGAGCTGGTAGGAGTCCGCTAGTGGTGCTTCGGGTGGTGCGACGCCGTCGCGGCGGGGGAGGCCGTCGCACTGCCGTGGGTGCTCGGCTTCGCTGAGCCTGCGGACTTCGGTTTCGGAGTCGACGGGGCCGCGGGCGCGGCGGATGACGACGGCACGTACGGCCCCGTGACGGTGACCAGCGTGCCGTAGTTGATCATCGTGTAGACCTCGGCAGCGGTAGGAATCGGAAGCTCGAGGCATCCGACCGACTGCGGGCTCCCGTACGACGCACGCGGGAAGCCGTGGACCGCGGACCCGCCTGAGAAGTAGTTGACCCACGGCACTCCGGGGTCCTTGTACTTGGAGCCGTCGGGATTGGTGCCCTGCATCGTCGTGGACGTGAACCGCTGGAAAATCGGGAACGTACCGAGCGGCGTCGGCGCGCCGGCCACGCCGCCGTTGACCGGGCTGGTCAGGGCAGTGCGGCCGTTGACCCATACCGACAGTCGCTGCGGCAGGTAGAGGTTGGCCGACACGTAGCTGTAGTTGTTGGGATCCATCCGATGAGCAAGGTCCGCTGCCAGCAGCGCCTTCCACGTCGCCGGCCCGATCGCACCATCCATGGTCAGGTGGTTGTGGTGTTGGAAGGCAATGACCGCGCCGCGAAGCACAGTGTTGGGCTTGCCCGCCGCCCAGTCTTTCCGCAGCGTTGTCGGGACGTTGCCGAAACGCCAGTGGAAGCGGCCGGTTGGCGGGCGATAGACGGCAGTGGCCTCCGAGGCGGGGTCGCTCGGACCAACTGCGGTCGTCGACAGCGGAAGGTAGTGGAGCCGGCTGAGGATCTGTTGCGCGAATCGTAGCGATCCATGACCGGCGCGAAGGCTCGCGATCGTCCGAGGCAACGCCCCCGGCTTGCGGGCCAGACTCAACCTGATCCTGGTGTCCGGAGGATAGGCCTGCGCCGGGGTGAAGGTCGCCGTCGAGCCGGCCCGCACCCATCGCCCGGGAAGTGCGGGACGCAGGGTCGGCAACGGCGCCTGGGTGGTCAGCGGCTGGCGGAAGGTGACCACGATCGGCGAGCTGGCGGACAGCGTCGCAGGTGACACTGAAACCACGTGCAGCAATGGGACAGGCGCCGGTGTCCCGCCGGCGCGGGTTGAGTTCGATGAGTGCCCACCGCACGCGGTCAGCACGGCACCGCAGACGACAAGCGTCGCCAACCCGCCGCCTCGCGCGGTGCGCATCTTTGATCGGCCTTCCGTCCCCAGCCCCCGGCTGGCCCACTGTATGCGAGGAGTCCCACCAAAACGGGGGCCAGAAACCAGCCACGCCGCTCCCGGGGGCGGACAGCCGGCCGGTCTAGTCGGTTCGCGCCAACGGGGCCAGGCGATGCACTTGCACTAGTCAGTTAGGGCGGCGATTGGTGACCGAAGTGGACCAACTTGGCGAGATCGGCTGAAGCGATCATGAACTAGGCCCGAAATCGAAGGTGTGCGCGGTCCACCTTGGGCACGCGCCATCGCGACGGCGAGGGATCACCTCATGGAACGGGACCGGGACCGCGGACTTGCGGACGAGGTGACGCGGGCGTTTCGCGTCGTCATCGCCGGTGCCGCTGCCGTCGCCCTGATCCTCGCGGGGTCGCTGATCTGGTTGGTTGCCTTCGCCCAACCGCGCAGCTCGGACGCTGGGCGGGCAGTGACCCTGAGCAATGATCTACAGGGCGCGTTGCTCAACGAAGAGTCCGCGATTCGCGCGTACCTCGTCGCGCCCGATCCGATCTTGCTGGTCACCTTCCGGACCGCTCAGGCGCGGGTGGCCGCCGATGAACACGGCCTGGTGACACTGAGCAACGCCATCCCGAGGTCCCGGCTCGACGCGCTCGTCGCGGCTGACCGCCGGTGGCAGACCGGATGGGTGGCCCAGGCCGAGGCGCCGGCCACTCGTAGCAGTATCAAGGCCGCCAACGGCGAGCTCCGTCTCGGACCGCTCGCCGCGTTCATCTCCTCCGGCCGGGCCTCGTTCACGGCCGTCACCGAGTCGCAGCGCGCTGTTCTCGCTGCGGCCACTGTCGCGCAGTCGCGTGAGCGCCGTACCGATGTCATCCTCCTGGCCGTCGTGTTCGCCGTGCTGCTGATGATCGGCGCCGGGGTCGCCGTGACGACGTTGCGGCGACGCAACCAGCTCAGGGTGCGGGTGGTCGCGCCGATCGACTTGTTGCTGGAGAAGGTCCGGGCTGTCGGCCGCGGTGAGTTCGGTGCTGCTCCGATGATGACCGCACCGGCCGAGCTGCTCGAGCTGCGCGACGAGCTGAGCAACATGAGTGGCTCGCTACGTCTCCAGCAGGAGGCTCTGGCCAGCCGGGCGGCGGATGTCTCCGCGAGCAACCGCCGGCTGAAGATGGTGCTGGCGTTCGCCCGGGAGGTGTCGGAAACCCCGACCCTCGCCCGGAGTCTCGCCGTCGTTGCGACGGCCGCTCGCCGGTTCGCCGAAGCACCGCGAGCGCGGGTGTGGCTGGTCGAGGAGGGCGGGCGCAGCCTCACCCTGCAGCATGACTCGATCACCGGCGAGCTGGTCCCGTTCACGTCCCGATCGATCGGGTACGGCGGGCTCGGGCAAGCCGCGCAGACCCACCGGGTGTGCCTGTGCGACGGCCTCGCCGGCGAGACCGAGCCGGCGGTGATGCGCTCGACCGCGTTGGCCGTGCCGATGCTGAAGGGGCCGCGGCTGGTCGGCGTCATCGAGATCCTGTTGCTTCCCGGCGTGACCGAGCCGAAGCCCGAGCTGATCGAGCTGCTGGAAGCGATGGCGGCCCAAGCCGCAACCGCCATCGACGCCGCATTGATGTACGCGCTGACCGAATCGCTGTCGCTGTCGGACCCGCTCACCGGGCTCGCCAACCGGCGCCAGCTCGACCGGGACCTCATGCTCGAGATCGAGAGGTCGGCCAGGCACGCTCGCCCGCTGTCGTTCTTCATGCTCGACATCGATCACTTCAAGCGAGTCAACGACACCTTCGGCCATGCCGTCGGCGACGCCGTCTTGGTCGAGGTGGCTCATCTCCTCGCCGAGCAGATGCGGGCCGGGGACACCGTCTACCGGTACGGCGGCGAGGAGTTCGCCGTACTCGCCCGCGACACCGATAGCCACGGTGCCGTAGTCGTCGCGGAGCGGTTGCGGCGGGTCGTCGAGCAGCGCTACGCAACCAAAGCCAAGGGTGATCTGTCGGTGACGATCTCGGTGGGTATCGCCGAGCTCGGCGCGGCGCTGGACACCGCCGACCTGATCGTCGCCGCCGCCGACGCGGCGCTGTACGCCGCGAAGCGAAACGGGCGCAACCGGGTCGAGGTCGCTGGCCGCATCACCGAGGTCCGGAAGATGCCACGCGTTACACTCGCGACGTGACGGCGTACCGCTTGCTCCTTCCCGAGCCGCGCTGACAAGCAACACTTCAGCGCGGCGGCCCTCGATGTGCGGGGGCCTTTTCTATGTCCAAGTGAAGTCAAGCGAACGCCGGAAGGCGACCTGAGAGGGAAGACAGATGGCCGAGGAGCCGACCGAAACCGGCTACGACCCGTTGGGCGTGGTCGACAAGTGGCTGCCGGTCTGGGATGAGCTAAAGGTTTTCGAGCCGGCGGATGACGGCAGCCGGCCGCGCAAGTACGTCGTCGACATGTTTCCGTACCCGAGCGGCGACCTGCACATGGGACATGCCGAGGCGTTCAGCATCGGCGATGCCGTCGCGCGCTTCGCCCGAGCGCAGGGCAACGATGTGCTGCATCCCATTGGCTGGGACTCCTTCGGGTTGCCGGCGGAGAACGCCGCACTCTCACGTGGTCTCGACCCGCGTGACTGGACCTACGCCAACATCGACGTGCAGGCCGAGTCGTTTCGGCGCTTCGGGATCTCGGTCGACTGGCGGACCCGGCTCCACACCTCCGATCCGGACTACTACAAGTGGACCCAGTGGCTGTTCCTACGGCTCTACGAGAAGGGGCTGGCCTACCGAAAGGCGGCACCCGTCAACTGGTGTCCGAAGGATCAGACCGTGCTCGCCAACGAGCAGGTGATCCAGGGTCGATGCGAACGGTGCGGCACCGAGGTCACCAAGAAGAACCTCACCCAGTGGTTCTTCAAGATCACCGCCTACGCCGAGCGGTTGCTCGATGACATGGCGGGTCTGGAAGGCGCCTGGCCGACGCCGGTGCTGACCATGCAGCGCAACTGGATCGGCCGCTCTACCGGTGCGTACGTCGACTTCCGGATCGTCGGCCGTGACGAGCCGGTCCGGGTGTTCACCACCAGGCCCGACACGCTCTTCGGCGCAACGTTCTTCGTCGTCGCCGCTGACTCTGCCCTCGCCGACGAGCTGTGCGCCGATGAGCAGCGCGCCGCGTTCGCGGCGTACCTGGAGCAGGTGCGCAGGACCACCGACATCGAGCGGCTGGCCGAGGGTCGGGACAAGACCGGGGTCGCGCTGGGCCGAGTCGCGATCAATCCGGTCAACGGTGAACAGATCCCGGTGTGGGCCGCCGACTACGTGTTGGCCGACTACGGCACCGGCGCGATCATGGCGGTGCCCGCGCACGACCAGCGCGACCTCGACTTCGCCCGCGCATTCGACCTGCCGGTGCGCGTCGTCGTCGAGACCGGTGGGCCCGACCCGATGGAGTCCGGCATCGCTACCCCCGGCGAAGGCACCATCGTCAACAGCGGCAGGTACGACGGCATGACGAAAGCCGACGCAATCGCGGCGATCGCGGCTGACCTCGCCGCATCGGGCCAGGGCGAGTCGGCGACGACGTACCGGCTTCGTGACTGGCTGCTCTCGCGTCAGCGTTACTGGGGCTGCCCCATCCCGATCGTTCACTGCCCGACGTGCGGTGAGGTGGCGGTGCCCGACGAGCAGCTTCCGGTGGAGCTGCCGTTGACCGGCTACGAGCTTCGCCCAGAGGGCGGGAAGTCGCCGCTGGAGTCAGCGACCGAGTGGGTCGCGGTGCCCTGCCCGACCTGCGGCGGTGAGGCGTCGCGCGACACCGACACGATGGACACCTTCGTCGACTCGTCCTGGTACTACCTGCGCTATCCGTCCTACGGCGATCCCGCGGTCGCCTTCGACCCGGACTCGACTGAGCGTTGGCTGCCGGTCGACGAGTACATCGGTGGCGTCGAACACGCGATCCTGCATCTGCTCTACTCGCGGTTCTTCGTCAAGGCCCTCCATGACATGGGCAAGCTCAGCTTCACCGAACCGTTCCTGCGGCTGACCAACCAAGGTCAGGTGATCATGAACGGTGCCTCGATGTCGAAGTCGAAGGGCAACCTGGTCAACCTGCAGGAGGAGCTGGCGAAGTACGGACCGGACGCCGTGCGCGTCACGATGCTGTTCGCCGGTCCGCCGGAGGACGACATCGACTGGGCCGACGTTTCGCCCACCGGAGCGGTGAAGTGGCTCGCTCGGGTCTGGCGGCTGTGCAACGACATCGGCGCCTCCGGTCTGACCGATGACATCGGGTCGGGTGACCCAGAGCTTCGCGCGACGGTCCACAAGCTGATCGCCGACGCCACCGAGCAGGCCGAGGCCAAGCGCTTCAACGTCGTCGTCGCGCGGCTGATGGAGCTGACCTCGGCACTGCGCAAGGCGGTCGACGGCGGCGCCCTGGCCAGCTCAGCGGGAGCCGCTGCGGTCCGCGAGGGCAGTGACGCGCTGGCGATGATGCTGTCGATCTTCGCGCCGTTCACCGCCGAGGAGGCCTGGTCGCTCCTCGGCCGCGATGCCTCCGTGGTGTTCGCCGGCTGGCCGTCGTACGACGAGGCGTTGCTGGTCGAGGACACCGTGACCTGCGTGGTGCAGGTCGCCGGCAAGCTGCGCGACCGGCTCACTGTCGCCGCCGACATCGGTGAGGACGAGCTGCGGCAGCTGGCGCTGGCCAGCGACGCAGTTGCCAGGGCGCTCGACGGACGCGGCGTGCGGACCGTGATCGTCCGCGCTCCGCGGCTCGTGAACGTCGTTCCGGCCTGACCGCGGACCGCAGGCTCCACAGGAGCGGGGTGAGGTAGTGAGTTCCACAGCTCACCCGGCCACCACCTGGGGCGGCCGGTTGGGTTCCTAGGTTCGGCGGGTGCCTGCCCGCGACGAGCCGCCGGCCGGCCGGCTCCCCGCGGACCGGCTGGGCTCGCTCGGCCTGCCGGCGCGAACCTCAGGCTGGGTCCCTGACCAGCCCGCGGTCGTCTCAACCGCCGCTCCACCGGCCCCGGTCGAGGAGTCGGTCGATGCCGGTGCTACCCGTCCGCTGGCCGGTGAGGCGCTCCGCGCAGCGATTGCCGCCCGGCTTCCGCTGTGGGCGGCAGACGGCGTCGAGCGCGCGGCACCAAGCACGATCCTCCTGGTGCTGGTCGCGCTCATCGCGGTCCTCATCGTCGGCATCGTGCAGCTTCGGCATCACGGCACGCCGGGAGGGTCGTCGTACTCATCGGGAGCGTCCTATGGCGCCGGCACACCCGGAGGCTCCGCGAGCACGACGGGTTCGGCGCCGCCGGATCCGACGACCGACGCGGCTTCGATCGTCGTCGATGTCGGCGGCCGAGTCCGAAAGCCCGGACTGGTCACCTTGCCCCTCGGCGCCCGGATCGCCGACGCCATCGATGCCGCCGGGGGCCCGCTGCGCCGTCGGGAGCTCGACCGCATCGACCTAGCGCAGCGGGTGTCGGATGGCGAGTTCCTGCTGGTCGGGGTCGCACCGTCATCCGATGCACCGCCAGGAGCGACTTCGGGTTCCGGCGCCGACGGCTCATCGAGTCCGGTGTCGTTGAGCACCGCGACACTCGATCAGCTCGAGACGTTGCCAGGAGTGGGGCCGGTGACCGCGCAGAAGATCATCGACTGGCGGAGGGCGCACGGTGGGTTCTCCTCGGTTGCCCAGTTGCAGCAGGTGCCGGGTATTGGGCCAGCGCACTATGCCGAGATCTCGCCGCTCGTGACGCCGTAACCGCGGTGGCGAGCCGGCAGTTCCTTCTGGTGCCGGTCGCGATCGGGGCCTGGGCCGCCGCGGCGAGCACCACGTTGCTCGCCCCGCTCACCTCGGTGCGGATCGCCGTCGGTGCAGTCCTGGTCGCGACGGCGATGCGACGGCGGCTGCCCATCGTCGCGGCTATCGCCCTAGGTGTGGGGTTCGGCGCCGGGTCCGCAGCGCAGCATGTCCATGCTCTGCGCGGCGGACCACTTCCTTCCCTCGCCCGCGACCATGCCGAGGTCGAGGTCATCGCCCGCTTGGTGCGCGACCCGGTCGTCACCACCTCGGCGTCCGGCATCGGGCTGACCCTCACCGACGCGACGGTGACCTCGGTGTGGAGTCGCGGCGGCTGGCAACACGTGAACTCGCCGGTTCTGGTGCTCTCATACGGCAGCGGCTGGCGGGCGCTGCTGCCCGGTCAGCGGGTCGATGTCACCGGGCGGCTCGGCCCGCCGCGCAGCGGCGATGACGTCGCCGCGGTCCTTTCGGCGCGGGCTCCACCGACGCCGCAAGGCCGCGCGCCGTGGTGGGAACGGCTGGCCGGCCGGGCCCGGTCCCGGTTGCGGATCGCGAGTGCCCGGCTGCCGGCGGATGAGCGGGGACTGCTTCCGAGCCTGGTCGATGGGGACGACGCAGCGGTTCCGCCATCGCTGCAGCGGGACCTTCGGGTCACCGGTCTGAGCCATCTCGAGGCGGTGTCAGGTGAGAACGTCACCGTCGTCATCGTGGTCACGCTGGCTCTCGCCCGGGCGGTCGGCCTTCGCCGCCGCGGCCGGGCGGCCCTCTGCGCGCTGGCTCTGGTCGGCTTCGTCGTACTGGCTCGGCCGTCGCCGAGCGTGCTGCGCGCCGCTGTCATGGGAGCGATCGCGCTGCTGGCGCTGGTCGTCGGTCGCCGGTCGGCGGCGCTGCCTTCGTTGGGTACGGCGGTGATCGCGCTGGTGGTGGTCGACCCGTTCCTCGCGCGAACGGTGGGTTTCGTGCTGTCGGTCGCTGCCACCGGCGGCATCGTGCTGCTGGCGCCGAACTGGACCGAGCGGCTGGCGCGATGGGTGCCCAGACCTCTTGCGGTGGCCATCGCGGTGCCGGCGGCGGCACAGTTCGCCTGCACCCCGGTGCTCATCCTTGCCTTCGGGCAGCTGGCGCCGTATTCGGTGCCGGCGAACCTGCTTGCCGCACCGGCCGTTGTCCCGGCCACCATCCTCGGGGTCCTCGCCGCGATCATCGCGACGATCTGGTTGCCGGCGGCGACGCCACTCGCGATGGTCGGCGCGGCACCGGCCGGAGTCATCGCGGTGGTTGCCCGCGAGCTTGCGGCGATGCCCGGTGCCGACCTGCGCTGGTCGATCTCGGTCGGGCTCGGGCTGCTTGGGTTGGGCGCACTGATCCTCCTCGCGAGGTTCGGCGCATGGTCGGCCCGACATGACATTCTCGATGCGTGGCGACCGTGACCCTCGTGGTGGGCGACGAGGACCTTCTTGTTGATCGGGAGGTGTCGCGCGCGGTCGCGCGAGCCACGGCAGCCGCTGCTGATGGCGGGATCGATCCGGCGGTCAGCGAGGTGTCCGGCGCTGAGGTGACCCTCGACGCTCTCCAGGAACTGGTGTCGCCGTCGCTGTTCGCGGAGACCCGGGTGCTCGTCGTGCGGGCAGCGCAGGACCTCGACAAGGAGGTGACGGCCTCACTCGTTGCCGCTGTGGAGGATCTCAGCGTCGATGTCGCGGTGGTCGCCGCCCACGCTGGTGGTGGGAAGGGCAAGGCTGTCATCGAGTCGTTGCGTGGTGTCGGAGCCGACGTCGTGACCGTGCCGAAGATCAAGACCGGACGCGACCGCGAGCAGTTCGTCGTCGACGAGGCGAAGCGATCCGGGGGTCGGATCGACCGCGACGCCGCTGTCGACCTGGTCGGGGCAATCGGCACGGATATCCGTGAGCTCGCGACGGCGGTCGCCCAGCTGGTCGCCGATGTGGGCAAGCCGATCGGGGTGGCGCAGGTCGCGACGTACTACCGCGGCCGGGCCGAGTCCAGCGGCTACGCGGTCGCGGACCGTGCGGTCGAAGGCGATGCGGCAGCGGCGATCGAGACGATGCGATGGGCCTTCTCCACCGGCCTCGACCCGATCCTGGTGAGCAGCTCGCTCGCCGCGAACCTTCGGCTGATCGCCCAGGTCGCTGCCGCCGGCCCGGGATCGCCGGACAGTCTCGCCGGTCTGCTCGGCATGCCGGCGTGGAAGGTGCGGCGAGCCCAGGGGTGGTTGCGGCGCTGGCGTCCCGACTCGTTGGCCGAGGCGGTCCGAGCGGTGGCCATCGCGGACGCTGACCTCAAAGGCGCGGGCGACGATGCGGCGTACGCCGTCGAGCGGGCGGTGTTGATCGTGGCAGCGGCGGCGAACGCGGCAGCATGAGGAAGCCAGAACCTCCGGTGGAGCACCCGCCGTTCAAGTTGCGGGCCCACCGCAGGCTGCTGCTGCCAGACCTGCCCCGGCTCTCGATGCCGCGGCCTCGCCGCGCACCGAGGCCACCTCCGGCGACGCACCCGCCGGCGCAGCCAGCGTCTTCGCCACCGGTTGCGGCGGCACCGCGACCGGACCAGCCGGCTGTGCCGGTGTCGCGTTCCCTGCCGAAAGCCGCGGTTGTCTCAGGCAGGGCGCACGGGCGGCGGCCGATGTACTGGCGGTTGCTGCGACTTCGTTACATCCGGCCGAACGGCTTGCTCAGGGCGCTGTTCATCGAAGGCTCGGTCGGGCTAGGCGTCGTGCTGGTCCTTGCCGAGGCGGCGAGCATCTGGACGATCATCGTGCTGCCGGTCGTCGTCGCCGTACTCGTGAAGCTCAACGACGTGGTCGCCGGAGCCCTCCGGCGCAGCAATTCGCCGGAGGCGGGCTAGAGGGCGTTGGCGCGGGTCGCCATGGCCGCCTTGCGGTTGGCAGCCTGGTTCTTGTGAATCACGCCCTTGCTCGCCGCCTTGTCGAGCAGCCGTGAAGCGCTGCGAAACGCGGTGTTGGCGTCGGCGGCGTTGCCGGCATCGGCAGCTTCGCGGAACCGGCGAACTGCGGTCTTGAGCTCGGACTTCACGGCCTTGTTGCGCAGGCGCGCGGCCTCGTTCTGCTTGTTGCGCTTGATCTGCGACTTGATGTTGGCCACGCGGGAGCTACCTCGTTCGGTTCCGGATTGTTGAAACTGCGCTCAAAAGGTTAGCAGGCGCAGCGGGCCATGCCACGATGGAACGTGACCTCGACCCCGGTGCGCACCGATCCAGCGCGCATCGACCCGGGCCAGATCCGCAACTTCTGCATCATCGCGCATATCGACCACGGCAAGTCGACGCTCGCCGACCGCATGCTGGAGATGACCGGCCTGGTCGACGCTCGCCAGATGCGCGCTCAGTACCTCGACAAGATGGACATCGAGCGCGAGCGTGGCATCACCATCAAGGCCCAGAACGTCCGGCTGCCATGGCGCGTCGGCGGCGCGGATTACGTCCTGCACCTCATCGACACTCCTGGTCACGTCGACTTCTCCTACGAGGTCAGCCGGTCGCTGGCCGCCTGCGAGGGCGCGATCCTGCTGGTCGACGCGGCGCAGGGGATCGAGGCTCAGACCCTCGCCAACCTCTACCTCGCACTCGACAACGATCTGCACCTGATCCCGGTGCTCAACAAGATCGACCTTCCCGCTGCGCAGCCGGAGAAGTACGCCGATGAGATCGCCCACATCATGGGCTGCGAGCCGAGCGAGGTGCTTCGGGTCTCGGCGAAGACCGGCGAGGGCGTGCGGGAGCTGCTCGACCAGGTGGTGGCGCAGGTCCCGCATCCGGTCGGTGACGCCGACGCGCCGGCCCGCGCGCTGATCTTCGACTCGGTGTACGACGTCTACCGCGGAGTCATCTCCTATGTCCGCGTCGTCGACGGCCGGCTCACCACCCGGGACCGCTGCCTGATGATGTCGACCGGCGCGACCCACGAGACGCTCGAGGTCGGCGTTGCCGCGCCCGACCCGACGCCCACGGCGAGCCTGGGGGTCGGCGAGGTCGGGTACGTCATCTCGGGCGTGAAGGATGTCCGACAGGCGCGAGTCGGGGACACCATCACGACCGCGTCCCACCCCGCGCGATCCTCACTCGGCGGCTACCAGCATCCGAAGCCGATGGTCTACTCCGGCCTGTATCCGATCGATGGCAGCGACTACCCGCTGCTGCGCGACGCGCTGGACAAGCTGCAGCTCAATGACGCCTCACTTGTCTACGAACCCGAGACCTCGACGGCTCTCGGCTTCGGCTTCCGGTGCGGCTTCCTCGGTCTGCTCCACCTGGAGATCGTTCGCGAGCGGCTGGAGCGCGAGTTCGACCTCGCGCTGATCTCGACGGCGCCGAACGTCGTGTACCGGGTGGAGACGGAGGACGGCGAGGAGGTCGTCGTCACGAACCCGGCCGACTGGCCGCTCGGCAAGATCGGCCAGGTGTACGAGCCGGTCGTCGATGCGATGCTGCTGCTGCCGAGCGACTACGTCGGTGCGGTCATGGATCTGTGCCAGAGCCGGCGGGGCACGATGCGCGGCATGGACTACCTGTCCGAGGATCGGGTCGAGATCAAGTACACGATGCCGTTGGCGGAGATCATCTTCGACTTCTTCGACCAGCTGAAGTCGCGTACCCGTGGCTACGCCTCGCTCGACTACGAGCCGGCAGGGGAACAGTTGGCGGACCTGGTGAAGGTCGACATCCTGCTGCAGGGAGAGACCGTCGATGCCTTCAGCGCGATCCTGCACAAGGACAAGGCCTATTCCTACGGCACCGCGATGGCATCGAAGCTGCGGGAACTGATCCCGCGCCAGCAGTTCGAGGTGCCGATCCAGGCAGCGATCGGCTCGCGTGTCATCGCCCGAGAGAACATTCGCGCCATGCGCAAGGACGTCCTGGCGAAGTGTTACGGCGGCGACATCACCCGCAAGCGCAAGCTGCTCGAGAAGCAGAAGGAAGGCAAACGCCGGATGAAGATGGTCGGCCGCGTCGAGGTCCCGCAGGAGGCCTTCATCGCGGCTCTGTCCACCTCCGAGCCGACCAAGTCATAGGCGGCGGCTAGCCGCCGTCGTGGCAGTCCGGTCGCAGCGGTTAATGGTCAGGGCAGCGTGTACGTGATGACCCAGCTGCCGGTCGCCGGGGAGTCCGGGGTCGCCGGATGGGTGCGCAGCGTGATGGTGCCGGTGGCGTTCTTGTAGGCGTTCAACCCGCCGAGGATCTTGCCGTGCGCGAATGACGAGGCGATGCCGCCGCTGATCGGGAAGGCGTAGCGACCGAAGAGAATTCCCCTTTTGAGGGCGATCGCCACCGCGCACACGTCACTGCTGGGGCCGGCGACGCAACTCTCGGTCGCGTAGCCGGCCTTCTTGCCGAGGGCACCCTTGTTGCTGATCGAGGTGTTCGGCAGGTGCAGCAGGTCTGCCTCGCTCTCGGTCGTGGTGCTGAATTGGGTGTGACTCAGCTCGGTGCCGGTGACCTTCAGAGTGGTCGTGGTACCGGTGGCGGCTGCGGTTGTCGCGACAACGGTGCCGGCGGCGAGCGTGACGAGCGCGCCGGCGGCGAGAGCGATCGGCCGGTTCATGTGGTTGCCCTTCTATGCGCCTGGGAGATTTCGACGCCAGATTCCCATGTGTCCGCAGGATGCGCTATCGCCTGGACGTATTTTTCAGCTCGCCGACAGCTGCTGGCGAAGCCAGCGCCGGCCGACCGGTGCCCCGCCGGCCACCGGCTGGCGTGCCGAGAACGTCGCGCCAGCGTCGTGAGAGATCACGAGTGCGTAGGTCGGCGGCGCCTGCCGTCGTTCGCACAACGCGGCGATCGAGTGGCCGGACACGGCCAGGTTGGAGGTGTCCCATTCCTGCATTCCGCTCCCGCCGCAGGGATCGGATCGGGTCCGCCACGTCGTACCGCGGTCGGAGGAGATCAGGTAGCTGGCGTGTGCGTCCGAGGCCCCGCCGGCCGGATGGCCGAAGACGGTGACGACGACCAGCGACCTGCCTGCCGCTACGGAGGCAGCGAAGCCGCTCGTGACATGACGCAGAGTCGTCCAGGTAGTGGTCCCTGCCGGCGCGGCCTGTAACAGCGGGTTGCAAGGCCCGGGGCACCCGGTGTGGCGGTAGACGAGCCGGTACGTCGTGCCACCGGCGGTGGCGGAGGACTCGACGATTCCCCCCGCCTTGGACCTGGTTGGTGAGTTCGTGGACGTGTGGTGGTTCGCAGCGGGCTTGGTCGAGATCACCCGCGCGGTTGTGGTGCTGCACCCCGTTGCGACTACCGCGGCGAGAGTGGCCACGGCCCCCAAGGTCTTGATCATGGTGCTGAGACGCCCGAGGTGATCGTCAGGTTGTGTCGATCCCGGTGAGGAGCGCTTGACAACGAGCCTTTCGAAAGATTATTTTCTAAATGGTTCTTTCGAAAGGGTTGTTGTGATGCAGAATCCGCACCTCATTGCGGCGGTGGCCGCGGAGCACATCGCCGACTTGCATCGCGACGCCACGGCCCGAAAAGCCGGCCGCGGTTGCTCCCAGCTCGCCCGGCGGGAGGCTCGCACTCGCTCCCCCGGCCGGGTCCGGAGGCGGGCCGGTTGGTGGTTGGTGACCTTTGGTCTGCGGCTGGCGACCGGGCCGGCGGTGTCGCGATGAGCGCGAAGGCCTCGCCCGCCAGGAAGCCGGCCGCGAAGCGATCGGACCGGCCGACGCAGGTCGCGCGTGACAGCGGGGTCAAGCAGCTCACCGATCCGAAGGCGGTCCGCGCCCTTGCTCATCCGGTGCGCATCGCGCTGCTCGAAGCACTCATGCGCGAGGGCCCGCTGACCGCAACCGAGGCGGCGGAGATCGTGGGGGAGTCGCCCGCCAACTGCTCGTTCCATTTCCGAACGCTGGCGAAGTACGGCTTCGTCGAGGAGGTACCGGGCAGCACCGGTCGGGCTCGGCCGTGGCGACGCGTGGCATTGGGTGAGTCACTCGACCTGCGCGAGCAGGAGCAGGAAGGCCTGGCCGCCGCGCAGGCGTTCGCGGAGATGTCCGTCGAGCGGGTGTTCGCGCGGGTGCGTCAGTTCCTGGCGACAGGTCACAATGAACCCGAGGAGTGGCGGGTCGGGTTCACCAACGCCTCGTTGCTGTACCTCACACCGGACGAGCTCGAGGACCTCGGTCGCCAGTCCCGGGACCTCATTGACAGCCTCTATCGGGAACGGACGCTCGACATCTCGAAGCGGCCGAAGGGAGCCCGTGCGGTTCAATACGGCGCATTCGGATTCCCATTGCCCCCGATGCCCTCCGGCGGCTGACCCGCCCACCGCCCTCACACTGGAGTGGTGGCGCAGCAACCTGATGGTGACCCGGCTCCGGCGTCCGGCGAACTGCCGGCGTCGGTGCTCGCGGCGTGCGGCGAGGGACCGTTCGGGATCTATGTGCATGTCCCGTTCTGCGCCAGCCGCTGCGGCTACTGCGATTTCAACACCTTCACCGCGACCGAGCTCGGCGGCGGTGCATCCCAGGCCGGGTACGCCGAAACGGCAGCCGCTGAGATCGGGCTCGCGCGCCGGGTCCTCGGATCGCGTGAGGTGCCGGTCGACACCGTGTTCGTCGGTGGCGGCACGCCGACGCTGCTGCCCGCTGCCGACCTGGTCGGGCTGGTGCAGCGCATCGACAAGGAGTTCGGTCTCGCCCGGGGCGCCGAGATCACGACCGAGGCCAATCCGGAATCAGTCACTGCCGAATCACTGACCGAGTTACGAGCCGGCGGCTTCACCCGGATCAGCTTCGGCATGCAGTCGAGCGCCACTCATGTCCTGGCCACACTCGACCGGGTGCACACTCCGGGTCGCGCGGCGGAGGCGGTCAGGCTGGCTCGCTCGGCCGGCTTCGAGCACATCAACGTCGACTTGATCTACGGCACACCGGGTGAGAGCGAGGCCGATTGGCGGGCGTCGCTGCAGGCCGCGATCGACACCGGCGTCGACCATGTGTCGGCATACTCGCTCATCGTCGAGCCCGGCACCCGGCTGGCGGCGCGGGTGGCCCGCGGCGAGCTTCCGATGCCCGACGATGACCGGCTCGCCGATCGCTACCTGATGGCTGATGCGGTCCTGACTGCGGCTGGCCTCGGCTGGTATGAGGTGTCGAACTGGGCACGAAGCGATGCCTCTCGCTCGCGTCACAACCTTCTGTACTGGTCAGGCGGTGACTGGTGGGGGATCGGTCCGGGCGCTCATAGTCACGTCGGCGGGGTGCGGTGGTGGAACGTCAAACACCCTCGCGACTACAGCGAACGCCTCGCGGTGGGCAAGTCGCCGGCAGCCGCACGGGAGGTGCTGAGCGCCGCCGAGCGTGAGGTCGAGCGCATCATGCTGCGAGTGCGGCTCAAGGACGGGCTGCCAACCGCCGCACTTGGTCGTGGCGCTGTGGCGGCGGCCCGCCGCGCCGTCGCGGACGGGCTGGTCGACGCTGCGGCGATGGCGGCGGGGGTGGTCGTCCTCACCACCACTGGGCGGCTGCTCGCGGACGCCGTGATCCGCGAGCTTGTCGAGTGAGGTTTGGTCTGTCGTTGCGCCGCGTCCTACCTCAGTCGGCGAGCTCGAGCCGGACCAACATCGGCTCGAGGGCGGCCGCGAGGTTTCCGAATCGTTGGTAGCGGGTGAGCTCGCCCGCGGCGGCGGCGCTCATCTCGTGAACCGTCGCGCGGGCGTGCCGGTCTTGTTGCCGACGGTGTCAATCAGCACCCACCACGCCATGAACCCGGCGACCGGCCGGCTGCGCCGTACACTTGGCACTCAACGACGGCGAGTGCCAGCAGTCGGGAGGTGTGCGTGCTCGACGATCGAAAGCTCGACGTGCTGCGCGCCATCGTCGAGGACTACGTCTCGACCAACGAACCGGTGGGTTCGAAAGCACTTGTCGAACGACACCAACTCGGGGTGTCGCCCGCGACCATTCGCAACGACATGGGCGCGCTGGAGGAAGAGGGCTACATCACCCAGCCCCACACCAGCGCCGGGCGGGTGCCGACGGACAAGGGCTACCGGTTGTTCGTCGACAAGCTGTCGACGGTCAAGCCGCTGAGTGCGGCGGAGCGCCGCGCGATCGACGAGTTCCTTCACGGAGCGGTCGGGCTTGACGACGTGGTCAACCGGACGGTGCGACTGCTTGCGCAACTCACCCGCCAGGTTGCGATCGTCCAGTACCCGTCGCTGACCCGGTCCGCGGTCCGGCACCTCGAGATCGTTCGGCTGTCGGAGACGCGGCTGATGATCGTGCTGATCACCGACACCGGCCGGGTCGAGCAGCGGGTGCTCGAGTTGCCCGACCCACTGACCGAGGAGTCGGTGGCCGACCTGCGCACCGCATTCAATGCGCGGATCGCCGGCCATCCGCTGACCGACGCCGCCACACTTGTCGCTGACTTGCCGGCGACCGTTTCGCCGGCGATGCGCGCGTCGGTGATCGCGGTGTTGTCGACTGTGCTCGAAACCCTTGTCGAGCACGTCGATGAGCGGGTCGTGATGGCCGGCACCGCCAACCTCGCCCGAGGCGGCGCTCTCGACTTCCCGGGCACGCTCCAGCCGGTGCTCGAGGCGCTCGAGGAGCACGTCGTGCTGCTCCGCTTGTTCGGTGAGAGCGACCAGCAGATCGTGCACGTGAGCATCGGGGGCGAGAACCCGCACGAGGGGTTGCGCGCCGCATCGGTCGTGTCGACTGGGTACGGCGCAGAGTCCGCCGGCGCGCTCGCGTCACTCGGTGTCGTCGGCCCGACCCGCATGGACTATCCGGGCGCGATGGCCGCGGTGCGTGCGGTCGCGCGTTATGTCGGTCATATCTTGGCCGAAGGCTGACGCGACTCATGCCTCCCCGCGACTACTACGGCATCCTCGGCGTGCGTCAGAACGCCTCTGCCGACGAGATCAAGAAGGCCTACCGCCGACTCGCCCGCGAGCTGCACCCTGACGTGAATCCGAGCGAGGAGGCGCAGGAGCGCTTCA
This sequence comes from Frankiales bacterium, assembly GCA_025980465.1. Lineage (GTDB taxonomy): Bacteria > Actinomycetota > Actinomycetes > JAFAQI01 > JAFAQI01 > JAICXJ01. The sequence goes on along the minus strand of JAICXJ010000005.1, from coordinate 72,642 downwards.
AGGACGTCACAGCCGCATACGAGGTGCTGTCGGATCCGCAGAAGCGCCAGATCGTCGACCTCGGCGGTGATCCGCTGCAGTCCGGCGGCGCCGGCGCGGCGGCGGGACCGTTCGGCGGCTTCGCCGACATCATGGACGCGTTCTTCGGCGGCGCGACGGGAATGGGCGCGACCCGTAGCCCGCGGTCCCGGGTCCGCCCGGGCGCGGATGCCCTGATCCGCATCGAGCTCGACTTGGCCGACACCGCGTTCGGCACCACGCGCGACCTGACCCTCGACACTGCGATCCGCTGTGCGACCTGTGACGGCGCCGGCACAGCGGCGGGCACCCACCCCGAGACCTGTCGCACCTGCGGCGGACGAGGCGAGGTGCAGTCGGTTCAACGATCATTCCTCGGTCAACTCGTGACAGCGCGACCATGTCCGGACTGTGGCGGCGTCGGATCGAAGATCCGCAACCCATGTCCGGACTGCGGCGGCGACGGCCGGGTGCGCGCGCGTCGTACCGTCACCGTCAAGGTGCCGGCCGGTGTCGAGGACGGGATGCGCCTACGGCTGTCCGGCGAGGGCGAGGTTGGTCCGGGGGGTGGCCCGGCCGGCGACCTCTACGTCGAGATCCGGGAGCGGGAGCACCCGGCGTTCACCCGCGACGGCGACGACCTGCATTGTCGGGTCGAGCTGCCGATGACGGCGGCCGCGCTCGGCACGGAGGTGACGCTTGAGACCCTCGACGGCGAGGAGCGGCTCGTGATCAGGCCGGGCACCCAGGCCGGATCGGTCGCCACACTGCGCGGTCGCGGCGTGCCTCATCTCAATCGCGGCGTGGGCCGTGGCGACCTGCATGTGCACTACGACGTCGTCACGCCGTCAAAGCTCGACGAGGAGCAGGAGCGGCTGCTGCGGGAGCTCGCGAGGGTTCGCGGTGAACAGACGCCGCAGATCACCGTGAGCAATGCGTCCAGCGACAATGGTCAAGGGTTGTTCTCCCGGCTGCGCGACGCGTTCAAGTAGTCGAGCATTGCGGTGACTCCGCCACTGTTCCGCGCGGCCGTCGGTGTGACCGGCGGCACGCAGGTCACCCTCGGCGGGCCCGAGGGACGTCACGCCGCTGACGCGATGCGGCTGCAGGTCGGCGAGCCGGTCTGGCTCACTGACGGTGCCGGTCTCTTGGCTCGCGGTGAGATCGTGACCGTTCGCCGGGGCGAGCTCGACGTGATGATCGATTCGGTCGAGCGCGTGCCTGTGCCGACGCCGCGGCTGGTGGTGGTGCAGGCCTTGGCCAAGGGTGGTCGCGACGAGAGCGCGATCGAGGCGATGACCGAAGTCGGAGTCGATGAGGTCGTCGGCTGGACAGCGGCGCGCAGCATCGCGAAGTGGACCGACCGTAGTGCCGCGAAGTGGCAGTCGACAGTGGCTGCGGCCGCCAAGCAGTCACGGCGCGCTTGGTGGCCTGAGGTGTCGGGGCCGGCGACCACCGCGGCCGTCGCGGAACGGTTGCGCAATGCGACGCTCGGCGTCGTACTTCACGAGTCGTCGAGCGACTCGCTCGCGGCGATCGAGGTGCCGGCAGCGGGCGAAGTCGTCATCGTCGTGGGGCCAGAGGGCGGGATCAGCGACGACGAGCTGCAGGCGCTTCACGATGTCGGCGGCCGCATCGTCAGGCTGGGCGACACCGTGTTGCGCAGTGGGACCGCCGGCATCGCTGCCCTCGCAGTCATGTCCGCACGCTGCCGCTGGCAGTGAGCCTCACTAATAGGCTGCGGCCATGTCTGATCCCGACTGCTTGTTCTGCAAGATCGTGGCCGGTGACATCGCTGCCGACATCGTCGCCGAGTCCGACACCGCGATCGCGTTCCGTGACGTCAATCCGCAGGCGCCGACCCATGTGCTGGTCATCCCGCGTGAGCACTACCAGAACGTCGGCGAGGTTGCCGCAGCCGGTGATGTCGACGCCGGGGATCTGTTCCGGCTCTGCAGCGAGGTGGCTGCCACCGAGGGCATCGCGGAGAGCGGCTATCGACTGGTCGCGAACACCGGCGCGCAGGCGCATCAGACCGTTTTCCACGCTCACGTCCACGTCCTCGGAGGCCGACCGATGGGCTGGCCACCCGGCTGATCGCGACGATCATCAGGCGGCTTGCGTCCTAGACTGAATCCAGACATGGCGAACGGCCAACGAGCAACATCGACGACGACGCGCATCGTCGTGCCCGGCGCGCACAGCATGGTCACCCTGCTCGGGTCCAGCGACGAGTTACTGCGCATCATCGAGGCCTCGCTGCACTGCGACATCCACGTCCGCGGCAACGAGATCACGCTGTCCGGGCCACCTGACGAGGTGGAGCTCGCCACGCAGCTGTTCGAGCAGCTGATCAAGCTGCTCGATACCGGCCAGGTGCTCACCGCCGACGCGGTTCAGCGGTCGCTGGCGATGCTGCGGCAGCAGACCGAGGAGAGCCCGGCCGAGGTGCTCTCGATGAACATCATCTCGAGCCGGGGCCGTACCGTGCGGCCCAAGACGCTGAACCAGAAGCGGTACGTCGACGCGATCGACCAACACACCATCACCTTCGGCATCGGGCCGGCCGGTACTGGAAAGACCTACCTGGCCATGGCGAAGGCCGTGCAGGCACTGCAGTCGAAGCTGGTCAACCGGATCATCCTGACCCGGCCTGCGGTCGAGGCCGGGGAGCGGCTCGGCTTCCTGCCCGGAACTCTCAGCGAGAAGATCGACCCCTACCTACGGCCGCTCTACGACGCGTTGCACGACATGGTCGACCCTGACTCGATCCCGCGGCTGATGGCCTCCGGTGTCATCGAGGTCGCGCCGCTCGGATACATGCGCGGTCGGTCGGTCAACGATTCCTTCGTAATTCTCGACGAGGCGCAGAACACCTCGCCCGAGCAGATGAAGATGTTCCTCACCAGGCTCGGGTTCGGCTCGAAGATGGTCATCACCGGCGACGTCACGCAGATCGACCTGCCGGCCGGCTCACACAGCGGGCTTCGCATCGTGCAGTCGATCTTGGATGGGATGCGCGACGTCCATTTCTGCTACCTCACCTCGCACGACGTGGTCAGGCACAAGCTGGTCGGCGAGATCGTGGATGCGTACGCCAAGTACGACGCCGAGCAGAGTGCGCAGCAACAGCAGTCCACGCGGCCGGCGCAGCAGCGACGTCAGTCGCGCGGTCGCTAGCCTTCCGACGACGATGAGCATCGAGATCGCCAACGAGTCCGGCGTGGCCGTCGACGAACGCAGGCTCGAGCAGCTTGCTCGGCACGTCCTCACCGAGATGAAGGTGCACCCCTTGGTCGAGCTGTCGATCCGGCTCGTCGATGTGGAGGCGATGACGGCGCTTCACCAGCACTTCATGAAGATGCCCGGTCCGACCGACGTACTGGCGTTTCCGATGGACGAGCTCAACGACCAGCGTGATGACCTCGACAGCAAGGACCTTCCGCCGACGCTGCTCGGTGATGTCGTGTTGTGCCCGGTTGTCGCCGACAGCCAGGCCAAGCAAGCGGGGCACTCGCTCGAGGCAGAGCTACAGCTGCTCTGCACCCACGGCATCCTGCACCTGCTCGGCTACGACCACGGCAACGACAGCGAGGAACGCGAGATGTTCGGCCTGCAGACCCGGATTCTCGCGGGCTGGACGCAGCAGGCCCAATGACTGTCACTGACGCCTGGGCGCTCGTCGGTGCGGGTCTCCTGGTCCTCGTTGCCGGCGTACTCGGGGCCAGCGAATCCGCGATCGCCCATGTTTCACGGCTTCGGGTCGAGGGGCTGGTCCGAGACCGCCGGCGAGGAGCGAAGCGGCTCGCCGGCGTGGTCGCCGACGCCGGCGGTCCGTTGAATGTCTTGCTGCTGGTGCGCACCTCAGCCGAGATGATCGCGACGACACTCGCGGCGGTGGTGGTCGACCGGCGGCTCGGTGGCTGGCAGGCGGTGCTCATCGCCGGCCTCGGCATGGCGACGATCCATTACGTCGGGGTCGGAGTGGGTGCCCGGGCGTTCGGCCGGCAACATGCCGACGGCGTGGCACTCGCCTCAGCCGCACTCGTGCTGTCTCTCACGCGCATCCTGGGTCCGATCCCGGACCTGTTGATAGGTCTCGGCAGTGCCTTGATCCCCGGAAAGCTCCCGCGCGACTCCGGTCTCACCTCCGAAGCTGAGCTACGCGATCTGGTCGATCGCGCCGAAGAGAGCCAGCTCATCGAGAGCAGTGAGCGGGAGATGATCCATTCGGTGTTCGAGCTCGGCGAGACGCTCGTCCGCGAGGTCATGGTCCCCCGGACCGACATGGTCTGGATCGAGAGCGGAAAGACGGTCCGGCAGGGACTCTCGCTGGCGCTGCGCAGTGGCTTCTCGCGCATCCCGGTGATCGGCGACAACGAGGACGACATTGTCGGCGTGGTCTACCTCAAGGACCTCGCCCGTCGTACCCAGGATGCCGACCACGCCGGCAGCGAGCTGGTAGAGGACGTCATGCGTACGCCGTACTTCATCCCCGACTCGAAGCCGGTCGATGAGCTGCTTCGCGAGATGCAGACCAAGCAGGTTCACGTCGCGATCGTCATCGACGAGTACGGCGGAACGGCCGGGCTCGCGACGATCGAGGACATCCTCGAGGAGATCGTCGGCGAGATCGCCGACGAGTACGACCGGGAGGCGCCGCGGATCGAGGAGCTCGACGACGGGTCGATCCGCGTCAACGTGCGGCTGCCGATCGACGACCTGGAGGAGTTGTTCGACGTCAGGTTCAACCTGGCCGATGTGGAGACCGTCGGCGGGTTGCTTGCGAACGAGCTCGGCCGGGTGCCGATCCCCGGCGCAAAGGTGGAAGTGCAAGGCCTCACCTTCGCTGCCGAAAGCGCGAAGGGCCGGCGTAACCAGGTCGGGACGGTGTTGATCACGGGGGCGGTCCAGGACCCGCCCGACCCGGTTTGATGGCGCGAGTCTCACGCGCGACGCGGCCAGCCGAAGACGGTCTGCACTCCGGTGGTGAACCGGGTCGGCACCGGCGGTGGTCCGCTGACGGGCAGTCCGGCCGCGGTCACCAACTCGTCGGAGATCTCGAGCACCTCGGCCGACCGTAATGGCCACGGCGGATGTTCATTCGGCGTCCAGACAGCCCGGCCGGCGACCTCATGGTGCAGCCCCCATCGGGCGGTCAGCCAGACATCCAGGGGGGTCGGCTCAATGAGGTCGTCGCCGACCCGGATCGCGATGTGGCTGGTCAGGCCGCGATCCGGCCATCGTCGCCGGCTACGCCAGGTCCAGATGTCGCCGTCGATGTTCACCCGCATCCGTGACCAGACGTAGGGCAACCGGTAGATCCATCGGGCGGCCAGCACCGTCGCGAGCCGGCTCGCCTCGAGACTGCGGAACACCACACCGTGTCGGCCCACGTCGTCGACGCTGTACAGGCGAACGTTGGTCTCGAGGAAGTCGCCGAAGTACGGCACCGGGTGGTCACGCCCGAGCCCGACTCGGCGCATGTGAAACGGCACGAGACCGACGTAGGTCACCCCGTCGATGACGTCAGGCCGCACTCCGGGCGGAAGGTGCGGTGCCACCAGGTCCGGATCAAGCGGCCAGTGCATGAACGCGAGATCGGTCCAGCACTGGTCGAACAGCACGCGACCGTTCAGCGGTGGGGCGGTCACAGGAGGGCCGGCTGTCACCGCTTTAGCCTGCTACAGCGGGATGCAGGAACTCCGGTGACTACTGCGTGGGTCACGCCGCTGCCTGAGGCATGAGGCACGCAATCGGTACGGTACCGCCAGATTTCGCCCGCTGCGCCGCCCGCGTCACACGTAGCCTCAAGAACAGTCGGCGGTGGTCGCCGCCGTCGGAGGTGGACGTGGATCCGGAAGACGAGAAGCTCGTGACGCTGGCCCGGTCGGCCCGGGTCCGCAGCGGAAGCGCAGAGGGGGCGGCGGTCCGGGACGACATCGGCCGTACCTACGTCGCGGCGACGGTGTCGCTACCCTCTCTGACGCTGACGGCACTGCAGGCGGCGGTCGCGGCCGCGGCGTCGAGCGGGGCGACGGCGCTGGAGGCAGCGGTGGTCGTCACCACGTCGGCGGACGTCGACCGCAGCGCACTTGATGGCCTCGGCGGTCCGGTCGTCCACGTGGTGTCGGCGTGACCGGGCTGCGTCGGGTCGAGCCGCGAGATCTCGACTTCCTCGAGTCCGAGTTCGACTCGGTGGAGGCCGCCGGTCGCTACGGCTGGTTCGGCTTTCGCGACCGCGGCCATTTCGCGAACCGGCTCGAGGCAGGTGAGACCCTCACGGTCGATCGTGGCGTGCTGACGATCGTCGATAACGACGACAAAGCCGTCGGCACGCTGTCGTGGATCAAGGTCTTCAGGCAGCCACCGCCGGGCGGTGGTTGTTGGAACCTGGGGATCTGGATCGGACCGGATCACCGGGGGAAGGGCCACGGCACTGAGGCGCAGCGGCTCGGTGCTGCCTACCTTTTCGACCACACGCAGATGGAACGGGTCGAGGCCAGCACCGAGGCCGACAACATTGCCGAACAGCGGGCCCTCGAGCGGGCGGGATTTACCCGCGAGGGCGTGCTGCGCCGTGCCTGCTTTCGAGGCGGTGCCTGGCGCGATATGGTGATGTACTCCAAGCTCCGCAGCGAGGAGCCACGCACCGAGTGAGCGAGTTCCGCTCCGGCTTCGCCTGCTTCCTGGGTCGTCCCAACACCGGCAAGTCCACTCTCACCAACGCCCTCGTCGGCAGCAAGGTCGCCATCATGAGCGACCGACCGCAGACCACTCGTCACACGATCCGCGGGATCGTCAACCGGCCGGACGCGCAGCTGGTGCTGGTCGACACCCCCGGCTTCCATCGCCCCCGCACTCTTTTGGGCGAACGGCTCAACGACCTGGTTCTCACCACGGTCGCCGAGGTCGACGTCGTCGCGATGTGCGTGCCGGCCGACCACAAGGTGGGTCCAGGAGACCGGTTCATTGCCGATCAGCTCACCAAGGTCGCGGGGACGACGCCTGCGATCGCCGTGGTGACCAAGACCGACCTGGTCGACCGGGACACCGTCGGTGTCCGGCTGCTCGAGGTCGGCGCACTCGGCGACTGGGCCGACATCGTGCCAGTCAGTGCGGTCGGTGGGTTTCACGTCGACCTGCTCGCCGACCTGCTGGTCGCCCGGCTGCCGGAAGGGGTGGCGCTGTATCCGGAAGGCGAGCTCACCGACTCGCCGGAGGAGGTGATGGTCGCCGAGCTGATCCGCGAAGCGGCGCTGTCCGGGGTGCGCGACGAGCTGCCGCACTCCATCGCAGTGGTCGTCGAAGAGATGAGCCGCCGTGATGGCGGCGACGGCATGGTCGACATCCAGGCCCTGCTCTACGTCGAGCGGGACAGCCAGAAGGGGATCGTCATCGGCGCCGGTGGCTCCCGGCTTCGTGCCGTCGGCACGGTTGCCCGGACTCAGATCGAGGCGTTGCTCGGGACCACGGTCTTTCTCGACCTTCGGGTGAAGGTCGCCAAGGACTGGCAGCGAGACCCGAAGCAGCTGCGCAAGCTCGGTTTCTGACCGCTGCCTACCGGGTCGCCGCCAGGCCGTCGAGGTTGACCGCCGTTCCGGACGGCAGCCCACTGCGGGTGCCGGTCTCACGGAACACGAACGTCCGCCGCTTGACCGCCGTCCGAGCGCCGCCGAAGAAGCCGACCAGGATCCGGCCCGGCGAGGTCGAGAACAGATCGATGACCTTGACCCTCGACGCACCGTGGAAGATCGCCAGTCGACCGTAGGCCGGCCCGGTCCGGACCATCACGGCGTACCGCCGGCCAACCGCCTCCGCCCGCGCCGACGCCGACTTGCTGGTGGTGACGATGTGGGAACCGCCGAAGTCACGGTGCGAGTGCACCCGGGACCACTTCCCATTAACCGTGAACGACGTGTCGTCGTAGGGCACGACCAGCGTGTGCGCCGTCGGGGCGGACCGATGACCGGAGATGTCGCGATCTGCGACGGTCAGGGTGTAGGTGCTGCCTTGGTTGGCTGTGAAGCTGAACGACCCGGTCGTGGGTGCATGGGACGCGTGGTAGACCGGCTTCGCCCTACCGGCTTCGGTGATCGTGACGCGAGCCGCTGCCGGCAGCATCGCGGCACCCGCTCCGGCGAGGTGCGACGACCAATGCGCTTTCACGCGGGTCGGATGCTGTTGGCTGTGCGGACTCCTGAGCCGCAGCGAGGCGCTCGGCTGCGCTGACTTCGCGGCGAACAGGTACGGCGCGATCCGCTCCCAGTACGGCGCGCCGAGCCCGGTGACGGTGTCGTAGCCGGTCCTCGCACTCACCGGCAGGTCGGCCGCCTTGTGGTGCGAGGCCTGGACATCGACATCCTGCTGATGCCCGTTGCTCCCCGTCGTCACGTCGCGGAAGGCGCCGTTGTGCGCGGCGTACGCCGAATAGAGCGCACCGTGGATGTCGCCGACGCCGCTGGTGACACCGTGAGCGGCGAGCATGGTGGTGAACAGCGCTGCGGAGACCGGCGCCGCGAGGCTGGTGCCGCCGACTCCGACCGTGGTGGTCAGCCCGCTCGGGTTGTTGAGCTGCTGGCAGACCGGCGGCAGCACCGAGGCCTGGCAGGCATCGACCGGGTCGCTGGTCAGGATGTCGAAGCCGGTTTTCGGATCGCCGTCCGCGGCGATGTCGGGAACCAGCCGGTGCGGCTGGGAGCCGAAGTCCCCCTTGATCCCGGTCGAGGTGCGGAACCGGTGGTGCCCGATGCCCAGCGACTGATACGTCGGCATCGGGTAGGTGTTCGACTCTCCGCCGCCGGAGCCGCCGGTGCCCCGCGCTGCCTCACACGCCGCAGTGCTGGCACAGGTCCAGCCCGTCTCGTCCCAGTTGGATCCGTCGTTCGCGGCGTTGCCACCGATCGGTGTTAGCCGGGTGCCACCGACGCCGACCACCTCGGGTGAGGAGGCGGGGTAGTCGACCGCGACCTGGGTCGAGGACTTCGACAGGCCGCAGTCATAGACGCCGTCGTCACCGGAGGCGGCGAAGATCGTCACCCCGGCTGCCGATAGCGACTGGAGCAGCCTCTCGATCGCCGACTTGGTGTCACCGGGGAAGTTGAAGTTGAAGTCGTTCTCGCACGATCCCCACGAGGTGGACAGCGCGACGATGTGCGGGTCACCGCCGTCGACCCTTCCCTGGCCTTGGGTCACGTCGGCGAGGACCTGGCTCAGCGACTGGATGTAGCCGCGGGTGCTGTTGGTGTCGAAGTAGGCGCGCTGGTTGGCGTACGGGTCCGTCGCCAGCAGCGCCTCCTGGTCGAGGTCCACCTCCTCGTCGAGACCGTTCTGAGCCGTCGAAGCGCCGCTGACGGTGCTGCCCTTCACCGGGATCTGCTGGTACTGCCCGCTGGCGAGCGGCGTTCCGACGGCCGTCCCGTACTTGGAGAGGTCCGAGGCGTTCCAGTCGGCGAACTGCAGGCTGGCGATCGTGAGGGTGGCCTTGCTGTCGTGGCCGGCATCCGGCGGCACGCCGGGTGCGGTGTAGGCGTTGCGGAGATCGACGCCGTCGCGGCAGGTCGCCGGGCAGTCATCCTGCGCAGTGAAGACGCCGGTCGGCCCGGTCGAGGGCAGGACGGCAGCCGTCACCCCCGCGATCACTGGCGGGATCGCCGGCAGTGCCGCTGCGCGCAGCCGGCTGACGCCACCAAATGCGTCGGCTACCGCCGTCTGTGGTGCCGTTGCATCCACGGTCCAGGCGGTCTCGTGGTCGATCGTGAAGCCGTCGGCCTGCAGCGCGGTGACGACCTGACGGTGGGCTGCCGGGCCGGGCAGCAACGGGGCCAGAGCGGCCATCCGCTGGGCGTGAGTCAGGCCGCTGGCTGCGGCCAGCCGCTTCAGCCCGGCGGAGTTGGGGGCCTTCAACAGCACCGTGACACCGGTCGTCGGACCGCTCGCGCGAGCCGGCGCTGCTGCCAATGTTCCGGCGACCAGAGCGCCGCTGCCGATCAGGACCAAAGGGCGAAGAAAACGGCGGCGGTAGGGCATCAAGTCTCTTCCGTGAGTGCCGTCAAGAGCCTGGCTCACGCTACCTGCACGGCAGGAAAACTCTGGAGAGCCGAATCGCCGGAAACGTCCTCCGGCACGGCAAGAATGAGTGGATGCCGCTGTATCGCGATGAGGCTGTCGTGCTTCGCACCCAGAAGTTGGGCGAGGCCGACCGCATCGTCACGTTGCTGACCCGCCGTCACGGCCGGGTTCGCGCGGTTGCGAAGGGGGTGCGGCGTACCGGCTCGAAGTTCGGCTCCCGGGTCGAGCCGTTCATGCATGTCGACCTCCAGCTGCATTCCGCCAACAACGAGAACGGGAGCGGGCTCGACATCGTCACTCAGGCGGAGACGCTCGGACCGTACGGCGAGGCGATCGCGGCGGACTACTCGCGTTACACCGCGGGCACCGCGGTGCTCGAGACTGCAGAGCGGCTCACCGCGGAGGAGCGTGAGCCGTCGTTGCGGCTCTACCTGTTGGTCGTGGGTGCGCTGAGGTCGCTCGCTGACGGCGAGCACACGCCCAGCCTGATCCTCGACGCATTCATCCTGCGGGCGCTGGCCATCTCCGGATACGAGCCGGTGCTGTCCGGCTGTGCGGTCTGTGGCGAGCCCGGCCCGCATCGGGCGTTCGCGGTCGGATCGGGTGGCCTGGTGTGCCGCGACCATCGGCCGCCCGGCGCTGCCGCCGCCACGCCCGACGGGATCGAGCTGATGCTGGCACTGATGTCGGGTGACTGGGCGAATGCCGACGGCGTCGAGCCGAAGGTCCAGCGGGAGGCGAGCGGGCTGGTGGCGACGTACCTGCAGTGGCATCTCGAACGCGGACTGCGCTCGCTGCGCTTCGTCGAACGCAGCCTGGTCGAGCGACCGTGAGGAGCTCGATCCGCTCGGGCCGGCCGGTGCGGCCGCCGCAACCCCATCCATCGGGCGCCACGCCGCCGAAGCTGCCGCCGGAGCTGATCCCGCGGCACGTCGCGATCGTCATGGACGGCAACGGAAGATGGGCCAACCAGCGTGGGCTGCCCCGCACTGCCGGACATGAGCAGGGCGAGGGCTCGCTGTTCGATGTCGTCGAGGGGGCGGTCGAGATCGGAGTCGGCTGGTTGTCGGCATACGCCTTCTCGACCGAGAACTGGAAGCGCTCACCCGACGAGGTGCGGTTCCTGATGGGCTTCAACCGCGACGTGATCCGCCGTCGCCGTGACGACATGCACGCGATGGGCGTGCGGGTGCGCTGGGCCGGCCGACGGCCGCGCTTGTGGAAGTCGGTGATCGAGGAGCTCGAGATCGCCGAGGAACTGACCCGGCACAACAAGGTGCTGACGCTGACGATGTGCGTCAACTACGGCGGCCGGGCCGAGATCGCCGATGCCGCCGCCGCGCTCGCCCGCGATGTGGCCGCCGGCCGAGTCGACCCCGGCAAGGTCACCGAGCGGGTGCTCGCGCGTTATCTCGACGAGCCGGAGATGCCTGACGTCGACCTGTTCGTGCGGTCGTCGGGGGAGCAGCGGACCTCCAACTTCCTGCTCTGGCAGTCGGCGTACGCCGAGCTGGTGTTTCAGGACACGCTGTGGCCCGACTACGACCGGCGGGACCTGTGGGCGGCGGTCGAGGAGTACGCCCGACGCGATCGTCGGTACGGCGGTCTAGACCCGATTTGACGGCGCGGACCGTCGTCCAGACGGGGCGGCGCAAGGTGAGGCGCAAGCGATAATGACCGCATGTCCCCGCGTCTGCACCACGTGAACATCGTCGTGAAGCCGGGAGAGACCGATGAGATCTGCCGCTTCTACGAACACGTGCTCGGGTTGCGGCGTACCGCGAAGCCCGAGCACGGCACCTCACCGGGCGGCGCCTGGTTCGACATCGACGACAGCACTCAGGTGCACATCTCCGAGCGCGCCGACGCAGTCATGCACGACGACATGCACTTCGCGCTGGTCCTCGACGACTTCGAGGCGACGTTGGCGCGGCTCGCCGAGACCGGAGCCGAGTGGAAGGAGCAGCCCGATCTGTTCGGGGGCCGCCGCGGCTCGACTCGCGATCCCCTCGGCAACCGCATCGAGCTGCTCGAAACGACCCGCCGAGGTCGCTAGCCGCGAAGTCAGGCCAGGGCGAAGTTGATCAGCGCCAGCGCGATGATCACCAGGACTATCAGAATGCGCAGCGGTCGGCCGCGTGACGGGATGTGATGCCAGACCGCGCTGGTCATCACACCGAGAATCAGCGCGGTGATGAGCAGCAGGACGCCACCGAGCGCGCCGTGGATGACCAGGCCGGCGATGAACAGCGCAGCGACGATCGCGGCCCCGAGCAGGTTGCGAAGGCGTTCCGGCACAGTGACATCCTCACAGGCGTGCTGATGGTCGCGCGACTTCGACCCGCGTCGGATGACGACACCTTCCGCGAAGCGGTGCGGAATGCGATCGAGGCGATGGCCGCCCGGCCCGGCCATCTGTCCAGCCGACTGGCCCGGGCGCTCGATGACCCTTCGGTGTGGGTAGTAGTCAGTGAGTGGGAGAACGTGGGTTCGTATCGCCGCGCGCTCTCGTCGTACGACGTGAAAATGCTCAGCGGTGCGCTGATGGCCGCGGTCGTTCCGGAGCCGACTGCGTTCGAGGTCATCGATTCGGTCTGACCCGGCATAGGTGATCCGGCATAACTCCCACTAGGCTTTGCACTTCTCGCCGACCGCCAGCCGGATGGAGCCGTTGTCATGGCCAGCACGCCAGCGTCCCGTGATGCCGCTCGCATCGACGATCTCGTTAGTCTCGCCAAACGACGCGGCATCGTCTTTCAGTCCTCTGAGATCTACGGCGGCTCCCGGTCCGCCTGGGACTACGGCCCGCTTGGCGTGGAGTTGAAGGAGAACATCCGCAAGCAGTGGTGGCGGGCAATGGTGCAGTCCCGCGACGACATCGTCGGGCTCGACTCCGCCGTCATCCTCGCCACCGACGTCTGGCAAGCCTCTGGCCACCTGGATGCGTTCGTCGACCCCCTGGTCGAGTGCCAGTCCTGCCACAAGCGGTTTCGCGAGGACCAGCTCCGCGAGGAGTACGCCGAGCGCAAGAAGCTCGATGAGAGCAAGGTGGTGCTCGCCCAGGTGCCGTGTCCGAACTGTGGGACCAAAGACGCCTGGACCGAGCCACGAATGTTCAACGGGCTGCTGCGAACGAATCTCGGTCCGACCGAGGACGAAGGGTCGCTGCACTACCTGCGTCCCGAAACCGCGCAGGGCATCTTCGTCAACTTCCTCAACGTCATGACGGCGGCGCGGAAGAAGCCGCCGTTCGGCATCGCGCAGACCGGGAAGTCGTTCCGCAACGAGATCACCCCCGGCAACTTCATCTTCCGGACCCGGGAGTTCGAGCAGATGGAGATGGAGTTCTTCGTCGAGCCCGGCACCGATGAGGAATGGCACGAGACCTGGCTCAAGACGAGATGGGACTGGTACCTCGACCTCGGGCTCGGCGAGGAGGATCTGCGCTTCTACGAGCATCCGAAGGAGAAGCTGTCCCACTACTCCAAGCGCACGGTCGACATCGAGTACCGGTTCCGGTTCGGTGGTTCGGAGTGGGCCGAGCTCGAGGGCATCGCCAATCGCACCGACTTCGACCTCACGACGCACTCCAAGCACTCCGGTGTGGATTTGTCCTTCTTCGACCAGGACCGGGGCGAGCGCTGGACGCCGTACGTCATCGAGCCGGCGGCTGGTCTTACCCGGTGCGTGCTGGCGTTCCTGCTCTCAGCCCTGGCGACCGACGAGGCGCCCAACGCCAAGGGTGTGATGGAGAAGCGCACTGTGATGCGGCTCGATCCGCGACTGTCGCCGGTGAAGGCCGCGGTGCTCCCGCTGTCGCGTAACGCCGACCTCTCGCCCAAGGCCAGGGACCTCGCGGCGACGCTGCGTACCCGGTGGAACGTGGAGTTCGACGACGCCGGCGCAATCGGACGTCGTTATCGGCGCCAGGATGAGATCGGTACGCCGTTTTGCATCACTGTCGACTTCGAGACGCTCGAGGACAACGCGGTCACGATCCGGTCGAGGGACACCATGACGCAGGAGCGGGTGTCGCTCGACGGCGTCGAGCACTACCTGCTGGACCGCCTCCCCGCCTGCTGACCCCCGCGCATGTGCCATCAGTGGGGTCCTGGCCCCACCTATGTGCCATTCGCGGGCCTGGTGCATATGCACTGGTTTTGGGTGCGCCCGGTTGGCGCAGCATCGCCGCCGCCGCCGGCTGATCGTGCTAGTTCGACCGGGCCCGTCCTCGCGGGCCAATGAAAGATGCCTCCGCTGGGCCATGCGTTGGGCCGGCGGCAGGGCCGATACGCATGTCAGGACCGAATGTCTGCGCGTGCCCTCCGCTGCGGACTGGAGTCCCGGCCTGCCGAGAGTCGTTGGGCCTGGGTGCGAAGGACGGCGAGGGAACACATGCAGGCTCAGCTCAGCATATCAGCGGTCGGCCGCGGTTTCGCGGTGTTCCTGGTCGCGGGCACGATCGCCGCGGGAGCGGGGCTCGCCTCCGCATCAACCCCGCCGAACTCCTTTGCGGATGAGTCCTCCATCGATCAGGTGGTTGGCGCTCCGGCGGCGTGGGCCCAGGGTGCTGACGGTCACGGCGTCGACGTCGCCCTCGTCGACACCGGCGTCACCCCGGTGCAGGGCCTCAATGGGCCGAACAAGCTGATCTACGGCCCTGACATCTCCTTCGACTCCCAGTTGCCAGGAGCGTCCTACCTCGACGGCTACGGCCACGGAACCGCCATGGCGGGCATCATCGCCGGCAATGACGGCACCGCCGGCGGCTACCAGGGGGTGGCCCCGCAGGCCCGCATCGTCAGCGTGAAGGTCGGGGCTTCGACGGGCGCAGCGGACGTCTCACAGATCATCGCTGGCATCGACTGGGTGGTGGCGCACGCCCACGACAACGGTATGAACATCCGTGTCCTCAACCTGTCGCTGGGTACGGACAGCACCCAGGCCTACACCTCCGACCCGCTGGCGCACGCGGCCGAGGTCGCTTGGCGACACGGCATCGTGGTGGTCGTCTCGGCCGGAAACGATCTGGTCAACGGCGCGAACACGGTGGCGGACCCGGCGACCGACCCGTACCTGATCGCGGTGGGCGCTGACGAGACCCAGGGCACCCTCACCCCGGGCGACGACACCGTCGCGTCGTTCTCGCAGCGGGGCACCGGGGTCCGGCATCCCGACCTGGTCGCTCCCGGTACCTACGTCTATGGCCTGTTGTCGCCGAACTCCACCCTCGCCCAGCAGAACCCGAACGCGATCTTCGGTGGCCGGTTCTTGCGCGGCTCCGGAACCTCGCAGTCGGCGGCGATCGTGTCGGGCGCGGCCGCCGATGTGATCAGCGCGCGCCCGTCGTTGACTCCGGACCAGGTCAAGGCAGTGCTCACCTCCACCGCCGTTCCGATCAACGCGAACAAGAACTACAGCGGGTCCGGGCTGGTTCAGGTCGGTCAGGCGGTCAGCGCGCCGGTACCGGCGTACAGCACCCAGTCCTACCCGGTCGGCAGCGGGAACGGGTCGCTCGAGGCCGCTCGTGGCAGCAGTCATGTGAGTCTCAACGGGCAGACCCTCACCGGCGAGCAGGACATCTTCGGGGCACCGTGGGTCGGCTCGACGATGGGACAGGCTGAGGAGAAGGTCGCCGCCTGGTCCGGTGGCATGTTCAACGGCTCGCAGTGGTCGGGCAGCCAGTGGTCGAGCGGCGGCTGGGACGGCAGCCAGTGGTCGGGCTCGCAGTGGTCGGGCTCGCAGTGGTCCGGCAGCCAGTGGTCCGGCTCGCAGTGGTCCGGCTCGCAGTGGTCCGGCTCGCAGTGGTCGGGTTCGCAGTGGTCGGGTTCGCAGTGGTCCGGCAGCCAATGGGGCGGGTCGCAGTGGAGCAGCGCGATGTGGGACGGAGCTCAGTGGGGGTGACCTTCCCGTGGTCGCGCGGCGACGGCAAAGTTCTGCCGTTGATCGCCGGCATGGTCGCGGTCGGGATTGCCGTTGACCTGACCGTCGTGAACCTCAACGGGTCGCACCTGCCGCTGTCGGCGGCTGTCGTTCGGCTGGTGTTGCTCGCGGGCGTGTTCGCGCTCTGCGATGGCGCGGTCATCCACATCGAGCTCGGCCGCAATGCTCACTCCGTCTCCCTCGGTGAGGTGGCACTGACCCTCGGGTTGTTCTTCCTGAGCCCGATGGAACTGCCGCTCGTGCGCGTGCTCGCCGGTGCAGCGGTGCTCCTCGTCGTACGCCGACAGCGTCCGCTGAAGGTGGCGTTCAACCTCGCCGTGTGGGTGCTCGACGTCGCCCTCGCCACCGCCACCTTCCAGGCGCTGCACGGCGGCCTCAACGCGGGCGGGGCCCGGCTGGTCATCCCGGCGCTGGCGGCCTGTCTGGTCGCCGCGGCGGTCGACAGCGCCGCCGTCAACGCCGCGATCTCCCTGACCAGCGGAGAGTTGCAGGCGGCCGCAGCTATCCGCCTGGTGCTGACCTGCCTCGCCGGGGGGCTCGTCTCGGCGATGATCGGCCTGCTGCTGGTTCCGGCCCTCGGCCGGTCGCTGTGGCTCGCTCCGGCGATCGTCGTCGGCGTCGGCACGGTGCTGCTGGGGTTCCATCGCCATGGCGCATTGCGCCAGCAGCACCACACCATGATGGAGCTCTACGAGTTCACCGATGCCATTGCCGCCACCCCCTACCGGCGGTTCGAGGTGGGCCCGGTTCTCGACCGGGTCACCCAGCTGCTCCGGTCTGAGCGATCAGCGCTGTGGCTGCCGAACGGCGCTGATGACTGGCAAGAAACGCGATGGACAGCCGGCGGCGAGCACACCACCCACACCGTCCCCGACGGCGAGGTGCCTGAGGTGATCCGCCGGGCGCTGAACGGCGGCGAGCCGATCGTGGTCCGCTCGCCGGAGAAAGTCGGCGGCTCCAAAGGTGTGCTCGGCTACTACGGCGCACGTGACGTTGTGTTGGCGCCGGTGCACAGCCGCCAGGGCACCCCGGGCGTCCTGCTCGCCCTCGACCGTCTTGGCGAGGTCGCGACCTTCACGGCGGCCGACCGTCGCCTGCTCCAGACTGTCGCCACCCATGTCGGTACGGCGCTCGCCAACTCCCGTCTCATGCGCAAGCTGGACTACGACTCGAACCACGACACCCTCACCGGGCTGGCGAACCGCGCCTACTTCCAGCGACGGGTGACCGACGCACTCGAGTCCGAGCGGCCGGTGGCGGTGCTCCTGATGGACCTCGACCGGTTCAAGGAAGTCAACGACACGCTGGGCCATCACCACGGCGACCTGCTCCTGCAGCAGATCGCCGGCCGGCTCCGCGACGAGGTACGCGCGACCGACCTGCTGGCCCGGCTGGGTGGCGACGAGTTCGCCGTCCTCACCGAGAGCGCCTCCGAAGCGGACGCCGTCGCTGCGGCGGAGCGGCTGCGCCACGCGCTGCTCGCACCGGTACGCATCGAGGGCGTCGACATGGAGGTCACCTCCAGCGTCGGCGTCGTGCTCATGGGCAGCGACAGCTTCCACGAGCCGACCTCTCAACTCGGTGCCGTCGTCGCGCTGCAACGAGCCGACGTCGCGATGTACCGCGCGAAGCAGGACGGGAGCGGCATCCAAGTCTACCAGGAGGACCTCGCCGACCACTCACCTCGTCGACTGGCGCTGGCCGGCAACCTGCGTTCGGCGGTCGACCTGGGTCAGCTGTCACTGCGCTACCAGCCACAGGCCCGGCTCACCGACGGCGTCATCGTCGGTGTCGAGGCGCTGACCCGCTGGGACCACCCGGTGTACGGCGAGGTGCCGCCCGATGAGTTCATCGGGACCGCGGAGCAGACCGGGCAGATCCGCGAACTCACGAGATTCGTCATCGACGAGGCGCTCCGGCAGTGCGCGGAGTGGAACGCGAACGGTCACCAGCTACGGATGTCGGTCAACCTCTCGGTCCGCAACTTGCTCGAGCCCGACCTCGTCGACTACCTGCAGGACCGGCTCGCTGCCTATCAAGTGCCGTCCTGGCTGCTCACTCTCGAGCTCACCGAGTCTCACGTCATGGCCGACAGCTCCCGCACCCCGCAGCTCCTGGCCGACCTCGCCCTGCTCGGCACCCGGCTCAGCGTCGACGACTTCGGGACCGGCTACTCCTCGCTCGCCTATCTGCGCCGGCTCCCATTGCGCGAACTGAAGATCGACAAGACCTTCGTCCGCGACATCGCCTCGAACAGCAATGACGCGGCCATCGTCGAGGCGATCATTCAGCTCGCGCACGCGCTGCGGATCGAGGTCGTCGCAGAGGGCATCGAGGATCCGGCGGCCGAGCGGCTGCTGCGCAACCTCGGCTGCGACCTCATGCAGGGTTATCACCTCGCCCAGCCGATGCGGGCCGAGCAGCTCACCGGCTGGCTCGCGGATCACGACACCGGCCAGCGGCGCCCGGTGCTTCGCGCCCTTCCGACCCCTCGAGTCGAGTCCTTCAGCGCCGTCGAGACCAGCTGAGACCTCTCGGATCTCGCTGCCGGCCGCCACTGTCGCGCTCGGGCGGTGACGGAAGGCCATCCTGGCGCAACCGCCGCTCATGGATCTCGAGCGTGCCTGGCTGGGTAGGGTCTATGGGGTCCGAGGGCGCGAAACCGTCGTAACTCCAGGAGTGGCAGTGCCGAAGTACGTGTACGACTTCGCCGAGGGGAACAAGGACCTCAAGGACCTGTTGGGCGGCAAGGGCGCCAACCTCTCCGAGATGACGAACCTGGGCCTGCCGGTGCCGCCCGGATTCGTCATCACCACCGAGGCATGCAAGGTCTATCTCGACTCCGGATCCGAGCCGGCCGACCTGGCCAAGGAGGTCGACGAGCACCTCGCGAGCCTTGAGAAGGCGATGGGCAAGGGTCTCGGCCAGGCGGACGATCCGCTGTTGGTCAGCGTCCGTTCGGGCGCCAAGTTCTCGATGCCGGGGATGATGGACACGGTCCTGAACATCGGACTGAACGACGATTCGGTCGATGGCCTGGCCAAGCAGGCGGGCAGCGAGCGGTTCGCCTGGGACTCCTACCGCCGGCTGATCCAGATGTTCGGCAAGACCGTGCTCGGCGTGGACGGCGAGCACTTCGACGAGGCCTTCGACGAGGCGAAGAAGGCCAAAGGCATCACCAACGACCTCGACCTCGACGACGCCGACCTTCGTGACATCGTCGCCACGTTCAAGACGATCGTGAGCGAGCAGGCTGGTCGCGACTTCCCCAGCGACCCGCGCGAGCAGCTCAACCTCGCCGTACACGCCGTCTTCGACTCGTGGAACGGCGACCGGGCCAAGCTCTACCGGCGGCAGGAACGGATCCCGGCCGACCTCGGTACGGCGGTCAACGTGGTGGCGATGGTCTTCGGCAACCTCGGGATGGATTCCGGCACCGGCGTCGCCTTCACCCGCGACCCGGGCAGCGGCGACCGAGGGGTGTACGGCGACTACCTGCAGAACGCGCAGGGCGAGGACGTCGTCGCCGGAATCCGTAACACCGTGTCACTCGCGGAGCTCGAGAACATCGACAAACCGGCGTACGACGAGCTGATGCAGATCATGTCAACCCTCGAGAACCACTACCGCGACCTGTGCGACATCGAGTTCACCGTCGAGCGCAACAAGCTGTGGATGCTGCAGACCCGGGTCGGGAAGCGGACCGCCGCGGCTGCGTTCACGATCGCGGTGCAGCTGGTGGACGAGGGCCTGATCGACATGGATGAGGCGCTGCAGCGCGTCAACGGCGCGCAGCTCGCGCAGCTGATGTTCCCGCGTTTCGACGACGATGCCGCGAAGGACGAGATCGCGACCGGCGTGAACGCCTCACCCGGCGCCGCCGTCGGCAAGGTGGTCTTCGACTCCGTGACGGCGGGCGAGTGGGCGGCGCGGGGGGAGGCCGTGATCCTGGTCCGCCGTGAGACCAACCCTGACGACCTGCCCGGCATGATCGCCGCCGAAGGCATCCTCACCAGCCGTGGCGGCAAGACCAGCCATGCCGCTGTGGTCGCCCGCGGCATGGGCAAGACCTGCGTCTCCGGCGCCGATGACCTCGAGGTCGACGTCAAGGGCAAGAGCGTCAAGACCAGGAGCGGTACGACGTTCGGCGAAGGCGACGTCGTCTCCATCGACGGCACGTCGGGCAAGGTCTACCTCGGCGAGGTGCCGGTCGTACCGAGCCCGGTGGTGCAGTATTTCGAGGGCACGATCGACGCGGCCTCGGACCCACTCGTAACCGCGGTCGACCGGATCATCAGGCACGCTGACGGCAAGCGCCGGCTCGGCGTCCGTACCAATGCCGACACCGAGGACGATGCCGCACGGGCTCGTCGGTTCGGCGCCGCAGGCATCGGGCTGTGCCGCACCGAGCACATGTTCCTCGGTGAACGACGGGGGTATGTCGAGCGGCTGATCCTCGCCGAGGGCGAGTCGGAGCAGTCCGCCGCGCTTGACGCCCTTCTCCCACTGCAGCGCGACGACTTCGTCGCCATCTTCGGTGCGATGGATGGGCTGCCGGTCACGGTCCGGCTGATCGACCCGCCGCTGCACGAGTTCCTTCCCGACCTCACCGAGCTGTCGGTGAAGATCGCCGTCGCCGAGGCCAAGGGCCAAAGCGTCGAGGCGAAGGACAAGACCCTGCTGGAGGCGGTCCGCAGGCTGCACGAGCAGAACCCGATGCTCGGTTTGCGCGGCGTCCGGCTCGGCCTGGTCATCCCCGGCCTGTTCGGCCTGCAGGTGCGCGCGATCGCGGAAGCTGCCGCGGAGTTGAAGAAGCTGGGCAAGGATCCGCGACCGGAGATCATGGTCCCGCTCGTCGGGGCTGTGCAGGAGCTGGAGGTGGTCCGCGAGGAGGCCGAGAAGATCATCGCGGGCGTGGCCGCTGAGACCGGAGTCGAGGTCGACACCCTCATCGGCACGATGATCGAGGTGCCTCGCGCCGCGCTCACCGCCGGTCAGATCGCCGAGGCGGCGCAGTTCTTCTCCTTCGGCACCAACGACCTGACCCAGATGGGTTGGGCGTTCTCCCGCGACGACGTCGAGGGCGCGTTCTTCTCCCGTTACATCGACCTCGGCATCTTCGGCGTCAGCCCGTTCGAGACGCTCGACGCGGAGGGCATCGGCCGGCTGGTGACGCTCGCCGTCGACGAGGGACGCGCCACCAACCCGAAGTTGAAGATCGGCGTGTGCGGCGAGCACGGCGGCGATCCAGAGTCGGTGCACTTCTTCCACCACGCCGGGCTCGACTACGTGTCTTGCTCGCCGTTCCGGGTGCCGGTCGCGCGACTTGAGGCCGGCCGGGCCGCACTCGAAGCGGTCGGCAGCGACAGTCGGTGACGCCGGGCCCCTCCGCGTGACACCGCTCGCCTGGTTCAGGTGGGCGTGGCGGATCACCGCGATCGTTGTCGCGATCGTCGTGCTCTACGTGCTCTACGTCGCAATCCGGATCTGGTGGGTCGCCCGTGAGGACGACCATCCCCACTCCGATGCCATCGTCGTACTCGGGGCCAGCCAGTACAACGGCGTACCGTCGCCGGTCTTCGCTGCCCGGCTCAACCATGCTCTGACGCTGTACCGGATGGGGGTGGCGTCGAGCATCGTGACGGTCGGCGGCAAGGAACCCGGTGACAACTACACCGAAGCGGCGTCCGGTGCGACGTATCTCGAGCAGCACGGCGTGCCCCGCCGCGCAGTGATCGCTGACCCGACCGGCCGCGACACGCTGGAGAGCGTCAGGGCGGTCGCGGCGACGTTCACGGCGCAGGACTGGCACTCCGCCGTACTGGTCACCGACCCGTGGCACGCCCTTCGCGCCCGCACGATGGCGAGGTACGTCGGCATCCACGCCGTCACCTCGCCGGAGCGCAGCGGTCCGGCCAACGCCGGCCGCGGCGTGGAGGTCCGCTACATCGCACGTGAGACCGAGGCCTACATCTACTTCCAGCTGTTTCACAACGACAACGAGCACTCCGCGGGTGTCGTCTGATGACGCCCGACCACGACCCGGTCCGGATTGCCGGCGGGTACGACGAGCTGACCCGGGCTCGGCGGGTCGTCGAAGCCGACAAGACGGAGGGGACGTCGCGAGGCGAGTTCGTCCGCGACCGCGCCCGGGTGATGCATTCGGCGGCGCTTCGTCGGCTTGCCGCCCGGACCCAGGTCGTCGGGGTGGGGGAGAGCGACTTCCCGCGGACCCGGCTCACCCACTCCCTCGAGTGCGCCCAGATCGGGCGTGAGCTCGCCGCAACCCTCGGCGCCGACCCCGATCTCGTCGACACCGCCTGCCTTGCCCACGATCTCGGGCACCCGCCCTTTGGCCACAACGGTGAGCGGGCACTCGCTGACTTCGCCGAGAGCTTCGGCGGCTTCGAGGGCAACGCGCAAAGCCTTCGGGTCCTGACCCGGCTCGAGGCGAAGGTCGTCGACGAGACCGGTGCCAGCGTCGGGCTCAACCTCACCCGCGCCACCCTCGACGCGGCCACCAAATACCCCTGGCCCAGGCAGGAAGAGACCGCGAAGTTCGGGTACTACGCCGAGGACAAGGAGGCGTTCGAGTGGTTGCGGCTCGGTGCGACGCCGGGCCGTCGCTGTGTCGAATCGCAGATCATGGACTGGGCCGACGACGTCGCCTACTCCGTCCACGATCTGGAGGACGGCATTCAGGCCGGCTACATCGCACTCGACCGGCTCGACGATCCAGGTGAGGCGAACGAGCTCGTCACACTCGCCCGCAGCGCGTACCTCGACGTTCCGGCGCAGGCCCTTACCGACGCGCTCGACCGGCTGCGTTCGCACGAGTGCTGGCTGCGCGGTTACGACGGGTCGATGCACGCGATGGTGGCGTTGAAGCGGATGACCAGCGAGCTCATCGGGCGGCTGTGCGGCGCTGCGATCCGCGCGACCCGCGCGGAGGTCGGCGATCGACCGCTTCGCCGTTACGGCGGCGATCTCGTCGTGCCGATCGACACCCGCGCAGAGTGCGCCGTACTGAAAGCGGTCGCGGCGGTCTACGTGATGGGCCGCGAGTCGACGTTGCAGATGCAGCGCCGTCAGCGGGAGCAGCTGACCGAGCTCGCCGCCGCGGTGGCGGTGGCCGCCCCTGACTCGCTCGAGCCCTGGCTGCGCCTGGCCTATCTGGCGGCGCCGGACGATGCCGGCCGGCTTCGCGTCGTGGTCGACCAGATCGCTTCGCTCACCGACACCTCGGCCCTTAGCTGGTACGACGTCTACGTCGGGAGCCTGCGGTGACGATCGAGATCCGGCCCGCCGACGTCGAGGAGATCCTGCCGCTGCGTAAAGCTGTGCTGCGGCCGATGGAGCCGGTCGTTGCCGCTGAGTACGACGGCTATCCGCAGGTGCAGCACGTCGGAGCCTTCGAGAACGGCGAGGTGATCGGGTGCGCGACGGTGTTCCCCTCGGCGTACGACGGGGACGCGGCCACCTGGCAGCTGCGTGGGATGGCGGTTGAGCCGCAACGGCAGGGGACCGGGATCGGCGGGCAGGTGCTGGCCGCCGCCATCGACCTGGCGCGCGCAGCCGGGGCATCGGCGGTGTGGGCGAACGCCCGCACGACAGCCTTGCCGTTCTATGCGTCGATGGGCTTCGAGATCGTCAGCGAGGAGTTCGGGTACGGGCCGGCCGAGCTTGCGCATAAGCGAATCCTGCTGCCGCTCGGAACGTAGACTCGTCGCGTGACCGTCACCTCGCCGCCACTGGGCCGGCAGGGCGCCGGGCTGCTCGGCGCCGAGCAAGTCCGCGCCCTCGCGGCGCTGCGGCCAAGTGACCGAATCGGCAACTTCGGCTATCTCGCGAAGACCTGGGCGGTCATCGTCGCGGCTGCGGTGGTGGCCGGAGTCTGGACCCATTGGTGGACGGTGCTGCTGGCGTTCCTGGTGATCTCGACCCAGCAGCAGGCACTGCTCAACATCGAGCACGACTGCATCCACACCAGCTTCACGCGCGACAGGTCGCGCGACACGCTCATCGGCATCGTCGCGGCCGCCTCACCGGTTGGCTCACCGTGGCACGGCACCCGTGCTCGCCACCTCGCGCACCATCGCCTGATAACGACAGCGGATGACCCGGACCTGCCGCTGCACGACACCGCCGACAAGGCGACCAAGTGGGCGCTGGTGCGCTATTTCGGTCTCGGCCTGCTCGGCGGCTACGCCGTGCTGGTCCTGCTCAAAGGTGCGCCGTCCAACGTCGAGCGCGCCGATCGGCTGCGCGACCTGCGCAATCTCGCGATCGCCCAGTCGGTGCTGTGGGTGGCATCAGGACTGACCCTCGGCTGGTGGGTGTACCCGGTGCTGTGGGTGCTTCCGCTGATCACGTTGACGACGGTCTGCCACCTGATGCGAAGCTTCATCGAGCACGCCGTGCTCACCGAGGAGCGGCCGGCACACGACAACCTGCTGATCTCCATCACGAGCAATCCGGTCGAGCGGGCGTTCCTGGCGCCGTTCAACATGAACTACCACGCCGAGCACCACCTCTACCCGGCTGTGCCGGCGCGACGGCTGCCTGAGGTCAGGCACGCGCTCGAAGCGACACCGGAGCCGCCACGGCTGCTTCGTACGGCGTACCTCACCGCGCTGGTGAGATATGCCCGGTCGCTGCCGTGACGGCGGCTCCCCAGGTCCCCAACGCTCCCGTCGAGACCGAGGACGTCGCATGCACCGGCTGCGGTGCCCACGACGACCGGGTGCTTTTCGAGGGCCGTGAGCACGAGTACTCGAACACCACCGACGACTGGTTCCCGATCGTCAGATGTCAGCGGTGCGGCCTGGTCCGGCTCAACCCGCGCCCCGCGCTCAGCGAGCTCGGCCGGATCTACCCGCCGGAGTACTACGCCTACCACCTGGTGCACGACGACGGGAGTACACCTCGGCGGTTCTCCCCGGGCGGGTTCGGCGAGACGATCAAGGCTCGGCGCTACCAGAAGCGGTTCAAGGCGCTCATCGAGCGGGCGGCGCCGGGAAGTGCTCCGGTGCGCGTGCTCGACGTCGGCTGCGCGGACGGACGGTTGCTCACCTGGTACCGCGAGGCGGTGCCGGGCCGGACGATCGAGACCTACGGCATCGACATCGGCGAGGAGGCAGTCGAACGAGCCAAGAAGGCCGGCCACATCGCGGTCGCCGGCCGGTTCGAGGTCGACACCGAACTGCCCGACGGCACCTTCGATCTGATCGTTGCGAGCCACGTGATCGAGCACGTCGCGGACCCGATCCAGTTTGCGACCCGGGCCGCCACCTTGCTCAAGCCGGGCGGCCTGTTCATGTTCGCGACCCCCAACGTCGACTCCGTTGACGTCCGCCGGTTCGGGCGGTTCTGGGGCGGCTGGCACTTCCCCCGGCACTGGACGATGTACGACGCGAAGACTGCCCAGCAGC
This sequence comes from Frankiales bacterium, assembly GCA_025980465.1. Taxonomy (GTDB): domain Bacteria; phylum Actinomycetota; class Actinomycetes; order JAFAQI01; family JAFAQI01; genus JAICXJ01. The sequence continues at coordinate 47,179 of JAICXJ010000005.1, read as the reverse complement.
TGGCGGAGCGGGTCGGGCTCGCCGTGGAGCAGGTCGGCTACGAGGTCAATCCGGTGTTCTGGAACTGGACCTGCCATGCCTGGCTCCGCGAGCACCGCGGCGACGCCGTCGCCGACCGGCTGTTCCCGCCGGTGTCGATCTTCCAACCGTCGCCCCGCAGCTTCGTCCTGCTGTCGATCTTCACGGTGGTCGACATCGTGCAGAAGCTGCTCACCGGCAAGACCGCAAGCATGCAGGTGGAGCTGCGCAAGCCGGCAGCCTGAGCCAGCTGGGAGCGCGCCGGTCAGCTGGTGAGGCGTGCCGCTCGATCCGCGGATCGCGGCTCCCGGGCGCGCTAGTTGCTGTGCTGGAGCCAGATGGCGATCGTCTGCGCGACGGTCGCGTGCGCTTGTGCCTCAGCGATCAGGAGCGGCTTGTCATGATCCGACGCGTCGTCGGCCTCCTTCAGCGCAGTCCTCGCGAGATCAAGATGGTGGACGAAGTCCTGGGACGTATACGGCGCCGACATCCCCCCAGTCTGCTCCTCGACCGGCAGGCGCCGGTCTCCGGTTGCCGACCGCCACCGCCGGTTCGGTGGCGCTGCGTCGGGGCTTGGGCTGAGGACCGTCGGTCCGGCGCCGTACAGTTGTGCGCAGCGACCTTCCCCCGCTGCCTGATCATCTCGACTGCGACGGGAGCCGCCAATGCCCGGCCGGATCCGTGATGAGGACATCGCGCTGGTCCGTGAGCGGGTGCCGCTCGAGCAGATCGTCGCCGATCACGTCGCGCTGCGCAGCGCCGGAGGCGGTCGGCTGAAAGGGCTCTGTCCGTTCCACGACGAGAAGACCCCATCCTTCACGGTCAACACCACGCTGGGCTTCTACAAATGCTTCGGCTGCGGCGCCTCCGGCGACATCATCACGTTCACCCGGGAGATCGAGCACCTCGACTTCACCGACGCCATCGAGGTGCTCGCCCGGCGGGCCGGCGTCGAGCTGCGGCGTGAAGAGGGCGGCGCGGCCCCGTCGAAGAGCGGTGGACAGCGGCAACGACTGCTCGACGCGCACCTGGCAGCACACGAGTTCTTCCGGCGTTCGCTCGCCGCTCCGGACGCCTCGATCGGCCGGGGATTTCTCACCGAGCGCGGCTTTGACGAGGCGGCGTGGGAGCGCTTCGGCGTCGGCTACGCCCCCAACGGCTGGGACATCACGATCAACCACTTGCGCGGCACCGGTTTCAGCGATGCCGAGCTGCTGGCGAGCGGGCTTGCCAGCCAGGGTCAGCGCGGGCCGATAGACCGGTTCCGCGGCCGGCTGGTCTGGCCGATCCGCGACCGCAAGGGTGACATCATCGGCTTCGGTGCCCGCCGTCTCCACGACGATGACCAGGGACCGAAGTACCTCAACACCCCGGAGACCCCGCTCTACAAGAAGAGCCAGGTGCTGTACGGCGTCGACCTCGCCAAGCACGACATCGCGACGTCCGGTAAGGCGGTCGTGGTCGAGGGCTACACCGACGTCATGGCCTGCCATCTCGCCGGCGAGACCACCGCCGTCGCCACGTGCGGAACGGCCTTCGGGGACGAGCACATCCAGATGCTGCGTCGGCTGCTGATGGACCAGGACGAGTTGCGCGGCCGAGTGATCTTCACGTTCGACGGCGACGAGGCCGGCCGCAACGCAGCGCTGAAGGCCTTCGCCGGTGAGCAGAAGTTCGTCACGCAGACCTTCGTCGCCGTCCAGCCGGACGGCCTCGACCCGTGCGAGTTGCGGCAGCAGCGCGGCGACCTCGCAGTCCGTGACCTGATCGCAAGCCACATCCCGCTCGCCGAGTTCGCGATCCGGGCGACGCTCGACCGGCACGACTTGTCGATCCCGGAAGGGCGGGTGCAGGCATTGGCCGCGACGGCACCGGTCGTGGCGCAGCTGAAGGACACCTCGCTACGCGACGAGTACGCCCGCCGGCTGGCCGGTTGGCTCGGCATGGAGGTCGAGCCGGTGCTGACCCGGGTGCGCCGAGCATCCGGCGCCGGTGGCGGGGGAGAGTTTGGCGTCGAGCCCCCCACCCGCCAGCGCGCGTCCGCGGCTCGCCCCGATCCGCGCGATCCACGGCTGATTATCGAGCGGGAGGTGGCAAAGCTCGTCGTGCAGCGTCCCGCGCTCGCCGGGCCGGTCTTCGACGGGCTCGGCGACGAGTGCTTCACCTCGCCGGCCTATGCGGCGATCCGTGCCGCGGTCGCGAAGGCGGGCGGTGCAGCGCGGTCCGCCGGCGGCGCCGACTGGGTGGCCCAGGTGCAGGAGAGCGCGGAGACCGACTCGGTGCGCGAGCTGGTCACAGAGCTCGCGGTCGAGCCGCTGCAGTCCACCGACGACGCCGACCCACGTTACGCCGAGGCCTTGCTGGTCCGACTCGAGGAGATGGCGCTCACCCGCCGGATCCAGGAGCTGAAGTCGCGGGTTCAGCGGCTCAATCCGGTCGAGAGCCCCGAGGAGTACAACCGGCTGTTCGGTGAGCTGATCGCGCTCGAGACCCATAAGAAGGGCCTGCGCGAGAAAGCAGTCGGCGAGCTGTAACGGCGGCCCGAGGCCGCGTACCCGGTCGCGCCGTGCTTGTTTTCCCTGCTAGCGGCAGACATTCTGGGCGGCAGCCGACCCCTTGGGGGAATGTCATGTCGCAGTCCTCGACCGCGCCGGGGATGAACTCGACGCCGCCGTACGACCTCGTCGTCCTCGGGACGGGTCTGGCTGCCGCCATCGCCTCCTTTTTTCCTTGGTGGGGCACCAACTACTCGGGACCTTTGCCTGCGTTCGACAACCTCGCGACGCCGGTCAGCGATACCGCCTGGCACAGTTACTCGACGCTAGGGCTGCTGCTGATCTTCATCGGCACTATTTACACCGCCGCCGTGATCTTCGCGCGCGACCAGCTACCCGAGATGTCATTCGACGCTCGCTGGCCCGCAGCCGGCGTGTGTGCACTCGGCGCGTTCCTCTACCTGATCCGGTTGTTCACGTTGCCTCACCGCCACATCAATTTCGGCGACGGCGTGAGCGCCAGTGAGGGGATCAGGTGGGGCGGTTACCTGCTCCTCATCATCGTGCTGGTCAACGCGGCGGCCGCCGTCATGGGCGCGTTATCGAGTGACGAGCCGACACCGTGGGCGCACTCGGGCGCTGGCGGTGGGATGCAGTCCTGGTCAACGGCTGCTCCGGGCTCGACGGCGCCGCCGCCGCCCGCGGCAACCATGCCGCCTCCTGTCCCGCCGAGCATGCCGCCGCCGGTGACTCCGCCGACCGAGCCGCCGCTCTAGATCGCGGGTGCAACGTCGGCTGGCGCTGCCTGACGCTCGCGGACGAACGCGGTCGTTCGCCGTTCGGCATAGAACGACGCGATCGGAATCGTGCCCGCCGCCACCGTGAGGATCAGCTGGATCGGTGTCATGCGTAGCCGCCGGGTCAGGTCGAGCGTCAACAGGATGTACAGCGGATAGAAGAAGACGCCATGCGCCGTACCGACGATCGCGTCGACGGCGTTGTGGTTGCCATCGAAGTGCAGCGGCAGGCCGATACCGAACAGCACCACCAGTAGGACACTGACGATCAAGGCGACAACGCGGTAACGCATCAGGGCACCTTCGACACCGTGGATGTCGAACAGCTGGCTCATCGGGGTCATCTGCTCCGTTGCGGTTCGGCGGAGGCTTGGGCGGCCTGCGCGTTGAGGCGAGCGAGGTAGGCGTTGTACGTCGCTACTTCTTCGTCGTCCTCATCGATCTCGGCCGAGGGGGCCGAGATGCCGATCCGTACGCCGGGACGATGCTCGATCTTCGGCTCCGGCAGCGGAGCCGCCCTCAGTCGCGAGGTCAGCGGGCGGGGCGATTCGCCGGAGTCGTCGGCTTCACCGTCGACTTCGATCTTGAGGGTCTTCCAGTAGAGAACGACCCCGAAAATCGCGAACAGCGGCCACTGGAAGGCGTAAGCCCAGTTCTGCAGGCCGCCGCTCGGCGACTGCGCCCGATGCCATTGCCACAGTCCGAGGCGCAAGAAAACCAACACCAGTACGACGACGAACAGGTGCAGCCCCCACCATTTCGGCGAGAGCAGAATCTTGCGCACAATGTTCACGGTAGTCTGGCTTCGCGCTGGGTAGAGCACCGCGGGCCCGGCCCATCCCCCATAGCTCAATTGGCAGAGCGACCGGCTGTTAACCGGTAGGTTTCTGGTTCGAGTCCAGATGGGGGAGCCAGCGACATCGATCGGCCCGTCCGCCGCCCGTACGGCAGGATTGACGGCGCGGGGCAGTAGCTCAGCTGGTTAGAGCTGGGGACTCATAATCCCTAGGCCGCAGGTTCGAGTCCTGCCTGCCCCACCACTGCCTGCTCACCACGCGGTGGAATTAGCGCGACGGGCGCAGCGGAACAGGTGGGCTCCGCTCGTACCCCTCAGGTGAATTTCGGGGTCCGTCGTGGGGGCGCTTCGGCAATGCGAACCGTTAACGCCCGTCGCGCTGCTCTGGGGCGGCCGTGCCGGGTCTCCCCGGTGTCGACAGCGCGTCGGTTATATCCGAGATTTTCGGCGGCAAAACCAATAGTCACCCGAATGGCCGAGCGTAGATTTCCGGTGTCACCCCGTTGGCGGATTGTCACCAAGATCCGATTAGTCCGATGAACGCTCCATGCGAAGGACGTCCGGGCTTGCGGCTCTCGTCCTCGCGACTGCGCTCGTAGCCGTTGCCACGCCAAGTCAGCGGGCGAGTGCCGACACCAACCGGTTGCCGATCCGTATCGCCTCACTGCTACACCTTCAGCCGTCGCGAGTGGGCTCGGTGCGATCCAACATCCAGCCGTCGCCTGATTACTTCTCGGTGTGTGCGGCGAGGGGGCGCAACACTCCGACCTGCATCAAGCTCGTTGTGGAAGCGATCGATCGCGCGCGGTCGCACGAACACATGAAGAAGCACGCGCTGGTGCTGCCGCGCAACTACCGAAGGCTCTCGGTTGCGCGGCAGACGTTCGTGATTACCAACCTTGAGCGGGTCGACCGCGGCCTGCGTCCGTTCAAGGGTCTCACCGCGCCGCTGAATCATCTTTCCAACGTCGCCGCGGGCCTGCGGATCGACCCGTCGATGCGGGTGTCAACGCTTCGCGCGCTCGGAATCGGCGAGTGGGGTTCGATCTGGGCCGAGGACCTCGGCCCGCTCGCCGCCGACTACGACTGGATGTACAACGACGGCTATTCCGCAACCTCAGGCATCAACATCGCCTGCCAGACCCCGACGGCCTCCGGATGCTGGGGTCACCGCAACAACATCCTCTACTCAGGCAAGGGCTACTCGGTCCTTTCGGCAGGTGCCGGTACGTCGAAGCCCGCGGGAGCCTCTATCGCGGAGGTTCTCGTCTGCGGCTACGGAAGGGCACCGAAGTACGTCTACACCTGGCGGAGTGCGCTCCTCCACGGCGCCAACGGTCACCAGATCGCTGCCCGCTTCCGACGTACCCATCACGGCGGGTGACCGCGCGCGGCACACAGTGACCGCACCGGAGGGCCTCACTTACGGCTCAGGTAGACCGGGCCAACTGGGGTCGGTCCCTGCGCCGAGTGCCCGGGCTGGTGACGTTCGTCGTGCCCTGCGCTGGCGCCTCAGGCGTGACGCCACCCGGTAATCAGTGATCATGGCGAACGCTGTATCCTGCAACTAATGCGCTCTGCATGATGCCGCCCAGTTTCAGGGTCGCATCGAGGCACGTATCCGCCGTACGACGAATCGGACTGAAGTGACCGACCCCGCCGTCCGGGAGGTCCGCGACGTCGGTCATCTCGGCGATTTCAGCGTGAGCCGCCGCATGCTCCTGATCGCCGCGATCGCTGCACCGATCGGCGCGCTGAGTGGCGGCGTGTCCTGGTGCCTGCTGCGACTGATCGGCTTCATCACCAACGGGGTCTTCTACCACCGCCTCGGCACCTCGCTGATCGCACCAGGCGCGATCCATCACAACCCATTTCTCATCCTGCTCGCGCCCGTGGGCGGCGGGCTCGTGATCGGTGTGCTGGCGAGATTCGGATCCGAGAAGATCCGTGGCCACGGCATGCCGGAGGCAATCGAGGCGATCCTCATCGGCGGCAGCAAGGTGCAGCCGCGGGTCGCCATTCTCAAGCCGTTGGCGTCAGCCGTCGCGATCGGCACCGGCGGGCCGTTCGGCGCCGAGGGACCCATCATCATGACCGGCGGCGCGGTCGGGTCGCTGCTCGCGCAGTTCCTGCACCTCACCGCGGACGAGCGCAAGACCTTGTTGGTCTCCGGCGCCGCGGCCGGGATGGCCGCCACCTTCAACACCCCGCTCGCCGCCGTGCTGCTGGCCGTCGAGCTGTTGCTGTTTGAATGGCGGCCGCGCAGCTTCGTGCCGGTAGCGGTCGCGGTCGCGGTCGGGACCGGGGTGCGTTGGCATCTGCTCGGCAGCGGCAGGCTGTTCCCGGTCCATGGAGTGCTGCACATCACGAGCGGCGCTCTGCTGTTGTGCGTGGTGTCCGGAATCGTCTCCGGGCTGCTGGCGCTCATCGCGACGGTGCTCGTCTACGCATCGGAGGACGGCTTCCGGCTGCTGCCGCTGCATTGGATGTGGTGGCCGGCGATCGGTGGCCTGGTGATCGGCATCGGCGGCCTGATCGTCCCGCAAACCCTGGGCGTCGGCTACAACATCATCGACGCCGAGCTGACCGGCTCGATCGGCCTCGGCCTGGTCGGCGGCATTCTGGTCGTCAAGACCGTGATCTGGTCGCTGTCGCTGGGATCGGGCACATCCGGCGGAGTGCTCGCACCGATGTTCATGATCGGCGGCGCGCTAGGCACGGTCGAGGCCCACCTGTTCCCGTCGGTCGGTGTCGGCTTCTGGCCGCTGGTCGCGCTTGCCGGCGTGCTCGGTGGAGTGATGCGGTCGCCGTTCACCGGGGTGGTGTTCGCGATCGAGCTGACCGGGCGGGTCGAGGCGATGCTGCCGTTGCTGGTCGGTTCCTCGGTGGCGTACTGCGTCTCGGTGCTCTGCCTGAAGCGATCGGTGCTGACCGAAAAGATCGCCCGACGGGGCTACCACCTCTCGCGTGAGTACGACGTCGATCCGCTCGAGACGATGTTCGTCGCCGACGTGATGGACCGATGGGAAGATCTCGCCGCTCCACTGCCCGAGCTTCTCGTCACGACCTACCCGGACTCCACGCTGCGGGAGGTCGCGTACCTCATGGCGGACCACCACACCACCCATTGCGTGGTCCGGGCCAGACCAGCAGCTGGGGAGCCGGACGGCGCTCCGATCGGGATCGTGTCGTTGCAGGATCTGCTGGTGGGCCGCCGCCGCGATCTCGCCGAGGCTCGTGACAGCGAGCGAGTACTGACAGTGACGTTGCGCCGCCGGCGCAGGGAGGCCGACGGCGCATACCCCGGCAGCTGACGGTTCGCGGCCGAGGAGCGTCCGTCAGGGAGGAGCTCGGTCCGCCTACTCGCTCGGCGGGCTGTCGTCCTCGGCAAGCAGGCGGTAGAGGTCGCGGCGGGTCGAGCGGAGCAGCTCGACCGCCTTCGCGGCCTGGCCATCGTCGCCGGCTACCGCGACCTGGCGGACGGCCGCCGCCACGCTGCCGACCAGCTGACGGAGCTCGCCGTAGCTCGCTCCCTCCCCGCGCGCTGCGGCCTCCCACGGCAGCGGGCCGTCGCCGCGTCTCTCGGCCTGCTCGCGGCCCGAGGCGGTGAGGGTGAAGACCCGCTTTCCGTCGGTCTCGGCGGCGCTGACCAGGCCCTCGTCCTGAAGGAGTTGCAGGGCCGGATAGATCGAGCCCGGGCTGGGTGTCCAGGCACCGCCGCTGCGCTCGCTGAGCTCCTGGATGATCTGGTAGCCGTGCATCGGTTCCTCGCCGAGCAGTGCCAGCACAGCAGCCCGGACGTCGCCCCGGTTGGCGCGTCGGCCCTCCCATCGTCCGCCGCCGTGATGGTGGGCCCACCGGTCGCGGTGACCGTGCCGGTGGGCATGGCGCTCGCCATGCCGGTCGTGGAGCCGGTGGTGTCCCGGCTCGTCGTCGTACCTCGTCATGTGGTTCTCCGTTCTCGGGTTCTCCCGGTTCGGGGCTGTTCACGAACCTTCCCGTCCGCTCGCGATATATCGGCAACATATCATGGAGGTGTTACGAGTCACGCCTGTCGACATGCCAAGATCGGTGGCGTGACCTTCTCGCCCGACCACGAGGGGCACGACCACGCCGCGTATGACGAGCGCCTTCTACTAGGCGCGCTTGGTCTGCTGGCGGCATTCGTCGTCGGCGAGCTCGTCGCGGCGGTCCTGGTCCACTCGCTGGCGCTGCTCGCGGACGCCGGCCACATGGTCACCGACGTGCTCGCCATCGGCGCGGCCGTCGTCGCCGCGCGCCTCGCCCGACGGCCCGCATTCGGCCACTGGACCTTCGGGCTGGCCCGCGCCGAAGTGCTCTCGGCGGCGTTCAACGGCGTATCGCTGCTGGTCATCGCCGCGATCATCACGGTCGAGGCGATCCGCCGGCTGGTTCATCCCGCGACCGTCGGCGGCGGCACCGTCGTCGTGGTCGGCTCGATCGGGCTGGTCGTCAACGGGTTCTGCGCGGCGCTGCTGCATCGGACTGAGCGCCGGTCGCTCAATGTCGCGGGCGCGATCGCGCACATCGTCACCGACGCGTACGGCTTCGCCGCTGCCGTCATTGCCGGCGTCGTGATCGTCACGACCGGCTGGCAGCGTGCCGACCCGATTGCCTCGCTCGTCGTCGTGCTGCTACTTCTGCGCGCGGCCCGGGCGTTGCTGACGGCGTCCGGCCGCGTGCTGCTCGAGGCGGCACCGAGCGAGCTCGACCTGGAGCTGGTACGCCGCCACCTCATCGAGGCTGACTACGTCGTCGACGTCCACGATCTGCACGTCTGGACCGTGACCTCCGGGTTGCCGGCGCTGTCGGTGCACGTGGTCATCAACGACGACTGCTTCACCAGCGGGCGGGCACCGGCGCTCCTCGACGAGCTGCAGGCGTGCCTCGCAGGCCACTTCGACGTCGAGCACTCGACCTTTCAGCTCGAGCCGGCCGGCCACAGCGAGCACGAGCCGGCCGCTCATCATCACTGACCCGGATCGGAGAATTTTCCGGTTTTGTTCAGTTGATCTTTCATTTCCCCGACACTGTTCGAATGCGGCGGACGACGGGGGTCTCGCTTACGGTTTCGGGGGCACTGGTCGCGGCGCTCGCCCTCACGGCCGCAAGCACGCCGGCAGGAGCGCAGCCGAGTGGCCGTTACGACTTCTGCCCCAAGGCAATCCCGATCGTCAACGCCGACACCCAGTGGCGGCATCACCGGCTGGGACCGGGGGTCAGCCTGGCTGAGACCTTCGCTCGCGGCGGCCGTGGCTGGGTGAACATCGACGTGGTGCGAATCGACCTCGCCAACCCGGCGGTCTCAGTCGCTCCGCTCAACCACGCGCTGACCTCCCGCTACCTGCTGACGACGCTGGCGGCTCATCACCAGCTCGTCGCCGCCACCAACGCGATGTTCTTCAACTTCGGCTACGGCGCTCCGACCGTGCCGTTCATCAGCCACGGCCGGCCGATGGTGATGACCTCGGCCCCGGAACACGTCGCCGGTGTCGGCACCGACGGTCTCGCGGAGGATGGCCACGTCTGGCTCGACGGGGACGTGCATGCCAACGGATCGTCGTACCCGCTGTCGGCGATCAACGAGGTGGCGGTGCCGCAGGGCCTGACGCTCTACACCCAGGCGTGGGGCCATCACCGGATCCCGATGCCGGCGTACGCCGAGGCCCGCGCGGTGGTGAACAACCAGCTCGTCACACGCGGCCGGCAACAGCGATGGCTGCCGCCCGGCGGAATGCTGCTGGTCGCGCGCGGCGCCGACGCGGTCGGCTGGCTGCTCGGATTGCCGATGGACACCCCGATCACCGCCTCGCGCTCGCTCGGCACCGATGCGCCACTCCCGTTCGAACAGGCGTACGGCGTCGGGACCGTGACCGTCCAGAATCCTGGCGAGGTCCAAGACGGGCTGTACTGCCGGGCGAGTGAGCGATACGCCGCGCGCACCGCGATCGCGTGGAAGTCGGGCGGCCGTCAGCTGATGCTCGTCACCGTGGAGAGCCCGCAGGCGAGCGACCACTACGGTCTCGACGAGAACCAAATGTCAGGGCTGCTCGTTGCCCTGGGCGCCGCGAGGGGGTTCGCGCTCGACGGCGGCGGGTCCACGCAGCTCGTGGCGCGCCTCAAGGTGCGGATCACCAAGCACATCAGGCGGCACCGCCACCATCACGTGGTCCACCGCGTGATTCACCGGACGGTGAAGCGTCTGGTCTTGCGGGTGCATTCGCGAAACAGCGTGGGTCGGGCGATCCCGGTCGGCATCGGCATCTACAACAACACGGCCTGACCGGCCCTCAGCCGCTCGGCGCCGCGGAGGCGGAGTTCACGACGTTCACGCAGGGCACTGCGGGATCGCAACTGACAGTGTCGACGCCAGGGGTGCGGAGCACCTTCGCCACGAAGCGGTTGCGCGCGCCGAAGGTTGCGCCGGGTACCAGGACCAGCCGGTAGGACGCCGGCGTCTGGGAGCGGGCAACTACCGCCCAGCAGGTGTAGAGACGCTGGAACTCGGCGTAGGCCTCGGATTGCGATTCGAAGTACACCTTCGCGACCAGTTGGTCCTGGCGTAGCCGGGCGCCGACGCGGCTGATGACGGCCGGCCGGTCGCTGCTGTCGAGGAAAACCGAGACGTCGACGTGGCCCACCCACGGCGAGCTGCGGCCCGACGCCGATCCCTGCTGGCCGGTCGGGCATGCGGTGGGAGTCGCCACCGGCTGGCGAAGGAAGGCGGCGATGTTCGGGGCAGTCCGGATCCCCAGCCTGTTCTGTTGCGGGGATTTCGTGCTGTGGCCGCATGCTGCGACACCGAGCACCAGCATCGTGGCGAGGGCCGCAAGCCGGCGCTGCGCCAGCCTCAGTGCGGCCTACTTCCGCCGCAGCACAGTGGCGACGGCGTTGCCGAAGAACAGCACCCACCACACCACGCCGGTGAGAAAAACGATGCCGAGAACAGCCAGAGCGAGGTACCGCACCTCATCAGCCTATCGGCGCAGCATCTGGATTGGCGCTCAACAGCCGCGCCTCCAGCTCACGTAGTTGCCGTTTCGCGAGCTGGGCAGGGTGATAACGGCCGCACACCAGCGGTGACCGGCCGAGGATCCAGGTGCCGGTCACCATCACGACGGCTGCGGCGGCCTCGAAGCCGAGGGCAAGCGGCGTCGCGCTGAGGTGCTCGCCCAAGGCGACCAGGCCGATCAGCATCCCGGCGACCGGTTCGCCGATCGTCACCGGCGGAAGCGCAGCGGTGAGCGGACCGGCCTTGTAAGCCGACTGCACGATCACCATGCCGTACATGCTGGTCGCGAAGAACATGTAGGTCTGCCAGGCCAGTAGCAGGCCGAGTGGATGGTGCGACATCAGGTGCAGGCAGTACGGCGTGAGCGCGTCCTGCACTCCGAAGAGCAGACCGGCGGCGGCCCCGAGCAGCGCGGCACGTGGAGCCGGCCACGGCGAACGCTTCCCGGCCGCGACGAGGGCGAGAGCAGCGCCCCAGCCGACCAGCATCACGAGCAGCCACTGCCGGCCCGACATGTCAGTGTGACCGGCCGTCGGCGCGCCGACGCCCAACAGGACGCCGAGCCCGGCCGAGACACAGATCGCGCCCACCCACTCCTGCCGTGACAGCCGCTCGCGGCGCCAGGCCGCCGACAGTGGGAGCGCAAAGAGCAGCGAGAGGGTCAGCACCGGCTCGACGACGGCGAGGCTGCCGGAGTCGAGCGCCGCACCCTGCAGCGCCTGACCGGCGATGATGACGACCAGTCCGAAGACCCACAGCGGATGCCGCAACAGCGTGGCGAGCAACCGGGGTGACATGAACAGCTTGTCCGGCGCCTCGTGCGCCTCGTGGTACTGAAGCACGAAGCCCGCCGCGTAGCAGATTGCCGCGGCGAGCGACAGCATCAGCGCCATGGTGCGGGTCCTTCAGGATGGGGAGCAGCAGGCAGGTTATTCCCATCGGCATGAACAATCACCGAGACGAGTCCGCCTTGTGGAGCAATCGCCACCGAATGTGACGGCGGGTAGGTGCTGGTACTCGTGGTGCTGATGATGCACAATGGCCCTGCTGCGGCGTGTCGCACCGTGAATACGCAGTCGAGAGCGCTGGGGAAGGCGATCCTCGACACAGACGGAGGTCACGGTGAGCGCTCGCGGCGTGTTGTTCGTGCATTCATGCCCGCCGGCGGTGCGGCCCCACGTGGAGTGGGCCATCGCCAGCGTGCTCGGCGTGCCCGTGCGATTGGACTGGCTCGATCAGCCGATCGCGCCGGGGTGCGTCCGGGCGCAGTCCGGCTGGCGCGGCCCGGCCGGCACTGCCGGCCGGCTGGCGGCGGCGCTGCGGGGTTGGCCGCTGGTGCGCGCCGAGATCACCGAGGAGCCCAGCGACGGCTGCGACGGGGAGCGCTACTCGATGACTCCGGACCTCGGGGTGTTCCGGGCGACGATGAGTGCCAACGGCGACGTACTGATCCAGGAGGACCGGCTGCGCGCTGCGATGGGCGACATCGCCGACGTACCCACCCTCCGGCATACCCTCGACCGGCTGCTGGGTACGGCGTGGGACGAGGAGCTGGAGATCTACCGGCGAAGCGGCGACGGTACGCCGGTGCGCTGGCTCAGCTCAGCCGTCTAGCTCCGCACCAGCTCGTGGCCGCGCCGGTGCGCCGAATTCGAGCCCGGCCAGGTATCAGCGTGACCCTGGCGAAGGTGATGATTGGGTGGAGCTCGCCGGCGCGGTGATTATCCAGCCCAGCAGGAGCGCACCTGCAACCCCGAGAAGTCCAACTCCCGCCCAGAGCAGGCTGATCGCGACGTCGCCGTAAACCGAGCCGCTGAGCGCGCGAAAACTTTCGAACAGCAAGAGCGCGAGCCCGAGAATGCCAGCACCGGCGCCCGTGACCATCACCCGCACGCCGCCACCGTATCCGGCATAGCCGTCCCGGCGCTCGCTCGCCGACCCCGCTCAGCCCTCGCTGGTGTGGCGGGCCGCGTCGGCGACTCGCTCGCTCTCGCTAGCGGCGACGAGCAGCAGGTCGCGGCGCAGTGAACGGGTGCGCTCGAGCAGCCAGCCGGAGGTGAGCAGAAGCATCGCGACGATGAACGTCGCGACACCGGCGATCAGGCTCGGAAACCGCGGGACGAGTCCGGTCTCGACGTAGTCGGTGAGTGGTCGTGCAACCAGTGCAAAGCTGGCGGCGAACCACGGAATGGCAAGAGTCGCGAACGCGGCGAAGGGATGCAGGTCGCGGTAGAGCCGAAGGATCATCCGAAGGATCGATGCCCCGTCGCGGACGGTCGAGAGCTTCGAAGTGCTGCCCGGGGGTCGGCCCAGGTAGTCGGCCTCGATCTCGTCGTACGCCCAGTCGAGGGCAACCGCATGGCTGGCGATCTCGACCTCGAGCTGGAAGCCTTTCGATCGAACCGGCAGCGACGTGACGAAGCGTCGGCTCATCGCCTTGTAGCCGGACAGGATGTCCCTCAGCTCGACGCCGGTGAGCCAGCGCTGCAGTCCGGTCAGCAGCCGGTTGCCGGCTTCATGGCCGCGACGGTACGGGCGAGTGTCCAGCTCGTCCTGGTTGCCGGCGATCCGAGAAACGTTGATGAGGTCGTAGCCGTTGCAGACCACTCCGTGAACGAGTTGCGGTAGCACCGACAGGTCGTAGGTCGCATCGCCATCGACCAACACCACGACGTCCGTTGCGCAGCGTTCGAGCAGCCGGCGTACGGCGCGACCCTTGCCCAGATGGGGGACCGGAACTACTTCTGCGCCAGCGTCGCGAGCGACCGTCGAGGTGGCGTCGGTCGACGCGTTGTCGCCGACCAGGATCCGGGCGTGGGGAAGCTGACGTCGCGCGCCCGTTACGACGGCGCCGATCGTCTGTTCCTCGTTGTGGCATGGCACGACGACAGTGACCGACGCAGTCGAACAGCTGCATGCGGCCGAGCCAAGCTCGGACTTCCTCACGGTTGACCTCCAACGCTGCCTACCGACCAACCGATGATGCTGCCGACTTGCAGCGACGGGGAGCCCAAGGCCGTAAGCGCGATCGATTCGAACCGCAGCGCGCCCGGGACCGCGGTGTCCACGAGTACGAATCGGACCCGGTACGTCTGGAGGAATTGGGTGAGCAATGCAACGTCCCCGCTCTTCGTCCGGTGCGCGTTGAGCCGCACCGTCAACAGAGCGACTAGCCGTGGCGGTAGCGGCACCTTCGGTACCTGCGTGCTCGTTCCCGTCGGCGTCCGGGTGAACACGTCGCCGCCGAAGATCCGGAACCGCATGTCGGACAGCGCCTGCCACAGCATCGCATCGTTCTGCGGTGACTCGTCGAACGGGAATGTCAGCGTCAGGGCGCCCGCCGGCACGGCCTTCACCGCTGAAGTGGTGAACAGTGAAGGGACGGCTGTCGGCGCTGATGGCAACCTGCGAGGGACGATCGGCAGGAGGCACAGCACAGCAACCACCGCGATCGTCACGGTTCGCTTCGACGCATCCGCGACGTCGACCCGGGTCGGTGAATTCCCGTGATCGACAGCCGGCGACAGCCCGGCACCGTGACGGCGCCAGCCGTCCAGGACCATCGCCAGGATGACGGCCGCACCGATCTGCACCAGCAATGAGAACCGCGCTGCCTCCAGGTTCTGCAGGACCGGGATCGACTGAAAGACCCGGAAGACAAACGTCGAGAGGGTTCGACCGCCGACGGTGAGCGGCGTACCGAGTCCCAGCACCAAGCCGACGATCGCGGTCACCGCTGCGGCCACCACCAGCACGCTGGTCCGCAGCCGCCTCACGCCGTACCCGAGCAGCAGCAGCAGCGGCACCCCGAGGTAGAACCCGTCCTCCTGGCCGACCTCCCGCAGCCCCTGGTTCGAGGGGGCGATGAGGTGGTTCGGTGCGACCAGCAGATTTCGGGTCGGAAGGATCAACGACAACAGATCTCCGCGGTACCTCGCGAGGTCGACCACCGGGTGTGGTGGGCCCGACGGTCGCTGGGGTCCGGCGAGGAGCATCCACACCGGGTAGCCGTCGACCAGCACCATCGCTGCCGCGGCGCAGGCAAGGCCGATGCCGGCGCGACGCAGGCTCGCTCGCGCCAGGTCGCGGTCGCGTAACGCGAGAACCGCGATCGCGCACCCCGCACCGATCACCACGATGAGCAGCACTTCCGGCGAGATCAGGTATTGCACTGCCGCGACGACTCCGACGGCGAGACCGGAACGGGCTGCCGATCGTCGCTTCGAGAACAACCAGTCGTCGAGCAACGGGATGAAGAGCGGGACGAGTGGCAGGAACACGAGGAAGAGGTGCCGTTGCGCATGTGCGGTGACGAAGGCGGAGAACCCGAAGAGCAGTCCCGCGCCGAACGCGGCGCCGAACCATCGGGTGTAGCGGCGCATCACGAGGAACATCGACCAGGCGGAGAGCGCGATGCCGACCCGGAGCAGCGCGTTGTACGCCGCGACGGCGTTGCTGAAGTGGGTGATGGGCCACGCGAGGATCCCGAGCAGCGGCATGGAGGTGTTGACGGCGAGATTCGCGCCGTGCGGCTGGTTCAGGTAGTGAGTGAACAGCGGGTCGAGGCCGTGACCGACAGCGAACGATGACCAGCGCAGGAACCACACCTCCTGCACCGGATCACTGCACGCGCAGCCGACGAGGTGGCTTCCATCCAGTGGCAGGACCGGCCAGTACAGCAGGCAGGCGAGCAGGAGATAACAGCCAAACGCGAGCGCGGCGGCGATGATCCGCCGTTGCCTCGTCACCTGACCGCGCGCGGCGAACCGTACATCAACCCTCCCAGGGACGCCGCGGGATCAGCCGGCCGGCCCGTTCTACACACGTCGGATTAGGAATCCCTCTGAGCCCCCTCGTCGCGAGCTGAACAGCCCGCTCAAGCAGTGACGTGCAGACGCTCCGCGAAGAAGTTGAGGACCTGGTCGAGTGCCTGTCGGGTGGGAGTGCCCTCGTCGTCGATGAGGTGCTCGGTGAGCACCGAGTGGGCTCCCGCGGGATGACCGTGTGGGTTGCCTTTTGACGAGTCGATCTCCACCCCGATGAAGCCGTCGCCGAGCTCCCGTCGCAGCGTTTCGAACCGGTCGCGCGGCGCCATCGGGTCGCCGCTGAACCGCAGTCCGAGCACGCAGGCGCCGGCTGCGACCCGTTCCTTTACGCGAGCTAGCTCGGAGTCCGAGATGCCGAGAGCCGCCTTGCGCTTCCGGCCGAAGGGGAACGGCACGGACGGCTGGCTGAGCACCGGTGCGACAACGCTGTCGTCCACCATCATCCCGAGCGCGAAGCCACCGGTGAAGCACATCCCGACCGCGCCGACGCCCGGCCCGCCGCATCGGGTGTGCTCGGCAGCGGCGAGAGCGCGCAGCCAGTCGACGACCGGTCCGGACTGCTTCGTCGCGAGCTTGTTGAACTCTCGCGAGATACACACCCGGGTGAGCGACTTGGCGACGTAGCCGGTGCTCAGGTCGCGGCCGGGCGTCCCGAACAGGTGCGGCATCACCGCGGTCATGCCACGGACCACCACCTTGCGGGCGAAGCCGGCGACCTGCGGGGTGATTCCGGGGATCTCCGAGATCACGATGACCGCGGGTCCTGCGCCGCTGCGGTAGATGTCGTGCGTCGTACCGCCGGAGGAGAACGGTTCGCGGACAAAGTCACTCAGCGCGTCGGGCACCGCGTCATCCTGCCGGTTGGAACATCGCGTGCGCCAGTACCCCCGTGAACGAGACAGCGGGGTACGGCGGAGCTCAGCTACCGGATGCCGGACGCTGCTCGGGGATCAGGCATGACACCGGCGCGGTGAGGACATCGACGATGTCGTCCTCGAGGGCGCCCGCGACGAGCAGTCCGCACGCGGCGTCGACGCAGAGGTGGATCACCCGTTTGGTCTCGGCGTTGCGCGTGCGCTGCCGGCAGGTGTGGCAGTACCGCTTGCAGCCTTCGTTGGCGGTGTGCCGGATGAGCTGCCACACCCGTCGGCGTGAGGTGAGGATGGCGGCGTGCCAGGCCTCGTCCCGCGCCGCACAACGTATGTCCTCGTCGACGACGGCATCCGACGAAAGGATCGCGGCGTACTCCTCTGCCCCGGTGGTGTCGTGGCAACGGGCGGCGAGCCGGGGAAGCGCCGCGAGCAGCGTCGTCACGTCATCGGCACGTGCTCCCAGGTCGGGCGCGACGACCCGGTCGAGCGGATAGACCGCGCGCCAGGCCTTGGTGAGGGCGGCGTGCTCGGTGCTGGACAGGATCGGCCGAGCGTAGGCCGCGGCGATCGCGTCGCGCACTGCCTTCAACGCCATCGAGGTGACGTCGGGGTCGACGGTCAGGTAGTCCTCACCGCCGCGGATCTCCTCGGCGAACAGAACTTGCACAGTCTCGAACTTGCCTAATGCCTCGAGAACGAGTGGTGAGTCGGGCTCGAGTGCCCGGCGTCGTGCCTCGGCCAGCATCGTCGTGTTGTGCCAAGCCTCCGCCAGCAACTGCAACTCGCTGTCAGCGATGCACGGCAGTTGCGAGGTGATCGCGAGGATCTCCAGGGCGTTCGGGTGGGCGTCGAGGGAGGAAATCGCGACGGATGTGCGTCGGCTACTCACGCGAACACCACCTCCCGACCCGTGCGGCCGTGATGCGTTAGGTAAATCGCATTCTCGCCCCGCTCAACCGAGACATCCGCGCAGAACACGCCGAAGCGAGGTGACATTGCCGAGCAACGCCACCTCGACGATGTGAACGGATCGGGCTACTTCAGGTCGTACTTCGCGATTGCTTCGGCGGGGGTCTCGGCCTTCACCTGACCGAGCCGGGCCAGTTCGGTGAGTGTCGCGAGGACGATCGACTCGGCGTCGACCGAGAAGTGACGGCGCAACGCCTCTCGGGTGTCGGAGCGGCCGTAGCCGTCGGTACCGAGGGAGTTCCAGTCACCCGGGACCCACTTCGAGATCTGGTCGGGAACCGCCCGCATCCAGTCGCTGACAGCGATGAATGGGCCCGCTGCGCCCTCGAGCTGCTGGGTGATCCACGGCGTGCGATGCGCGGCACCGCTGCCGTGCGCGGCCGCCAGCCGGTTCTCCTTGTCGCATTCGAGCGCCTCGCGACGCAGCTCGGTCCAGGAGGTGGCGCTCCACACGTCGGCGGCCACGCCCCATGCCTCAGCGAGCATCCGCTGCGCGTCGAGTGCCCAATGGATCGCGGTGCCGCTCGCAATCAGTTGCGCCCGGGGCGCATCGCCGTTCCCCTTGACTTCGGGTGCAGCCGCGAACCGGTACAGGCCCTTCAGCACTCCCTCGTCGAGATCCGGGATGTCGGGTGCGGGCGGTTGCGGCTTCGGCTCGTTGTACACCGTCAAGTAGTAGAAGTACTGGTCCTCACCGCTCTTCTCGCCGTACATCCGCTGTAGTGCGGCCTTGACGATGATGCCGAGTTCGTAGGCGAACGCAGGGTCGTACGCGATGCACGCCGGATTGGTCGCCGCCAGCAGCAGCGAGTGGCCATCCTCGTGCTGCAGGCCCTCGCCGTTGAGGGTGGTGCGGCCGGCGGTGGCGCCGATGAGGAAGCCGTTGGCGAGCTGGTCGCCCATCGCCCACATCAGGTCGCCGGTGCGCTGGAAACCGAACATCGAATAGAAGACGTAGATCGGGATCATCGGTTCGCCGTGCGTCGCATACGCCGAACCCGCCGCGATCACCGAGGCCATCGAGCCCGCTTCGCTGATGCCCTCGTGCAGGATCTGGCCGCGGGTGTCTTCGCGGTAAGACAGCAGCATCTCGGCGTCGACCGGGTCGTAGCGCTGACCGTGCGTCGAGTAAATCTTCGCGGTCGGGAACATCGCATCGATCCCGAACGTGCGCGCCTCGTCCGGAATGATCGGCACGAAGCGTGGGCCGATCGTCTTGTCCTTCATCAGGTCCTTGAGCAGCCGGACGAACGCCATAGTGGTTGCGACCGACTGCTTGCCGGAGCCCTTGCGGAAGACGTCGTACACCTTGTCGCCGGGCAGCACGAGCGGCTTGCATCGGTTCATCCGCGACGGGACGAAGCCGCCGAGGGCGCGACGGCGCTCCATCATGTACTGGATCTCGTCACTGTCCGGACCAGGGTGGTAGTACGGCGGCAGCTCGGCGTCGAGGTCTTTGTCGGAGATCTCGAGGTAGAGCCGGTCACGGAACTCCTTCAGCTCCGGCTTGGTCAGCTTCTTCATCTGGTGCGTGGCGTTGCGGGCCTCGAAGTCGCGGCCCAACGTCCAGCCCTTGATGGTGTGGGCGAGGATCACCGTCGGCTGGCCCACGTGCTCGCGCGCAGCCTTGAACGCGGCGTACACCTTGCGGTAGTCGTGACCGCCGCGCGAAAGCCGGGTGATCTCCTCATCGGAGAGGTGCTCGACCATCTTGCGCAGCCGTGGATCGCGGCCGAAGAAGTCTTCGCGGATGAACCCGCCGTCGCTGACCGAGTACTTCTGGAACTGGCCGTCGGGTGTGGTGTTCATCGCGTTGACCAGCACGCCGTCGGCGTCGCGGGCCAGCAGGTCGTCCCACTCGCGGCCCCATACCACCTTGATCACGTGCCAACCGGCGCCTCGGAAATACGACTCCAGCTCCTGGATGATCTTGCCGTTGCCGCGTACCGGCCCGTCGAGACGCTGCAGATTGCAGTTGACGACGAAGGTGAGGTTGTCGAGCTCCTCCCGGGCTGCGACCCCGAGCGCACCGAGTGACTCGACCTCGTCCATCTCGCCGTCGCCGAAGAATCCCCACACCTGGCTGCGTGAGGTGTCCTTGATTTGGCGGTCGTGCAGATAACGGTTGAACCTTGCCTGGTAGATCGCCGCCAGCGGCGAGAGCCCCATCGAGACGGTCGGGAACTCCCAGAAGTCCGGCATCAGCCGGGGATGCGGGTACGACGGCAGCCCGCCGCGGCTGATCTCCTGCCGGAAGCCGTCGAGCTGCTGCTCACTGAGCCGGCCCTCGAGGAACGCCCGGGCGTAGATGCCGGGGGAGCCGTGGCCCTGGATGTACACCTGATCGCCGGACTCGCCGCCCTCCTTGCCGCGGAAGAAGTGATTGAAGCCGACCTCGTACAGGCTTGCGGAGGAGGCGTAGGTCGCGATATGGCCGCCGACGTTGGTGAGCGTGTTCGCGCGGCTGACCATCATGGCGGCGTTCCAGCGGATGTACGCACGAATCCGCCGCTCGACGAACTCGTCACCGGGGAACCAGGGCTCGGCCTCGGCCGGAATCGTGTTCACGTAGTCGGTGGAGCGCAGCGCCGGCACCCCGACCTGACGCTCCCGCGCTCGCTCGAGCAGCTTGAGCATCAAATAGCGCGCTCGCCGTGGGCCGGCGGAGTCGATGACCGCGTCGAGCGAGTCGAGCCATTCCTCGGTCTCAGCAGGATCGACATCCGGGATCTGGCTCGGCAGGCCGTCGCTGATCACCGAGTAGCGATTGCGTCCGGTGGCCATGATGTTGACGGTACGCCCGAGGCGTGGTTCGGCGGAATCGCTTGCCTTTGGGGCCGCCAACGGGTGGACTACCCGGACAGGCCTGATTCCATGGTCGACTGCAACGGGTCACATCCCCCATCAAGGAGGCATCAGCAGTGAGCACCCCCGCCGGCGGGGCGGCGCCGCCGCACGGCGTTGTGGACAAGCTGGGAATCACCGGTGGTGCCGTCGTGCAGGAACTCGGTTGGGATGACGACTGCGACGACGAGCTGCGCCAGGCGATCGCGGAACGATGCGGCGCGGAGCTCGTCGATGAGGACTACGACGACGTGGTCGACCTGGTCATGTTGTGGTGGCGCGAGGGCGATGGCGATCTGGTCGACGCTCTCGTCGACGCGCTCACGCCGCTGGCCGACCACGGGGTGATCTGGCTGCTGACCCCGAAGGCGGGACGCGACGGTCATGTCGAGCCGAGTGACGTCAGCGAGGCGGCGCCGACCGCGGGCCTGCAGCAGACCTCGAGCATCTCCGCCGCTGCGGACTGGAACGGCGCCCGACTGGTCGCGCCGAAGGCGGCTCGGGGTCGGCGGTGACCGAGCCGCTTGATGTCGGGGATGAAGCCCCGGACTTCACGTTGCGTGACCAACACGGCCAGGAGCAGACGCTCTCGGTCCGTCGGCCGTTGCGCAACGTCCTGCTCGTCTTCTACCCGTTCGCCTTCACGGGCGTCTGCAGCGGTGAGATGCGAGAGCTGTCCGACAACGTCGCGGCCTGGGACGACCTGGGCACTGACGTGCTGGCCGTCTCCTGCGATCCGGTCCCGTCATTGCGCGCCTTTGCCGATCAGGAGCGGCTGACGATCCCGCTGCTGTCGGACTTCTGGCCGCACGGCGCGGTGTCGAGCAAGTACGGCGCCTTCGACGACTCGCTCGGTGCTGCCGGCCGCCGCACCTACGCGATCGATCGCACCGGAACCATTCGCTGGACGGTCCGCACCGCGATCCCGAATGCGCGTGACATCACCGACTACCTCAAGGCACTCGCCGACCTGTAGCGAGCCGACCCGGGCACTAGCCTTGACTACCGGGTCCCATAGCTCAGTTGGCTAGAGCACCTCGCTTACAACGAGGGGGTCGGCAGTTCGAGTCTGTCTGGGACCACGAGACGAAGATGCGGCTCAAGCAATGTGGCATTGCTGTCTCCCTGCCAATGGCAATGCCACATTGCTATGGCAAATGCGCGCCTGGCAGCTCACATTGCTCACGTAATGCCACATCGCTTGGCCGCATGGCCACCTCACCGAGGTGTCGCTCGAAGCCGCGAACGACGAAGCCGAATGGGTGATGCTCTTGTTCAGCAATCGCCGTGCTCACCGGCCGCCGGATGGCTGGGCTCACCCGGCGTTTCGGTGCTCCTCTGCGGTCCCCCCGAGGAAGTAGTTGCCCCACCGCCCGGGGATGATCCGCCGTCGGGTCAGCCGCGGGATCGGCACGTGACGACCGTCCATCGTGTCGAGCAGCCGGTCGCGAAGCGCGTCGAGCCGGAACATCAGCCCGCCGCGGGCGAAGTGCGGATGGGGTCGGCTCGGAGCGTGGGCGAGCGCCGACTCGTAGGCGTCGGCGAGGTCGCTCACGTCGTCGGCGTCGAGGCACTTCTCGAGCTGGTCGAGGATGCGCCCCTGCACCGCCTGGTGGGTGCGCACCAGATCGGTGAGCCTGGCCGTGAGCCGTTCGCTGGACAGCCCCGCTGCCAGGATGTCGCCGCTGTGGCGACGCTCCATGATGCGCAGCGATCTCGCCAGCTTGTTGACGATGACCCGGTCGGCCGCGATGAGCTCGCTGCCGTCGGGGATGCGCCGGCGCACCGTCGGGTAGACGGCGTGGTTGAACGCCGCGATGTGCGCGGACAGCCAGGCCACGATGTCAAGCGGCGGACCGTCCGCGGCCTCGAGCAACTTGCTGGCTTCGGTGTGGGCGCGGGTGAGGACGGTACGCAGGTCGCCGTCCTTCTTCTGCTCTGCTGACGCCGGCATGAGCACCTCCGAGGACGTTCTTTCCTGTCATTGTGCTCTACGCGAGCCGACTCGCGTACGGTTCATCCGTAGCCCAAACGAGCGCGCGGGGGAGTCCTTCCGTGGCGCAACCACCCTTCAGCAGGGAGAGCAGCGTGGTCCTCGGCCTGCCCGACGGCGTGACGGCGTGCCTGTTCGACCTCGACGGCGTGCTGACCGACACCGCGGCGGTCCACGCCGCGGCGTGGACGAAGGCGTTCGATTCCTTCCTCGCGGCTCGGGCGCGCGAGGAGGGTGGGCAGTTCTCGCCGTTCACCCGCCAGGACTACCTCGCCTACGTTGACGGCAAGCCCCGCGCCGACGGGGTCCGTGATTTCCTCTCCAGCCGCGGGATCACGCTGCCGGAGGGGCAGCCGGACGACCTACCCGGAGCCGCGACCGTCAACGGCGTCGGTAACGGCAAGAACGCGGATTTGGTCGAGCGGATCCGAAGCGGCGGGGTCGAGGTGTTCGAGGGCTCGCGCCGATACCTGAAGGCAGCTCGCGAATTCGGCTTACGCCGTGCGGTGGTGTCCTCCAGCGCCAATACTGCCGATGTGCTCGCGGTGACCGGACTGGACGAGTACGTCGAACTTCGTGTCGACGGCCTGACGATCCGCGAGGAAGGGCTGGTCGGTAAGCCCGCGCCCGACACCTTTCTCGCAGCGGCCGAGCGGCTTGGTGTGAAGCCGATCCAAGCGGCGGTCTTCGAGGATGCGATCGCGGGTGTGCAGGCGGGCCGCGCCGGCAACTTCGGGGCGGTGGTCGGCGTCGACCGGGCCGGCCACGCCGCCGCGTTGCGCGACAACGGCGCGACCGTGGTGGTCGCGGATCTCGCCGAGCTGCTCGACGGGGAGGTCGTGTGATCGAGCAGTCGGCGTACCCGGTCGAGCCGTGGGCGGTCCGGGAGACTTCATTCCACCCTGAGCTGCTGGCGCAGTCGGAGTCGGTCTTCGCGCTGTCGAACGGACACATCGGAATGCGGGGGAACCTCGATGAGGGTGAGCCGCACGGCATCCCCGGCATGTACCTCAACTCGTTTTACGAGCAACGTCCGCTGCCCTACGCCGAGGCCGGCTACGGCTATCCGGAGTCGGGGCAGACGATCGTCAACGTCACCGACGGAAAGCTGATCCGCTGCCTGGTCGACGACGAGCCCCTCGACGTCCGGTACGGCGAGCTGCACGAGCACCAGCGGCTGCTCGACTTCCGGGCCGGCACGCTGACCAGGACGTTGGACTGGGGATCTCCGGCCGGCCAGCGGGTGCGAATCCGGTCCCGGCGCTTGGTGTCGTTCGTGCAGCGGGCGGTCGCCGCGATCGAATACATCGTCGAGCCGGTCGATCGGCAGGTGCGTTTCGTCATCCAGTCCGAGCTGGTGGCGAACGAGGAGCTGCCACGGCTGAAGGCGGATCCTCGGGTGACGGCGATCCTCGATCGGCCGCTGGTGGCACTGGAGAACTCCCGCCACGAGAACGGCGGCATCCTCATGCACCACACCCGGGCGAGCAACCTGACGATGGCCGCCGGGATGGACCACATCATCGACGGGCACGGTCGCCTGGAAGTCGACATCGACACCAAGAAGGACTGGGCCCGCACGACCGTTGTGGCGCACCTCAAGCCGGGTGAGCGGCTGCGGCTGGTGAAGCTCGTTGCCTACGGCTGGTCGTCGCGCCGGTCACGTCCGTCGCTGCGCGACCAGGTGGCGGCGGCGCTTTCGAGCGCTCGCTACTCCGGCTTCGAAGGACTGCTCGACGAGCAGCGTGCCTACCTCGACGACTTCTGGGAGTCGGCCGACGTCGAGGTAGAAGGCGACGCCGAGATCCAGCAGGCGGTCCGGTTCGGCTTGTTCCACGTCCTGCAGTCCGGCGCCCGCGCCGAGCGGCGCTGCATCCCGGCGAAGGGGCTGACCGGTCCGGGCTACGACGGTCACACCTTCTGGGACACCGAGGGATTCGTCCTTCCGGTGCTGACCTACACCCAGCCGAAAGCCGCCGCGGACGTGATCCGGTGGCGGCACTCCACCCTCGACCTCGCTCGCGAACACGCCGCCAAGCTCGGCCTCAAGGGCGCGGCCTTCCCCTGGCGGACGATCCGCGGTCACGAGTGCTCCGGCTACTGGCCGGCCGGTACGGCGGCCTTCCACATCAACGCCGACATCGCCGACGCGGTCGAGCGCTACCGGGTTGTCACCGGCGACGACTCGGTCGAGCAGCAGGGCGGTCTGGAGATTCTCGTCGAGACCGCGCGAATGTGGATGTCGCTCGGTCATCACGATGTCGACGGCAAATGGCACGTCGATGGCGTCACCGGCCCTGATGAGTACAGCGCGATCGCCGACGACAACGTGTTCACCAACCTCATGGCGGCGCGCAACATGGTCGCCGCGGCAGACGGAGCCGTTCGTCATCCCACCCTCGCCCAAGAGCTCGGGGTGACGATCGAGGAGGCAGCCTCCTGGCGGGACGCGGCAAACGACGTGTACATCCCGTACGACGAGAAGCTCGGCGTTCATCCGCAGTCCGAGGGCTACACCCGGCACGAGATCTGGGACTTCGAGGCGTATCGCGACAAGTACCCGCTGCTGCTGTCGGCGCCGTACTTCGACCTCTACCGCAAGCAGGTCATCAAGCAGGCCGATCTGGTACTGGCGATGCATTGGTGCGGAGACCGCTTCAGTCCGCAGGACAAGGCGCGCAATGTCGACTTCTACGAGCGCCGCACGGTGCGTGACTCGTCGCTGTCGGCATGCACGCAGGCGGTGCTGGCGGCTGAGGTCGGGCATCTCGAGCTCGCCCACGACTATGCCTACGAGGCCGCGATGATCGACCTTCGCGACCTTCATCACAACAGCCGCGACGGCCTCCACATGGCCTCACTTGCCGGCGCCTGGATCGCGCTGGTGTCCGGGTTCGGTGGGCTGCGCGACCATGGCGGTGAGCTGCGGTTCGACCCGGCACTGCCGGACGGGATCACCCGCCTAGCGTTCTCGATTCGGTGGCGCGGCGTACGACTGCGAGTGGAGGTCGACCACCGCGAGGTGACCTACTCGCTGCACAACGGCGACGACGGCGAGGTCGCGTTCCACCACGACGGTGAGAGCGTCGTCGTCACGACGGATAAGCCGGTGGTCAGGCCGATCAAGCGGCGGTCGGCGTTGCTGCCGCCACCGCCGCAACCCGCCGGACGGCAACCTGCGCAGCGACATGCGCACCACGGCCTCTAGGGTCGTGAGTCAGGTGAGGTTCCAGCGGAGGATGGCCGGCGTCTCCCGCTCGTAGCCGAGCACGCTGACGGTCGCGGTCGACAGCACCAGGTTGGCGCCGACCACGGCCGGCGCACCGATCCAGCGGGCACCTATCACTCTCAGGATGTGGCCGTGGGCGAATGCGATCACCGGCCCGTTGATGGTCCGGGCCCGCGCCACGACCCGGTCGGCACGAGCTGCCACCTCTGCGAGCGTCTCGCCTCCCGGGCAGCCGTCGAAGAACAGCGTCCAGCCGGGGTGGCGGTACCGGAGCTGGTCGGTCGTCACGCCCTCGTACTCGCCGTAGTCCCACTCGCTGAGATCACCCGTGGTCAGTGCGCCGCCGGCGAATCCGACAAGTTCGCAGGTCTCGATCGCACGCTTCATCGGCGACGTCAACACCAGGTCGAAGGTGCGGCCATGCAGGATGTCGGTGAGCCGCTTCGCCGCCGCACGCCCGGCGTCGGTGAGTGGCACATCGGTGCGCCCGGTGTGACGTCCGGCCGCACTCCACTCGGTCTCACCGTGTCGTACCAGCCACAGTTGCGAGTGGTTCATGCGACCAGCATGCCGGACCGAACGAAGCATTAGGTTGGTACCCGTGCAGGAGTTCGCGGCGCCCGCTGCCGGTGGCCTGCTGGCCGGTTGGGTCGCCGGTGACGGCCCCCGGGTGCTGGCGTTGCACGGCGGTCCGGGCATGTCGAACTATCTCGCCAGCATCGTCGACGAGCTCGGCCCCAACTACCGCGTGGCATCGTTCCAGCAGCGCGGGCTGGCGCCGTCGATCGAGTCGGGGCCGTACGACATCGCGACCGCGATCGCCGACGTAGCAGCTGTCCTCGATCATCTCGACTGGCCGACGGCCTACCTCGTAGGTCACTCCTGGGGTGGCCACCTCGCCCTGCATGTCGCGGTCGCGCGCGCCGACCGGGTCGACGCAGTGCTGTGTCTCGATCCGCTCGGGGCGGTCGGGGACGGCGGCGAGAACGCGATGGACGAGGAGTTCATGCGACGTACGCCGCCGGAGGTCCTGGCGCGCGTCAGCGAGCTCGACGAGCGCGAGAAGCGCGGCGAGAGCACCGACGAGGATGCCTTGACAGCTTTGCGGCTGGTCTGGCCGGCATACAGCGCGACGTGGGAGAGCGGGCCGCCATGTCCCGACGACCTGCGGTTGTCGGTCGCGACATACGCCGGCACCCTGGAGTCGATCCACGCCGAGTTGCCGCGACTTGAAGCGGCGTTGCCGTACCTGTCGGTGCCGGTCGGGTTTGTGGCCGGCGCGGCGAGCCCGCTGCCGCCGTCGGCATCGATCGACACCGCCGATCGGATCCCGGGTGCCTGGGTGGAGGTGGTCGACCACGTCGGTCACCTCCTCTGGATGGAGCGGCCGGGTTGCGTCAAGCCCGCGCTCGACCGGCTCGTGGGTCGCTGATGCCGACCGTCCTGGACGTGGTCGCGGTTCTCGACCGGCACTACGACCGGGCGTGGGCACAGAGCTGGGACTCGATCGGGCTGGTCTGTGGGGATCCGGAGGCCGAGGTCGGCAAGGTCCACTTCGCCATCGACCCGGTCGAGGTCGTCGCCGAGGAGGCAGTCGCCGGGGGCGCGGACCTGCTCGTCACCCACCACCCGTTGTTCCTCGGCGGGACCGAGTCGGTGGCGGCGACGACAGCGAAGGGTCGGGTGGCGCACCGGCTGATCACTCACGGAGTGGCGCTCTACGTCGCCCACACCAATGCCGACGTCGCCAGCCCGGGCGTCAACGACGCTCTGGCGAGGGCGCTCCAGCTGTCCGGCACCCGGGTCCTGCAGCCGCTCGCCCCGGGCAGCCTCGACAAGATCGTCACGTTCGTGCCGGCCGACGCCGCCGAGCGGGTGCTCGATGCGATGGCAGCGGCCGGCGCCGGCACCGTCGGCGACTACACCCGCTGCGGGTATCTCGGCGAGGGTGTCGGAACCTTCACGCCCGGCCCGTCGAGCGTGCCGACGATCGGCTCGCCAGGACAGGTCGAGCACGTGAAGGAGTCGCGGCTGGAGACGATCGCGCCGCGCTGCGCCCGAGCCTCGATCCTGGCGGCGCTCGTCGCGGCTCATCCCTACGAGGAGCCGGCCTACGACGTCGTCGAGCTCGCCGCCGCGCCGTCGTCACTCGGCCTCGGGCGGATCGGGGAGCTGGCCGCCCCGACCACCCTCGCCGCGTTCACCGCGACCGTGGCGGCGGCGCTGCCGCGGACCTCGTGGGGCGTGCGGTCGGCCGGTGACCCCAACCGGCCGGTGCGCACCGTCGCCGTCGGAGGCGGGTCCTGCGGTGACCTCGCCGAGCTCGCGGCTTCGCGCGGCGCCGACGTCCTCGTCACCTCCGACCTCAAACACCACCGCACGTCAGAGGCGGTCGCCGACACCGGCATCGGGCTGATCGACGCCGCGCACTGGGCGACCGAGGCGCCCTGGCTGGATCTGGCGGCCGAGCTCCTCGTCGCCGACCTTGCTGCTGATGGCACTAACGTGGACGCGACCGTCTCGCGGATCGTCACTGACCCGTGGACCGGCCACGCCCATCCGACCGACGACTAAGGCCAGATCGCTTCGTGAACGCCGCTCCCGAGGATCAGCTGCGCCTGCTCGACGTACAGGGGCTCGACTCCACGCTCGACCGGCTCGAGCACCGCCGCGCGACGCTGCCGGAGCTCGCCGAGATCGAGACTCTCACCGAGCGCAACGAGTCGCTTGCAGCCGACATCGTGCGCGCCGAGACCGAGGACAGCGATCTCGGCCGCGAGCAGGCGAAGATCGATACCGACGTCGAGCAGGTGCGGAGCCGGATGCAGCGCGACCAGCAACGGCTGGACAGCGGCCAAGTGGGGTCTCCGAAGGAACTGGAGAACCTGCAGTCGGAGATCGAGTCGTTGCACCGGCGACAGGCCGAGCTCGAGGACGCGGAGCTCGAGGTCATGGAGCAGCGCGAGGCGGTCCAGACCAGGCTGGAGCTGCTGCGCCAGGAGCAGGGCGGCGTCCAGGCCTCACTGGCGGACGCGGCGCACCGACGCGACGCGGCCTTCGAGGAGATCGCCGCCGAGGTCGAGAAGACCACCGCACAGCGCAGCGAGATCGCGGCGGCGGTGGCGGAGGACCTGCTGGCGCTCTACACCAAGCTGCGCGCCTCTTCCGGCGGCGTGGGGGCGGCGGCGCTGCATCGTGGTGCGTGCCAGGGGTGCCATCTGCAGCTCAACACCACCGACGTCAACCGGCTCCGCGATGCGCCCGCGGATGAGGTGCTGCGGTGCGAGGAATGCCGGCGGATCCTGGTGCGGACCGCCGAGTCCGGACTGTGAGCGAGCGACGCGTCGTCGTCGAGGCGGACGGCGGGTCGCGCGGCAACCCGGGCCCGGCCGGGTACGGCGCGGTCGTCCGCGATGCCGACAGTGATGAGGTGCTCGCCGAGGCGGCCGGTGGCATCGGCGTGGCGAGCAACAACGTCGCGGAATACCGCGGGCTGATCGCCGGGTTGCAGGCCGCGATCGACCTCGGCGCCACCGACGTGGCGGTCCGGATGGACTCGAAGCTGGTCGTGATGCAGATGACTAACCAGTGGAAGGTCAAGCACCCCGACATGCAGCAGCTCGCCAAGCAGGCGGCCGGCCTGCTGCGTCAGATCCCGCGTACGACGTTCACCCACATCCCGCGGGCTCAGAACTCCTATGCGGATCGGCTCGCGAACCAGGCGATGGACGACCAGGCGGTCGGCCGGGCCTGGACGGCACGGGAGACCGCCGGCCCGGAGGCGGCCGCAGCGCCGAAGGCGGGGGTGAGCAACACGCTCTACGGCTGGAGCGCCCCGACCGGGATGCCGACGGTCGCGATCCTGCTTCGCCACGGCGAGACGCCGCTGTCGATCGAGAAACGATTCAGTGGCCGTGGTGACTCGGCGTTGACTGACCGCGGCGAGGCGCAAGCGGCCGCGGCCGCGGCACGCCTCGCTGATCTCGGCGTGGAGCTGATTGTCTGCTCGCCGTTGCGCCGGGCCCGGCAGACCGCCGAGACGGTTGCGCTCAAGCTCGGCCGCGACGTGATTGTCGAGGACGGCTTCACCGAGACCGACTTCGGAGACTGGGAAGGACTAACGTTCGGCGAGGTCGGCAAGCAGGCGCCGGAGCAGCTCAGGACCTGGCTGGCTGACCCGACGGTCGCGCCGCCGGGCGGGGAGAGCATGGCATCGACCGCGATCCGGGTCGCTGCGGCCCGGCAGCGGGTCATTGACGAGTACGGCGAGCGCCGAATTCTGGTCGTGACGCATGTGACGCCGATCAAGCTGTTGCTCCGCGACGCGCTGGACGCCCCGCTGCACAGTGTGTTTCGGGTGTACCTCGATCTGGCGTCGCTGTCGATAATCGACTGGCGGCCGGAAGCCGCCGACGTCGTTCGGCTGGTCAACGACACCAGCCATCTCGCCGGAGGCATCGCAACACCCTTCGGCATCTAGTGCTGGGGTACTAGCCACAGTGCGCGAGGCCATCTCGCTGGTGGCGCTGCTTGCGTTGCTCGTCACCGCTGTGCGCCGACCGCGGGGGCTGCCCGAGGTCGTGGTGGCCGTGCCTGCGGTAGGGCTGCTCCTTGCTTTCGGGGCTGTGACGTGGACCGAGGCGCGTGGTGTCGTCGAGACGCTGGGTCCGGTCGTCGGGTTCCTAGCCGCGGTGCTGGTGATCGCCGACAGCTGCGCCGAGGAGGGGGTGTTCCGCGCCGCCGGAGAGCTCATGGCCGGCGCCGCCGCGCGCTCGGCGCGATGGCTGCTCGTCACCGTTTCGGCAGTCGCCGCTGTCACCACCGCGTTGCTGTCGCTCGACACCACCGTGGTTCTGCTGACGCCGGTCGTCGTGGCAACCGTGAGGCGTTCCCGGTCGGCGCCGCGCCGGCCGCTCTACGTGACAGCACATCTCGCGAACTCGGCGTCGTTGCTGCTGCCGGTGTCGAACCTGACGAACCTGCTCGCGCTCGCGCTCGTATCGGTGAGTTTCGGTCGGTTCACGGCGCTGATGACGTTGCCGTGGCTGGTGGCTGTCGCGGTCGAGGTGGTTGGCACCGGCGTCATCTTCCGGGCCGACTCCAACGTGGTCGTTGACCCGCCGGCTTCGCAGCCCACCCGGCTTCCGGTCTTCGCCACCGCCGTCCTCGCGCTGACTGTCGTCGGATTCGGTGTGGGTGACCTGCTCGGTGTCGCGCCGGTGTGGGTCGCCACCGGCGGTGCCGTGATCCTCGCTGGCCAGCGGCTGGGACGCCGCCGCATGACGGTGGCCGATGCGTTTCGCGCGACGTCGCCGTCGTTCTGCCTGTTCGTCCTCGGCCTCGGGGTCGTAGTCGCCGCGGCGGCGACCCACGGCCTGACCCGTCTCGCGACCGACCTGCTGCCCGCCGGTGCCGGGCTGTCATCACTGCTGGGTGTCGCCGCGGTGTCGGCACTCGCTGCAAATCTCATCAACAACTTGCCGGCCACCTTGCTGCTGCTTCCGGTGGCGGCAGGCAGCGGTGTCGGGCCGGCGCTCGCGGTTCTCATCGGCGTCAACATCGGGCCGAACCTGACCTACCTCGGATCGCTGGCGACGTTGTTGTGGCGGCGCGCCGTGGCCGACGTGGACGGGGTTCCTGACCTGCGCGATTTCACGGTGTTGGGGCTTGCGACGGCACCGGCCGCGATAGGCCTGTCGACGATCGCGTTGTGGCTGTCATTGAAGCTGATCGGGCCCTGACCGTGGTCCTCACATCGTCGCGAGGACATCGCGCAGCCGTTGCACCGCTTTGCTCTTCGGCTTGATGTGCGAGAAGTGGGTGCCGGGAACGACCTCGAGAGTGCTGTCATCGCCCCGCTGAGCCGCGCTGCTGACGTAGGTCTCGCTTTGGCTGATCGGCACGATTGCGTCGTCGCGGTCGTGCAGAAGAACTGTTCGGACGCCAGTCGGGAGAAGCGCGACTGGGTCGGTCACTGCATATCGTTGCGGATGTTGCTCCGGCATGCCGTTCATGAGCGCACTGACTGCGCCGCGGCCGAGATCGGCGTGGGCGGCGTCCGTCAGAGCCACGACTGCCGCCTGCGGGATGCACACGGTCGGCAACCTCAGGTCGCAGTTATAGCCCGGGGCTTCGCGCGGCAGCTTGTGACGCGACGCGAGCCAGGCGACGAGGTGACCTCCGGCGGAGTGCCCGACCACGCCCACTCGGGTGTGGTCGACTCGGCCGGCGTAGGCGCCGTTGAACACGTGGTCGTAGCCGGCCGCGACGTCGGAAAGGGTCGCAGGCCACGGCAGCGCGGCCGAGCGGTAGTCGATGTTCCAGCAGAGGTAGCCGCGCGACGCCAGGTCGATCGCAACGTCGTCCTCGAGGTGGCGGTCGAAGTTCTCGCGCCAGAATCCGCCGTGGACGAGTACGACGGTGGGTGCCGGCGCATCATCGGTGGGCAGGAACCACTCGCCGACCTGGAGAGGCAGCTCGCCGTACGACTCCACGACGCGGCGGATCGAGCTCACGGGATGAGTCTCACATCCGGTGGAGTGTTCAGCCGCCGGTCAGGCTCAGACCGAAGGTAGCGTCCGGCCAACCGCGGGGTAGGCCATGGCGGATGCCTGCCACCGGGCGGATCCGTCTTCCTGCCTACGGCGCGGTGCTTGCCACCGCCGTGACCTGTTACGCCGCACTCGGCGCGGTGCTGCGAGTTGCGCCGGGCTACGTCACGCACTCGCTCGGCGGCGGCGCCGTCCACGTCGGGCTCGCGGTGGGAGCCCCGTCCATCACCGGAGCGTTGTTGCGACCACTCGGTGGGCGGTGGGCGGACCGGTTCGGCGCCCGACCGATGGTGGTGATCGGTGCGGGGCTGATGGCGGTGGGAATCGGGCCGGCGTTTACAGCTCGTTCTCGGCGTTCCTCGTGAGCCGGCTCCTGGTGGCCGGCGCGGCACTTCTCGAGGGCCTCGGTCTGGTGCCGTTCGCGGTGTCGTCTGTCACAGCCCTCTCGATCGCGGCGCTTGCGATGCTCTCGCTCGGTCAGGGACTCGCCGTGCCCGCCCTCGGCGTGCTGGCTCTCGGCGGCGTACCGGAAGTGCAGCACGGAGCGGCGGCTGGCGCGTTCTTCGCCTGGTTCGACGGTGGCGTGGGGCTCGGCGGACCGTTGGCCGGAGCCATCGCACGGCTGACGACGTCGGAGATCGCGATCGTCGTGGCCGGGTGCGTCGTGGCGGCCGCCGTACCGGTCGTCCTGGCCCGTCGTCTGCCTCACCTCGGCAGGACGGTCAGGGCGTGATGA
Source organism: Frankiales bacterium (assembly GCA_025980465.1). Lineage (GTDB taxonomy): Bacteria > Actinomycetota > Actinomycetes > JAFAQI01 > JAFAQI01 > JAICXJ01. The sequence continues at coordinate 14,020 of JAICXJ010000005.1, read as the reverse complement.
CGTTGTTCGGGTTGGGCTTGCGGTCCGCGGGCGCCTGGCTGTAGTCGCCGAACGGACGGTCGCGATCCGCGGTCGCAGCCGCGACGCCGTCGTAGTCGGCAGCGTCGACGAACCGTTCACCGTCGGGGGTGTTGCGCATCAGGCCATCCAGAATGCCGCCGAGCTTCTGGGTAGCGGCGAGCCCCATCGACTCGTAGGCCTGGTTGACCACGAGCTTCATCGCAGCCAGCTGCGACGCCGGAATCGAGGCGAGCTGGGCCGCGGTCGTCGCGACCGTCGTCTCCAGCTCGCTGAACGGCACCGCCGCGTTGATCAGCCCGACGTCGGCGGCCTCCCGGCCCGACAGCGGTTTGCCGGTCAGGGCGAACTCCTTCGCTCTGGTCAGGCCGAGCCGGTAGATCCACATGGCGGACAGGTAGCAGCCCCACATCCGCGAGTACGGCGTCCCGATCATCGCGTCCTCGGATGCGATCACGAGGTCGGCGCACAGTGCGGTGTCGCTGCCGCCGCCGACACACCAGCCGTGTACCTGGGCGATGACCGGCTTGGGCGATCGCCACATTGCCATGAAGCGCTGTGTCGGACCGGTGCTTGCGGTACCCAGGACGAAGTCCTTGCCGGGATCCCAGCGGCCGTCGGTCGAGATCCGTTCATCCCAGTGATGAAAGCCGCCGCCGAAGTCGTAACCGGCGCAGAACGAGCGGCCGGCGCCGCGGACAACGATCACCTTCACATCTGCGTCCTCGACTGCCTCGCCGATCGCGGCCTCGAACTCCTCCGGCATCGGCGGAACGATGGTGTTGAGGCGCTCCGGCCGGTTGAAGGTGATCGTCGCGACGCTGTTCCCGACCGAGTAGAGCAGCGTCTCGTACGACGCGGGCACCCCCGCGTCAGATCTTGGTCAGGATGTTGTCGCAGCTGCTCACATCGACCCCCGGCGCCGGCTCCACCTCGAGCTCGCTGATGATGCCGTCGTCGATGACCGCGGCGTACCGCTGCGACCGGGTGCCGAGGCCGACGCCCGAGCCGTCGAAGACCAGACCCATCGCCTCGGCGAACGCGCCGTTGCCATCGGCGAGCATGAGGATGTTCTTGTCGTGGGCGCCCTGCGCCTCGCCCCAGGCGTCCATCACCCAGGCGTCGTTGACCGAGACGCAGGCAATCGTCTCGACGCCCTTGGCACGCAGCTCGTCGCCGCGCTGCACGTATCCGGGCAGGTGCAGCTTGGAGCATCCTGGTGTGAACGCGCCCGGCACCGCGAACAGCACCGCCTTGCCGCGACCGAGGATCTCGCCGGTCTGAACCGTCTCGGGCTTGCCGTCGCGCAGGATCTGCACTGCGACGTCCGGCACCTTGTCGCCAACTGCTACTGCCATCTGATCTCGCTCCTCTCGGTAGCTCTTGCCTACCAGGTGCGCGGTTGCCAGACAGCGGTGGGGCGCCGCAGTCACCTGCGGCGCCCCACGCGTGACGTACTTGGTGCTACTGGAGGTGAACGATGCGGACCATGCCCATCGCCGCGTGCGGCATCCCGGTCTGTAGATCCGGGAAGTAGCACATCTCGGCGTACTCACCGGCCGGCAGCTTGTAGCTCAGCGTCATGGAGCGGCCCATGCTGACCACGTCGATGGCAGCGTCTCCCGTCATCGCGAACGGCGGCGGTCCGTTGGAGTTGCTGTTGGCCGAGGTGATCACCTGCTTGCGAGTGGTGCCTTCCTTGACGTGCTGGAGCACGAGGAAGTGCGGCGAGGTGGTCGAGGTGTTCGTGAACTTGATCGTGCCGCTTGCTGGCAGCGTCAGCGAGCCACGGAACCGCTTTGCGGTGATCGCTCGCACGGATGCGGTGGTCTTCGGCGTGGCGCGGTTGCCGACCTTCGGCGTGACGGTCAGCTTCCTTGCCTGGCCGGTTGGCCCCTGGTTGCTGTCGTTGATGATCAGGTAGTGACCGGCCTTCGGCAGCACCACGGTGGCGCGCTCATGGGAGAGGCTGCCGGTGTCCGGACCGCCGAAGAAGGTCACGTTATGGACCACCCGACGCAAGGCTCGGAGCCCCGCTGCGCTCGGTCCCTGCGGGCCGAACGATGCCCCGAACGTGTTGAAGTCCGTTACCGCTTGCTTGTAGGTGTAGCCGGACTTCAGGCGAACGACGTCGACGGCGACCTCGCCACCGATGCCGTGCAGCGAGATGGCTACCCGGCCGGCGGAGACGGTCTTCGGTCCGTTGACGACCATGTTTGCGGTGCGGTTGTGGCCGTGACCGCTCCACGTGATCGTCACGGCGAACTTCGGGGTGGCGATCAGGTTCGACGCCGCGTGCGGCCCGCCGATGGCGGGAGCAGTGCCGAGCGCGACGACCGCGCCGGTCACCGTCGCGGCGATCGCGACGGACTTCTTTCGATACGTCATAGGTGTCCTTCCGCTTACGTTGATGGCGGTCGGGCGGTCGCCCGCCCCGATGGGGCGTCGCCGTCACCTCGACACCGACGCCCCATCGAATTCCTGACGGCTGTTACCTGAGGTGGACGATGCGCACCATGCCCATGAGTGCGTGGGGCATCCCGGTCTGAAGATCGGGGAAGAAGCACATCTCGGCGTAGGTCCCGGCCGGCAACTTGTAGGTCAGCGTCTGCGACTGTCCCATGCCGAGCGCGTCGGTGCCGGCAGTTCCGTTCTCGAACGGGTTAGGTCCAGAACCGCCCGGGCCACTGTTCAGTGCTGCGATGACCTGCTTGCGGGTGGTGCCGGCCTTGACGTGCTGGAGCGCCAGGAAGTGAGGCGAGTTCGTGGATTCGTTCTTGAACGTGATGGTGCCGGCCGCAGGCAGCGTCGTGGCGCCCCGGAACCGCTTCGCGGTAATGGCCTTCACCGTCGCGGACGACGTCGGGGTGACCCTGTTACCCACCCGCTTGGTCACGTGCAGCCGCACCGGCGGGACTGAGCCGGGGCCCTGGTCGTCGTTGATCACCAGGTAGGTGCCGGCCCTGGGCAGCACGACGCTCCCACTGACGGTCTTGTGGCCGGTGCCGGTGTCGAACCCGCCGTAGAGGGTGACGTGGCGAACGACCCGGTTGAGCGCCTTGATGCCGGCCGGTGTCGGCGTCTGCGAGCTGAAGAACGCGGCGAAGTCCCGCTTCGCATCGGCGTACGTGTAGCCCTTGTGAAGTCGGAAGAAGCCGACCTCCTGCTCACCCTTGTGGGCGATCAGCGTGACGCTGACCCGCCCCGCCGAGAAGCGGTGCGGGCCCTTGACGGTGATCGTCGAGGACGTCTCGTGGATGACCAACTTCGGAGTGGAGATCAACGCGGCCCTGGCATGTGGCGAGCCGAGTGCCGGCGCGCCGCCTGCTGCGAGCAGGCCTGCGGTGGCCGCGGCAGCGACCGCCAAAGTGGAGGTGCGGTGGATCATTGAAAGGATTCCTTTCCCCCATACGGTTGATACCGGCCCGGACGCTACCTGGGGCCGATGACAATGCTTGAGAATTGCAACGGTTGCTGTCGGGTAGTCGACAGGCTCAGCCGGGTGATGTGCCCTAGCTCAGGGCGGACGACGCCATGCGTCATCGGATCGATCCTTCCCCCGTGCGGAATCACCGGCGGTCTGGACCTTACCCCAGCGCAAGCGTCTGGCCTAGTGCTGATGAGCAGCGGTCAGCGAAGTACATCTCGGCGTACTCACCGACCCGGCAGGGTGTAGCTCAGCGTCATCGACCGGCCCATCCCGACCACGTCGGTGTCAGCGTTGTCCGGCAACCTTAAGTTCGAGTCCTGCCGAGCCTGCTTGTAGGTGAAAGTAATGTCCGCTTTCCGACATTCACCGGAAATCAGGCGCCGCGCACTGCATACTGTCCGGCGTGCTCAACGCGCGGGGGCGGCGCGGGCTTGTCGGGGTGGGCCTAGTCGCAGCAGCTGTCTGTTACTCCGTTGCGCCCCAGCATGCCCTGGCGCGGACGCCCGGAATGGTGCTCGGGCACGTTCCCAGGGCCACCGCACCGATGTCGGCGACGATCGTCGTGCCCAAGGACGCCGCGGTGAAGGGCTACGCCACCCAGGTCGTCACCATCTCGCAGGGCGGCAGCCTCAGCGTGGTGAACCTCGACAGCCAAGAGCACACGGTGACCTCGGATGCCACCGACTCTGGCGGCAAGGCGCTGTTCGACACCTGGGTCAACCCCGGCCACACGCTGTCGATCCCGCAGGCGAGCACGCTAGCCGCCGGCACCTACACCTTCCACTGCACCTTTCATCCCGGAACCATGACCGGGACGCTGATCGTCGAAGGCGGCTCGGGCGGGGTCCAGCCCGGGACACCGAGCTTCACACTGCCGTTGAAGCTGCCCCCGGTGCTGACCGGATCGCACCTTCATATTCCGATCAAGCCGGCCCGGGTCCGGGTCTTCCCCACCGGCCCCATGACGAAGATGTGGACCTTCGGCGGAACCTACCCGGGGCCGACGATCGTGCGGCCGGCCGGGCACGACACCAAGGTCACCTTCACCAACCACCTGCCCCGGCGCGCCGGTGCGATCACCGTGCACTTCCACGGCGACCACCACAAGTGGCAGTACGACGGGCAGCCCGATCGCTTCCTGATCCAGCACGGCCGCACCCGCACCTACGACTTCCCGCTCACCGACAGCGGCAAGCCGGAGACTGAGGCGACCGACTTCTACCACGACCACCGGATGAACCTGACCGCGCGCAACAACTGGCACGGCCTGCAAGGCGCGTTCCTGGTGCACTCCAAACGCGAGCAGTCGCTCCACCTGCCGAATGGGCCGTACGACGTACCACTGTTGGTCGCGGACCGGAAGTTCACCAGCAACAACCAGTTGACGAACCCGGTCACGAATCAGCACCGGACCATGCACGGGATCACCGGGCCGATGGCCCCGCCCGGCGACGCGACGGTGGGCAACCGGATTCTCGTCGACGGCCGGTTCGCGCCGCATCTCGACGTGGCGCAGCACCACTACCGACTCCGGCTGATCAACACCTCGGATTTCAGCTCCTATGACTTCGCGCTGTCTGACGGCCGGCCGTTCATCCAGATCGGGACCGGCAGCGACCTGCTGCCTCATCCGGTCGTCCGGCAGGACATCCTGCTCGGCCCGGCGCAGCGCGCGGACGTCATCGTCGACTTCGCCGGCGAGCTCCACAAGAACGTGGTGCTGGAGAGCATCCCGCGGACGAACCGGCCACCGTCAGGCATCGGAAGCCCGACCGCCGCCATCATGCAGTTCCGGGTCACGCACACCGCGACCGACCACACCCAGATACCGAACTTCCTCGCCAAGCCGCCACCGATCAAGGCGCCTCGCAAGGTGTCGTTCACGTGGACCTTCGGCCTCGCCGGCACGGCGTCGACCGGGACCTACTGGACGATCAACGGGAAGCCGTTCGACCCGCGACGGGTCGAGGTCGAGGTGCCGCTCGGTGCAACCGAGACCTGGCGGCTGACGAACCTCGCGCCGATCACCCACTACATCCACTTGCACGAGGAGCAGTGGCACACCATCTCGCGCGACGGCAAGCGGCCGCCGCCATGGGAACGCGGCCTCGAGGACGTGTGGCGGCTCGACCCGGGGGAGAGCGTGGTCGTCGCCGCGAAGTTCACCGACTACACCGGCGTGTTCATGCTGCATTGCCACATGCTCAACCACGAAGACGACGGCATGATGTCGCAGTTCGCCGTTGTGAAGCCTCACTCACATGTGCTCCCGCACGGTTATCACCTGGTGCATGCGACCGCTGGCGCGCACTCCCACATGGCCGGAATGTCGATGTCGCCCGCGATGACGGCGAGTACGCCGATCTCGATGCTGTCGCGCGTCCCGCTGACCGGCTGGCGTCGTGACGTCGGCCGGTTCGGTGACGCGGCGGTGGTCGAGCTGATCGCGTTGGCCCTGCTCTACGGCCTGCGCCGCTACTGGAACGCGGCCTAGCCGAAGCTGATGTCGCGCCGTACCCTGATCATCGGCGGACGAGTTGGCCGGACGGTCGCGTCAGTGCTTCTCGAAGTGCTGCCGAGGAAGGTCCGGGCTCCGAAGGGCAGGGTGGTCGGCAACACCGACCCGGGGTGACCCGCGGGACAGTGCCACAGAAAACAGACCGCCCGGCGCGAGCCGGGTAAGGGTGAAACGGTGGAGTAAGAGCCCACCAGCGCCCGAGGTGACTCGGGCGGCTCGGTAAACCCCACCCGGAGCAAGGTCAGACAGGAAGCGTTCGAGGGCGGCCCGCCCGAGCTTCCGGGTAGACCGCTAGAGGTTGTCGGCAACGGCAACCCGAGATAGATGACCGTCTCACTCGGTCCTCGGACCGAGTGAACAGAACCCGGCCTACAGGCCAACTCGTCCGCTCCCGCTCTGTAAAACCGCAGATCAGGAGCGTTTCCGCACCCTTGGTCAGCGGCCTAGAGGGCAAAACCCGGTCGTGCCGTCCAGTGCCACCAAATCACGCTCGGTGTCATACGTTCCGTGACATCGGTGTGACATCGAAGCGAGTCGGCCTACCTCCGCTTGCCGCTTCGCCGCCGCTTCGTTCGTCGTCGCGGGGTCGTCGCCTCGACGTACGCGTCGCGAGGTGAAACATGATCAGCAGCGAGGATTGTCAACGCCGCTCGAAAATTGACCCCCTAGCGCCGCTTGAGTTCTAACGCGACACAGGGTCAGTTTTCACGCGACGGCGACGCGGTGCGGTGACTGGCTGACACCGCCACCGTCACCGCGCAGGCCGAAACTCCTGGCTCGACACGACGAGCGAAGGGTGGGGACTTCTACTTGGCCACCAGCGGGGACTTTTCCATGGCCACGGACACGCCTCGTCGCCACAGCCCGCCGTTCGGGTTGCGAAAGATGACACCGTCGTCGCGCGCATCGTGCACCGCTAGATGATGCGACAACGAGTCGATCGTGAACTGGGGGAGCGGCAACAGTCGCCGGCTCGCGGGCGTCTTGAGCTGTCGGATCAGGTACGTCGACCCTGTTGACGGCGTGAGGCGCTGCTCCTCGACGGAGAGCTGCCGTCGCAGGAAGTTCACGTGTTGCACTCGCAGGCCGAGGATCTCGCCTTGCCGCATCCCGGTGCCGATCACGACCGCGAGCATTGCCCGGTGGTGAGGACGGACGCCTCGAACAACAGCTGCACCTCCGCGACGACCGGGCCCAACTAGTGCACATCATGGCCCCGGGCACTTGCGGGAGCGATCCCGCCGGTCTGCCGCGCTCGACGTCAGTGGTGCCCAGTGGCACTTCCCAGAAAAGTTTGAGAAGTTCACGCGCGGGGACAGTAGATATTGCGGCTATTTTACTAGATACACAAAATATCCGGCCCCCAAATACGCTGCACCTGCACCGTATTTGGGCCTCATCAATATTAGAGGTCGTTCGTGGGGTGCGTCGCTCCAGACCCCGGAGGCGCGTCAAGTGTGCGCGTCATTACCAGGGAGAGGCGCAATGGCTCTTATGTCTCGGCGAACGTCCGCGCGTGTCCTCAGACTTCCCGGGCGCCATCGCTTGGCGGTCGGAGTCGCGCTGGTGGGGGCGGTGCTGCTGATCGAACCTATTTCAGCGGCGTCTGCGTTCCCGAATCCGGCGCCAGTGCCGCTGGGAACCGCGGGAACCTTCACTGTGCTGGCCGGTTCGACGGTGACCAACACTGGGTTCTCCGTTATCAGCGCTGACACTGGCGTGGGCGGAAACCTGGGGGTGAGTCCGGGCTCCGCGGTGACCGGGTTCCCGCCCGGCGTTGTTACTCCCCCAGGGGTACAGCATCTGGGTGACGGAGCCGCCGCCGGAGCGCAGACGGACGCGGGAAACGCGCTGACCGTCGCGCAAGGTCTAACGCCCAATCAAACGTTCGCGCCGGTGTGGGATCTTGTCGGCCAGACCTTCACCGCCGGCGTCTACAACGATCCGTCGTCGTTCGCGTTGTCCGGCACAGTGACCCTTGACGGCGGCGGTGATCCCAACTCGGTGTTCATCTTCCAGGCCGGTTCCACGCTCATAACCAGCGCGTCGAGCGTCGTGGCTCTGACGAATGGTGCCCAGGCCTGCAACGTGTTCTGGGCGGTCGGTAGCTCCGCGACGCTCGGAGCATCCTCGCTGTTCAACGGCACAATCCTCGCCAACACGGCGGCAACTATTGGCGACGGCACTCAGATCCAAGGTCGGGTACTGGCCGGCAGTGCAGCTGTCACCCTGTCGGACGATCTGATCCACACCCCGGCATGTGCGCCCTCCTCTGGCGTGTCTCAGGCTCCCTTGTTCGGACGCATGGCCATGGGCATAACAGCGGCCATCTTCCTCGCCGGTGCCGGTGTGCTGGTCGTCCGTCGCCGGTTCCGTCGTTCAGCTTCCGCCATCTAACAATCAGCTAGTTCGCCGATCAGCTATTCGCTTGGGAAAGAAGACCCTATGTATACGAGTTCCGCGGTTGGAAGTGTCGCAGCGGGCGCCGGGACCCTCGCCTTCACCGGGTTCGGAGTTATCTGGTTCGTGGTGGCTGGTGTGATGCTCATGCTTGGCGGCATGTTGCTGCTTCGGGCTGGTCGTCGGCGTGGTGCTAGGCGCTAATCCGCATGGATCTGTGGTCAGCGGTCCGGCGCGGCTCGCGCGCTGGACCGCCGCGGCGGGACTAGTCGGCTCCGGGATCGCTCTTGTTTGGCTGGCCCTCACGTGGCGGGGGATCGAAGCGATCCTCGCGGCCCACGCCATTCATCTGGTGACCGGGCAGACCACGATCGCTGTGCCCGGCCGCCACCTGCTCATCCTCTATAAGAGCACGTCGGTTCAGTCCACGTTCATCCTCACCAGCGAATGCAGCGTCGCCTACCTTCTGGCCGCGTTGCTGATTGGGAGTGCGCCCCTCATGCTCATGCGTCAGCTCTCACCCTGGCGGACGGCGATTGCCGTGGCGGTGACAGCGACAATCCTGACCCTCGTGAACGTGGTGCGGCTCGCCGCCATTGGCGCGACGGTCTCGACGTGGGGCACTGATCCCGGATTCGCGATCGCGCACACGTACCTCGGGTCGGTACTGACGATCGTGGGCGCGTGCGGCGCTGGCATCACCTACGCAGCGATACTGGCTGGCCGCCGCACTTTGCGCCGCCCGGTGACGGGCTGAGCCGTGGCAACGCAGGAGATCTTCGGCTGGATCTCGCAACTGATCCTGGCGCTGGCCCTTCCATATTTCGCCATATCGATGGCACTCGGAATCCGCGTCGCCCACCGGGGCGGACGGCGCCTCGACAGCCAGGAGTCCGACCGGGGCGAAGCAGACGATGCCAGCCACGACGGCCTCTACTTCCTCATACCTTGCCTGAACGAGGAGGTGGTGATCGGCGAGACGGTGTCCCGACTTCTCGCCATCGCGGGAAGCACCGTGATCGTCATCGATGACGGCTCCGGCGATCGAACCGCGGAACGGGCTCGCGAGGCGGCCGTCGTCGCCGGCCGGCCGGATCGCCTCCAGGTCGTCAGCCGAAGGGGCATCGAGTCCCAACGCGGTAAAGGCGCGGCGCTCAACGCGGCGTTTCCGGTCCTGATTCGCGATGCGGGACTGCGGGGCCTCGACCCCAGTGAGGTCATCGTGGCTGTCATGGACGCCGACGGGCATCTCAGCACCGGCGCTGTGCACGCCGCGCTCGAGCAGTTCGACGACGCGGATATCGGCGGCGTGCAACTCATCGTTCGCATCCGAGACCGCCGAAAGCTCATCGCCCAGTTCCAGGACATCGAGTTCTGGCTGATCTCGGCGCTCTCCCAGCTCGCGCGCTCGATGAGCGGGACCGTGAGTTTGGGCGGCAACGGACAGTTCACCCGGCTCACCGCGCTCCAAGGGCTCGAAGGCGACCCGTGGAGCGAGTCGCTGACCGAGGATCTCGATCTAGGTCTTCGTCTCGTGGCCCGCGGATGGCGGATCACGACCACCACCCGTGGGTATGTCGACCAACAGGGCGTTCACACCTACCGCCGTCTGTTGCGGCAACGCACCCGTTGGTACCAGGGCCACATGGGCTCGATGCGGCGGCTACCCGAGTTGTGGCGCTCCAACAAGGTCAACGAGGTCGCTGTCCTGGAAGTGACGTCGTACCTGCTCGTGCCGTGGTTGATTGTGCTGCCCTGGTCCATCCTCCAGCAGTGGATCATTTACCAGCTGCTCGTGGGGTCAGGTCACGGGATCTTCGCGACAGGCCTGCACGGCCTGCCGTGGAGGGTGACCTACGGCCTGGTTTGGTACGTCCTGTCGTTCGCGCCGAACCTTCTCATCGGCTTCGTCTACGCCCGACGTACCCGCGCCGTCACGCTGCGACGCGCCTTCGTGCTCGGGCACTTGATGATCGCTTGGAATTACATCGGCTACATCGCGGTCTGGCGGGCCCTCAGCCGCATGCTGCGGGGCATATCCAACTGGGACAAGACCGACCGAACCGACGAGTTGATCACCCCGACAGCGCGCCTGCCTGTGGCCGCTTCCCACCGATCCCATCGTCGCCCCGCTATGAGCACCATGGTCGATAGCTGCCTGTCGTCGAGCGCGACCTTTCCCCCCGTCCGGACCGATGCGCGGTTCACTCGCATCGCCGGGTCGCCAACGGTCGTCGCGAACAGCAGCCCGCCCGCCACCGCCCTCCAGGCAGGACGGCTCGAACCGGCAGCAGGTCGGCGCAGTCGGGTCTTGGTCGTGATCGGTACCAGACCGGAGGCGATCAAGCTCGCGCCCGTAGTGCTCGCCCTTCGCGCCGAGGACCAGCTCGAGCCCATCGTGGTCACCACCGGTCAGCATCGCCAGATGGTCGAACCGATCCTCTCGACGTTCGGCATCGAGGCCGATCACGAACTCGGAGTCGGCCGGCACGGTCAGAGTCTCGCCGAGATCACCACTCGTGCGCTCAGCGGGTTGGACCGGGTGATCGCGGAGCGCGATCCCGCGCTCATCGTCGTTCAGGGCGACACGAGCACCGCCTTCGCCGGCGCCCTGGCTGGCTTCTATCGTCGTGTTCCAATCGCCCACGTCGAGGCGGGCCTGCGCAGCGGGGACCGTTGGCAACCCTTCCCCGAGGAGATCAACCGCCGGCTGACGACAACCTTATCGACGCTCCATCTTGCCCCCACGCCGGGCAACGTGGCCAACCTTGTAGCGGAGGGAGTGCCGCGCTCTGCCATCGTGTGCACCGGCAACACGGTCATCGACGCCCTTTATCACGTAGCCGCGCTTCCCCTCGATCATCCCGCGCCGATCCTTAACGAGGTCGTGTCATCTCGACGGCGGCTGGTCCTGGTAACGGTGCACCGTCGGGAGTCTTGGGGCGAACCACTCGCCGCAGTCGGTCGAGCCTTGGCCCGCCTCGCGCGCGACCATCCTGACGTCTTGTTCGTACTCCCGGCACACCCGAACCCGACGGTACGGAAGTCTCTGGTGCCTGCGCTCGACGGTATCGACAACGTTCGGATCGTGGAACCGCCCGGCTACCGCGACTTCGTCGGGTTGCTCGTCAGAGCGGACCTGGTAATCACTGATAGCGGCGGAATTCAGGAAGAAGCGCCCAGCTTCGGCACGCCAGTCCTGGTAATGCGTGAAGTCACCGAACGGCCAGAGGGTGTCGCAGCCGGTGTCGTAGAACTGGTCGGAACCGACGAGGAACGTATCGTCGCCCGGGCCGCGGCGATGCTGTCGACCTCGCGGGCGGTCGGAACCCGGGGACAGGCGCACGACTGTCGGATGGTCAGCCCGTACGGTGATGGTCAGGCCGCCTCGCGCACTGCGTCCGCGATTGCCCGTCTGCTTTCGCAAGGTGCGGCGGCAGAGGAATTCGACGCACCCCCGTTGAGCGGCTGGATTCCACCTGTTCCACTTCCCGTCGGTCGTGCTCCCCGGGACGTGGTCTCGGTGGGCGATCGGGCCGGGCCGCTCCGGTGAGGCGGTTCGCCTGCTCCAGATAAGTGGAGAAGACCCCTCGTCTGCTTCGGCTCGTCCGAGCGAGCCAGCCGCGCAGCCGCTCCTGGTATCGAGCAAGGCGGGTCGCCGGCCGCGACTTGGCGAGTGGGTGGGGTTCTGGGGCTCTACGCTCGGCGCGCGATGCGCAAGGCGAAGTGGTGTTTGATCCGAACGACGGACAGCGAAGTCGCATCCCGGATCGGCTGGTCAGAGACCGAGGGCGCGGCGGCGGTCGTCGGCGAGATGGGCGCGCAGCCAGTAGCGGAGCTCGAACGCGGGACCGAGGGTGACACCAGCCGCACGATAGAACCGTTCACGGCTGAGGACCGCCGACGGGGTGGCCGCAACGATCGCGCCTGTCTTGCACTTCGTGGTGAACTGGTCGACATTGAGGGACACGTTGTTGAGTTGTCTCAATGATTGCAGGAAGCGGAGCCACCCCACGGCATCGCTGGGCGTGGTCCGATCTGTGCGTGGCAGACAGCTGCTCCCGCCGACGTAGTCTTGCAGCGCGACATGCATCCGGCCATGGCTGGCGCGCTGGGTGGCCTGGAACAGACCGACGAGATGCGTCTTGAGCCCCGCCATCCCCGCCGTGTTGGATCGGTAGATCGAGTAGGGGTACCAGAACGCCGGCGACCAAAGCACGCTGCGTCCAGACTCGACGCTGCGCAGGGCGTCGATCTCGCGAGTGAGTAGCAGCCGATACGAGGCGGCGATATCGCGGTAGTAGAGCTCGTTCAGATTCGCCTCGTAGGTGAGATACCAGTCGTTGCGGACGTACGGATATCGCGCATGAAAACGGCGCGCCGCGGTCAGCGACAGCCGGAGGTATTTGGTTCGGAACGCCGGGTCCGTGATCCCCTCTACGTACTTCGTGCCTGCGCCATGCCACGGGAGGTCGACGGTGCCCACGTACACGCGGCCGAAGCATGCCTGGCTCCCGCCGGGAAGCATTGGTGCGATGGCGTCGAGGTATTTGGTAAGGAGCACGCCATTCGCTGAGGCGATGTCTTGGAGCACGAGCCCCGGTGGTTCGGCTGTCGCCGCGCAGAAGGCCTCCAGCCATTTCCGGACGGTCGCGGGCGTGATGGCAGCGAGTGAAGAGACCTGAAGAAAAACCGCAGGGGGAGGCGACGCGGTCGCCGCCACCGCCCCCGCTCCTGACGTGGTGGCGCCCACAACGCCGATTATCGCCGTCAAAGCGGCAAGTGCACCACGGAACCGTTGTCCCACGTGCACCCCCCAGTGATCGACCCCGCCTGAGCGTGGCTTTAGCGGCGGCAGAGCAACCGCAGCAGCTTCTCAGGGCTGCGCCGGATCACCCCACTTGCTGTGCTGCGTCTCCAAGATCCGACGGAGCGTCTTAACGCCCTGCCGCAGATCGTCGCGACAGTCGAATAACACTGCCCGTACGACCCGAATCATCCCCTGTATCGACGCCGAGCGATCAGCAAACCGCTCTCGCGCAGACGGCCCACCGTACCTGATCCCCCGACGCAGGGCGACCGGTTGTCGTCAGGTGCGCACGGCCGCAGCCGCCGATCGCCCGGCCTCCCACTCGCCGAGAGGACTCGGTGCGACGACCGCGGCGGTCGGCTAGACGTACTCGGAAAGGCCCGAAGATCGTCTTCGAGAGGCCGTTCTTCGGTAAGGAGTGGATCGCGTCCCTACAGGCCAACTCGTCCGCTATAAGGGCCACGGATGGCACATGCGTGGCGCTATAGGCCCACTGATGGCACATGCGTGGGCCGGGCCAGCTGAGCTGGGTCGGCTCGGTCGGTAGCGAGCACCGCTTCGAGTTCGCAGTCGTCCTCGCGGGAGCGAGCGAACAGCGCCCCGATCGCTTCGGCGTCGGCAGGGTCGACGGTCCCGGTGCAGCCCTTCCAGCGGCCCGATTCGATCGGCTCTGCCTCGTCGCGCCTCATCTGGTCTGCGGTGAATCGACTCATCGAACCTCCTCCCTTCCGAAACGACGCAGGCGCCGCCGACCGGTGTCAACCACGTGACGGCGCGGCGTGGCCCGGGCCGGCTCATCAAGTTGCTTGGTTCGCATGTCCGAATTGACAACGCGAGCCACAAT
>JAICXJ010000106.1 GCA_025980465.1 Frankiales bacterium | reverse complement strand
TCGAACCAATAACCGTCCGATTAACAGTCGGATGCTCTGCCAATTGAGCTACGCGGGATCGTGCCCGCCGGGCGAGCAACGCCGCACAAGGGTAGCAAGCCGAGGGCGTCCCTCGTGACGTTGCCCGACCTCTGCTCAGGCTCGCCGTTCCCGATGGAAGCCGGCTTCGACTGTCCACAGATCCGGGTAGCTGGCTGACACTGTCGGCTGGCTCTCCTAAGATCGAATATATGTTCGAATCAATGCCTGTCTACGGACACCGAGAAGAACAGGTGCCGCCGGCCCCTCGCCCTCACCCGTGCACCCGCGCGGCCGTAGGAGTATCCGGTACGGCGTCGGCAGCGCCCTCTGCGGAGGACATCAGCCGATGGCTTGATCAGCTCGCCGGCTCGTCACCCGCCATCGATGACGCGGGCCGTATTGACCGGATCGCCGCACTCGAACGACTGAAGGGCGCGATCGCAGCAGCGCAGGCTCGGGAGTCGGTGGAGTTCCGGCGGTCGCAACTTGCCGCCCAGCGAGCCGCGGGCGTTCGGCGCGAGCAACTCGGGCGAGGCATCGCCGGCCAGATCGGGCTTGCGCGCAAGGAGTCACCCCACCGGGCCGGCCGGATGCTGACGATGGCGACCACGCTGGTCGAAGAGATGCCACACACGATGGCCGCGCTGACGAGGGGTGAGGTGAGCGAGTGGCGGGCAAGCATCGTGACCACCGAGACGATGACGCTGGACGAGGATCAGCGCCGTCAGGTCGACGCCCACTTGGCCACGAAGCTCGGTTCGCTCTCTGACCGCGAGACCTACGGCGAGGTGCGACGCCTCGCCTACGCCAGCGACCCCGCCGCGTTCGTGGCGAGAGCACGGCATGCGGAGTCCGAACGCCAGGTAACCGTCCGACCGGCGCCTGACACGATGAGCAACGTCTCGGCACGGCTGCCGGCGAAGCAGGGTGTTGCCGTCTTTGCGGCGCTCAAAGCCGCGGCGGACGCGGGCGTCGCTGCCGGCGACCAGCGCACTCGCGGCCAGATCATGGCAGACACGCTGGTGAGGCGGGTGACCGGACAGGAGTCCGCGCCCGAGGTACCAGTCGAGGTGAATCTCGTCATCACTGATCATTCCCTGTTCGCCGGAGATAGCGAGCCCGCTGAGTTGATCGGCTACGGGCCGATTCCGGCGGCGATGGCCCGCGAGTGGCTGCGGGGGCTTTCCGACCAGACCCGCGGCTGGCTCCGGCGGATCTTCACCTTTCCGACGAGTGGACAACTTCAAGCGGTCGAGAGCCAGCGCCGACTGTTCACGGCAGCTCAGCGTCGCGCCTTGATCCTCCGGGACGGAGCCACCTGCCGGACTCCGTGGTGCGGCGCACCGATCCGTCACGCCGACCACGTCGTCACCCACCACGCCGGCGGGCCGACGAGCCTCGACAACGGTCAAGGCCTATGCAGTACGTGCAATCACGCCAAACAGGCTCCCGGCTGGGCGCAGACCGCGGGACCGCGAGGCGCAGGCGACTGGGTCAGCGTC
>JAICXJ010000074.1 GCA_025980465.1 Frankiales bacterium | reverse complement strand
GCCGCAGTGAGCGCCGCGTGCTGTAGCACGCAAGGGAGCGAGAACGCAGCCGATCGCCGCCTGAGCTCAGGCGGATGCTCCGATGGCGATGGCTTCGTCTACCTCGGCAATGCGGGCGTTCATAGCCGCGTCATCGGCAGCCGCCTTGGCTCGGTCGATCTCCTCGGCCTTGTCCTCGTCCTGCTTCATCAGCTCGTCGAGGTTCTGGCCCGCCATGTCGAGCACGCCCATCTCGGCGTAGCACTTCTGGACCTTCTCGCCCCACAGCCCGATGTCCTTGACACACGGCACGATGCGGCTGAACAGCAGCGTCCGGAACATCTGCTGGAACTCCGAGTGCTCAGAGATGTCCTGGCACTCCTTGACCGGCATGCCGAGTGCCTCGAAGACCTCGGTGCCGAGGAAGCGGTTGCGCATCAGCCAACACCCCTCGACGACGAAGTCCTCGCGCTCACCGCGCTCCTTGTCGGACAGCTCCTGGTAGGCGTCCTTGAGAGCCAGCCGGCCGAACGCGACGTGGCGAGCCTCGTCCTGCATGACGTAGGCGAGCAGCTGCTGCGCGAGCGGGTTGGTCGCCATGTCGCGCTGCAAACCGAACGCCGCGAGCGCCAGGCCCTCGATGAGGACCTGCATGCCGAGGTAGGCGTAGTCCCAGTCCTTGGCCTCGAGAGCATCCTGAAGCAACGCCGCGAGGTCCTTGTTCATCGGGTAGACGGTCCCGACCTTCTCCTGCAGGAACCTGGCGAAGGTCTCGACGTGCCGCGCCTCGTCCATCGTCTGCGTCGCGCCGTAGAACTTCGAGTCCAGCTCGGGCACCGTCTCGACGATCCGGGCGGCCGTGATCATGGCGCCCTGCTCACCGTGCATGAACTGGCTCCACGACCACGCCTGCTGGTGGTGCTGGAAGGCCTTCTGTTCCTTGTCCGTCATCTTGTCCCAGATGTCGGTGCCCAGGAACGGGTTGTACTCCTCGGGGAACCCGATCGGGTTGTCAGGGTCGACCTCGATCGACCAGTCGATGCGCTTGGTCGAGTCCCACTGCTTGTCCTTGCCCTTCTGGTACAGCGACAGCAGCCGGGCGCGGCCGTCGTCGTACTCCCAGCTGAATCGGGCGTCACAGTTCGGCGTGACGTCCCAGGTCTGGGTGACATCGGTCGGCGTCACGTACTTCTCAGCAGTGGTCATGACGAACCCTTCATCAGCAATTTTTCAACCAGTTGGGCGAGGCGAGTGGCGATGGCCTCGGCAGAGCCGTCGGGACCGTCGCTGGGAAGAACGAGGTAGGACATCGTCAGGCGTGGCACAACCTCGGAGGCGAGCGCGACGTCACCGGCCGGGATCCGCGGCCAGTTCTCGATCCAGTAGCTCTCGATCTGCTGCCGGGCAGCGGCCAAGATCTGCTCACTGCGGGTCGTGAGAAACGGAAGCAGGTCGCTCGTGTCGTCGGTGAGCACGGCTTTGAGCAGCGGGTTGTTGGAGGCTTCCCGAATCGTCCACTCGGTGGCCGCGTACACCGCATCCGCGGGTGCGGTCGGATGCAGCTCGTCGAGCACCCGGTTGGTGCCGTCGAGGAACCGCTGCGACTCGCGGATGGCGAGTGCCTCGGCGACCGCGTCCTTGGATCCGAACTCGTTGTAGAGCGTTTGCCGCGAAACGCCGGCGGCGCGAGCGACATCGAGCATCCGCGCGTTCGCCCACTCGCCGGCGACCACGACGTCGTACGCAGCGTCGAGCAGCGCGTCGCGGGTCGTGCGCGGATCAGCCATTGCCGTGATTCTTTACACGAACATGCCTCGTGTCAAGCACCCGGTAAAGTGACGTGATGGCCGACTGGGACGCCGACCTGCGATTCGCGCTCACTTTGGCTGACCTCGCGGATGCGCACACGATGCAGCGGTACGGCGCTGCCGACCTCGCCGTCGAGTCCAAGCCGGACCTGACTCCGGTCAGCGATGCCGACAAGGCCGCAGAGGAGCTGATCCGCGCCGAGATCACGCGGGTGCGGCCGGGCGACGCGGTCGTCGGCGAGGAGTTCGGCACCGAGGGCAGCAGCGAACGCCGCTGGGTGGTGGATCCGATCGACGGCACCAAGAACTTTGTCCGGGCAGTGCCGGTCTGGGCGACGTTGATAGGCCTGCAACACCGGGAGAAGACCGTGGTAGGCGTCGTGTCTGCTCCCGCACTGGGGCGGCGCTGGTGGGCGAGCGCCGGCGGCGGTGCCCGAGGTTCCTACGCCGGCACGATCAGGCCCTGCACCGTCTCGCGGGTCGCGTCGATCGCCGACGCGTCGCTGTCCTACTCCTCACTCGACGGGTGGGACGACCTCGGGCGAGCCGACCAGGTCGTCGCGCTGCTGCGCAGTGCGTGGCGGACTCGCGCCTACGGTGACTTCTGGTCGTACATGCTGGTCGCCGAGGGCGCGGTCGATGCTGCGTTCGAACCTGAGGTGTCGCTGTGGGACCTGGCCGCCCTCACCGTGATCGTCGAGGAGGCGGGTGGCCGGTTCACCGACCTGTCAGGCGTCGACCGTGCTGACGGCGGGAGCGCTGTGGCCAGCAACGGGCTGTTGCACGGCGAGTTGCTGACGGCGTTGGGCCCGGCGGCGAGTTAGGGCCGCGTCGATTCGCGGGGCGAGTGCCAGCGCGGCGGCATCGAAGAATCCGTAGCCGCCGGCGGCGCCGGTGGGCGGGTTGCCCATCGACACCAGATGGAGGATGGGATCGCGCGCCTGCCAGGTCCAGGCGCCGACCCCGGTGCCGATGACCTCCAGGTAGGTCACCACCACGAAGGCGCCGACGAAGACGGTCGGCTGGCGGCCGCGCAACATGAACAGGGCAAGGCAGCCGAACCAGAGCGCGCCGAGCACGTCGTGTCGGCCTGACAGCAGCCCCCAGCCGGCGTACCCCGCCCCCGCAACGAGCGTCAGCGGAACGAGCAACCGGGCCCGCTCGCGCATCCAGTCCGCGCGGCCCATCGACAGCGCGGCCAGATAGACCAAGCCGTGTCCCGGTGGCACGAACCACGGCACGTCGTGCAGCCGATAGACGTAGACGTGCAGCTCGTAGGAGAACGTGTACTCGATCAGCGTGGCAAAGCCGACGACAACCGCCACCTGAGCTCGGATCCGGCCCGGCTCGGCGGCGAGAAGCCCGAGCAGCAGGACCCAGGTGCCGATGCCGAGCCAGCGCTGCTCCGCCAGGGCTGCGCCGCCAGGGCCCGCGCTGTCGAGCAGCAGCACGACCGGGATCCAGGCGATGACGACCGCAACGATGAAGCCGTTACGGGCGCGTGTCACGGCCCTCAGTATCCGCGCCTCCCGCTCAGGTCGTGAAGAAGGGCTCGTCGTGCCAGGCCCGGGTCACGCCTTCCGGGTAGGCGAGCTCGCGGATCACTCGCGCCGGGTTGCCGGCGACCAAGGTGTCGTCGGGGACGTCGCGGGTCACTACGGCGCCTGCTGCAACAAGTGCTCGGGTACCGATCGTGACTCCGGGAAGGATGATCGAGCGCGCACCGATCCAGGCGCCGTTACCGATGGTGATTGGCGCTTCGCGCACCCGCCGACCCTCCACACCGTGGCTGTCGCTGTCGGTGAGATACGCGTCGTTCGCAATCGCGATGTCGTCCCCGATCGTGATCTCGTGGACGCACGAGATGAACACGCCGTTGTTGAAGAAGACCCGGTCACCGACGCGCAGCCTCCCCCAGCCGGTGACCAGGGTTCGCTTGTGGGTCGACCAGATTTTGAAGTGGTCGCCGACGATCATGTCGCTGGCGTCGACGGTGGGCCGGCCGAGCACGGTGGCCTGCGCCCCGACCGAGACGCACCGCCGGAGCTGCCAGTTGGCGTTCGCCCGTTGCCGGCCGTACTGCCAGTAGAACTTCGCCTCGATGCGGCGGCGTTCGATCTGGCTGCGGAGGTCCCCCACACCACAAAGCCTATTGCCCGGCGATCTTCGACGGCTCGGCCGCACCGGGTCGCCACCGGGTGGGAGGATCCTGAACCGGCGACGGCGAACTACCCGCTTCGGGGGACCCATGTCACCACCCACTCGTGACCAGGAGGCCTCCTACGTGGCGAAGCGCAGCGCACCCTTTCGGCTCACCGTCATCGCCACTGTTCTTGCCGGCCTGTTCACCTCGATCGGCGCCAACGCGGCGACGTCGCACTCGGCGCGGCATCAGCTGGTGGCACGGGGCAGTGTCGATCAGGTCTACGGGACCGGGCTCCCCCGCGCTGCGCATGTTGCGCTGCTCAACGCCTCGGGCAAGCGGGTCGCGACGAAGCGGGCTGACTCGCTCGGCGGGGTGCTGTTCCGCCGCGTCAAGCCAGGCTCCGGCTACCGGCTTCAGGTGCTTCCGCACGGGGCAAGATCGGGCGCACTCACCGTCCACACCGCACGGCCCGCGCCGTGGGACCCGAAGGTCTATGACCAGTCGATCCCGGACCACGGTTATGGCTACCTGACCACCAGGGACGGCACCAAGCTCGCGATCGACGTGCATCCGCCGACCAGCCCGGCCGGGCTCGGGCTGCCTCCGATCACACTGCCCGCCGGCCCCGACTATGCCCCGCCGTACCCGACTCTCATCGAGTACTCCGGCTACGGCTACGCCGATCCGTCGGGCCCCCAGAACGGGATCGCGGTCCTGGCCAACCTGATGGGGTTCGCCGTCGTGGACGTCAACATGCGCGGCACCGGTTGCTCCGGCGGAGCGTTCGACTTCTTTGAACCGCTACAAAATCTCGACGGCTACGACGTCATCCAGACCATTGCCCGCCAGCCCTGGGTTCTCGGCCACAAGGTCGGGATGATGGGGATCTCCTACGGCGCGATCAGCCAGCTGTTCACCGCGCAGCTGCGGCCGCCGGCGCTGGAGGCAATCTCGCCGCTGTCGACGATCGACGCGACTGCGACGACGCTGTATCCCGGTGGCATCCTCAACACCGGATTCGCGGTCGGGTGGGCCGCCGAGCGGCAGCAGAACGCCGAGCCGGCGGGTCCTCATGCGGGCCAGTCGTGGGCGTACCAGAAGATCAACGCCGGCGACGCAACCTGCCGTCGCAACCAGATCCTGCATGGTGAAGCCGCGAACCTCCGCGCGAAGATCAACGCCAACTCGACCTATCACCCGAAGGTCGCGGACCCGCTCGATCCGATCACCTTCGTCTCCAAGATTGATGTGCCGGTGTATCTGGCCTGCCAGTGGGAGGACGAGCAGACCGGCGGGCACTGCCCGGACCTGGCCTCACACTTCACCGGCACGAAGTCGAAGTGGTTCACCTTCACCAACGGGGTGCATGGCGACTCGCTCGATCCGTTGACCTTCGAACGCTGGTACGACTTCTTGTCACTGTTCGTGGCGCATCGTGCGCCGATCCTGAACGCCGCCATCCTCGACACTGCCTCGCCGATCATCTACCAGCAGGCCTTGGGTCTCCCGGGCAGCGACCTGGTCACCCTGCCGGCCGACCCGATCCAGTCGGTCCCCACCTACCCGGCCGCACTCGCGGCGTTCAAGAAACTGCCGGCGATCAGGGTGCTGTTCGACAACGGCGCCGGCAAGTCGCCGACCGGCAACTTCACCGCCGGCAACCCATACCCCGGCTTCGAGCGTTCGTTCTCGCGCTTCCCGATCCCCCACACCACCGCGCGCCGCTGGTACCTCACAGCGCGCGGAAGGCTGTCACAGCATCGACCGAGCAAGGCGAGCATCAACTGGTACACCTCGAACGCCCGAGCACTCCCACTGACCGACTTCGGACCCGACACCGGCGGTGGCGGGCTGTGGGGCGACGCCTCGCAATGGGAATGGAGGTGGCGACAGAACCCCCCAGGTACGGCGATCTCCTACCTGAGCGCGCCGCTGTCGACCAACACCACTGTCATCGGTGCCGGCGCAGTCCAGCTATGGGTCCGATCGTCGGCACCGAACGTGGACCTGCAGGCAACGGTGAGCGAGGTCGATCCCAACGGCAAGGAGACGTTCGTCCAGAACGGCTGGATCCGAGCCGACGAACGCAGGCTCGCGACCGGTTCACACAACGTCCTCGGCCAACGGAGCACATTGCTGGCGCCGATCCCGAGCCTGCTGTCGGCCGACGTCCGGCCGATGCCGGCGCATCGCTTCGTCAAGGTGGTGATCCCGCTCTACTACGAGGGTCACGTCTATCGCGCCGGCACCCGGATCAGGGTGACGATCGCGGCGCCGAACGGCTCGCAGCCGGTGTGGTCGTTCAGCCAGACGGTTCCGAAGCGAACCGCCACGGTGTCGGTGGCCTTCTCCCGCACCAGGCCGTCGAGCCTGATCCTGCCGGTGGTGGCTGGCGTCAGCGTCCCGACCGGGATCCCACCCTGCCCGAGCCTGCGCAACGAGCCGTGCCGCAAGTACGTACCGCTCTCGAACCGGAGCGCGCGCGGCTGAGCTTCGCCCACCGCCCACCGGATCAACGGGCGGCCTCGAGCACCTCCTCTTCTTGTTCCAGCGCGACGACGTCGTCGGGCAGCGCGTCGGCCGGGCCGGCTCGGCGTACCCGGCGAAGCACCGATGCGCCAATGGCGGCAGCGACCGCGCAGGACAGCGCACCCAACGCCAGACCCCATCGCGCGCCGGCATGCTGGGCAACGAAGCCGGCGACCGGGCCGCCGATCGGGGTCGAGCCGAGGAACGCAACAGCCCATAGCGCCATGACGCGACCACGCATGTGCGGTGCCGCAGCCAGCTGCAACGTGCTGTTTCCCTTGGACAGGAACGAGACGCTGGCGGCGCCGACGGCGGCGAGCGCGACGATCTCGAGGCCGAGATTCGGCGCGATCGATGCGAGGGCAATGACGACGGCGAAGACCACCGCGGATCGCACCAGCGCGGTAAGCCCGGTCTTGCCGCGCCCCGCTGTGTAGAGCCCGCCGATCACGGCGCCCACCCCCATCGAGGCGGTCATGAAGCCGTACGTTCGCGCACCGCCGTGGAAGGCGCGCGAGGCGACCACCGGCAACGTGACCTGGAACTCGTAGGCGAGGCACCCGACGATCGCCATCATCACCAGCGGCACGGCGAGGCCGACCTCACCTCGCACGTACCGGAAGCCTTCGCGAAGCTGGCCCTTCGCCCGCAGCTGCGGCGGCGAGGGGGAAAGCGCTGCGAGATCCATTCGCAGCAACGACGCAACGACCGCGACGAAACTGGCAGCGTTGAGCAGGAAGCACACGCCAAGACCACCGGCATCGATGATCAGTCCGGCGACGGCCGGCCCCACCGCACGTGCAACGTTGACCAGGACCGAGTTCAGTGTGACGGCGTTGCGAAGGTCGGTCGGTCCGACCATTTCCAGCATGAAGGTCTGTCGCGCCGGGTTCTCGAAGGTGTTGTTGAGTCCGAGGATCGCGGCGAGCAGGCCGATCTCCCACAACGAGATGGAATGGGTGACCGCAAGCACGCCCATCACCAGGGCCTGGACCCCCATGGCGGACTGCAACGCGATCATCAGGCGCCGCTTGTCGACGCGGTCGGCGACAACCCCGCCGTACGGGCCGAGCAGCATGACCGGGAGAGTCTGCAGCGCGACGATCAATCCGACATCGGTGCCTGAGCCGGTCAGCTGGAACACCAGGAACGATTGCGCGATCATCTGCATCCACGTGCCGACGAGCGAGATCGACTGGCCGACGAAGTACAGCCGGTAGTTCGGATTCGCGAGCGATGCGAAGGTGTCCGCGCGCAACGTCGCCAGTCGCTGTCGAGCCGTCATCGCTGGCGACCGTCGTCCCGAACGGCGTCGACGAGCATCTCGAGCGCTGGAAGTGCCGCGACGATCCGCTCTCGATCCGAAGCGCTGAGGGACGCCAGGCCGCTCGCCAGCACTCGGCCGCGTTCAGCCCGAAGCCGGTCATGAGTACGACGGCCCGCCGCTGTCACCTCGACCAGCGCGGCTCTCCGGTCCTCGCTGTCAGTGCGGCGGCGCACCAGCCCGGCCTCGTCGAGATGCGCGACAACGCGGCTGAGCATCGTCGGGTTGACGTTCTCGATCTCGGCGAGCTCCGACATCCGGATCGGCCCGGAACGGGCGATCACGCCAAGAGCCGAGAGCTGCGTCTGGGTGAGGCCGGCCCCTCGTGAGGACGCGCTCAGCCGCTTCGAGAGCTTGCCGATCACCGCTCGCAGCCGGGCCGGTACCTCAACATCGGTTGACACTCCAGCGGCTGGCACCTGGCTATCATATTTAGTTGCCTGCCAGCATGCAAATTCTGTTTTCGGGTGTACCGCTGGTAACTGGGTAGGGTTCGGGAGTGATCGAGACGGCAGCCTGGGCGGACTACCAGGCCCGAGTCGACTCGCTTCGGTCGGCGCTGGTGAACCTGCCCCGAGGTGCGCCGATCAGGTTGCACAAGAGTCGGCATACCTCCAACCTTTTTCGGCCTCGCGACGCCGCCCACACCGCGCTCGCCGCCGACGGCTTCGCCGGCGTGCTCGCGGTCGATCCGGAGCGTCGTACCGCCGACGTGCTCGGCATGACGACCTACGAGGAACTGCTCGAGACCACCCTCCAATACCGCCTGGCCCCCCTCGTCGTGCCACAGCTGAAGACGATCACTCTCGGGGGCGCAGTCACCGGCCTCGGCATCGAGTCCGCGTCGTTTCGCAACGGGTGCCCGCACGAATCCGTCCTCGAGATGGACATCCTCACAGCCGATGGCGAGGTGGTGACGGCACGGCCGGACAACGAGCATCGCGACCTGTTCTTCGGCTTCACCAACTCATACGGCACCCTCGGATACGCCCTCCGGTTGCGCATCGAGCTCGAGCCGGTCGCGTCGTACGTCCAGCTGCGACATCTGCGGTTCGACTCGGTCGACGCATGTGCCGCAGCGATCGCGGAGATATGCGCGACGCGGGTCTACGACGGCGAGTCGGTCGACTTCGTCGACGGCACGTGGTTCAACCCGACCGAGTGCTATCTCACGATCGGCAGCTACGCAGACGCCGCCCCACGGGTCTCCGACTACACCCGACAGGAGATCTACTACCGGTCGATCCAGGAGCGGTCTGAGGACTGGCTGACCACCCATGACTACTTCTGGCGTTGGGACACCGACTGGTTCTGGTGCTCTCGCGCGTTCGGTGCTCAAAACCCGCACATCCGACGGCTATGGCCGCGGCGCTGGCGCCGCAGCGACGTCTACTGGAAGCTGATCGCCCTCGAGCGCCGCTACGGCGTGAAGCGTCGTCTCGATCGCCGAGCCGGCAAGCCGGAGTCCGAGGAGGTGATCCAGGACATCGAGGTGCCGGTGACGCGACTCGCAGAGTTCGTGGAGTTCCTCGACCGGCAGACCGGCATCCAGCCGGTCTGGTTCTGCCCGCTGCAGCAGCGCGACCCCGAGGTCGCCTGGCCGTTGTATCGGCTCGATCCGGCGACGCTCTACGTCAACGTCGGCTTCTGGTCGACTGCGCCGCTACCGCCCGGCGAGCGCGAGGGGTTTCACAACCGCGCGATCGAGGAAAAGGTGAGCGAGTTGGGGGGACGCAAGTCGCTGTACTCGACGGCGTTCTACCCGGAGCCCGAGTTCTGGGCCAGCTACGGCGGTGACACCTACCGGCTTCTGAAGAAGACCTACGATCCTGACGATCGTCTGCTGGACCTCTACGCGAAGACGGTCCGGCGCCGATGAAAGGAAGGCCGATGTCGCGGATGCCGATCGCGGATCTCGTCGCGCGAGCGCTCAACAATCCCCCGCTGCGGGTGGTGGGATATGACGGCAGCACCGCCGGACCAGCCGACAGCACGGTGCAGATCGAGTTGCGCACCCCTGCCGCACTGTCCTACCTCGTGACGGCGCCGAGCTCGCTCGGGCTCGCACGGGCCTATGTCAGCGGTGAGCTCGAGGTCGAAGGTGAGCTCTACGAGATGCTGTCGCTGGTCTGGAGTGACCGGGTCGCCCGGTTGTCGTGGGCCGACCGCTTCGACCTGCTGCGCAACCTTGATCCCAAGGCCATTCGATGGGTGGACCCGCCTGCCGAGGAGTACCGCGCCCGGCGGCTGCGGGACGGATTCCGGCACAGCAAGGCACGGGATGCCGCGGCGATCAGTCATCACTACGACGTCTCGAACACTTTCTACGAGTACGTGCTCGGCCCGTCGATGACCTACACCTGCGCGTGCTACCCGAGCGACGACGCGAGCCTCGAGCACGCTCAGGAGCACAAGTACGACCTCGTCGCGCGAAAGCTCGACCTGCAACCCGGCATGCGGCTCCTCGATGTCGGCTGCGGCTGGGGCGGGATGGTCCGCCACGCCGCGAAGCACTACGGCGTGCAGGCGCTGGGGGTCACGCTGTCACGGCGCCAGGCCGAATGGGCGGCGAAGGCGATCGCCGACGACGGGCTCACCGACCTGGCGGAGGTACGCTTCAGCGACTACCGCGACGTTCCGGAAGGAAACTTCGACGCGGTCTCATCGATCGGGCTGACCGAGCACATCGGCAACGCGAACCTCGAGCCCTACTTCCGCTTCCTGCGCTCCAAGCTGCGACCGCAGGGTCGGCTGCTCAACCACTCAATCACCCGGCCAACCACCACCGAGCCGGTCTACATTCGCGGCTTCATCGACCGGTACGTCTTCCCCGACGGGGAGCTGGAAGGCGTCGGACGAATCATCTCCGCGATGCAGGACAACGGGTTCGAGGTGCGGCACGAGGAGAACCTGCGCGAGCACTACGCCAAGACACTCCACGGCTGGTGTGACAACCTCGCCACCAACTGGGACGACGCCGTCCGCGAAGTCGGGCTCGGCCGGACCAAGGTCTGGGCGCTGTACATGGCAGGATCGCGCCTCGGCTTCGAGCGGCGGACGATCGAGCTGCACCAGGTGCTCGGCGTACGTGTCGACGAGCACGGCAACTCCGGCATGCCGCTTCGCCCCAG
>JAICXJ010000023.1 GCA_025980465.1 Frankiales bacterium | reverse complement strand
TCAACTTGAAGATCCTGCTGTTCAACAACCGGATCTACGGCCTGACCAAGGGCCAGTACTCCCCCACCTCGGAAGTCGGCAAGACCACCAAGTCGACCCCGATGGGTTCGGTCGACCGTCCGCTCAACCCGGTGTCGATCGCACTCGGCGCCGAGGCCACGTTCGTGGCGCGGACGGTCGACTCCGACCGCAAGCACCTCACCGCGGTGCTGCAGGCGGCCGCGCAGCACCGCGGCGCGGCGTTCGTCGAGATCCTGCAGAACTGCGACATCTACAACGACGGAGCGTTCGAGATCGTCAAGGATGTCGCGAACCGCGACCAGCACGTCGTCTGGCTCGAGCCGGGCCAGCCGGTGCGCTTCGGCACCGAAGGAAGCAAAGGGGTGCGGGTTTCGGCGCGGGGATCGCTCGAGGTGGTCGACGTAGCAACCGTGGGCGAGGACACGCTGCTGCTGCACAACCCGAAGGCCGACGAGCCGGAGCTGGCGTTCGCGCTGTCCCGGCTCGGCAACATCGACAGCGGCGTGACACCGCTCGGCGTCTTCCGCAACGTCGATCGCCCGGCCTACGACGACGCCGCCCGGGCCCAGGTGCAGCAGGCCCGGCAGGCGCGCGGCAACGGCGATCTCGCCGGTCTGCTGTCCTCCGGCGACACCTGGACGGTCAGCGAGTAGGTCCTCGCTGGCGACCGGCGGCGCACGAGCTCGCCCAGCCGGGAATCAGGTCCGGCTGTTGATGGGTTGTTGTTGCGTAACTGCCCGGAATCGAGAGCCCGGTCTGGCAGAATGAACCGTCATCTGGTGGATAAAACGGACACGAGACAGGGGCGCAGCGTGGCACTGATCAGCCACCCACGCTCGTTTGCGCTGCTCCCCGCCCGGATCAGGGCGATCCGGCCGCCGAAGTGGTGGCAGGAGATCGGCTTCATCCTCGCCGTGTACGGGCTGTACTCGCTGGTCCGTGACGCTGTCCCCAGCCATGAGGTCGCCGCCTTCCACCGCGCCGCATCGGTGATGTCGATCGAGCGGTTCCTGCACGTCAACATCGAGCAGGGCATCAACCATCTCGTCGCTGCGACGCCATGGCTCGCCTACATCTGCGATTACTACTACGCCACCTTGCACTTCGTCGTGACGATCGGCGTACTGGTCTGGCTCTATCTGCGCCACCCATTGCGGTATCGCTCGATCCGCAGCGTGCTGATCATCACGAATCTTGGAGCGCTGGTCGGCTTCTGGTTCATCGCGCTCGCCCCGCCGCGACTGCTCCCCGGCTTCGTCGACACGGTCATCCATTTCCACACCTGGGGCTCGCTCGCCTCGGCGAACGTGGCGAAGGAGGCGAACCAGTTCGCGGCGATGCCGTCGTTGCACATCGGCTGGTCGCTGTGGTGCGCCTTCGCGATCGTCACGCTGGCGCGCCGTACCTGGGTGCGAGTGCTGGGCGCGATCTACCCGCTCGCGACGGCGTTCGTCATCATCGGTACGGCGAACCACTACGTGCTCGACGTGGTGGGTGGCGTCGTCGTCCTCGGTGCCGCCGTCGTGACCGAGCGGCTCCTCTCCGGCCGCCACGCCTACAGCCGGCAGCCAGTGGTCCTGCCGGTCCACAGCCAAGACCGAGAACTCGCCGCCGCCTAACCCACTCTCCCCGCCGAGCTGCGCAAAGAGCGCGGAACGCGGCCGTTCATTCGCGCACTTCGCGCAACTCGCCGGGTCAGACCGCCTTGGCAAGTGCGGCACGGACTTGCCTGAGGATGTCCGCCGGGTGTCGGTAGTAGTCATCAGCGCTGACGACGATCACCGTCCAACCTGCCTCACGCATCGCGTCGCGCCGCCGGTCATCGTGGCGACGCTGGCCGAAGTGCCAGGACCCGTCGTACTCGACTGCTAGTCGGGCCAGGCGGTAGGCCAGGTCGGCGCGGGCGACAAAGGTCCCCTGCGGATCGGTGATGTCGACCTGGGTCTCGGGTCGCGGCAGGCCGCCTCGTACGAGCAGCACCCGAACGCGGCTCTCCATCGGCGATTCGCTGCCGGCGTCGGCGAGACCGATCACCTCATCGGCGGTTCGGATTCCTCGACCGCCTCGGTTCGTACTGATCAGCTCAGCAAGGTCGGCGAGCCTGATCGCATTCATGTGAGCGAGCGCGTCCGCGACCACCACGCCTTCGATGACCGACAACCAGCGAGCGCAGTCGAACGCGGTCCGAAGCGGCGTCGTCATCGCAACGCCATCGACGACGACCAGCTCTTCATCCCTCGCACCGACCTGTTGAACGGTGGTGCCGGCCCGTTGCCGCGGCCGGGTCGGCCCTCGGTAGCCGACCCAGATCAGCGCGCCACGAGGATCCTGCACGTCAATTCCGTAGACCCAGGCTGCGGTCGGGCCACAGATGAAGGCATACGGACCGAGCACCAGCTTGATCGCGGCCAACCGGAGCTCGCGACTATCGGGGACCTCGCAATGAACCCACACATTGCGCAGCAGCTTGCGCCAGACGCTGCTGCGCAGTGCCGACCGCGAGACCCCGGCCGCCGCCGCCTGCTCAGCGGTGAACGGTCGGTCGCGAAGCGCAGCGGGGACCCGGGCGGTGGCCACCCCTCGGAGCGTGCCGGTGGCGGGCGCCCCATCACGCGCTGTCCACAGACGGCGCGACCAGCCACTCTGAGGCTGTGGACACCGAGTTGCACGTAGCGCGCGGATGGCGGGCCCAGATTCGCGCACTTCGCGCGGCTCGCCGTCCGGGCTAAGGGAAACGCCAGGTGGCGTGGACTCGGTGGGTCCCGCCGGTGGTCAGCGCGACAGTGGTGTCCCCACCGCGACCGCGAAGGATCGTGCCACCGGTGACGACCAGGTACGGCGACCAGCGCATCCTCAGCAGGTAGCGGCCCGGGGACGGCGCCCGGAGGGTCACGCCGGTATCGCTGTGGCCGATGACGACCGCCGGCGCCGTCACGATCGGTGTCGGCGACGACACGGCGTACAGCTGCCAGTGCGCATCACTCCACACCTGCTTCAGGTAGGGCAGGCCGGAACGGATCAGCGCCGCCTCGTCGTGAGCGCCGTAGTCGAGCGGTACGCCGCGGGCGACGGCGACGAAGGCGACCGCGTTGCGGTCGAGGAAGCCGCGGTACGTCGTCGCGGTCAGCGGCGCACGACCGTAAAACTCCGGATTGAGATGCTCGTCGGTCTGCCGCTCCCATCCGCGGGCGAGCATGACACGCGGCACGAGGTAGGTCGACGGCCAGTGCGTCGCGGTGTCGACCACCTCGACCCGGTGGTCGCGCAGCAGCGAGCTCGCGACCAGCTGCTGCAGCACCGGTGCGGTGAAACTGCGCTGATAGTCATGCGCAGCAGCCCGGGCGATGTCGTACTGCAGCTGCGCGATCGGCGGGTACGCCGCGAGCAGGCTGACGACCGCGACCGGAACCGCCGCCAGCTCGGCGACCGCGAGCAACGTCGGTACGGCGGCGAGCGTGGTCAGCCGCAGCACGTTTGAGCCGACCGCCGAATTCACCGAGAACGCCGCGAGAAGCGCTGCCATCGTCACCACCGCGCCCCAGCGCACCCGCCGTCCCACCGGTGACAGTGCGACGAACGCCGCAGTCGCGAGGGCGAACGCCAACGACGGCGCGCTGAACGGCTGGTAGCCACCGGTGTCGCCTCTAGCGAGCACCGCGATGGCCGCTGTCGTGACGGCGACCCCGGCGCCGAGCGCGACTGCCGCCAGCCGCCGCTGCGAATCCGCGATCAACAGCGCCGCCACCACGACGAGAAGCAGCACACCGGCCACCGGCGAGGTCACCGTCGCCAGGCAGCCCAACACGGCGCCGAGCACCACCCGCCGCCGCTCGACGGCAACGACCGCACCGAGGGCGACGACCGCACCGACCGCGAACGTCGTACGGCCCGACACCACGTCGAGGTAGCCGGCGATGACGAAGGCACTGGCACCGATCGTCGGACGCCGAGTGTCACGCAGCAGCGGCACGACGACGCAGCCGGTCGCGACGACGGACAGCGCACCGAGCCAGATCGCACCGAACAGGCCGAGCAGGAACGGCGTGACCAGGCTGTAGCTGGTCGTCGTGACCCCGGCGTACCAACCGGCCCAGTACGGCACGAACCCGCTGCGTCGAAACAGATCCGATCGCGCCACCTGCGCCGCAAGATCGACCGAATGCGGCGGCCACCAGACGTACAGCGCCCCGAGCACGACGGCGAGGGCGAGCGGGACGACCAGCCGACGAGAACTGCTCACGATGCGAAGAGGCGCTCGTGCACGATGCGGGCGCGTCGAGTCGCGCGCCGATAGGCCTCGAGCATCTCGCCACCCTTGGCCGGGCCGTAGCCCATCGCACGGGCGACGGCAGCCAGCTCGCGGCTGTCGGTCGGTACGACGTCAGACGCGCGGCCCCGCGCCAGCACGATGGCGTTGCGCACCCGGGTCGCGATCAGCCAGGCGGCCCGCAACGACCGCGCGTCATCGCCGCCGATGAGATCGACCTGCTCGGCCGCGGTGAGCGCGTCGAGGGTTGCGGTGCTCCGCAACGACTCGGTCTCGGCGCCAAAGCGCATCTGCAGCAGCTGCACGGTCCACTCCACGTCCGCGAGACCGCCGCGGCCGAGCTTCGTGTGCAGCGCCGGGTCGACGCCTCGCGGCAACCGCTCGGCCTCCATCCGGGCCTTGATGCGGCGGATCTCTCGCAGGCTCTGCTCCGGCACGCCGCCGTCGGGATAGCGCAACGGATCGATCATGGCGAGGAACCGTCGACCGAGATCCTCGTCGCCGGCAAGCGGGCAGGCCCGAAGCAGCGCCTGCATCTCCCACACCGACGACCAGCGCTCGTAGTACTCGGCGTACGACGCAAGGCTTCGTACCAGTGGACCCTGTCGTCCCTCGGGACGGAGGTCGGCGTCGACGAGGAGCGGCGGGTCGGGCGCCGGCATCGACAGCAGCCGGCGCAGCTCCTGGGCGACCTCGTGTGCCGCTGCCGTGCACTGCGGACCGTCTTCGCCGATCGGGTCGTAGACGAACAGCACGTCGGCGTCGCTGCCGTACCCCTGCTCGAACCCGCCGAGCCGGCCCATGCCGATCACTGCGAGGCGAACCGGCAGTGGCTCGCCTCGTTCGGCCTCGACCTTGCGTTGCGAGGTCTCGAGAGCGGCGGCAAGCGTCGCAGCGGCGACGTCCGACAGCGACCGGCCGACGTCGACAACGTCGATCAGGCCAATGAGATCGCCGCATGCGATCCGTAACAACTCGCGGCGGCGCAGCCCGCGGACAGCGACTGCCGAGTCCTCCCATTCGTCGTTACGTCGCGCGACGGCGAGCAGCTCGCCGCGCAGCGCATCCGGACCGCGCGGTCGCATCTCGTCGTCGTCGGCGAGCATCGCGACCGATTCAGGCGCGCGGGCGAGAAGGTCCGCGACGTACCGGCTGGTGGCGAGCAATCGCGCCAGTCGCTCCGCCGTCGCGCCTTCGTCGCGAAGCACGCGCAGGTACCACGGCGTGCTGCCGAGCGCGTCGCTGACTTGCCGGAAGGACAGCAGGCCGGCGTCCGGATCGGCCGCATCGGCGAACCAGCCGAGCATCGCCGGGAGCAGGGTGCGCAGGATGGCCGCGTTGCGGCTCACCCCGGAGGTCAGCGCCTCGAGATGGCGGAGCGCGGCGGCCGGGTCAGCGAAGCCCAGTGCCTCCAACCGTTCCTGCGCCGCCTCGGTGGTCAGCCGCGCCTGTTCCGCGGGCAGCCGAGCGACCGCGTTGAGCAGTGGCCGGTAAAACAGCTTCTCGTGGATGCGGCGCACCTCACGGACATGGCTCTCGTAGTGCCGCTGCCAACTCGCAACGTCGCGATATCCCATCGCGCGCGACAACCAGCGCAAGCCGGCCTCGTCAGTCGGCAGGAGATGAGTACGGCGCAACAGCTGCAGTTGCAGCCGGTGCTCGACGGTGCGCAGGAACCGGTACGCCGCGCCGAGCTGCGCTGCATCCTCGCGGCCGACGTAGCCACCGTCGACGAGTGCGGCGAGGGCGGTCAGTGTGGTCGAGCTGCGGATCGAGGGGTCGGAGCGGCCATGCACCAGCTGTAGCAGCTGCACCGCGAACTCGACATCGCGAAGGCCACCGGGTCCGAGCTTCACCTCGCGGTCGGCCTCACGCGCCGGCAACGTGTCGACGACCCGGCGTCGCATCGCCTGGATGTCCTCGACGAAGCTCGGTCGTTGTGCGGCAGTCCAGATCATCGGGGTGATCGCCGTCATGTAGTCCTCGGCCAGCTGCCGGTCGCCGGCGACCGGGCGTGCCTTCAGCAGCGCCTGGAACTCCCAGGTGTGGGCCCACCTCTCGTAGTAGCCGGTGTGGCTGGCGAGGGTGCGCACCAACGGGCCGGACTTTCCCTCCGGCCGCAGTGCCGCGTCGACCGGCCAGATCGTGCCCTCGGACGTGGTCTCCGAGCAGGCTCGCATCGTCGCCGCTGCGAGCTGCGTCGATACCGCGGCGGCGTCGCCCGGCTCAGCGACGAAGATCACATCGACATCGCTGACGTAGTTCAGCTCGCGACCGCCGCACTTGCCCATGGCGATGACGGCCAGCCGGACGTCGTCGGGAGGACTGACCTCGGCGCGGGCAAGCTGGTACGCGGCGCCCATCGTCGCCTCGGCGAGATCGGCCAGCTCGGCGGCGGTCTGCTCGACGTCGATGTCACCGACGGTGTCCCGCGCAGCGAGGACGAGCAGCAGCCGCCGGTAGCCCACCCGCAGCGCGTCGTACCCCTCGCGGCCGGCCTTGCCGGCGATCGCCTGCTGCAGCTGGCGCTGCATCCCGAGCAACGTCGGCCGTGCCCACGTGATCGCGTCGTCCTCGAGCGGCTGCCACTCAGCCGGGTGTCGGGCGAGCCAGTCGCCGAGCGCAGCGCTCGCCCCCAGCACTGCGAACAGCCGCATCCGCAAACCCTGTCGCCGCCGAAGTGCGCCGATCAGACGCTCGCGATCGGCGGGAGCGAGATTGGCGTGGATCCGCGCCAGCGAGGCGAGGGCAAGATCCGGGTCGGCCGCGTTCGCCAGCTCGTCGAGAACTCCGCTGTCGGACTCCGCGATCCCCATCTCGTCGAGCAGTCGCAGCGCCAGGTCGGCATCGGTGAAGCCGGTGCGGGCCAGCCGGCCGCCGAGCGTCGCGGCGCGATCCGGGCTGCTCACGATTCGCACGCTAGTGGTACGGACAATGTCACTGTGAGTGACGTGCGGAGATTGCTGCTGATCCGGCATGCGAAGGCGGAGCAGGCAGGGCCGAGCGACGCCGCTCGCGAGTTGTCCGAGCGCGGCAGCCGCGATGCCTATGCTGGCGGGCGCTGGCTCGCCGAGCGCGGCTTCGTTCCTGATCACGTCGTGGTGTCCGACGCGATCCGCGCTCAGCAGACCTGGCAGGCGATCGCCTCGACCCTCGGTGCAACGCCAGTGGTAATCACCGATCCGCGGATCTACGACAACACGGTGGCCGCGTTGCTCGAGGTCGCGGCCGCGGTGCCGGCGGAAGCCGAGACCGTCGCGCTGGTCGGCCACAACCCCGCCATGCACTCCACCGCCCTCGCGCTCAACAACGGCGATGGCGACCGCGCCGCCCGCAGCCGGCTCGGCGCGTCGTACCCGACGATGGGGATCGCGGTGTTCGAGCTCGACGTCCGGTGGTCAGCCATCAGCAAAGGCACCGCAACCCTGATCGCCTTCGAATCCCCGCGGAGGTAGATCTCCCCGCGCCCATGCCCCAGAGTTTCGAGGCATCAAAAAGCCCTATTCCGCGTCGTGCGCTGGGCTTTGGTGACAACCCAGCGCCACCCAGCCCCGCGAGAAGCTACCCCCCATTCATTGCTGATTTCGATCCTTTGACGGCACCCTAACCAGTAACAAGGGCGGCGAAGCGGCGGGCTATCCGCTCGCCGGCCTCGGCCAGCCGGGAGTCGGCGAAGCGCACCGGGTCGGCGATCGCGGCAGCGTCCAGCCCCTCATCCACGGCCCAGGTCCGCACCATGTCGTAGGTCGCCTCGACATGGAACTGCATCCCCCACGCGACCTCGCCGATCCGAAACGCCTGGACCGGGTACGCCGCAGTTGACCCGAGGACGACGGCGGACGACGGCAACTCGGTCACGGCGTCGTAGTGCCACTGCACGACCGGCAGGGTGCCGGCCTCGAACAGGTCGTCCGCCGTCGTGATCTCGACGTCGCCGAGGCCGAGCTCCGGCCCATTCCCGCCACGCTCGACCTTCCCGCCCGCGGCCACCGCCAACAGCTGCGCGCCGAGGCAGACGCCGAGGGTCGGTACGCCGTCGTCGATCGCCGTCATGATCAGCTCGCGCACCGACGGCAGCCACGGCGCAGCGTCGTCGTCGTACGCGCCCATCGGACCGCCGAGCACGACCAGCGCATCGCCTTCGACCGAGGGAGGCACCCGGTTGCCGAGATAGGGGTGAGTGGGGTGGACATCGAGACCCATCGCCGGCCACCAGTCAGCGAGCCGACCCAACCCCTCGGTGGCAGCGTGCTGCACCACATGCGCGCGGGCCATGGTCCCTGACTACAGGACGGGGAGGTAGCGCGACAACTCAAATGGGGTGACCTGCTTGCGGTAGTCCTCCCATTCCCGTCGCTTGTTGCGCAGGAAGAAGTCGAACACCGCCTCGCCGAGGGTTTCCGCCATGAGCTCGGAGCGTTCCATCAGCCCGATCGCATCCGACAACGAACCCGGCAGTGGCGGGATCCCCATTGCGCGGCGCTCGGCATCCGTCAGTGCCCAGACGTCGTCTTCTGCGCCATCCGGCAGCTGGTAGCCCTCCTCGATGCCTTTCAGCCCGGCCGCAAGCAGGACCGCGTACGTGAGGTAGGGATTGCACGCCGAGTCGGGCGAGCGGACCTCGATCCGCGTCGAGTTCCCCTTCTGCGGCTTGTACATCGGGATCCGCACCAGCGCCGATCGGTTGTTGCGGCCCCAACAGACATATGCCGGTGCCTCGCCACCACCCCACAGCCGCTTGTAGGAGTTGACCCATTGGTTTGTGATCGCGGTGAGCTCCGCCGCATGGTGCAGCAACCCGGCCACAAAAGCGCGGCCGACCTTCGACAGCTGCAGCGGGTCGCTCCCGTCATGGAAGGCGTTGCGGTCGCCTTCGAACAGCGAGAGGTGGGTGTGCATCGCTGAACCCGGCTGCTCGGAGAACGGCTTGGGCATGAACGACGCGTACACGCCTTGCGACAGCGCGACCTCCTTCACGACAAGCCGCATCGTCATGAGGTTGTCCGCCGTCGTCAGGGCGTCGGCGTACCGCAGGTCGATCTCCTGCTGTCCCGGCGCGACCTCGTGGTGGCTGAACTCCACCGAGATACCCATCCGCTCGAGCATCGTGATCGCTTGCCGCCGGAAGTCGTGCCCGAGGTCGTGCGGCGTCTGGTCGAAGTAGCCACCCGAGTCAATCGGCGCCGGCAGCATGCTCTCAGCGGTCGGCCGACCCTGCAGCAGGAAGAACTCGACCTCGGGATGCACGTAGAACGTGAAGCCGAGCTCCGCCGCGCGTCCCATCGCGCGACGCAGCACGTGACGCGGATCGACGTACGACGGGGAGCCGTCCGGCATCAGGATGTCGCAGAACATCCGGGCGGTGCCGGGCTGTTCCTCACGCCACGGCAGAACCTGGAACGTCGACGGGTCCGGTCGAGCCAGCATGTCGGACTCGTGCACCCGCGCGAAACCTTCGATCGCGGAGCCGTCGAAGCCGATGCCTTCGGCGAACGCGCCCTCGAGCTCGGCAGGCGCGATCGCGACCGACTTGAGGAAGCCGAGCACGTCGGTGAACCACAACCGGACGAAGCGGATGTCCCGCTCCTCGATCGTCCGCAACACGAATTCCTGCTGCCGGTCCATGTAGCCAGCGTACGGCCGACGTGTTACGGCCTGATGACACCGCGATCATCCGGGTTTCGCCGACCGTAACCTTGGAGCATGCGGGTCGCGCTAGCCCAGATGAATCCCACTGTTGGCGATCTGGCCGGCAACAGCGCACTCGTCGTCGAGCACACGAAGCAGGCCGCCCGACGCGGCGCGCATCTCGTGGTTTTTCCGGAAATGGTGCTGACCGGCTATCCGGCCGAGGATCTCGTGCTGCGCAAGTCGTTCGTCGAAGCCTCGCGCGCGGCGCTCGATGAGCTCGCCGCGACGCTCGGCGCCGACAGCCCAGCGGTCGTCGTCGGCTACCTCGACCGCTGCCCCGAGAGTGCGCCGCGGGTAGGGCGACCGGCTGGCGAGCCGCAGGACGCCGCGGCATTCATCCACGGCGGACGGGTCGTCGCGACGTATGCGAAGCACCACCTCCCCAACTACGGGGTGTTCGATGAGTTCCGCTACTTCGTGCCGGGTGACCGGTTGCCGGTGGTCCGCTACGGCGGCGTCGACATCGCGATGGTGGTCTGCGAGGACCTGTGGCAGGAGGGTGGGCCGATCACCGTCGCGCGCGAGGCCGGCGTCGGCCTGATCGCGTGCCCCAATGCCTCGCCGTACGAACGCACCAAGGACGACACCCGCTTCGACCTGGTGAAGCGCCGGGCGGCAGAGGCAAACGCAACCCTGCTCTACGCCAACATGGTCGGCGGCCAGGACGAGCTGGTGTTTGACGGCGACTCGATGGCCGTGACTGCCGGCGGTGAGCTGCTCGCCCGCGCCGTGCAGTTCCGCCCGGAGTTGCTGCTGGCGGACCTCGACCTGCCGGTCGCGTCGTCCGACTTCGCCGGACCGGTCGACGCACATGACGGGACGACGATCACCGTCAACCGGGTCAGCATCGACGTCCGTCTCGACATCCCGTCCGACGCGCTCCAGGCGCCAGTCGCCAGCCCGCTCGACGACTGCGCCGAGGTCTGGGGTGCTCTCGTCCTCGGCACCCGTGACTACATCGAGAAGAACCACTTCGGCTCCGTCGTACTCGGGTTGTCGGGCGGCATCGACTCGGCGGTGGTCGCGACCATCGCGCGCGATGCGATCGGTGCCGACCGGGTGCATGTCGTGGGGATGCCAAGCAGGTACTCGTCGCAGGGCAGCGTCGCCGATGCCGCAGAACTCGCAGCGCGGCAGAACCTGCATTGGTCTGTGTTGCCGATCGCACCAATGGTCGAGGCCTACGAGAAGGCGTTCGGCGAGAACTCCTTCAACGATGGCTGGGCGGGCGGGCTGCACGGCCTGGCGGAGGAGAATCTGCAGGCCCGCGTGCGCGGTACATCGTTGATGGCGCTGTCGAACGAGCTCGGTCACCTGGTGCTGACGACCGGCAACAAGAGCGAGCTCGCGACCGGCTTCTCGACTCTGTATGGCGACAGCGCGGGTGGCTTCGCACCGATCAAGGATGTGCCGAAGACGCTGGTCTGGGAGCTCGCCCGCTGGCGCAATGCTGCCGCGCGCGCGGCGGGCGAAGCCGAGCCGGTCCCGGTCGAGATCATCGACAAGCCGCCGTCGGCCGAGCTGGCGCCCGGACAGCTCGACTCCGACCGGCTTCCCGACTACACCGAGCTCGATGCCGTCATCGATGCCTACGTCGAGCACGACAAAGGCCGCGCCGAGCTGATCGCCGACGGGCACCCCGCGGAGATCGTCGATCGGGTGACCCGCCTGGTCGATGCGGCCGAGTACAAGCGGCGGCAGTATCCGCCCGGCCCGAAGATCACCGCGAAGAACTTCGGCCGCGACCGCCGGCTGCCGATCACCAACGCCTGGCGCGAAGCCCGCGACACCCCGCTCCCGCGCTGAACCGGATTCCGATTGGGGTCGCAGTCACAAGCGGCTGCAACCACGGCGTGGCTCTCACCGCGGGCGGCTCACGGTGGCCGTCGCCGACCGGGCTGTGAGACACTGTTGGGTAGTCCGGGGACCCGAATGGGCCTCGAGGCGAGGAGGACTTCCATGACTGACGGCGGTATTTCGCCTTACGGCAGCCCGCGCGCCGCAGTACGCCGGATCCGTACCCATCACCTGCACGCCATGAAGGACCGTGGCGAGAAGTGGGCCATGCTCACGGCCTACGACATGCACTCGGCGGCAATTTTCGACGAGGTCGGCATCCCGGCGCTGCTCGTCGGTGACTCGGCCGCCAACAACGTCTTCGGTTACGACACGACGCTGCCGGTCACGGTCGACGAGCTGATGCCGCTGGTACGCGCCGTCGTCAGCTCGACGAGCCACGCGCTCGTCATCGCAGACATGCCCTTCGGCTCTTACCAGGTCTCGCCCGAGCAGGCGCTGCACACCGCCATCCGCTTCATGAAGGAGGGCGGGGCCCAGGCGGTCAAGCTCGAGGGTGGGATGCAGATGGCGCCGCAGGTGCGCGCGATCGTCGACGCTGGTGTGCCCGTCGTCGCTCATGTGGGTTTCACGCCGCAGAGCGAGCACGGCCTCGGTGGCTACCGGGTCCAGGGACGCGGTGAAGAGCAAGCCGCCAAGGTCATCGACGATGCGGTCGCTCTCGAAGCCGCCGGCGCGTTCGCCGTCGTACTGGAGATGGTGCCCGCGGATGTCGCGGCGCAGATCACCAAGGAGCTGAAGATCCCGACGATCGGGATCGGCGCCGGCCCGGACTGCGACGCCCAGGTGATGGTGTGGACCGACATGGTCGGTCTCAACACCGGTCCGGCGCCGCGGTTCGTCAAGCGGTACGCCGACCTGCGCTCGGTGATCAGAAACGCCGCGTCGAGCTACGCCCAAGAGGTTGCTGACGGCGTCTATCCGGCGCCCGAGCACTCCTTCGAGTGAGCAATCTCGTCGCGGAGCACCCGACGCGCCTCGACGAGTGATGGTCCGTACCACGTGAGGTGGCGGCCGCTCACGCACGCCACTTTGCTCGGAAGGCCGGCGAAGGCGTCTGGCCCGTCCTCCCAGTCGAACGGGTACGGCTCATCGGGTAACACCACGAGGTCAGGCTGGTGCGCCCGCATCTCGGCGAGCTCCACCTTCGGATAGCGTTCGGCTGCTCGCGCGAACAGGTTGTCGATGCCGAGCCGCGACAGCAGATCGCCCGCGAACGTGTCCGCGCCGAGCACCATCCACGGCCGGCGCCAGATCGGCACGACAGCCGTCATTCGCGGGCCGCTCGAAGGACCGGACCACTCCGCGGCCGCCGCCTCGAGCCAGGACGGCCGGTCGAGCCGACAGCACACCGTCAGCATCCGATCGAGTGACTCCAGGGCGCCGGGCAGGGTTCGCGGCGCCGTCACCCACACCGGCAGGCCTCGCTCCCGCAACGCGGCGATGTCGACCGCGCGGTTCTCTTCCTCGTTCGCGATGACCACGTCCGGGGACAGATCCGCGATGTCGTCCGAACGAGGGTTCTTCGTGCCACCCACCCGCGGTACGGCGAGGCCGGCCGGGTGGGTGCACCAGTCGGTCGCACCGACCACAAGGCCGCTCGCCGTCACCTCGATCGACTCGGTCAGCGACGGCACCAGACTGACGACGCGGCGTACCTGGTCAGGGAGCTCGACCGGCGTGGCGAGGTCGTCGAAAGCCTCCCTAGACGTCAGTCACCCGCAGTCCGGCATGCGCCTTGTACCGGCGGTTGATGGAGACCAGGTTGGCGGTCAGCGCCTCGACCTGGCCGGCGTTGCGTAGCCGGCCACCGTAGATGCCACGCATTCCGGCGATCCGGTCGACCAGCGCCTGCACCAGATCGGTTGCCTCGCGCTCGTCACCGAGGACCAGGACGTCGGTGGCGATCTGCGGCACCGTTTCGTCGAGGAGAAGTACGGCGCTGATGTGGTGGAAGGCGGCGACCACCGTGCTGTCCGGAAGCAGCGCAGCGGCCTGCTGGGCCGCGCTGCCCTCATCGACCGGCAACGCGAACGCGCCCTGCTTGTCGAAGCCCATCGGGTTGACGCAGTCGATGACGATCTTCCCGGTCAGCGCAGGCGCCAACGCCCTGACGAGGGTCTCGTGGCCTTCCCAGGGCACCGCGATGACAATGACGTCAGCCCCCGCCGCGGCTTCCTCGTTCGTCACTCCCGTCACAAGCGACCCGTCGGGCACTGTGGAGGCCAGCTCGGCGGCGGCCTGGGCGGCCCGCTCGGCCTGCCGCGAGCCGAGAATCACCCGGTGGCCCGCGATCGCAAAGCGCCTGGCGAGGCCCTTGCCCTGATCGCCGGTGCCACCCAAGAAGGCCAGCGACAGCGACTCCAGCGCCGTACTCGGCGTCGTTGTCACGAGATCCTCCACTTCGAAAACCTGACAAGATCCTTGCAGCCGGCGAACCCGCGGCCGCTGTCGCCTCGCAGATAAGTGACGAACGCCACTTTCCGGGGAAGATAGGGCAGCAGGAACACCCCGGTCCGGTGGCGAAACCTTCCGCCAGCGGTGGGCAGCCCGTGGCCGCCCGGTCGGGGGAAGCGCGGCACGTCGAGCTGGGAGTCGCGGTGGGCAGGACACGGCAGCCAGGTGGCGCGCCGCCTGCTGTCCACACCGAGCCGCTCGATCCCAAGGTCAAAGAGATCCTCGACGAGCTCCGAGGCGCCCGGCTCAAGCTCACGGCGGACCTGTCGGCGGCGGCCGGGGCACTCGATCACGATCGGCCGGAGGTCGCACGCGACATCGTCGCCGGCGACCTCGCCGAGCTAGCGGCCTTCCGTTCCGCCGCGATCGCCCGGCTCGAGAACGACGAACGCCCGGTGCCGCGCCGCCGAGCCCGCTCGCGGGCCCTGCTGGCGCTGCCGGCGGTGCCGCTGATCGGCGGGCTCGCAATGACGGCCGCGGCGGCGATCAGCAGCGGCAGCACGCCAGTCAGCCACCACCACCATGCCGCCGCAACCCACGTGGCAGCCGTGGCCGCACCACAACCGACGCACTCGACACTTCCTATTGCTGCCCACTCGACGTTGCGCCGGCTAGAGCACGTCGTCGAGGACCATGGCGGCGCGGCTGAGGTGATCGCTGTCGCGAACGACCTTCACCAACAGCTCGCACAGATCATCAATTCGTCATCGAACGATCCAGTTCAGCTCAGTGTCGTCAAGCGCCTGTTGTCCGTCGAGCAACGCGTCCTCGAGACCAACAAGGCACCAGGTGCCTCTCTTGCACTTGCGGCTTCGCGCGAGATCGTGAAGCTGCTGGACAAGTCGACACCGCCTGTCGTCGGTGCGCTGCATCCGCATAAGAAGACGACACCAAAGCCTGCTGCAACCTCGACGAAGCCGCACGTTACGCCGTCAACGACACCGCAACATCACAAGACGACATCGCCACCGAAACACACAACAACATCGCCGAGCCCGCGTCCGACACCATCGAATCCGCTTCTCGGCAGAGGTGTGATCGGCAACGTCTTGTAACGCTGTTAGGCGTTCAGGTCAGTTCTCCTCCTACCAAAAACTCGTTGTAACTCCTAGTGTTTTGCGACGTCGATCAGCAACATCGAGTGTTTGACCGACGATTGCGTCACAACATGTCGTCGCGACACGCGCATGCATTCAATGCCGACGTTGTGGAATAGCGGCGAATTCGGTGTAAGAGTTGCACTCAGCACAGTCCTCAATCACCGAGCTAGGGGGCTCACGTGGCACGAGCAGCGGCGAAGAAGTCAACCGCACGTAAGTCGACAGCAAAGAAGACGACGGCGCGCAAGACCGCAGCGAAGAAGACTGCGAAGCGGGCGCCGGCGCGCAAGACCGCGGCGAAGAAGACAACCGCGCGCAAGAGCACGGCCAAGAAGACCGCGAAGCGCGCACCAGCCCGCAAGACCGCAAAGAAGAGCGCGGCCAAGAAGACCGCGAAGCGCGCACCAGCCCGCAAGACCGCAAAGAAGAGCGCGGCCAAGAAGACCGCGAAGCGCGCACCAGCTCGCAAGACGGCAGCAAAGAAGACCGCGAAGCGCGCACCAGCTCGCAAGCGGGTTGCGAAGAAGACCACCGCCCGCAAGAGGTAACAGCTGAGTCACCTCGGCGAGCCCCGACAACCGCCGCGTCGACCATCGGTCGCGCGGCGGTTGTCTGCGTTGGGGTGCGTCGCTCTCGCCGTGGCCGCGATCGTCGCGGCTGTGCTGCTGTTCAGCAATGGCTTCGCCGGACCGGCTCCGGTGGTCCTTGCCGCCGCTGGCGGGTTGATCGCCGCGGCAACCGCACTCTGGCGACCCCCGTCCGGGCCACGGCGCCCGTGATGTCCGATTCAGGGAGCGATCGGCATGAACATCACGTACCCATCATTTCTTGCTAATTGCAAAGGTTGAAGAGCCTAGGCATACTGGGAGGCGTAGCGACGTCCGGCCCAGTACACCCCCCCACTGAGCCGGGCGTCGCCGCTTTTTTCCGGTCCGGGCGCTCGGCCGCAGTTGGCTTTGCCGCCTGCCTCAGCCTGGCCACGCTAGCTGGCTGCAGCACCTCGCGTCCCGCCCCACACTCCGCGGGGCTCACCCGCGCTGTCGAGCAACGTGCCGCGTCCCGGCTCCCGCTGGCGGGGAAGGTCATCGGAATCGACCCTGGACACAACGGTCGGAACTACACCGACCCGGCGTACCTCAACCG
This sequence comes from Frankiales bacterium, assembly GCA_025980465.1. Lineage (GTDB taxonomy): Bacteria > Actinomycetota > Actinomycetes > JAFAQI01 > JAFAQI01 > JAICXJ01. Next base: position 30,991 of record JAICXJ010000023.1, on the reverse strand, counting down.
GCAGGTCTGGAACGGGCGCGAGGAAGAAGCGTGCGACACCACCGGCACCGCGACCGACGGCGGCTACCCCGAGCCGCGGTTCACCTGGCGGGTCGCCTCCTACCTGCGCCGCGACCTGCGCGCGGAGGGCGCCAAGGTGGTGATGACCCGGACCAACAACCGCGGCGTCGGCCCGTGCGTCGACACCCGAGCCAGGATCCTCAACCGAGCGCACGCCGCTGTCGCGATCGACATCCACGGCGACGGTGGACCACCGGGAGGACGCGGCTTCGCCGTACTCGAGCCGGTCGCGGATGGGCCCAACAACCGCATCATCGCCGCCTCGGACCGGTTCGGTCGCGAGGTTCGCCACGCCTTCCTGCGACGCACCTCGATGCCGGTGAGCACCTACGACGGGGTCCACGGGCTGAGCCATCGAAACGACCTCGCCGGCCTCAATCTCGCGACCGAGCCGAAGGTCCTCATCGAATGCGGCAACATGCGCAACCACGTCGACGCCCGGCTCATGACCTCGAAGCACTTTCAGCAGCAAGCCGCCCGAGCCCTTGCCGCCGCGATCGTCTACTTCGTGCGTCACCACTAGCTACGAGACGACCAGCACCCAGCCGCCCTTACGCGCATCGATCCTGATCGTGGGTCGCTCCGCCCGCCACACTCCACCGGCGGCACGAGCTGCGAGCTCGCCCACCGAGGTCCCCATGCGGGTACGCCGAGACAGCCCGTCGTGCTCGACCTCAAGCGACAACGCCCAGGCGCCCTTGTCGCCGCTGAATGGCGCCGAGTCGAGTCTCACCGACCAACCCGCCCACGCCCGGCGGTGAAGTCCCTCGCCGGTGCCGGAAACGAGGTCGGCGCGGCGGTGGCGGCGGGCGGGCCAGCTCAGCTCTCGCTCCCCTTTCGCCGCGACGACGCGAACCGTTTCGTCCTGCCGTGAGCGCACGATGTCGATCGCCGCCCAGCCGGCGAGCGCGAGCCGCCGCCCAATGACGGCATCGTCGAGGTGGGCCCGCAGCTTGACCGCGGCGCCGATGTCGTAGCAGTCGTCGGGAGCGCCGAAGCGCGGATCGCGGAAGCCGGGGAGGTCGGCGAAGATCCGACCGGACTCGATCACGGTCAGCAGCGGCAACCGCCACCCAGTGCGGGCGGCGCCGGACGATGTCGCCGCGTGAAACGGCACCGTGACGACTCCGGTCGCGTTGTCCACCAGCGTCAATGCGGCCGCACCGGTCAGTCCGGCCCGCACCAGTCGCAGCGCAACCCGGGGCCGCGTCGGCAGCCCTTCGATCAGCCCGTCGACGATCTCCGGGTCGCCGGCGGCCAGCGCCGTACCAGCCGTGCAGAGCACCGAGTCCGGAATCCCGTCCTCCTGGGCGGCACACTGGATCAGGACGTCGTGCAGGGCGCTGAGCTGATCCTTGGTCGGCGTTGCTGCCAGGTCGGGAGCGAGCTCCGCGATAGCGGCATCGGCCTCGTCGGCACTGATTGCCGCCAGCTCAGCCACACCGCAGAGGCTATAAAGTCACCACCGCCATGTCGCTTGCGGTCAGCGTCGTCGTCCCGTTCTTCAACGCCGGCGCCAACATCGTCGACTGCCTCGACTCGTTGCTCAACCAGACGCTGGCACGCGATGAGTTCGAGATCGTGCTGGTCGACGACGGAAGCACCGACGGCACGCCGCAGCGGGTCGAGCGGGTACGCGCCGGTAGTCCGGATCTCATCCGGGTGGAACGCATCCCCGCATCGGGTTGGGCCGGCGCCCCACGCAACCGCGGAGTGGATTGCGCCCGCGGTGACTACATCCAGTTCGTCGACGCCGACGATTCGCTTCATCCGCAAGCCCTGGAGCGCCTCCTCTCGATTGCGACGTCGAGCGACGCCGACATCGTCATCGGAAAGCTCAGCAGCGACTTCCGTACCTTGAACCACCCGATCTACCGGCACACGCTCACCGGACGGACGATCCGTAACTTCCCGCTCGTCGAGTCGCTCACGCCGCACAAGATGTTCCGCCGCTCACTGCTGATCGAGCACGGCATCAGGTTCGCCGAGGGGCCACGGCACGTCGAGGACGAGCACTTCTGCATGCAGGCCTACACGGTCGCCTCGTCGGTGGCGATCGTGGGCGACCTCAACTGCTACTTCTACAACCGGCGGCGCACCGCAGGGCGCAATCTCGGTGACACCGCTGCGGTGCCGAGCGAGTACTACCGCGATCTCGCCGCGATCCTTGATGTCATCGACCGCCGGGTTCCCGATCCCGCCGACCGGATTCCACTGCAGCGCCGGTTCTACCGCGTCGAGATGCTCGGCCGGTTACGCGGCCGGCAGATGCTCAACTACACCGCTGACTATCGCGACGACGTTCTGCAGCACGTCCGCGCGCTGGCGGCGTCGAGGTTCGATCCGAGCGTGCGCAGCGGCTTGCCGTTCTTCATCCGGGCACAGTCCCACCTCATGCTGGCCGGTGACGTTGCCGGCCTCAGGTCGTACGCGGAGTGGATCGAGTCGCTCCGGCTCCGGGCATTCACCACCGCGCCGTACTGGGACGAGCGTGGACTCCATCTCGACATCGACGCCGCGCTGTATGTCGACGAGGTGCCGTTGCAGCTCGAACCCGTTGGCAGCGACTGGGCGGTGCCGGAATCGGCCGCTGCAGGGGTCGGCATCGACGACCGGATCGTCACCGCGGCCGACCTCGCGACGGCCGATGTCGACTGCGCGACGGTCTCTCGCGCAGACGCATCGCAATGGTCGACGACCGACGGCCTCGCCTTCGCGATCCAACCCGACGGCACAGCGACGGTCCGAGGGGCGGTCACGATCGACCCACGGACCGTGATGGGTGGCGGCCCGCTCGCCAGCGGGCTGTGGGACATCCGGCTGCGCGTCGTGGTCGGCGGCTTGACCCGCTCCTCGCCGCTTCGCCCGGCCAGCGCGCCTGAAGGCCCGATGCCGGCCTGGATCACACCCGCCGACGGGCGGTGCGTCGCGGCGTACTGGACCGAGCCGAACCCGACGGTCGCGCTCGACGTCGACGAGTGGTCGCACCCGCTCCACGACCTCGTGACCGACACGGCCGAGCTGACGATCAGGCGGCGCCGCATCGAGATCGAGGTGCCGGCAATCGCGGGTGGTCCCGCCAGCCGCCCCGCCGAGCTGGTGCTCGAGCCCGCCGACGCCGCCGGACCGGCACTGGTCTGTCCAGCTCGGCTGAGGGCCACGCCCGACGGCGCCCGGCTGCGAGCACGGCTCCCCCGACGATCCGGCCGGGATGACCGGTGGCGACTGTGGGTGCGGATCGGCGCGGCGGGCGGTCCGCCGCCGCGGGCGCTCCACCTCGAGCTACGGCGGGAACGCCGTCGCTACCAGGCCGCCGAGATCGGCTAGCTGCGGCTCTCACCGGCGTGGGCGACCGCGTCACGCACGACATGCGCCACATGGTCGTCAGCGAGCCGATACACGACCTCTCGCCCCCGCCGCGTCGTCGCGACCAGCCCGGCGCTGCGCAACACCTTCAGGTGCTGGGAGACCAGCGGCTGCGGTACATCCAGCGCACCGACCAGCTCGTGGACGCAGCGGGGCGCATCCGCGAGCAGGTCGACCAGCGCCAGTCGAAGCGGAGCGACCAGCGCCTTCAACAGCGCGGCAGCCGGCTCGTATGCCGAGGCGTCTACCTGCCGCACTTCGCTGCCGTGGGGCGCCGCCGAATGCTCAGCCATGAGCTCCATCCTGCACGCGCAGCAGCATGGCACGTCGTGAAAGAGTCGGCGCATGGCCGAGTGGGTGTACGTCATCCATCCGCCCCGCGCGAACTTCGCCGCGAGCAGCCGCACTCGCCGTCATGAAGTCCGACCCGGTGATCGCCGGTGGCGAGCTCAGGCCGTTACGGATGTCGTTGCTTCGGGGACTCGACCACAGACCAGCAGAACAGAGGTGAGGCACGCATGACCAGCGAGGTGCAGGGGGTCGTCGCCCGCAGCAAGGGCGCGGCGGTCGAGCTGGCGACGGTGGTAGTGCCCGACCCCGGTCCGGGTGAGGCGCTCGTCGACGTCGCCGCCTGCGGCGTGTGCCACACCGACCTGCACTACCGCGAGGGTGGCATCAACGATGACTTCCCGTTCCTGCTCGGACACGAGGCTGCCGGCACGGTTGCTGCGGTCGGCCCGGGCGTCACCGAGGTCACCCCGGGGGACTTTGTGATCCTCAACTGGCGCGCGGTGTGCGGCCAGTGCCGCGCGTGCGCGAGGGGCGAGCCGTGGTACTGCTTCGCGACTCACAACGCCGCCCAGAAGATGACCCTCGAGGACGGCACGCCGCTCTCCGCCGCCCTCGGAATCGGAGCGTTCGTTCCGCAAACCGTGGTCGCCTCCGGTCAATGCACCAAGGTCGATCCGGCGGTGTCGGCGGACGTCGCCGGACTTCTCGGTTGCGGCGTGATGGCGGGGCTCGGCGCGGCGCTGAACACAGCCGCGGTGCGGCGCGGGGAAATTGTTGCCGTCATCGGCTGCGGCGGCGTCGGTGACGCCGCGATCCTCGGCGCGCGCATTGCCGGAGCGAGCACGATCATCGCGGTCGACATCGACGATCGCAAGCTGGAGTGGGCCAAGGGATTCGGCGCCACCCACACGATCAACTCGCGCGGGGTGAACGTCGTCGAGGCGGTCCAGGACCTCACCGGCGGCTTCGGCGCCGATGTCGTGATCGACGCAGTGGGCAGACCGGAGACCTACCGCGACGCGTTCTACGCCCGCGACCTCGCCGGCCGAGTCGTTCTCGTCGGCGTACCGACCCCTGACATGAAGCTCGAACTACCGCTGATCGATGTGTTCGGCCGCGGCGGATCGTTGAAGTCCTCGTGGTACGGCGACTGCCTGCCCAGCCGCGACTTTCCGATGCTGATCGATCTCTACCTGGCCGGCAAGCTGCCGCTGGACAAGTTCATCTCCGAACGGATCGGTATCGGTGAGGTCGAAGCCGCCTTCGCCAAGATGGATGCCGGCGAGGTGCTGCGCTCCGTCGTCGTGATGTAACCGACCAACCCTCAATCCGGCACACAGACGTTGCCCGCGGGTGTTGAACGCCGGCGTCATCGCGGGATGAGCGTGTATTTCGGATTGGCCATCGCCAGAACCCCGTGGTGGCTTTGGGTCAGGCCGGTCGCTGTCACCTTGGCGCCGGTGACCATGCCCGGGATCGAGCGGCGGCCGTAGAACAGAAGCTCGAGACCGCCGGTCTGGTCGACGATCTCGCACACCAGCATCGGGGTGTTGGCGAGCGGCTGAAGCTGTACCCGATGGATCCGGCCGGTGACGGTCGCGCGCACCCGTGGCACCAGCCCACCGATCGCGTCGCACCCGTCGGCGACATAGGCATCGCCCGGCGGATTCCGCGATGACGCCGTTTCGCCGTTCCTGCCGGGCCGGGCGAAGGCCCGAACCTGGGATGCCGGCTGCAGGGCGGCTCCACCGTTCGGACGGGACCTGAACAGCGTCGTGATCTCAGGACGCCCGGTGTCGAAGGGGATGATCGTCGCGGCGGCTCGCGGGACCCGGCTGACGATCCGCGCGATCGTGTCCGCCGTACGGTCGTGCAGCAAGCGACCAAGCGCCGGGGAGAATCCGCGTCGCGGCAGGATCACCGTCACGTGGTTGCCGGGCATCGCCGTCTGACGGGCGACCAGCTCGAGCGACGCCCGGCCCAGCCGGCGGTCCGGCACATCGACGATCTCGAGCGGAACGGTTTGCGCGGTCCGGTCCCAGTTCTCCTGCAGCTGGCGGGTGGCGAGGCTGTCGAGCTCGAAGTGCACGGCGCGAAGTTCAGCGGGCTTGAGAGTCTGGGCATATCGGATCGCCCTCACCACGGCGAGGTCGAGCTCGTTGACGAAGATCAGTACGACGTGCCGGGTGTAGTTGGGTTGCTTGGTCAACACCTCGGGCCGAATCGAGCCGAGCACTTCGGCCTCTTCTCGGTATTCGCGGTTGAGCCGGATCAAGGCGAAGACCATGAGCGGGAACAGTACGACGATGACCCAAGCGCCCTCAGTGAACTTTGTCGTGGCGAAAATCGCGACGACGATCGAGCAGACGATTCCCGAGGTCATGTTGATGGCGACACTGCGCCGCCAATGTGGATCGCGGGTGCGTGAGAAGTGTTTCGCCATCCCGAAGCCGGCCATCGCGAAGCCGGTGAAGACTCCGATCGCGTAGAACGGCACCAGCGAATTCACCTGTGAGTTGGTCGCGATGAGCAGCAGTCCGGAGATGCCGGCAAGCAGGATGATCGCGTTGCTGAAGACCAGCCGGTGGCCACGTCGCGTCAGTTGGCGGGGCAGGAAGCGATCCTCGGCCACGAAGTTCGCGAGGAACGGGAAGCCGTTGAAGCTCGTGTTGCCGCCCGTGTAGAGGATCAGGGCGGTCGCCGACTGCAGGACGTAGAACAACGTGCCACCGACTGCCCCGTACCCGAACGCCGCGCGGCCTTCCTGACTGATCACCGAGGGGTAGCCGCTGCCGAACGGCGTCGCGTGCGTGATGTGCGCGACCCACGACACGCCGCCGACCAGGAACGCGAGTGTGCACGCCATGATCAGCAGCACCTTGCGGGCGTTGCGGCTCTCCGGCGGCTTGAATGCGCTCACGCCGTTGCTGATCGCCTCGAACCCGGTCAATGAGGACCCGCCATTGGCGAAAGCGCGCAGTAGCACGAAGATCGTGACGCCCTCGACCAGGCCGCCGTGGCCCTTCACCGTCGAAACCATCCCGATGTGATGCGGGACGCCATCGAGATGTCCCGTCATCTCGCGAACGATGCATGTGATGATGACCGCGCCGGCCATCGTGATGAAGAAGTAGAGCGGGAACGCGAACGCCTTGCCCGCCTCCCGGATGCCGCGAAGGTTGCCGTAGAGCAGCAGCGCCAACACCGCTAGCGAGAGGACGAGGCTGCCGTGGTGGCCGAAGGCGTCACCGACCGACGGACGCGCCGATGTCACCGCCACAGTGCCAGCGGCGACCTGTACCGCGACCGTAACGATGTAGTCGATGAGCAGCGCGACCGCTGCAATCTGCGCGATCTTTGGGCCGAAGTTTTCCCGCGCGACGACGTACGAGCCGCCAGCCTTGGTGTAGACCGCGAGGACCTGCCGGTAGCTGAACAGCAGCATCAGCAGGATCCCGAGGATGACTCCGGTCAGCGGAAGCACCAGTGAGAAGGCCGCCAGTCCGGCCCCTCCCTTGAACAGCTCGATCAGGATCTCCTCGGTGCCGTACGCCGACGACGAGATGCAGTCGGGTGAGAGCACGCCGAACGCGACCGGGTTGGCGAGCCGCTGCTCGTGGAGCTGATCGGTCACCAGCGGACGACCGAGAAGCCGCCGCTTGATGCGGTAGCCGGGGCGTTCCGGGAGGTCGGTGTCAACCGGTAGCGCCCGGGCATCCAGGTTCACGATTCGACGGTAGGAGCGGGCATCAGCCCGGTGCGTCAACGAGCCATCAAGACCGCCCGGCCGGCCGTAAAGATTGTGTGAAGAGGACCGCGATCTCGCGCGGATTTGGGATCACACTGGAGGACGTGATCAGGCGCGACGTTCCGGACCGGGCGTGGCGACCCTCGATCACCGATCTCGTCTCGGCGGTCGACCAACGCCGGCGCCGCCTCGGCGTACTGCTCGGCGCCGTGCTGCTCACTGCGCTGACCCTGGTGCTGACCGCGCTTCGGCAGGACATGTCCTTCGCCGATGACCTGCTGATCTACCTCGTCGCGGTGATCGCCGTCACCGTCGTCGGTGGCTTCGGGCCCGCCGTCGCGGCGGCTGCGGCGGCCAGCCTGTGCATCAACTGGTTCTTCACGCCCCCGCTACACACGCTGACGATCGAAGAGCCGAAGAACCTGCTCGCGCTGTTGCTGTTCATCCTGGTCGCCACCACCGTGTCGAGCGTGGTTCACATCGCAGCCCGCCGCGCCACCGTCGCTGACCGTAACGCGGCCGAGGCGCAGGCCCTCCTGGCCCTGGCCCGGACTGTTCTCGGTTCCAACGACACCCCGAGCGCGGTCCTCGACCATCTGCACGACGTGTTCGGGGTCGACCTCGCGCTGCAGGAGCGCTCCGGCATGCGGTGGGTGCGCATCGCCGCGGCCGGTGAGCCGGACGTCGAGGAGAGCACGATCATCACGGTGCGTCCTGGGCTGAGAGTCGTTGCCGGCACACTCGACGGCGGCGCCACGCCGGCGCTGCTCGAGGCCGCGGCTCGGCTGGCCGCGGCTGCACTCGACCGTGACCGGCTGCGCACGCAAGCCTCGCAAGCCGAGGCCCTCGAGGCGGGAAACCGGATGCGTACGGCGCTGCTCGCCGCGGTCAGCCACGACCTTCGCACTCCACTCGCCTCCATCAAGGCGAGCATCTCCAGCCTTCGCCAGCCCGACGTCTCCTACTCACCCGAGGACGAGGCCGAGCTGATGGGCACCGTCGAGGAGTCCGCCGACCGCCTCGACGGACTGATCGCGAACCTGCTCGACATGAGCCGGCTACAGACTGGCGCCCTGCAGCCGTTCGTGCAGCCGGTCGCCGTGGAGGAGGTGGCACCACTTGCGCTGCACAGCCTCCCGGGGGGCGGCAACACCGTGGTGGACATCCCGGACGGGCTACCGCTGCTTCGCGCGGATGCCGGCCTGCTCGAACGCGCGCTCGCCAACCTGCTGAGCAACGCACTGCGCTTCTCGCCACCCGGCCGGCCGCCGATGCTGCGGGCCCGACTCGGACCCAGCGGCATGGTGATCAGCGTCATCGATCACGGCCCGGGAGTCGTCGTGAGCCAGCGCGAGACGATGTTCGCGCCGTTCCAGCGCCTCGGCGACCACGACGCCGCGACCGGTATCGGCCTCGGCCTTGCGGTGGCCCGCGGTTTCATCGAGGTGATGGGCGGGACGCTGGATGCCACCGGGACGCCGGGTGGCGGCCTGACGATGGTGGTCGCCTTGGCAGTCGCCGACAGTCCCGCCAGGTCCGACTCAAGCGTGTCGTCACCATGACGACTGTCGTCGTCATCGATGACGAGGCTGCCCTCTGCCGCGCGCTTCGGATCAACCTCAACGCGCGTGATTACAACGTTAAGGTCGCCACTGACGGGGCCTCCGGCCTTGCCACCGTTGCCCGTGAGCGCCCGGACGTTGTCATCGTGGACCTGGGGCTTCCCGACATGGACGGCGCCGAGGTCATACGTGGCATCCGCGGATGGTCGACCGCGCCGATCATCGTGCTCTCGGCGCGCGGCAACGAGACGACGAAGGTCGCGGCGCTCGATGCCGGCGCGGATGACTACATCACCAAACCGTTCGGCATGGACGAGCTGCTCGCGCGGTTGCGGGCAGCGGTGAGGCGGGCGGCACCTGCCGACGACGAGCCGGTCATCAGCACCGACGAGTTCACCATCGACCTGGCAGCAAAGCGGGTCCGGACCGTCGCCGCTGGCGAGGTGAAGCTGACCCCGACCCAGTGGCAACTGCTCGAGGTGCTGGTCCGCAACCGCGGCAAGCTGGTCACCCAGCGGCAGCTCCTGCATGACGTGTGGGGACCGGCGTACTCCACTGAGGTCAACTACCTGCGTGTGTTCGTCGCCCAGCTCCGACGCAAGCTGGAGCCCGACCCCTCGAATCCTCGCTACCTCCTCACCGAGACCGGCATGGGTTACCGATTTGAGGCCATGACCGAAGACCGGTTAGACGCGAATTGATGCCTGACACGTATCGGGTCATCCAGTGGGCGACCGGGGCGCAAGGGGTCGAAGCGATCCGCGCCGTCCTCGACATGCCAGACATGCAACTGGTCGGCGGGTGGGTGCACAGCAGCGAGAAGGACGGCGTCGACCTCGGTACGCTCGCCGGCCGCGATCCGATCGGGGTCACCGCGACGCGTGACATCGAAGCGGTGCTCGCGCTGGAGGCGGACTGCGTCGCCTACATGCCGCGCAACACCTCGCTCGAGGAGGTGTGTGCGTTGCTAGCGAGCGGCAAGAACGTCGTCACGACGGCCTTCCTGTTCTATCCGAAGGCCCTACCACCAGCCGACCTCGACCGGCTGCTCGAAGCCTGCGAGCAGGGCCGGACGTCCATCCATGGCACCGGACTGAACCCGGGAAACCTCTCCGGCGTTCTCCCGCTGGCGCTGTCCGGGATGAGCCGTCGGATCGAGCGGGTGACGTTGCAGGAGCGTGCCGATTGGACGTTCTACGAGAGCACCCACATCACGTTCGACAACATGCGTTTCGGCCGCCCGGCGAGCGAGGTCTCTGAGGATGCGAGCGACTTCCTGCGGTTCAACAGCGGAATCTTCAAGGAAGAGGTTGCGCTGATCGCCGATGCGCTGGGCGCGGAGCTCGACGAGATCACCACCGACGTCGAGTTGATCCTCGCCGAGAACGATCACGACATCTTCGGTACGACGCTGGCAGCCGGCACCGTGGCCGGGCAGCATTGGCGTTGGCAGGGCCGCCGCGAAGCCGCCGTACGGGTAGAGATCGAGACGCTGTGGACGGTCGGCGGGGAGTACCCACGCCACTGGCCCCGCCCGCAGGACGGCTGGACCCTGACCATCGAGGGCGAGCCGTCGATGCGGGCCCACTTCCTCAGCCTGGCGAGCTACCAACGCGACCTGCCGATGGAGGAGCATGTGCGCGCGGCGAGCATCGCCACCGCGATGCAGGCGATCAACGCCATCCCTGCCGTGTGCGCAGCGCCGCCGGGCATTGCGACGATGGCGGATCTGCCGCTGATCCGAAGCCGCGGCGGCTTCCGCTAGGTCAGCTCATTGCCTCGCAGCCGATCAGGGTCGACAGTGGTCTCGTGACCACCAGCACCTCGAGCGCCCCCGACCTGCCGCGGTACGCCGAAGAGCTGGCTGAGGAGATCGAGGACCTCCGGCACGCTCCCGAGCGCAGCCGGCCGGCCGCTGATCCCGACCGGTTCATCGACCGTGAAGGCAGCTGGCTCGACTTCAACGTTCGAGTCCTGGAGCTCGCCGAGGACACCACGACCCCGTTGTTGGAGCGAGTACGTTTCCTCGCCATCGTCGCGACCAACCTCGACGAGTTCTTCATGGTGCGGGTCGCGGGGCTGCAACGACGGCTCGCGACCGGGCTCGGTGTGGCGTCACCCGCCGGACTGCCGCCGCGCGACCAGCTCGAGCTGATCTCCGCGCGGGCGCATGAGCTGGTCGGACGTCACTCGGCGCTGTACCGCGACCAGCTGCATCCGGCGCTGTCGGCCGAGGGTGTCGACATCATGAGGTACGCCGAGCTCGAGGGCGCTCAGCGAGCCACGGCCGATGAGTTTTTCGCGGAGCACGTCTATCCCGTCCTCACGCCGCTTGCCGTCGACCCAGCGCACCCGTTCCCGTACATCTCGGGCCTGTCGCTGAACCTTGCCGTGGTCGTTCGCGATCGTGACACCGGTCGCGAGCACTTCGCCCGGGTGAAGGTGCCGCCGCTGCTCCCGCGGCTGGTGCGGGTGGGCGACCCCCGATTCGTGATGCTCGAGGACATCATCGCGGCGCACGTTCCGGCGCTCTTCCCTGGCATGGACATCATCGAGACCTCATTGTTCCGGGTCACCCGCAACGAGGACCTGACGGTCGAGGAAGACGACGTCGACAATTTGCTTCAGGCACTCGAGCGCGAGCTCACCCGGCGCCGGTTCGGCCCCGCTGTGCGGCTCGAGGTGGTCACCGACATCAGCGATCGAGTCCTCGACCTGCTGGTCCGCGAGCTCGACATCTCCGAGCCGCAGCTTTACCGCATCGAGGGCCCGCTCGACCTCGCCGGGCTGTGGGCACTCACCGACCTCGACATCCCGCTGTTGAGCAACGACGCCTATCCCCCGGTCACCCACCCGCGCCTTCGCGAGAGCAGTGATCCGAAGGCCGCCGTCGACGTCTTCTCAGCGATGCGCCGTGGCGATCTGCTGCTGCACCACCCTTACCACTCGTTCGGCACCAGCGTGCAAGCCTTCGTCGAGCAGGCTGCTGCCGACCCCACGGTGCTCGCGATCAAGCAGACGCTGTACCGCACCAGCGGTGACTCGCCGCTCGTCGACGCCCTGATCGACGCCGCCGAAGCGGGCAAGCAAGTCCTGGTCGTCGTCGAGATCAAGGCTCGCTTCGACGAGCAGGCGAACATCAAGTGGGCGCGAGCGCTGGAGCAGGCCGGGTGTCACGTCGTGTACGGCCTGGTGGGGCTGAAGACCCACTGCAAGGTCTGCCTCATCGTCCGACAGGAGCCCGACGGCTCGCTGCGCCGCTACACCCACATCGGGACCGGTAACTACCACCCGAAGACCGCCCGGCTGTATGAGGACCTCGGTTTGCTCACGGTCGATCCGGCGGTCGGCGCCGACATCGCTGACCTGTTCAACCACCTGTCCGGGTACACCAAGCACCGCGACTACGACACCCTGCTCGTCGCGCCGGACACCCTCCGGGCCGGTCTCACCGAGATGATCGAGGCCGAGGCCGCGAACGCCCGCGGCGGCGGACCGGCTGGCATCACCCTGAAGCTCAACAACCTGGTCGACGAGCAGATCATCGACTCGCTGTACGACGCCTCCCAGGCCGGCGTGCCGATCGAGATCGTCGTACGCGGCATGTGTTCGCTACGTCCGGGCGTTCCGGGGCTGTCCGAGAACATCAGGGTTCGCAGCATTCTTGGCCGGTTCCTCGAGCATTCACGAGTCTTCCGGTTCTGCGCGAGTGGCGAAGAGCAGATCTGGATCGGCAGCGCCGACATCATGCATCGCAACCTCGACCGCCGGGTCGAGGCGCTCGTGAAGACCCGCGACCCGATGGTCAAAGAGGAGCTCGGCAAGATCCTCGAGCTGGCGGCAAGCCCCGGCACCTCGGCATGGGAACTGAAGCCGGACGGGTCGTGGGTCCGCCACACCGCCGCAGCCGACGGCGAGGCGCTCCGCGACTACCAGCTGACACTCCTTCGAGCGACAGCAAAGCGAGCCGGCGACGTGCGCTCTGATCACGTATGAGCCTGTCCACCAGTCACGAGGTCGAGGCAAAGTTCCGAGTCCACCCGCCCTTCGAGATCCCCGACCTGCTCGACCGCCGCACCGGTGCGGCGCAGGTCGAGGACCCGGTCCACCACGAGCTGCGGGCGGTGTACTGGGACACCAGCGATCTTCGCCTCGCCCGTGAAGGCATCACGTTGCGCCACCGCAACGGCGAAGGCGCGAGCAAGGACGGCTGGCATCTCAAGCTGCCGATCCGGGAAGGGCGCGTCCCCGACGCGAGCACGGCGAGCCGCGAAGAGGTGCACGTGCCGGGCGCCCACGACGCGATTCCGGAGGAATTGCACAGGCTGGTCCTGCCGTGGTCCCGCACGGCCGTCCTCGGTCCGGTGGCGACGCTGCGTACTGAGCGCACCGCGTACCTGTTGCGAGACGCCAACAGCCAACCCCTCGTAGAGCTGACCGATGATCTGGTGTCCGTCGTCAGCGAAGGTCACGTCGCGGGGCGATTCCGTGAGATCGAGGTCGAGGATCGAGGCGGCGGACTAGCCGCAATCGAAGCGGTCGGAGCCCTCCTGCGTGCCGGCGGAGCAGTGGGCGGCGAGTTCGTGCCGAAGGTGGTGCGGGCGCTCGGTCCGCAAGCGACCGCCGACCCGGACCCGCCGCTGCCGGGCGAGGTCGGTCTCGACGAACCGGCGCATGTCGCGATCCGGGACATGCTCCGTCGCGACGTCCGACGACTCATCGGGCTCGACCTCGCGGTCCGCCGTGAGGTCGACGACGGCGTGCATCAGATGCGCGTGACGGTACGACGGTTGCGCAGTCTGCTGAAGACCTTTCGCCCGCTCCTCGACCCGCAGTGGGCGGGTTCGCTGCGCCGCGAGCTGGGCTGGCTTGCCGATTCGCTCGGTGCCGCTCGCGATCACGAGGTGTTGCTGGCGCGATTGACCAGCCAGCTCGACACCCTGCCACCGGATCTGATCGTCGGGCCGGTCCGCGCGCGCCTCGAGCAGGTCCTCGGCGGCGGACTCGCAAGCGGCCAGGCGGACGTGGTGGCGATGCTGTCGAGCGAGCGGTATGTCGTCCTGCTCGAACGGCTCGTCGACGCCGGATGGGAGCCACTCACTTCGCCCGCCGCCGAACGGCCGACGTCGGCGGCGATCCCGGTGCTGATCACGCAGGCCTGGCGCGACCTCGCCGGCGACGTCAAGGCGCTCGATGACGAGCGCAATGACGCCACTGTCTGGCACCAAGTGAGGATCGAGGCAAAGCGGCTGCGTTACTGCTGCGAGGCGGCCGCGCCGATGTTCGGAAAGCCGGCGCGTGGCCTCGCCCGGAAGGCGAAGGCGTTACAGGAAACGCTCGGCGAGCACCACGACGCCGTGCTTGCCGCTGAGCAGCTCCGATCGATAGCAACAACCCGAGGCGGTGGGAGGGTCGCCTTCACACTCGGCATCCTGCACGCCGGGCAGATCGAAGCCGCGGCCGCCGCCCGGGTGGACTTCCGACGCGAGTGGGACGAAGCATCGCGGCGGCGCCACCGGGGGTGGCTGACCCCGTAGGGTCGTGGGCAATGTCGCCCGACAAGGTCATCGAGGCCGCCGGCGGTCTGCTGTGGCGGCCGGCGACGGGCGGCTCCGGCGTCGAGGTGGCGCTGGTTCATCGGCCGAAGTACGACGACTGGTCGATCCCTAAGGGCAAGCTCAACCCCGGCGAGCACCCCGTGGTCGCCGCAGTCCGGGAAGTCCACGAGGAGACCGGGTTCACCGGCGTTCCGGGGCGGCCGCTCGGCGAGATCAGCTATCTCAAAGACGGCAGCCCGAAGCGGGTCCGTTACTGGGCGATGCGGGTGGCAGCCGGCAGCTTCATGCCCAACGAGGAAGTCGACCAGATGATGTGGCTTCCCCCCCGAGAGGCACGTGTCCACCTGCTGCCGGAGCGCGACCGAAATGTCGTCCTCGCCGACCTTGATCGTGACGCCGTGTCGACTTGGCCGTGCGTGATGGTGCGCCACGGAAGCGCCGGGGAGCGGTCCACCTGGGCCGGCGACGATCGGGAACGCCCGCTCGACGGGCTCGGCGAGGAGCAGGCGGATCGCCTGGTGCCGCTGCTGTCCGCTTACGGAATCAGACGAGTGCTGTCCGCCGACGTGCTTCGTTGTCTGGAGACGATCGGACCGTACGCCGAGGCGGCGAGGCTCACCGTAGAAAGCGAACCGTTGCTGTCGGAAGGTGGCTTCGGGACGCAGCCCGACCTCGCGGTCGAGCGACTCCTCGAACTGCTGCAGGCGAAGGTGCCCTCAGCGGTCTGCAGTCAGGGCAAGTCGATCCCAGGACTCGTCACCGCGGCGTGTCTCGCCCTGAATGCCAAACCGCCGGACGACCCGTCAGTGCGCAAAGGCGGGCTGCTCGTCCTTCACGTGCAGGACGGTGGCGGCCCCGCGGTGTCGGCGACCGAGCGGTGGGAGCCGCTCGCCTAGCCGGCGTCTACCGCCGCAGCCACCATGCGACCGCGGCCAGCGCGGCGCCAATAGCCCCGACGACGAGAACTATCCGGCCCGATCGGGACGCCGTCTTGACCAGCGCCTCCTTGCCGGCGCTGATGTCGACGCTCGGCGCCACATCACGCAGCTTGCTCATCGCCTCGTCGACGCTTGGTGTGGCGTCGCGCAGCTTGTTCACGGCATCCTCGACGCTGGGTGCCGCGTCGCGCAGCCGACCGACGGCGTCAGAAATTGCTGTCTCCATCGCTGCCTCATCCATCCATTACGGTGCTGCTGAGATCACGGTGCGGGCTTGCATGCCGTTCCGGGTCCAGCCGGTCGCTTGGCACGACCTGACCATCACGAACCTTGAGTGCGAAGCGCGCCATCAGCTCCACGACCTCGCACTGCTCGATGTCCGGCGTGCCGACGTAGTTCGCGGCAAGATGCGCCTGCACGAGTTCGGTCAGCACATCCGCCATGGCGAACTGGGGGAACTCGGCAACAAGCCTCGCGCCGATCTCGCTCCACGCGGGGGAAACGGTGACCGGTTCGGTGATGGCACTAGACATTTTCGACTCCTCCTGCGGGTCGCAACTCGCCGGACGCCAGCGCGAGCCGGGCACGACGTGCGACCGCTGATGCATAAGCGGGGAGATCCGGCAGGAGTCCCAACTCTGGTACGCGAGCAGCGTCCACCGTGGACGCGACCCGATCAGGCGCGATGCCCGGGAACTCGCGACATAGCCCCGCCCGCACGCCGTACAGCAGATCTTCCAGGTGTGGCGCGCTGGACAGCGAAGCCGTCACCAGTCCTCCTATGGTGATGTGCCGGAGGCTGGCCGAAGCAAGCAACCCGAACGGCAAAATAGATGCAACTCGCTGCTGAGTTGGACAAGTTGGATCTACCCGAAGGCCCTCGACACGAAACCCGCGTAGCGTTCGGCAGGCCGGGTATTGCTTCGGCAAGGAATGCGTTCACACGCGTCAATGGCAGGTCAGTTGAGGTCTACATCAGCCGTAGCGGCGCTGCCGGCTGCGGTCGCGCCGATGCTGGCCGTCCCGGGCGGACTTCCGCCCTCGGAGGCGGACTGGGCGTACGAACCGAAGTGGGATGGGATACGCGCGATCGTGCGGATCGCCGGCGACCTGACCGCCGCAGCGAGCCGCAACGGCCTGGACCTGCTTCCGACCTTCCCGGAGTTCGCCGATCTGCATGAGTCGGTCGGAGCGACTCCCGTCGTACTCGACGGCGAGCTGGTGGCCATCGGCGATGACGGCCGATCACAGTTCGGCCTGTTGCAGCAGCGCCTCAACATCACGAACAGCAGCACCGTGATGCGCCGAGCGGAGCTCGTCCCCGTGACGTTCGTGGTCTTCGACCTGCTTCATTTCGACCGGCACTCGCTTGTTGACCTGAGCTACGACGAGCGCCGGGCTGCACTCGAAAAGCTCGACCTCGACGGCGGCGCGATCCTCACCAGCCAGGCGTACCGGGACGCCTCCGGCACCGCCCTGCTGGAGCGCGCCCGACAGCGTGGGCTCGAGGGGCTGGTCGCCAAGCGGCGGTCGTCGCCGTACCTACCGGGACGGCGCAGCAGCCACTGGGTGAAGATCAAGACGATCCGCACCCAAGAGGTCGTCATCTGTGGCTGGACGCCCGGCCAGGGGCAGCTACGCGACGTGTTCGGTGCGCTGATGCTCGGCATCCCAGGACCCGAGGGTTTTCGCTACGTGGGCAAGGTCGGGACCGGGTTCGACGCGCGCTCTCGGGTGCGAATCCTTGAACAGCTGCGGCAGTCACCCATCGATCACAGTCCGTTCGTCGAGGAGCCACCATCGAAGGACCGGGCGGGCGCACGGTACGTCAAGCCCGCGCTGGTGGGCGAGGTGCAATTCAGCGAGTGGACGCGCGACGGTCGGTTACGTCATCCGAGCTGGCGCGGGATGCGTCCGGACAAGTCCGTCGAGGACGTGGTGCGGGAGTCCTAGCCGACGTCGCGGCGCTCGCCTCGGGCAATATCGGCGTCGGTCATCACGATCAGGCCACAGTCGCAGCTCATCTCGGTGCACGGCACAGCCGCGGCGTGCAGCTCCGGAGGCAGCGTGCAGGGAACGCCTTCGGTGCAGTCCGGTACGCCGTCGGCGTGCTCGATCGCGACGCCGTGACAGTGGTCGAGATCCGACGTGCAGTCGCGGCAGCCGACGGCCGGCCTCGCCTCGCTCGGCGCGCCAGGTGCAGATGTGCGCCGGCTCATGACGCAGCCGACTTCGCGCGCGCCGGCACTGCCGCGACGGCGGCGACCAGCTCGTCCTTGCTCATACCGGACCTGCCCTTGATGTCCAGACGGCCGGCTTCTTTGAGAAGATCCGCCTTGGACATCTCGGCGAGGGCAGCGGTGTCGTTCTTGGCCGCCGCCTTCGTCGACTTGGCTTTGCCCGTTTTCTTCGACGACGCCTTCGTCGTACCACTCGACCGGCCAGTGCGCGCCGCCACCGACTCCTCGAGTGCGGCCATCAGGTCGATCACGTTGGTGCGCGGCTTGTCCTCCCGGATCGCCGCCACGGAACCGGTCTTGCGCTTCTCATCGACCAGCGCCTCAACCCGCTCGCGGTAGGTGTCGCGGTAGCGTTCCGGCTCCCAGTCGACCCTCAGCGACTCGATGAGCTGCTTCGCGATGGCAAGCTCGCGGTCGGCGAAACTCTCGTCGTCAGGCAGATCTCCGACGACCTCGCTCGCGTCACGGATCTCGTCGGCGAAGTAGAGCGACTCGACGACCAGAGCGTCGCCGGCCGGCCGCACGATGACCAGGTGCTCCCGGTCCCGAAGGACGACCGTCGCCACACCCGCCTGCCCGGTCTCCTGCATTGCCCGCCGAAGCAGCGCGTAGGCGCGGTCGGCGCCCTTGCCGCGAGGCGCCAAATAGTAGGACTGCCGGAAGAACATCGGATCGATGTCGCTGACGTCGACGAAGTCCGAGATCTCCATCAGTTCCGAGCGCCCGGGCGCGGCCGCCTTCAGCTCGTCGCGGTCGACCACGACGTACTCGCCCTCGCCGGTGTCGTAGCCGCTGACGATGTCGTCGTTCGGCACTTCATCGCCGGTGGCCTCGTCAACCTTGCGGTAACGAATCCGGTTGGACGTCCCCTTGTGGATCTGGTGAAACCGGATCTGCCGGTCGACCGTCGAGCTGTACAGCCCGACCGGAACATTCACGAGCCCGAAGGCAAGCACCCCGGACCACATCGCGCGCGCCATGCGATCAAGTGTCCTCTCCGGTCCGAGCATCCGCCAACGACACGCAGTCCGCGCACCGCCCCGAAAGCGCAACATGAGAGGCATCGAGCACGAACCCGCTCGCCGTACGTACCCGTGCCGCCGTATCACCAAGCACATCGGGCGGCAGGTCGACCACCCGGCCGCACCCACTGCACTGCGCGTGCAGATGAGGCGAGCCATGCGCCTTCGGCGGGTCGGTCAAGTGGTAAGCGGTGAGGCCTCGGTCCAGGTGCACGTGGCGCAACAAGCCTGCCGCCACCAGGCCGTCCAGTGTCCGGTAGACCGTCGCGCGATGGACTCGGTCGTCGTGCTCCGAGACGAGCGCCAGCACGTCCTCGGCGGAGAGATGATCCTCACCGGACGCGAGGATGTGGGCCAACACGGCGACCCGCGGCTGGGTCACGCGTTGGCCCACGCCGCGCAGCAACTTGGTCGCTTCGGCGGCCTGCTCGGCGTGGTCGATTGCCGTCCCCACGCCACCAGTCTGCTCCTCCTTCCGCCGCGAGTCAGGTCGGTCGCGGCCGACCGAGTGGGCTTTGCCTGGGTCCTTGCGTCTTCACCGGCGCCACGCCCGAGCGCTGCACCGAAAGCGGTGTCGCGATGTCTTCGAGCGACTTCTGTGCCGCGTCGACACCAAGGAACGCGGCGACGACGCCACCAATGACCATTACCGCAGCGCCGATGAGGTAGCCGACGAAGAGCCGGGTGTGATCCTGCCCGTTGCCGATCAGGTTGCCGTAGAACCAAGGCCCGAATGATCCGAAACATTGCGCGATCGCGAAGAAAACCGCGATCGCCTTCGCTCTCACCTCGAGTGGAAACACCTCAGACACAGTGAGGTACGCCGAACTGGCACCCGCCGATGCGATGAAGAAGACCGCGCACCACCAGGCAGTCTGAGTGACGGGAGTGAGGTCGCCGGCCTTGAACATCACCGCCGAGATCGCCAGTAGTACACCGGAAAGCAGATAGGTCGCTGAGATCATCGGCCGCCGTCCGATCGTGTCGAACAGCGGACCGAGCACAAATGGGCCGATGAAGTTGCCGAGTGCGAACGCGAT
The DNA here is from genome assembly GCA_025980465.1 of Frankiales bacterium. GTDB lineage: Bacteria > Actinomycetota > Actinomycetes > JAFAQI01 > JAFAQI01 > JAICXJ01. The sequence continues at coordinate 11,166 of JAICXJ010000023.1, read as the reverse complement.
GAAGTAATACGGCACATGGCCGGTACTCACCCCGTACACCTTCGTGAGCACCAGCGAGTACGTGAAGAAGATGGCGTTGTACAGGAACGACTGCGTGATCATCAATGTCGCGCCGAGAATCGCGCGTCCGGGGTACTGACGAAACAGCGCGCGGGCGAGCGCAATGAACCCCGTGTTGTCGACGGCGACGACCTCGATCGCCTTGGAATCGTCGAGCTTCGCCAGTTGCCCCCCGTGCGTGGCTTGTTCCTCGACCGTTCTCACGGCGGCCTCGGCCTCCTCCGCCCGCCCGTGCATGAGGAGCCATCGCGGGCTTTCGGGAAGGTTCTTGCGAACGAAGAGGATGACGAATCCAAGAACTGGGCCGAGCAGGAACGCGACTCGCCAGGATGTCGCGTCTGGGAGGTGATTGACCACGCCGAGGGTGAGCACGGACGCGATGAAGGCGCCAAACCAGTACGTGCCATTCACCGCGATGTCGACCCTGCCGCGGTACCGGGCCGGAATGAGCTCGTCGATGGCCGAGTTGATCGCGGCGTATTCACCGCCAATGCCCATTCCGGCGATGAAGCGGGTGACGTCAAGCCAGTACACCCAGAACCGCCCGCTGCCCGCCGTGCAGGCGGTGAGACCACCCCCGACCAGATACACGCCGAGGGTGATCATGAACAGGTTGCGACGGCCCCACCGGTCCGATAGCCGACCGAAGAACAGCGCGCCCGCGACTTCGCCAAGCAGGTAGACGGTGCCGACCGAGAACGCCACCGAACCGGACCCCAGTCCCAGTGCGCCAGGCTTGCTGATGATGCCTGACACGTTGGCAGCGATCGTGATCTCGAGACCGTCAAGAATCCACGCAACGCCCAGGGCAACCACGAGCCGGGTATGGAACTTCGACCAGTCGAGCCGGTCGAGCCGGGCCGGAATCAGACTCCGAATCGCAGCCGGTTCGGTCCCCGCGCCAGTGGTCATCGTCGCCATTTCACCCATCCTTCGGCCAACGAGCGCGCTCGCGCTCCGGCCGCAGGCTTTCCCTGGCGGATGAGGAGAAAATCGTCGGCCGGCGGTCGGCGGCCGGCCGCGCCGGGCCTACCGCTTGAGGCGCGGCGGGACAACCTCGGGGACCCGAGGGACGCGCGGACGGATCAGCTTGTCGAGGAAGCTGCTCAGACCGCCGTCCGCAGCAGAGGACTTCAGCGCATCGAGCGCCAGCAACCGGGTGGCCTGCTCATCGCGCGCAGCGTTCAGCTTCCGGACGAGATCGTCAATTTTCTCGCTCAGCGAGCTGACCGCACGCACTTCGCCCTCGACCGCGCCGAGCAGCGACTTCAAGCCGCCGGCGAGATCCGCGACGCCGGTCGCAGCGGGGGAACTGGTGGTCGCGGCGGGGCGGCGGGCGGGTGCGGACTTGGCCGGGCGGCGGCGGGCAGACGTCTTCTTCGCTGCAGTGCGAGCCATTGTGGGGACCTTTCATTGGCCTGAATCGTCCGGTCCAACCGGCCGGATCAGGCACTCACACTAGTCGCCGTACCGTTGAGTCCGTGACGACGTTCATCACCCGGCTGCAGGTCGGCGCCGGCGAGAAAGTCGCGATCAAGGACCTGATCGACATCAAGGGCGAGATCACGACGGCCGGATGTCGCGGCGTGGAGTCGACCGCGACGCCGGCCACCGGTGACGCGGTCTGCCTGACGGAGATCCGCCGCCGGGCGTCCGCGGGCGAGGTGGCAATGGTCGGCAAGACGAACCTCCACGAGCTCGCCTTCGGAACGACTGGCCGCAACCCGTGGTACGGCACACCGCGCAACCCGATCGACCCCACACTGGTCCCGGGCGGCTCGTCGAGCGGGTCGGCCGTCGCCGTCGCGACCGGGGACGCCGACGTCGCACTCGGCAGCGACACCGGCGGATCGGTGCGGATCCCGGCCGCCTGCTGCGGTGTGACCGGCCTGAAAACCACCTGGGGGCGGATTCCGCTTGGCGGCGTCTACCCGCTGGCACCGAGCCTCGACACGATCGGTCCGATGGCACGTGACGTCGCGGGGCTGGTTCGCGGGATGGAGCTGCTCGAGCCGGGCTTTGCGGTTGCCGGGCCAGACCCCGAACTGCATTTGCTGCGGTTTCGGCTCGAGGCGGATCCGATCGTCGACGCCGCGGTTGACGCGGCAATCGCGCGAAGTGAGGTTCCGGTGTCCGACGTCGCCGACCCGGGCTGGTCCAGTGCCTGGGAGTCGGCGGCGATGCTGCTAGCGGCCGAGGCCTGGCGGGTGAACCGCGAGCTGCTGGCAACTGCGCGCGAAGGTGTGAGCAATGGCGTGGCCGGCATGATCGAGTACGGCGGGACGATCAGCCCGGATCTCCAGCAACGGTGCCGCGACGCGCAGAAGCGCTGGCAGGAGACCCTCAGCGGGCTGGTGAGTGCGACGACCCTGCTGGTGCTGCCCACGATGCCGACGCTCCCGCCGTCGCTCGACCAGCGACCGTTCGACGGCAGCCGGCTGACCCTGCCGGTCAACCTCGCCGGGCTCCCGGCGCTGTCGATCCCGGTGCCGACAACGGGTCGGCTTCCGGCAAGCCTTCAGCTGATCGGCCCGCTCGGTGGCGAGGAGCTGCTGCTCGCGGCCGGCCGCATCATCGAGGCGGCGCACTGATGTGTGGCCGCTATGCCAGTATCCGCAGCGACAGCGATCTGCTCCGTGACTTCGCCATTTCCTCGGTGGTCGATGAGCCGCCCGAACCGTCCTGGAACGTCGCGCCCACTCAACAGGCGCGGGTCGTCCTCGAGCGCCTCGTCGACGACGAGCCCGATCGCCAGTTGCGCACGCTGAAGTGGGGACTCGTGCCGTCGTGGGCGAAGGACCTGCGGATCGGCTCGAAGCTCATCAACGCCCGCTCCGAGACGATCACCGAGAAGTCGGCGTTCAAGCGCGCCGCGATGAAGCGGCGGTGCATCGTCCCTGCCGACGGCTACTTCGAGTGGATGCCGACGGAAGAGTCGAAGGTGCCGATGTACCTGCACGGCGACGGCGTCCTCGCGTTTGCCGGGCTGTACGAGCTTCGGCCAGACGTCGAGGACCGGGACCGCTGGCTGTGGACCTACACGATCCTGACCTGTACGACGCAAGACGCGCTCGGCCACATCCACGACCGGTCGCCGGTGATCGTCCCGCCGGACCTGCAATCTTCCTGGCTCGACCCGAAACTCACCGATCCGGCGACCGTCAGGGAGTTGGTGGCCGCGATGCCGCCGCCCGTGTTGCAGGCCTACGAGGTGTCGACCGCGGTCAACTCGCCGAAGAACAACGGTCCGCACCTGATCGAGCCGGCCGCCAACGGCACGGGGCAGGCCTAGGCGATCGCGTCGACGTCGTACCGGGGGGTGCGAGCAAGCGTCGCGGCGACGGCCGCCACCGGCCGTGGCCGGGCAAACAGGTACCCCTGACCGAGTCTGCAGCCGAGCGCCCGCAGGATGGTTGCCTGCTGCTGGGTCTCGATGCCCTCGGCGATCGCTTCGATGTTCATCGCGGCTGCCAGGTCGAGGATGGTGCGCACCAGAGCCGCTGACTTCTCACTCTCGCCGAGCGGATCGACGAAGCTACGGTCGATCTTCAGGATGTCGACCGGGTAGCGGTCGAGATAAGCCAGCGAGGAGTAGCCGGTCCCGAAGTCGTCCACGGCGACCCGCACGCCCATCGCGCGCAGGGCGGCAAGCCGGGCTCGTGCCAGGTCCGCGTCCTGGAGCAGCAGGTTCTCGGTGATCTCGATGACGAGCGACTCAGGCGGCAAGCCGGCGTCGTGCAACGCCGCGGCCACGATCGCGACCAGGTCGGGGTCATGAAGCTGCCGCGGTGAGAGGTTCACCGACACTGACAGCCGACGTCCGGCGACTGCCTGCAACTCCGCGGCGTCACGGACCGCTTGCTCGACGACCCATCGACCGAGCGGGACGATCAGTCCGCTGTCCTCGGCAACACCGATGAAGTCGTGCGGTGGCAGCAGACCGCGCTCGGGATGTTGCCAGCGCACCAGCGCCTCGACGCCGATGGCGTCCAGCGCATCGAGATTCACCAGCGGCTGGTAGTGGAGGACGAAGTCGCCCTGCTCGACGCTGCGGCGAAGTTCGATCTCTTGCCGGAGCCGGTCCTCAACCCGGGCCTGCATCGCCGGCTCGAAGGTGACGATCCGGTTCTTGCCATCCGACTTCGCGCGGTACATCGCGACGTCGGCGTCACGGATGAGGTCAAGGCTGGCGCGCACGTCGGCGGCATGCGCCAAGCCGATGCTGGCACTGATCACTACGCTGCCGCGCGAGAGAGTGAATGGCGCGGAGATGGCGGCCAACACGCGGCCAGCGGCCGACAGCGCCTGCGCCCGGTCGAGTTCGTCGAGTAGCAAGGCGAACTCGTCGCCGCCCAACCGAGCCGCCATGTCGTTGGGCCGAAGAGCGCCGCGTAGCCGACGCGCGACCATCACCAACAGCTCGTCGCCGATCGCGTGGCCGAAGCTGTCGTTCACCGCTTTGAAGCCGTCGAGATCGAGCAACAACAGTGCGACGCCCGGCGACCCGGGCTCGATCCTCGCGGTCGCTTGATCGACTCGCTGGGCGAGATGAAGCCGGTTGGCCAGGCCGGTCAGCGAGTCGCTGTGGGCGAGCCGGAGCATCCCGATCTCGGCGGTCTTGCGGGTCGTGATGTCAGTGACGACGCCGTCGACGAGCCGGCTGCCGTCGGGCCGCTCCTCCCGCACCCACATCTGGTCGAGGACCCACCTGGTCACGCCGTCCAAGCCGATCATCCGGTATTCGAGCGAGATGATTCCGGTCTCCGCCGTGGCCGCATCACGATAGGTCTGGCGATCGTCGGGATGGACCGCGGAGTTCCACGCCGTGCTCAGGTCACTGCCGGGATCCGGTCTGCCGCCGAGGAACAGCTCGACGCCAGGCCCGGTGAAGATCTCTTGGTAGGTGCCGTCAGGAAGGACGCACCCGGAGTAGATGTGACAGCCGACGCGGGTCAGCAACTCGGTGAAAACGCCCTGATCGATCGTTGACATGGCGGCCCCGGCCACGGGCAGGGCGGCGCCCTGGACATCAGCCGGGTCCATATTCCACTGTCGGTAGGGTCGGGTTTGTCCTTTACATGCCACCCAGCGGGTTGCCGGGTCGAGCGTGCAATGGGTGCTCGGGGTCCTACACGGCGCGGTTGCAGCTCGCTCAGGTCGATCCGCTCTCGCTCGGGCGCTACTGGTCGGGGCGAGTCGAGCATCTGCTCAGGTCAGGTACCGAGCAGCGCGACGTCCTACCCGAGGCGCAGTCGATCGACGTGCGATTCGCCGACTTCATGGCCGACGAGGAGGCCGCGGTCGCCGCGATCTACGAGCTCGGCGGCCAGCCGCTCACCGAGCACGCCGTGGCCGCGATGAACCGCTTCCGCGCCGACCACCCGCGGGGTCGACATGGCGCCGTCGCGTACCGCGCGGCGCCACTTGGCATCGGCATCGGCGAGCGACGGGAGGCACTGCGGCTCTACTCCGACCGATTTGGCGTGGTCGAGGAGGACATCCTGAATTAGAAGGAGCCGGCGGCATGTGATTTGTTGCAGAGATGGATCCCACCCGACCGGTCGCGATGGTCACCGGGGCGAGCCGGGGTATCGGCCGGGCCTGCGCGGTCGCACTAGCCGTTGCTGGGTTCGATGTCGCGTTCACGGCCCGCACGGCGAAGGAAGGTGACGGTCGCGACGACTCCGACGCCGGCGGCGGCGTCACGATCGAGGGCAGCCTCGAGCGCACCGTCACCGAGGTCGAGGAACACGGCGCTCGCGCCCTTCCGCTGATCGCCGACCTCACCGACTTCGCGTCCCTCGAGGCCGCGGTGGCGGAGGTCGTCGCGGCCTGGGGACGACTCGACGTGCTGGTCCTCAACGCAGTCCACACCGGCGCCGGAAGCATGATGCGAATCGCCGACACGGCGATCGACCAGCTCGAGACGAAGCTGCGCGCCAACGCCCTCGCGCAGGTCGTGCTGGTCAAGGCAGCGTTGCCGACAATGCGAGCGGCGGGCGGCGGCCGGATCATCGCCATCACGTCATACGCGGCCACGCATGAGCCACCAGCACCGGTCGGTGAGGGCGGGTGGGGTTACGCCTACGCCGCGTCGAAAGCCGCATTCCATCGCCTGGCCGGCCATCTCGCGGTCGAGCTGGGCGACGAAGGCATCGTGGCGGTCAATGTGGATCCCGGTCACGTGATGACCGAGCGGATGCAAGCCAACGCCGCCCGGTTGGGACTCGAGGGGAGATATCGAGGCGCTCCGCCGTCCGCTCCGGCGGCAGCGGTGGCGTGGCTCGCGACCTCGGTCGAGGCCACTGCACTCAACGGGCAGACCGTCGACGGGCTGAAGCTGGTCCTGCAACACGGTCTGCATCCGGACTGGCGTTAGCGATGGACCTGCAGTCGGTCGTCGACGTGCTGTACGACGGGCCGGTCGGAGGCTTCGTCAAAGCACGTGATGAACAGGTGGCCGCAGCCAAGAAGTCCGGAAACCTCGCGCTCGCCGACGAGATCAAGGCGTTGCGTCGACCCGCTACCGGCGCCTGGCTGGTCAACCTGTTGGTGCGACGCCACGGCGACGAGGTCGACGCCTTGCTCGCCCTCGGTGACAACCTGCGAGATGCGACCGAGCTTGCCGCCGAAGACTTGCGCACGGTGCTGGCGGACCGCCGCGAGCGCGAAGCACGGTTGCTCGACCTGGCCCGCGAGCTTGCGACCGAGTACGACGCAGCGGCTACCCAAGCCGTCCTCGCCGAGGTACGCGCGTGCCTCGAAGCGGGCCTGTCGGACCCGGATGCGGCCGAGATCATTCGTTCCGGGCAACTGGTGAAGCCGCTGGGGTACGGCGGGTTCACCGAGGCAATGGCGACCGCCTCGTCCACCACGAAGAAGCGCGCCGCGCGGCCGCGTCCGCCGCAACCGGAGACCGCCGACAAAGCCACTCCTCCTCGGTCCGTCGCACCGGCGAAGTTGCGTGCGGCACGAGAGCGGGTGGCGAAGGCTGAGCGGCAGGCAGCACACGCGCGGGCGAAGGCCGTCGCTGCCGAGGAACGCCGTCAGCAGGCAGTCGCGAACGCCGATGAGACGCGTGACGATGTCGCCGATCTGCAGCGCTTCCTGGCCAACCGACAGACGGACCTGAAGATGGCGGAACGCAACGCTGCGGCCGCGGAGCGGGCACACGCAGACGCACAACGAAAGGCCGAGGCTGCCGACGCCTCGCTGACCGCCGCGCAGCAAGCCCTTGCCGACCTAACGTAGGCCGACCGATCACCCGTCTGGCGCAGCGCGAGAGTCAAATTGCCCGGATTTGCCTCGGAATGATCGACGAGTTTGTAAACGGGCTAGTCAGACCGCCGATACATCCATCATGGAGCGACTACTGATGGGTGCAATAGCGGCAATTCTGTGTGGAGCCCTCGGTGTCCCAGTCACTTCTACCCACGCCGTCAGTGACCCACATCGCAGCGTCAGCGCAGGTGGATCGCGAAGCGCGGCCCGCACCGTCAGCCAGCGCCACAACATCGCCCCGAGCCCGAACTACTTCGAGGTCTGCGCAGGGCGCGGCCGCAACAATGCGCAGTGCATCTCCGAGGAGCTCGCCGCGATCAGGAATGCGCGCAGGCATGACCACCGCGTCATCAAGCGAGCCGTGATCCTTCCGGACAACTACACGCACCTCAGCGTCGCCGAGCAGACGTTCGTCATCATGAACCTGGAGCGGGTCGACCGCGGCATCCGGCCGATCGTGGGCCTGGTGCCGAAGCTCAACGGAATCTCGCACCTCGCCGCCGTACTGCGGGTCGACCCGCTGGTCACGAACCTGGTCGGCCGGCTGCTCGGGATCCGCACCTGGCGATCGATCTGGGCAGGCGACCTCGGTCCGCTCGCGTCCGACTACGACTGGATGTACTACGACGGCTACTCGCCGAACGGCTCGATCAACATCGACTGCCAGCGGCCGACCGAATCCGGTTGCTGGGGCCATCGACACAACATCCTCGGTGGCTTCGGCGGCCTCACTCCTGTCGCCGGCGCCGGCACGGCAAAGCCAGTTGGCGCCTCGATCGCCGCGCTCAACGCCGGAATCACCGGCCGGCTGCCGCATTTCACCTACACCTGGCAGGACGCCCTCAACCACGGCGCCAACGGCCACCACATCGTCACGCCCTAACTCACCTCCTCGATAGCGACCGCTCGGCCGGGAATCCGCTGGGGCGGTATGAGCCGTTTGGCTGCGATTGATCTTTGCGATCCCTAGGGTCAGCCGTTGTGAGGCGTGGCGTGATGATCGCAGCGATCACCATCGCCGGCGTCGGGTCGGGACCGGCGCGCGTAGCGAGCAGCGCCTCGCCGGCCCGACCCGCGGCCGTGCACCGGATGTCCACGCACTACCTGCTGTCGCACGTGCCGGTGCGCACCGCGCACTACGGCGGCTACCTCCGCAGCAAGTTCGAGCTGTGGACCGAGCACCCCGACGGCTGCAACACCCGGTATCAAGTCCTGATCCGCGACGCCGTCGTGAAGCCCCAAGTGGAAGCGGGTTGCTACCTGGCGCACGGCCGATGGGTGTCGCCGTACGACGGCTTCACCACTACGGACCCGACAAGGATGCAGATCGACCATGTCGTCCCGCTCGCCGTCGCCTGGGGAGCAGGCGCGTACCGGTGGAACGCGAACACCCGGATGCGCTTCGCGAACGACCTCGGCACTCACTACGACCTGATCGCGGTGTCCGGGCACTCGAACGAGTCGAAGGGAGACGCCGGACCGTCGTCCTACCTTCCCCCGCGTCGATCGTTCGACTGCCGCTACATGACCGACTACACCGCCATCCTGTGGCGCTGGCACCTGTCGATCAACTCGACCGACAAGGCGTTCCTGCGTCGTCATCTCGCGAACTGCGGCTGGCCCACCGTTGCCGAGCCGGCTCGGCCGCGGATCGGCTACGGCTCGTCTCCGCGGCAGCCGCTGCACACGCATGCCTGCACCACGACCTCGACCGGTAAGTGCATCGCGGCGGGCGAGTTCTGCCCCGCCGCTGACTACGGTCATACCGGCTACGACGGCCATGGCGCGAAGTTGACCTGCACCGGATCCCGATCGCATCCGCACTGGGAGCGCATCTAGTGCCGTGAGCTACCAGCGGGCCGGCGCCTAGAGCCGCTCCCGCTCAGCCAGCCCTTGAGCCGCCTGATCAAGCGGCCGGATCATGCCGTCCTGGCTGAACGACGCCAGCAGCCGACCATCCTCGTCGCGGATCTGACCGCGGACGTAGCTCATGCCGGCCCCGACCGACGTGCTCTCGTGGTCGTAACAGATCCAGCCGGTCCAGGCGACCGGCTCGTGAAAGCTGATGTCGATCGCCATCACCGCGGTCGAGACCGAGCGGTGCGACATCGCGGTGCCGATACCTGGGTGAGCGCGCATCGTGGTGGAGATCGACAAGTGTCCGGTGAAGTGAGCGAGCAGCGCTCGCTGCAGGTCGTCACGATGCGGGATCGGCTCGTAGCGGAGCCAGGCTTCGATGCGCGGCGGGCCGACCTCGTCGGGGTCGTTGGGGTCGTAGTCTCCGACCAGCCGGAGCTCGCGCCCGTCGAGCGGCATGTCGTAGGGCGTGGCGGTCTCGGGCGAGCTGTCGGGCGCCTCGACCGGATGCCGGATCAGGTCGTCGGTGGGGACGTCGAGCATCACGGTGATCGTGGCGCAGGGCCTGTCGCGTTGGCCGGCGCCGACCACAACTGTCGTGAAGAGGCGGCCATCGTGAACGGTTGTCACCGAGAAGTCGATCGGCTCATGTGCCCGCACCGGCCGCGAGAACACGCCGTTCGCCCGCCGTACCGTCTTGTGTGGGAACTCCTTCGTCGCTGCGACGATCGCCTGCGCCAGCAGCTGGCTGGCATCGATCAGATCACGGTCGCCGGCGTCGCTCTCGCCGACGTACCGTCCTGGTTCGACCTGGCTGACGTCGAATACGTCGAGCAGGCCGGCGAGGGTGGATCTCACGGGTGGTAGCCGACGACGGCGGGGGTGGCTACCCCGACCTCGACCGAGACCTTGTCCTGGTAGAACGCGATGTGGCCGGCGATGCGCGCCACTTCTGGATAGGGATCGCGGTAGGTCCAAGCGAGCGGCTCGGTGCCGTCGCTCAACCGCCAGTACGACGCGTCGCCCTTGTACGGGCAGCGAGAACTGTCGTCGGTGGGCTCGAGTTGGCTGAGGTCGACGTCATCGGACGGAAAGTAGAAGACGATGCCGTGGTCCTGCTCATCGATGATCAGCGCTGAGGCCGAACGCGCCAGCACCCGGTCGCCGTACCGCGCTGTGACGAGATTCCGCCGCGGCAGGATGTCGACCCGATAGTCGGGGCGCTCCAGGTAGCCCGACGGCTCCATCTCATCCTCCGCTTCCCCGGTTGAGAGGAAGAACTACCGGGTCACCCCTCATCTTCCCGGTCGACGGACTCAATGGGCTCAGCGGTGTACGTCTCCAGCTCCGGCGTGCACAGGGCGCAGCCGTCGTCGGTGCACATGACGCGATGGCCGATGCTCGCCGCGATGTCGGCGATCTCCTCGTCGCTGTCGGAGCGCCAGGAAATCTCGACGCCGTCGATGTCGACGGTGAGGTACCGGCCCGGCTCGATCCGGACGGCGGTGACGGCCGGGGTCTCGTAGATGACCTCGAGCTCCGGGAACGGGTCGACCGGATACGCGTACGGCTGTGTCATGGCCGAAGTGTCGGAGCCGCGAAGCAGCGACTCAACGGTTCTTGGACAAGATGACTCAAAGTGACCAAGCCGGGGCTATCCCGAGGATTCCGGTCGAACCACCCGGTTGTGCCAAATCGGACTAATCCTGGATCAGCCCGTGCAAATGCACTAGCCGAGCATTCGGCTCCGGGCGACGAGCGCCTCTCGTCGGAAGAGATCGCGCGAGAGCCCGACCCAAACGGGGACGGGCCGGGCTCTCTACCACGATTGTGGCTCGCGTTGTCAATTCGGACATGCGAACCAAGCAACTTGATGAGCCGGCCCGGGCCACGCCGCGCCGTCACGTGGTTGACACCGGTCGGCGGCGCCTGCGTCGTTTCGGAAGGGAGGAGGTTCGATGAGTCGAT
>JAICXJ010000094.1 GCA_025980465.1 Frankiales bacterium | reverse complement strand
TGCGCGTCGCCGGCGTGATCCTGAACAACGTCGGCGGCGACGTCCACGCCGACATGATCCGCGACGCCGTCGCCGGCAGCGTCCCGATCATCGGCGCGCTGCCGCGCCAGCGCGACCTCTCCGTGCCCGAGCGCCACCTCGGCCTCCACCTGCCCCACGAAGCCCACACCGACTACGCCAACCAACTCGCGGATCTAATCGACGAGAGCCTCGACCTTGACGCGCTCCTCGCAAACAGCCGCACCGAGCGGCGATCGGCGCCGATCGAGGCGTCGCGGCCGACACCGCGAGCCCGACTTGCTGTCGCGCACGACGAAGCCTTCTGCTTCTACTACACCGACAACCTCGAACTGCTCGAGCAGGCCGGGGCAGAGCTCATCCCGTTCTCGCCGATCCGCGATCCGCTCCCCGACAACATCGACGGCATCTACATCGGCGGCGGCTACCCCGAACTCCACGCACAAGAACTCGCCGACAACGAGCGGGCGCGGGAGGCAATCCGCAACTTCGCCGCCGCCGACGGACCCGTCTACGCCGAGTGCGGCGGACTCATGTACCTCGCCCAAACGCTCGCCCTCAACGGCAAGACCCACCCACTCTGCGGCGTCCTCCCCTTCAGCACCAAGATGCCCGCACAGCTCACAATCGGCTACGTCGAGATCACCACCACGGGAGGCTTGTTCGGCTCAGGCAAAACCGCGCGCGGACACCTCTTCCACCACTCCGCCATCACCGACGAGCCGTCCACCGACCACTGCTACCAGATGACGAACAGTCGCGGCGAGGCGACGCAGGAGGGCTACCGCATCAACAACGTCCTTGCCAGCTACGCACACCTCGACCTCGCCAGCAACCCGGCACTCGCCACCGCTTTCGTCGACCGAGCTACGACCTTCCGCACCGACGCCACCGATGCTACGGCGACGGCGCGCAGCTGACCGGCCGGCATCGCGACGCTGAAAAGCGCCCCGCGCCCAGGACCGGTTCCCGGAATCCGCCTTCTATGCTGCCGGTCGGTGTCCACGCACCTTGCTACCACTCAGGGCGCGCATGTCCGCACCACCATCTGACCCGTACGCGTCGTTGGCGCAACCCTTCCTCGATCACTACGGCCTCTTGCGGGGCCGGGTGCGGTACGAGTTGGCGGCGCGTCAGCTCGATCTGCATCTGCCTCCGCCCCAGGGCAGGATCATCGACATTGGCGGCGGAGCGGGGCACCAGTCGCTGAGACTCGCGGAACGCGGCTACGAGGTCGTGCTCGCCGATCCATCGGAGGAGATGCTGCGCCGAGCCGAGGATCGACTCAACGCCGTCCAACCCGCGATCAGAGAGCGGGTCGAGCTGGTCCGAGCGGATGCGGACCGCTGTGCCGAGCTCTACGGAACGGGGACATTCGACGCCGCCCTTTGCCAAGGCGTCGTCATGTACCTGCCCTCCACCGAACCAGTCATTGCGCTGCTGGCCGGCCTCGTCCGGCCAGGCGGGATCGCTTCGCTGATCGTGAAGAACGCTGAGGCGCTCGCGATGCGGGCCGCACTCGAACACCGCTACGCGGACGCAATCGCCCTCTTCGACGCCAACGCTGACCTCGGACGGGTTGGCGTCGTCACCCGCGGCGACTCCCTCAGTTCGCTGATCGCGATGTTCAAACAACACTGGCTCGACTCGACCGCCTGGTACGGAATCCGCGTCTTCACCGACCACCTCGGCGACCAGCCGGCCGGTGACAACGACGCGTTCGCGGTCGAGGCCGAATGGCGCGCCGGCCAAACCGACCCCTACCGTCAGATCGCCCGCCTCCTCCACCTCATCGGTCAACGCACGACTGGCTGAGTCCGTGACAGACGGGGCCGGCAGGTTCGCAAGTCGATCGTCGTTCTCTAATTCGACAACACCGCATCCCGCTCTGATCCCGCATGAGGTCGCCGGAAGCTCCGGCGTGCCCCCGGGAATCCCCGCAACGACATGCTCGGAATGCCCTGCTCCTGTCGGTAATCCACGCGTATCCCCGCTCAGCCCGGAAGTACCAAGACCGGCCTGTCACGCCGGAGGTCGCGGGTTCGAGTCCCGTCGCTCCCGTAAAAAGCCCTGCAAATTGGCATCTTTTGTCGCGGCTCGACCGCCGGCTTTTCGCGCATCCCGCACAGATCCCGCACGCGAAGCGGCCGCGAATCCCCGCACGACGCCGGACGTAGCCGCCGATCCCCGCAAGGAGGACGACCGGCCCACCCGGCCGGAGGTCGATTGGGCGCATACCCAGAAGCGGCGCCTATGCAGGTATTTCTTCTCCGCGGGCAACAGCCCGAGCGTACATCCCGCACAGATCCCGCATCCGCTATGTCGTGAGGTTGATCGAGCTCGGCAACGCCGACTTTCTCCAGCCCCGCCGCCGACCTGGCCACTACCCCTCCGTGTTAGAGAGGAGGTCGATCGCCCAGCAAAGCGCCCACCGAAAAGCTCGAAGTGGTCTCAAGTCCGTGCCTGAGGTGGTCGATACATCGTCCTGCGGAAGATGTCTGTGGCCAGTGGAGGCGGCTTATGCGCGGCGTTCGGTCCTGATGACTGTGTGGTTGAGACGACTGGGCGGCCCGCGGCCGTGGGTGCTCGTCGTGGCTGTTCTCTTCATCTCTGGCCTGTTCGGCGCGTTCGCCTATGAGTTCGTTCGCTCTCAGGCGGACAGCCGGCACCAAGCCGAGCGTTCTCTTCAGGTGCAGGCGCATATCACCTCCGAGCTCACCTCTTCGCTGTTCCAGTCGACCGCGACAGGCGCCGCCGCGGCGGCCTCGAAGGCGTTCGGCGGCCAGGCGCCCAGTGCTGCAGCCCTGACGTCCCTTGCGAAGCGCTCCCATCTGGCATACGCCCTCGTGGTGGACTCGGCCGGCCACACCTTGGCCGCGTCCGCAGACGCCCCCTCTCGTGTCGGTGTTTCTCGATCTGAGCTTCGGCATGCACTTGCGTCTCAGCTCTGGCTGTCGAACCTGCGGCATGTGAGCGGGCAGGCGGACCCGGTGATTCAGCTCGAACTGCCGTTCACGACATCCTTCGGCCGGCGGATCGAGGT
>JAICXJ010000004.1 GCA_025980465.1 Frankiales bacterium | reverse complement strand
TGACCGGTGAGTTCCGTGAAGGGACCACCGCGACCGACCTCGTGCTCACCGTCGCGGAACTGTTGCGCCGCACCGGCGTGGTGGGCAAGTTCGTCGAGTTCTACGGACCCGGCGTTGCGGCGGTGCCGCTGGCCAACCGCGCGACGATCGGCAACATGAGCCCGGAGTACGGCTCGACGTGCGCGATCTTCCCGGTCGATGACGAGACCCTCACGTACTTGCGATTGACCGGTCGTCCCGACGAGCTGGTCGACCTGGTCGAGGCGTACACGAAGGCGCAGGGTCTTTGGCATGACCCGGACCACGAGCCGGACTACTCCGAGAGGCTCGAGCTCGACCTCGCCACGATCGAGCCATCCCTCGCCGGGCCGAAGCGGCCGCAGGACCGGGTGCCGGTCAAGACGGCCAAGGATGCCTTCCGTGCTGCGCTTGCCGACTACACCGAAGAGGCTGATGGCAACGGCGCGCACGAGGCGTCGAAGGAGTCGTTCCCGGCCAGCGACCCGCCGGCGGTCGCGCATGATGGCAGCCACGATGCCCCAGCCGACGCGGCGACCACGAGCTCCGGCCGTCCCAACAACCCGGCGAAGGTGACGGTCGACGGCGAGACATTCGACCTCGATCACGGCGCAGTCGTCGTCGCAGCCATCACCTCCTGCACCAACACCTCCAACCCGTTCGTCATGGTCGGAGCCGGCCTGCTCGCCAAGAACGCAGTGGAGCGGGGGCTGCAACGCAAGCCGTGGGTGAAGACCTCGCTCGCACCTGGGTCGAAGGTGGTCTCCGACTACTACGACAAGTCGGGGCTCACGCCGTACCTCGACAAGCTCGGCTTCGGGCTGGTCGGCTACGGCTGCACGACCTGCATCGGCAACTCCGGCCCGTTGATCCCCGAGGTGTCGCAGGCGGTCAACGACAACGACCTCGCGGTCGTGTCGGTGCTGTCCGGCAACCGCAACTTCGAGGGCCGGATCAATCCCGACGTGAAGATGAACTACCTCGCGTCGCCGCCACTGGTGGTCGCCTACGCCCTCACCGGCACGATGGACATCGATCTGCTCAGCGATCCGATAGGCCAGGACACAGGCGGCAACGACGTGTTCCTCTCTGACCTGTGGCCGTCGCCGAAGGAGATCCAGGACGTCATCAATGACACCGTCGCATCGTCGGGCTTCACCTCGTCGTACGCCGAGGTCTTCGCCGGCGACGAACGGTGGCAGGGCCTCGAGGTACCGAGTGGCGACTCCTTCGAATGGGAGAAGGCCTCGACGTACGTCCGGCGACCGCCGTACTTCGACGGGATGGACCGGGAGCCGGCCGGGGTCACCGACATCGTGGGAGCGCGGGTGCTCGCCGTGCTCGGCGACAGCGTCACGACCGACCACATCTCGCCCGCCGGGTCGATCAAGAAGGATTCGCCTGCCGGCAAGTACCTCACCGAGCACGGCGTTGAGCAGCGTGACTTCAACTCCTACGGCTCGCGGCGCGGCAACCACGAGGTGATGATCCGCGGCACGTTCGCCAACATCCGGTTGCGCAACCAGCTCGCTCCCGGGACCGAGGGTGGCCTGACCCGCCACCTCCCGGACGGCAGCCAGACGACGATCTTCGAGGCGTCCGAGCAGTACCAGTCGGACGACGTGCCACTGGTGATCCTGGCCGGCAAGGAGTACGGCTCCGGCTCCTCACGTGACTGGGCGGCGAAGGGCACGATGCTGCTCGGCGCCCGCGCGGTCATCGCCGAGTCATACGAGCGGATCCACCGGTCGAACCTGATCGGCATGGGTGTGCTGCCACTGCAGTTCAAGGATGGCGAGTCGCGCGAGTCACTCGGCCTGACCGGCGAGGAGACCTTCGAGATCACCGGCCTGGCCGGCGCCGAGCGACTGCCGCGGGAGATCTCGGTGAAGGCGGATGGGAAGGAATTCACCGCGACGGTGCGGATCGACACGCCGGGTGAGCAGGAGTACTACCGCCATGGCGGCATCCTGCAGTACGTCCTTCGTTCCCTGCTCTAGCACCTGTCAGCACCAGCGGGTGCTCCCGCACCCGCTGGTGCTGACAACTCGTAGGGTCGGAGCATGGACCTCGGGCTTCGCGATCGGGTGTACCTCGTCACTGGAGGCAGCAAGGGGCTTGGGTTTGCGACAGCCGAGGCGTTGGTTGCCGACGGCGCCTGCGTCGTCGTCTCGTCGCGGACGGCGGAGTCGGTCCGGGCAGCGGTCGACACCCTCGGCGACAACGCGCGCGGTCTCACCGCCGACAACGCCGATCCCAGTACCGCGCAGCGCCTCCTCGACCTTGCGATCAACGAATTCGGCCGGGTTGACGGCGCGCTGATCAGCGTCGGCGGGCCGCCCGCCACCGGCCCGCTCGAGGCGACCGACGAGCAATGGCGCGATGCCTTCGAATCGGTGTTCCTCGGCGCGATCCGCACCGCCCGCGTGGTCGCCGACGCCATGACGGAGGGCGCGATCGCGTTGGTTCTCTCGACGTCGGTGAAGAGTCCGATCGCAGGCCTCGCCATCTCCAACGGCCTGCGGCCGGGGCTCGCGATGTGGGCCAAGCAGCTGGCCGACGAGGTCGGGCCGCGTGGGATGCGGGTGGTGTCGTTGCTGCCCGGGAGCGTTCTCACCGACCGGATGCGCCAGCTCGCACCTGATCGGGCGGCCCAGGATCGGGTGGCGGCATCGATCCCGTTACGACGCATGGGCGACCCGAAAGAGTTCGGCCGCGTCGCCGCGTTTGCGCTCTCGCCGGCCGCGTCGTACCTGACCGGCTGTGTCATCCCGGTCGACGGCGGCTCGCTCCGCGCTCTTTAGCCGTCGCGACGTGCCCGCGAATGCCGGGACAACGACCAGGTCGGCATCATCGGCGGGCTCGTCAACCGACCGAATCAGGCTGAAGCGGGCCGACGCGGAGCCTGACACCGATACCGTCGGGGCATGGCGGTCTGCGGGGGATGCGGAGCGGCGAACAGCGACGTCGCGCGCTTCTGCGAACAGTGCGGCTCGGGCCTGACGCGGGCGTGCCCGAGCTGCGGTGCCGCCGCGAGCAGCCCCACCGCCCGGTTCTGCCCCAACTGCGGCGCGCCGCTCGCAGATGGCGGCGCAGCTGAGCAGCTCTCGGCTGGAGCGGCCGCCGTTGTTGCGGAACGCCGAGTGTGCTCGGTGCTCTTTGCCGACCTCGTCGGGTTCACGCCGCTGTCCGAAGCGCGGGACCCAGAGGAAGTCCGCGAGCTGCTGTCCCGGTACTTCGAGGTCACCCGCACCGTCATCGCCCGGTACGGCGGGACGGTCGAGAAGTTCATCGGCGATGCGGTGATGGCGGTCTGGGGCGCGCCGGTCGCGGCCGAGGGCGACGCCGAGCGCGCGGTACGTGCCGCACTCGAGGTCGTGGATTCTGTCGCCGCGCTCGGGTCCGAGCTCGGCGCACCGGACCTGGCCGCGCGGGCGGGCGTCGTCACCGGCGAGGTCGCGGTCACGGTCGGCGCCCAGAGCGAGGGAATGGTCGCGGGTGACCCGGTCAACACCGCCGCCCGGGTGCAGACCGCCGCCACCCCCGGCACCGTCCTGGTCGACGATGCGACGCGCCGGCTGGCTGCCGCCGCGATCGCATTCGCCGACGCGGGTGAGCACACCCTCAAGGGCAAGGTCGAGCCGCAACAGCTCTGGCAGGCCACCCGCGTCTTGTCGTTGCGCGGCGGCGTCCAGCGCATCGACGGACTAGAAGCGCCGCTGATCGGCCGCGGCCCCGAGCTGCGCACGATCAAGGACCTCTTCCATGCCGCCATCCAGCGGCGATCCCCCCGTCTCGCCGTGGCCACCGGCGATCCGGGGGTGGGCAAGTCACGGCTCGGTTGGGAGTTTGAGAAGTACATCGATGGCCTGGCGAACGACGTGTACTGGCATCGGGGCCGGTGCCTGTCCTATGGCGACGGCGTCGCCTACTGGGCGCTGGCCCAAGCGGTCCGGCAGCGATTCGCGATCGCCGAGGAGGACGCGGCTGAGATTGCCGCGGCGAAGCTGTGGACCGGCGTGGAGAAGATGACCGCCGACCCGTCGGATCAGGAGTACCTGTCCGAACGGCTCGGCCGCCTGCTCGGCGTTTCGGGGGCTGACGCGGACGCGGTCATGTCGAAAGAGGAGCTGTTCGCCGGTTGGCGGGGATTCTTCGAGCGGCTCGCCGCAACCGACCCGGTGGTGTGGCTGATCGAGGAAGCACAGCATGCGGACCCGGGACTGATCGAGTTCGTCAACCACCTGATGGACTGGACCCGCGACCTACCGATCTTCGTTCTGGTGCTTGCTCGTTCCGAGATCGTCGAGACCTTTCCTGGTTTCGGTGTCGGACGCAACCGGACGATGCTCACCGTCGAACCCCTCGATGCTCGGGCGATGGATGACCTCGTCGAAGCTCTCGTTCCAGGGATGCCGGCGAGCGCGCGCGCGGCGATCACGACCCATGCGCAAGGAGTCCCGCTGTTCGCCGTCGAGACGATCCGATCGCTGGTCGACCGCGACATCGTCCAGCCGATCGAAGGCGCCTACAGACTCGTCGGCGAGCTTGGTGAGCTCGCGGTTCCCGACTCGCTACATGGGCTGTTGGCGTCCCGGCTTGACGCGTTGCCCCCGCCGATACGAGCGCTCGCTGCGGACGCCGCCGTCCTCGGCTCGTCGTTTCCTGCCGAGGCGTTGGTGGCGGTTTCCGACCAGGACGAAGCGGCGGTGCGGGCTGGACTCGCCGAGCTAGTCCGTCGCGAAGTCCTGCACATCTCCGCCGATCCGCTCTCACCCGAACGCGGCAGTTACCAATTTGCACAGCAATTGGTGCGCCAGGTCGCCTACGACACGCTGTCGCGGCGTGATCGCAAGCGGCGGCACCTCGCCGTCGCGGAACACCTGCGGTCCACCTTTGCCGACGACGGCGAGGCGGTCTCCGACGTGATCGCCCAGCATTACCGGGACGCCCTTGACGCGGTTCCCGACGATTCGGACATCGGACACATTCGCGAGATGGCGGTCGTGATGGCCGAGCGCGCTGGGGAGCGCGCAGCGACGACCGGCGCATCCGCCGCCGCCACTGATGCCTTCGCCGCGGCCGCGATGCTCATCGAAGAGAGCGACCCTCGCGCTGCCGCACAATATTGGGAACGCGCAGCTGGTGCTGCCGAACGCGCCGGCGAGTACCAGCGCTCGGTGGAGCATGCCGAGCGGGCGCTCGCACTCTGTGACCCCGCAACCGACTCGCGTGCAGCGGCGCGCGCTCGCGTCTCCGCCGGCCGAGCGCTCTATCTCATCGGCCGACTTGACGATGCCCGCCGCTACCTCGATGACGCGATGCAAGAGCTGCGCGACCAGCCCGATCACGAGACCATTCGGGCGCTGCATGAGTTGGCGACCGTGGACGTTTTCAGCGCGTCGCCACGGGCGGCCGAGACAGTCTGGGAGGCGATCGAGCTGGCCATAGGCCTGGACTCCGACGCCAGCGTCCTCGCTGACACCTTCTCAGTCGCCGGCATCTGGTACCTGACCACCAACCGGATCGAACTCTGCCTCGCCATGCTCGAGCGAAGCGCGAAGCTCGCTCAGCAGGCGGGTGACCGCCGAGCCGAGGCGCGAGCGCTGTCGAACATCGCGGGCGCCGTCGTCATCACCGATCCCCGCACCGCGATCGACGCCGGCCGAAAGGCCGCCGAGCTGTCCCGCCAGCTCGGCGATGCGGTCTTTCTTGTGACAGCTACCGCCAACCTTGCCAGCGCATTGCTGCTGACCGGCGGATGGGAGGAGGCGGAGTCCCGGCTAGAGCAGCTCGTCGATGTCGGCGGCGCGCAGGACCCGCGGATCTACCCCTACTATCTGCTCGCCGCGTCATTACGCGGTGACGCGAACCACGCTCGAGAGATTGCCGCCGGCCCGATGCAACGGCTCCGGGATAGCGACGCGCCCGACGAGCAAGCAATGGTCGCCCTCGCCGATGCCGCCGTTGCGCTCGATGATGACCCGAGAGCGACCGTGGAGCACGCGCGCACACTGCTCACTCATATCGATGCCGTCGGTCTGGCCGGCGAGATCACGGTCTGGGGATGGTGGCTTGGTGCCAGGGCCGCCCGCGATCTCGGCGACGCCGCCGCGCTGGCCGACCTGGTCGCCGTCGTGGATGCCCATCCGGTCGGCCACGTCCCGCCGGCGCTGCGCGCCGAGGTCGACCTCGCGCGTGCCTACCTCATCAGCGACGCCGACGATCCCGAGGCTGCGGAGCTGATCGATCGCGGGGTCGCCAGGCTTCGCGCGGTCCCAGCGCCGTACCTGCTCGCCCACGCGCTGCTCGACCGGGGTAAGGCCGCCGATCTCGACGAGGCGACGAGGATCGCGGAATCGCTCGGCTGCCGGCCATTGCTGGCACGGATCGCGGCACTCACCAACGCGGTGAGCTAACCCCGGCGGCTTGCCGTCCTCGCCACCGGGTGATACTCAATGAGATTGAGTCTCATTTCGATTGGTGGTCCCGATTGCTCCGGCTTACTCCGCAACGTCGAGCGGTGCTCGACGTACTGAGCGAAGCCACTGATCACCCCACAGCAGCCCAGGTTTTCGAGCGGGTTCGGGCGCGCCAGCCCAGCGTCGGCCCAGCCACCGTCTACCGCGCGCTCGGGCTGCTCGTCGCCGATGGGCAGGCCCGGATCTTCACGCTCGGCGACGGGGCGAGTGCCCGCTACGACGCCAACACCGATCGCCACGACCATGTCGTCTGCACCGATTGCGGTGCCGCGATCGACGTGGATGCGCGACTGTCCGGAGCTACGGTGGCGCAGCTCGCTGCGCGGACCGGGTACGAGATCACCCAGTACGACCTGCAATTCCATGGCCGCTGCCCCTCATGCCGACGTCCTCGGACTCGGCAGCGAGGCAGGACGAACAACAAGTTGAAAGAAAGGGACCGACGTGTCCAACAGTGAATCCGAGAATCCTGCCATTTCCTCGCCGGAACCGAAGACGCATCGGCCAAGGACCAACCGGGACTGGTGGCCCAATCAGCTCGATCTTCAGGTTCTCCACCAGCACTCGCCCCAGGCGAACCCGATGGACAAGGACTACAACTACGCGAAGGAGTTCGCGACTGTTGATCTCGAGGCCTTGAAGCGCGACATCGTCGAGGTGATGACGACGTCGCAGGACTGGTGGCCGGCTGACTATGGCAACTACGGGCCGCTGTTCGTCCGGATGACCTGGCATGCCGCCGGGACCTATCGGATCCACGACGGGCGCGGCGGTGGCGGCCTCGGCGCTCAGCGCTTCGCTCCACTCAACAGCTGGCCGGACAACGCCAACCTTGACAAGGCGCGCCGGCTGCTGTGGCCGGTCAAGAAGAAGTACGGCGGGAAGATCTCGTGGTCGGACCTGATCGTCTTCGCCGGCAACGTGGCCTTGGAGTCGATGGGATTCTCCACCTTCGGCTTCGGCTTCGGCCGACCGGACACCTGGGAGCCCGAGGAGATGTTCTGGGGACCGGAGGACACCTGGCTGGGTGACGAGCGGTACAGCGGCAAGCGAGAGCTCGCCGAGCCGTTCGGCGCGGTCCAGATGGGCCTGATCTACGTCAACCCGGAGGGCCCGAACGGCAACCCGGACCCGCTCGCCGCAGCCATCGACATTCGGGAGACTTTCGCCCGGATGGCGATGAACGATGAGGAGACCATCGCTCTCATCGCCGGCGGCCACACCTTCGGCAAGACCCACGGTGCGCATGACCCCGACCTGGTCGGGCCGGAGCCCGAGGCTTCGCCGATCGAGCAGCAGGGCCTCGGCTGGTTCAACACAGCGGGCACCGGCAAGGGCGACGACACGGTGACCAGCGGTCTCGAGGGTGCGTGGACGCCGACCCCGACCACCTGGGACAACAGCTTCTTCGAGACGCTGTTCGGCTACGAGTGGGAGCTGACCGACAGCCCAGCCGGTGCCAAGCAATGGAAGCCGAAGGACAACGCCGCGGCGGACGCCGTACCCGGCGCACACAACCCGTCCGCCCGCACCTACCCGGTGATGTTGACCACCGACCTGGCGTTGCGGATGGACCCGATCTACGAGCCGATCTCGCGGCGCTTCCTGGAGAACCCCGACGAGTTCGCGTTGGCATTCGCCAAGGCCTGGTACAAGCTGCTGCACCGCGACATGGGGCCGCTGTCGCGTTACCTGGGTCCGTGGGTGCCGGAGCCGCAACTGTGGCAGGACCCGGTCCCGCCGGTCGACCACGAGCTGGTCGACGCGGAGGACATCGAGGCGCTGAAGTCGACGCTTCTCGGCTCGGGTCTGTCGATCTCGCAGCTGGTGTCGACCGCGTGGGCCTCGGCGTCGTCGTTCCGGGGCACCGACCGGCGCGGTGGCGCGAACGGTGCCCGGATCCGGCTCGAGCCGCAGCGGGACTGGGAGGTCAACGATCCGGCTGAGCTCGCCAAGGCGCTGCAGACGCTGACCGACGTCCAGCAGGAGTTCAACGCTTCGCAATCGGGTGGCAAGAGGATCTCGCTGGCCGACCTGATCGTTTTGGGCGGATGCGCGGCTGTCGAGCAGGCGGCGAAGAACGCCGGCCACAGCGTCAGGGTGCCGTTCACTCCTGGCCGCACCGACGCCTCGCAGGAGCAGACCGACGTCGACTCGTTCAAGGTGCTCGAACCGATCGCCGACGGGTTCCGCAACTTCCTGCGCGGTGGCGACAAGCTGCCGCCCGAGCAGCGGCTGCTCGACCGCGCGAACCTGCTCACCCTGACGGCGCCGCAGATGACGGCGCTGGTCGGCGGCCTTCGGGTGCTGAACGCGAATCACGGTGGGAGCAAGCACGGTGTCTTCACTGATCGCCCCGAGACGTTGACGAACGACTTCTTCGTCAACCTGCTCGACCAGGGAACTGAGTGGAAGGTGTCCGCGTCGGCGGAGAATGTCTACGAGGGCAGCGATCGGGCGAGCGGAAAGGTGAGGTGGACGGCGACCTCGGTCGACCTGGTCTTCGGCGCGAACTCGCAGCTGCGTGCGCTCGCCGAGGTCTATGGCGCCGACGACGCCGGCGAGAAGCTCGCCCGCGACTTCGTCGCCGCCTGGGACAAAGTGATGAACCTCGACCGGTACGACCTGCACCAGTGAAACCGAAACGGCGGGGGCGGCGCCTGGTCGGCGCCGCCCCCGCCGTTTCGGTTTCCCGGGCGTCGCTGGGTGCGATGAGTTCGGCGCCGCACGGTCGTCTCAACGATCGACGGTCCGCGCAGCTCGAGGAGTAGGCGATGAGTTCGATGGCTCGCCGAATGTTTGAGCTCGTCGAGCCGATCGGCGTTATCCCTTACTCCGCTGAGGAACCCAATGAGGCGATGTTCGCCCTTGGGTTCAGCAACTACTGGGACACCTACTTCGCCGGACGGGCCGCTCCGCTAGGCCTCGCCAACGCGGTGGTGGTGGACGCGCTGTTCTACAACTTCGCTCCCGGCGAGGTGGCTCGTCACATCCCGAAGGTGTGGCGCACCACCACACCCGAGGCCGCGATCGCGGCTCGTCAGATCGGCTGCGCGAGGGCGCTGCGGCGGATTCTCCGCGACTGGGTCGAGACAGCCGCCTTCGTCCGCGCCGCCGACCTGTTGGCCAAGGCGGCGACCAGCGTCCCTGCCGAGGGTCGACCGATGTACGCCGCGCTCCGTGCGATCCCGGTACCCGACGACGCGGTTGGCCGCCTCTTTCACGCGGCGTCGTTGCTGCGCGAGCACCGTGGCGATGGCCACATCGCAGCCCTGATGGTCCACGACGTCGGCGGCCTCGAGGCCCACGTCCTGCTCGCCCTCGACATGGACCTGCCGGCAGCGAACTTCGGACGGATCCACCACCTGCCGGCAGCACAGCTCGCCGCCGTCATCGATGGAATGCGTGACCGCGGCCTGATCGGTGATGACGGCTGGCTGAGCGAACAAGGGCACGCAGTCAAGCAGCGCATCGAGTCGCTCACTGACGACCTCGCGGCGAAGCCCTACGAGAGCCTCGAGCCGGACGAGCTCGCCGAGCTGATCACCACCCTCGAGCCACTCGCCGCCCTGCTACTCGCCGCCCGACCCCAGTGATGGACGCTGACTGACTACGGCACAGGTGCGTTGTCTGCCGGCTCTGCGCTGGCCTGCGGGGCGAACTGGGTGCGGTAGAGCTCGGCGTACAGGCCACCGGTTGCCAACAGTTCGTCGTGCCGTCCCCGCTCGACGATCCGACCGTCGTCAATGACCAGGATCAGGTCGGCGTCGCGCACGGTCGAGAGCCGGTGCGCGATCACCAGCGAGGTGCGGCCGGTCAGCGCGGTGGCTAGCGCGCGCTGGACGGCCACCTCCGACTCGGAGTCGAGGTGCGCGGTGGCCTCGTCCAGCACGACGACCGCCGGCGCCTTGAGCAGCAGGCGAGCGATCGCGAGCCGCTGCTTCTCGCCGCCGGAGAGCCGGTAGCCGCGGTCCCCGACGAGGGTGTCCAGGCCGTCCGGCAGCGAGCGCACCAGATCGGCGATCTGGGCCGCCTCGATGACCGACCAGAGCTCCTCCTCCGTGACGTCCGGCCGGGCATAGGTGAGGTTCGCGCGGATCGTGTCGTGAAACATATGCGCGTCCTGGGTGACCACCCCGACGACGCCTCGCAGTGATGCGAGCGTGACCTCGCGAACGTCGCGGTCGGCGACGAGGACCGCGCCGGACTGAACGTCGTACATCCGCGTCACGAGCTGCGAGATCGTCGTCTTGCCGGCACCGGACGGGCCGACGAGCGCGACCAGCTGGCCTGGATCGGCCCGGAAGGAGACGTCGTGGAGGATCTCGCGTTCGGGCGCGTTGTCGAGCACCGCGACCGACTCGAGCGACGCGAGCGAGACCTCGGCCGCCGTCGGGTAGCGGAAGCGAACGTGGTCGAACTCGACGCTCGCCGGATGTGCCGCGTCGACGACCAGCGGTACGGCGTCGGGCGCATCTGCGATCGATGGCTCGAGGTCGAGCACCTCGAAGACCCGGTCGAAGCTGACCAGCGCGGTCATCACATCGACCTGGACATTGGACAGCGATGTCAGTGGACCGTAGAGCCGGTTGAGGAACGCCGTCAGCGCCACCACGGTTCCGACGGTGAGCGAGCCATGGATCGCCAAGCGGCCGCCGAGGCCGTAAACGACAGCGGTGGCCAGGGAGGCGACCAGGGTGAGCGCCACAAGGAAGATTCGCGCATACATCGCCTGCTGGACACCGATGTCCGCGACCCGCCGAGCCTTGCGTCGGAACAGCCGATCCTCGTCGTTCGGCCGACCGAACAGCTTGACCAGCAGTGCGCCGGCGACGTTGAACCGCTCCGACATCTGGGTCGACATCTCGGCGTTCAGCGCGTAGCTCTCGCGCGTTATCCGCTGCAGCCGTCGCGACATCAGGCGAGCCGGAATGACGAAGAGCGGCAGGAGAACGAGTGCAAACAACGTGATCTGCCAGGACAGATAGAACATCGCCGCGAGCACGATGGCAACGCTGATGACGTTGCTCACCACGTTGGAGAGCGTGCCGGTGAAAGCCTGCTGTGCGCCGAGGACGTCATTGTTGATCCGGCTGATCAGCGCACCGGTCTGGGTCCGGGTGAAGAAGGAGATCGGCTGGCGCTGAATGTGCTCGAACACCTTCGACCGCATGTCGTAGATCAGGCCCTCGCCGATCCTCGCTGACAGCCACCGGTTCGCCAGCGACTCGACGGCGTCGACGATCGCGAGGATCGCGATGATGCCGGCCAAGAACTCGGTCAGGCCGACGCGATGGTGGGCGATGCCACGATCCAGGATTGCCTTGAAGATCAGCGGGTTCACCGCACCGATGACTGCATCGATCACGATCAGGACCAGGAACCCGGTCAGCGGTCGCCGGTAGGGCGCCGCGAACGTGATGATGCGACGCAACGTCCCCGGCGGCAAGGTGGCGTCCTTGACCGAGCTGTCGCGGCGAAACGACGCTGCAACATGCCAGTCTCCGTGCATTGCCATTGGCCGTGTGACCTCCTGTCCGACCAACACCGTGTCACGGCTGCTGCTTCCCGGCCCCTAAGGTCGGCCCATGAGCGTCAACTTCGGCGAGCAGGGCGGCGCGCTCTCCTACGGCAGCTATTTGCGCCTCGGCGTCCTACTTGACCAGCAACGGCCGGAATCCGCCCCACCTGCCCACGATGAGCTGCTGTTCATCACTATCCATCAGGTCTACGAGCTGTGGTTCAAGCAGTTGCTGCACGAGCTGACGACGGTCCGGGACATCCTCCTCGGCGGCGCCACCGCGCGTGATGAGGTCTGGACAGCGCGGCATCGCCTCGGTCGGGTCATCACGATCGAACAGGTCCTGATTGCGCAGCTGCCGGTCCTGGAGACGATGACGCCGCAGGATTTCCTCGAGTTCCGGTCACTGCTCGCTCCAGCCTCCGGCTTCCAATCGGTGCAGTTCCGCGAGCTGGAGTTCCTCTCCGGCGCCAAGGACCCGAATTTCGCCGAGCGGCTGCGCGGCGCGACGGACGCCGAACATGCACGGCTGGCGACCAGGCTGACCGAGCCGTCCCTATGGGACGGTCTCGTCGCAACGATCAGCGCTCACGGCCTGGGCTCCGGAGACCCAGAAGCGCTCAAGGCATCGCTGCTCGCGATCGCCCGCGACCGCGCGTCGTACGGCGAACTGTGGGACGTCGCCGAGGGGTTGCTCTCCCACGATGAGCTCGCGGCGCAATGGCGAGCGCTGCACGCGACCGTGGTGGAGCGCCAGATCGGTTACAAGCCCGGCACGGGCGGCTCGACCGGGGTGCAGTATCTGCGCGACCGACGCGACCTTCGGTTCTTCCCGCTGCTCTGGGAACTCCGTACCGAGCTCTGAGCAGGTCAGCCGAAGGCGGAGACCCCGGTGACCGCACGACCGATCAGCAGCTTCTGGATCTGCGATGTTCCCTCGTACAGCGTCGTGACCCGCGCGTCGCGCAGCAGCTTGCCGACGACGAACTCATCGACGTACCCATAGCCGCCGTGCACCTGAACCGCCGCATTCGCGGCGCGGACACACGCTTCCGACGCGTAGTACTTCGCCATCGACGCGGCGAGCGTGAACTTCTCGCCACGCATCTTCAGGTCCGCGACCCGCCACGTCAGCAACCGTGCCGCCTCGACTTCGACGGCGGTGTCGGAGATCAGCTCCTGGACCAGCTGGAACGCGGCGATCGGCCGGCCGAACTGCTCGCGCTGCTGGGCATACGACGTCATCACCTCGAGCGCGTTCTGCGCCAGGCCGGTGCAGGATGCCGCGAGCGACATCCTGCCGTCGTCGAGGGCGGACAGCGCAACCTTGATCCCGTCTCCCTCGCCGCCGAGCAGTGCGGAGGCCGGTACGACGACGTCGTCGAGGGCGATCTCGGCGGTGTCGCAGGAGCGCAGGCCGAGCTTTCCGTGGATCGGCTTCGGCGTGAACCCGGGCGTGTCGCACGGCACCAGGAACGCCGACACGCCGCGCGCCCCGGGGCCGCCGGAGCGCGCCATCACCAGCGCAACGCCGGCGATGTCACCGTTCGTGATGAAGATCTTCGAGCCGTTGATGCGGTAGGAGTCACCCTCCTTGACCGCAGTGGTCTCGAGCCCGGCCGGGTCGGAGCCGTGGTCGGGCTCGGTCAGGCAGAAGCAGCCGAGCACGTCACCGGCCGCCATCTTCGGCAGCCACTCCCGCTTGTGGTCCTCGCTCCCCCACCGGGTGATGGAGCCTGCCACCAGACCGAGGTGCACCGAGAGGATCGAGCGCACATTCGCGTCACCGCGACCGAGTTCCTCGACGACCAGGCAATACGTCAGTGGGTCGGCACCGCCGCCGCCGTACTCCTCGGGAATCGTCAGGCCGATCCAGCCGTCACGTTTGAGTCCTTCGAGTCCCTCTTCAGGGAACCGTTCCTCGCGGTCGTTGCGGATTGCGGCCGGCGCGATGACGGCGTCGACCCATTCGCGGACGCTCCGTCGGGTGGCTTCCTGTTCTGGGGTGAGCGACAGATCCATGGCGGCAGTCTCTCAGCCGGAACCTTGGCTCAGGTCGCCTGTGCCGGGATCGCGCCGGTGAGCGCCGCAGGCGTTGCACCTGGGCCTCGCGTTCGGCGCGGCGGGCCTCATCGAAGGAGCGATCCCGAGCACCGAGAAGCAGCGATTTCGTCTGCGAGACGGCATCGCGGTGGGTCGCGGTGAGCGCGGCGACCAAGTCGCTGGTCGCGGTGTCGAGCTGGTCACCGCTGACGACGAGGTTGACCAAGCCGATCCGCTCGGCCTCGGCGGCACCCACTCGGCGCGCGGTGGCGCACATCTCGAGCGCGCGCGAGTACCCGACCGCATCGAGGAGCAGCTGGGTACCGGTGAGGTCGGGCACCAGCCCCAGCGCCGGCTCGAACATGCAGAACTGCGCGTCCTCGGCTGCGATCCGGATGTCACAGGCAAGCGCAAGCTGGAAGCCGGCGCCGATCGCGTGCCCCCGGACCGCGGCGATCGACACGAACGCCGAATCACGCAGCCAGGTGAACCCGGCTTGGTAGCGCGCGATCCGGTCCGCAGCGACGTCGTCGCCGGTGTTCGACAGGTCCAGTGACTCCTCGCCGGGCATCCCTTCCGGACTGAGCATCCGCCGGTCGAGATCGGCGCTGAAGGAGGGACCGGCGCTCCGGCCGACACAGGGTGACCCGTGCGACCTCACCGCTGAGGTCGAGCCGGACACCCCGCGCCTCAAAGGTGTCGCTCAGCGCTACTTCCTTCGCCGGGTGGCGCCGCCACGACCACGAAGGGTGGCGCCGGACTCGCCGAGAATACGGTGTACGAACCCGTAGGAGCGGCCGGTCTGCTCGGCCAGATCGCGAATGCTGGACCCGCCGTCGTACTTTCTCCGCAACGTCGCCGACAGCTTGTCGCGCTCTCCACCTGTGACCCGGCTTCCCTTCTTCAGCTCGGCCACCGCTCTACCTCCAATTTCATTTTCCCCCGCGGACATTGCAACGGACAGGGCATCTCAGACGACGCAGGGCGTCCGATACCACTCATATCACTGTGACGTCGGGCGTACCCGCAACGTCGACGCAGCAACCCAAGATCGCCGGAACCTCGCTGGCCGGCCGTCCGGCCCTCGCTCAGGCGAGCGCAACAAGGTCGGCCAATTCCTCGCTCCAGTGGTCTTCCACGCCGTCGGGCAGCAGCAGAACGCGCTCGGGCGCCAGCGCCTCGACCGCACCCTCGTCGTGTGTGACGAGGACAATCGCACCACGATAGGAGCGAAGCGCTCCGAGCACCTGGTCACGACTCGCCGGGTCAAGGTTGTTGGTCGGCTCATCGAGCAGCAGCACGTTTGCGCTGGATACCACGAGGCGCGCCAGCGCCAGACGGGTCTTCTCGCCGCCGGAGAGGGTGCCCGCCAGCTGCTGCACGACGTCCCCACTGAACATGAACGAACCGAGCACCCGCCGCTGTTCGACCTCGGGCAGGTCAGGGGCGACCTGTGCCAGGTTGGCGAGCACGCTCGCCGCGGGGTCGAGGGTCTCGTGTTCCTGGGCGTAGTAGCCGAGCCGCAGCCCATGGCCGGGTTCGACCTGGCCGGTGTCGGCCGGCTCGACGCCGGCGAGGATCCGCAGCAGCGTGGTCTTGCCGGCGCCGTTGAGACCCAGCACGACAACCCGGCTGCCCCGGTCGATCGCCAGGTCGACGTCGGTGAAGACCTCGAGCGAGCCGTAGGACTTCGACAGCTCGCGCGCAGTCAGTGGCACGCGCCCGCACGGTGCCGGGTCGGGGAATCGAAGCCGAGCCACCTTATCGGCCCGGCGCTGCGGCTCCACGTCGGCCAGCAGTCGTTCGGCGCGTCGGGCCATTTGCTGCGCGGCAACGGCCTTGGTCGCCTTGGCGCGCATCCGGTCGGCCTGGGCGTTGAGCACCGCGGCCTTCTTCTCCGCGTTGGCCCGCTCCCGCTTGCGGCGTCGTTCATCGGTTTCGCGCTGGGTGAGGTAGGCACGCCAGCCGACGTTGTAGACGTCAAGGGCTCCCCGAGTCGCGTCGAGGTGGAAGACCTTGTTCACCGTCACCTCGAGCAGCTCGACATCGTGGCTGATCACGACCAGACCGCCGCGATGACCGCGCAGGAACTCACGCAGCCAGACAATCGAGTCGGCGTCGAGGTGGTTGGTCGGCTCATCGAGCAGCAGCGTGTCGGCGCCGCTGAACAGGATCCGGGCCAGCTCGATCCGGCGTCGCTGTCCGCCGGACAGGGTCCGCAGCGGCTGGCTCAGCACCCGGTCGGGCAAGCCGAGACTGGCCGCGACCGATGCCGCCTCGGCCTCAGCGGCGTAACCGCCAAGAACATGCAGCCGCTCCTGGACAGCCGAGTAGCGGTGCAGCGCCCGCTCGTCCCCGGCTGCCATCGCCTCCTCAGCCACTCGAAGATCCGCCATGACGACGTCGAGGCCACGACCGGAGAGCACCCGATCGCGCGCCAGCACCGACAGATCACCGGTGCGCGGGTCCTGCGGCAGGTAGCCGACACTGCCGCGCCGCTCGACCGTCCCGGCGGCCGGCTGACCCTCGCCGGCAAGCACTCGGGCGAGTGTGGTCTTCCCGGCGCCGTTGCGGCCGACCAGTCCCACCCGGTCGCCGGCCCCCACCCGGAAGGTGGCGTCGTCCAGCAGCAGCCGGGCACCGGCGCGCAACTCGACGCCGGTAGCGGTCAGCACAGGGACTCCTCGCGAGATGTGACAGCACGGACACCAGCACGCGTCACGAGCGTCAGCCGACGACGCATCGACGCGGCGCGATCAATGTGTCGATGTCACCCCCTCAGTGTAGGAGTTGACGCGGATCGTGACCGAAGGGTGACGCAGCCGTGACCCCACTGCCGCCCAAATGGCTTGCGCGGCGCGGGAGACTGACCACGTTGGAGGTCGGCGATGAGCAGAAGTGGACTCAACCCCTTCGGTCGCGCCTGGGGGCGGCTCGCGATGATCGGCTTCCACGAGGCGGCCCACGGTCACGACTTCACGACCAACCTGCTGCACGTCGACGCCGACGCGATCTGCCCGCGCTGTCTGGAGTGGATCAATCCCGCCGACATCGTTCGTCGGACCGCTTACGGCCCGGTCCAGCACGAGACCTGTCCGATCGTCGTCAGCGAGCCCGACACCGTGCGTGCGCTCTAGCGCCTTCGCGCTATCCCGCTTGACCTGGTGAGGATCGCTGCTTGCACGATGGGCCGGTGGCAGTGACCGACTCCAGCCCCGCCGCGAGCAGGCCGGCGTCACTGCGGGAGCCGGCGTACCGGCTGCCGACCGTCGGTCTCGTGATTGTCGTGACCGTCGTCGCGATCGAGGCGATGGCGGTCGCGACCGTCATGCCGACCGTGGTCCGATCCCTGCACGGGCTGCGGTTCTACAGCTGGGGCTTCACGGCTTACCTGCTCGCCGACGTCGTCGGCATGGTCGACGCCGGCCGACGTACCGACGAGCACGGCCCGTCATCATCGCTACTCGGCGGGCTCGGTTTGTTCGCCGCCGGTCTCCTCGTCGCGTCGATCGCTCCGGACATGGCGGTCTTCCTGGTCGGCCGAGTGCTCCAGGGCCTGGGTGGCGGCGCCATGATCGTCGCGGTGTACGTGGTCGTGGCGCGAGCCTTCCCCGACTCGCTGCACCCGCGGGTGTTCGCTGCCCTGTCGGCGGCCTGGGTGGTTCCGGCACTGGTCGGGCCGGCCATCGCCGGTGTAGTCACGTCGGCGTTCGGATGGCGCTGGGTCTTCGGCGGAATCGCGCCGCTGGCGGTGGGCGGAGCGGCGATGCTGCTCCCTGTGCTCCGGGAGATGCCCGCGGCGCCGGTCGGCGCCGGACGGCGCGGCTACGGGATCGGCGCCGGGGTGCTTCTCGCCGGCGGACTCGGGCTGCTGCAGGCCGCCGCCGAGGCCGTCGACTGGTGGAGTCTGCCGATGCTCGTCGCCGGAGTCACGCTCGGCCTTCCCCAACTCCTCCGGGTGCTGCCGCGAGGCTCGCTCACCCTCACCCGCGGCCTGCCCACGGTCACGGTGCTACGAGGAATCCTCACCTGCGCGTTCTTCGGCGCCGAGGCGTACCTGCCGCTCACCCTCACCCGGGTCCACGGTGGTACCGCGCGGGTCGTCGGCATCCCCTTGACGGTAGGCGCGCTTGGCTGGTCGGCCGGTTCGTGGTGGCAAGGTCGGACCTCACGATCGCGCGTCCAGTTGCTCGAGGTCGGTTTCGGCCTGGTCGCGACGGGCATCGCGCTGCTCGTGATCGTGGCCCAGCCGGGCGCATCGATGTGGCTGGCCATACCGATCTGGACCCTCGCCGGGGCCGGGATGGGGACGGCGATACCGACGATCTCGGTGCTGCTCATCGAGCTGTCACCGGATGAGGATCAGGGTGCCAACTCGGCCGCAATGCAGGTCAGCGATGTGGTCGGCAGCATCATCGGTATTGCGGCTGCCGGCGCGCTGGTCACCGCGCTGGGCCTGCATCGCATCACGACCGCCGTCACGATCGGGAATGCCGGGCTCGCTGGGGTGGCGATCCTGGGTGCATTCGCCGCGAGACGGGCGCGTGCTCCCGGCTAGAAGGCTGTCGCTCAGACGTTGAAGCCGAGGGCGGCGAGTTGCTCACGACCCTCGTCCGTGATCTTGTCCGGGCCCCACGGCGGCATCCAGACCCAGTTGATCCGCACCCCGTTGGTGAGACCCTCGAGCGCGGCCTCGGCCTGGTCTTCGATGACGTCGGTCAGCGGGCACGCCGCGGAGGTCAGCGTCATGTCGATGACCGCGGTCCGGTCGTCATCGATCATCGCGCCGTACACCAGCCCGAGGTCGACAACGTTGATCCCGAGCTCCGGATCGACGACGTCGTGCATCGCCTCGATGATGTCCTCGACGGACGGTTCGGTACTGCTCGTCGCAGCCTCGGCTGGTCCGGTCGCGTCGGTCGTCATGACCCACCTCCATCGTTGTCGGCCGCTTCGCTGTGCACCGCCTGGGCGGTGGCGTCCTTCCACGCCATCCAGGCGAGCAGAGCGCATTTGATGCGCGCCGGGTACTTCGAGACCCCGGCAAATGCGATCGCGTCCTCGAGGACTTCCTCGTCGGGCTCGAGCTCGCCTTTCGACTGCATCAGGGTGAGGAACTCGTCGTGGAGCTCGAGGGCCTCGGGCACCGCCTTCCCGATGACGAGATCGGTCATGACGCTGGCCGACGCCTGCGAGATCGAGCAACCCTGCCCGTCGTAGGAGACGTCCGCGACGATTCCGTCATCGACATGGACACGAAGCGTGATCTCATCACCGCACGTCGGGTTGAGGTGATGGACCTCAGCCTCGAACGGCTCTCGCAACCCTCGATGGTGTGGGTTGCGGTAATGGTCGAGGATGATGTCTTGGTAGAGCGTCTCGAGCTGCGGATTGGGAGCGGAGCGGGCGGCCGGGGTGGTCATCCGAAGAAGCTCCTGACCTTATCGAGCCCGGCGATCAGCGCGTCGACGTCGTTGGTGTCGCTGTAGAGATGCAGCGAGGCACGCGAGGTCGCCGGGATGCCGTAGCGCAGGCAGGCCGGTCTCGCACAGTGGTGTCCCACTCGTACCGCAACGCCGGACTCGTCGAGAAGCTGCCCGACGTCATGAGGATGGATTCCGTCAATCACGAACGACACCGCACCGCCGCGGGACTCGGTCGTGCGCGGTCCGATCACCCGAAGTCCCGGTACGGCGACCAGGCCGTCGAGTAGGTAGGAGGTGAGCGCGGCCTCGTGCTCGTGGATTGCCGGCATGCCGAGCTCGTTGAGGTAGTCGACCGCGGCGCCGAGCCCGACTGCCTGCGCAATCGGCGGCGTCCCCGCCTCGTACTTGTGCGGCGGCGGAGCCCAGGTGGAGCCTTCCATCGTGACGATGTCGATCATCTCGCCACCGCCGAGGAACGGCGGCAGCTCCTCGAGCAGCTCGAGTCGTGCCCAGAGCACCCCGATACCGGTCGGGCCGCACATCTTGTGACCGGTGAAAGCCAGCGCGTCGACGCCGAGCGCCGCGACATCGACGGGGAGATGAGGCACCGACTGCGACCCGTCAAGGACGACCTTCGCGCCGACAGCGTGAGCCCGGGTGGTTACTGCCTCGACGTCGTTGATCGTGCCGAGCAGGTTCGACTGGTGAACGAACGCAACAACCTTGGTCTCGTCGGTGATCACGCGGTCGAGGTCGGCGTAGTCGAGCCGCCCGTCGTCGGTGAGACCGATCCACTTCAGGGTTGCGCCGGTGCGGGCGCAGGCGAGCTGCCACGGCACGATGTTGGAGTGATGCTCCATCTCGGTGATGACGACCTCATCGCCGGGGCCCAACGGCAGGACGTACGCGAGCAGGTTGAGCGCCTCGGATGAGTTCTTGGTGAAGACGATCTCGCGGCGATCCGGTGCATTGACGAAACTCGCCACCTTCGTCCGCGCCTCCTCGTAGAGCGCGGTTGCCTCCTCGGCCAGGGTGTGAATGCCGCGGTGGACGTTTGCGTTGTGCCGCTCGTTGTAATCGCGCATCGCGTCGAGGACCCGTAGTGGCTTCTGCGACGTAGCGGCGCTGTCGAGATACACCAGCGGCACGCCGGGGCGGACCTCCCGTTCGAGGATCGGGAAGTCCTTGCGGACCAGGCTGACGTCGTAGCTCATGCGGCCCCGGTGAACTTTTCGTAGCCTTCGGCCTCGAGAGTGTCGGCGAGCTCCGGGCCGCCCTGGGCGACGATCCGGCCGCCGATGAAGACATGGACGTAGTCGGGCTTGATGTAGTTGAGGATCCGCGTGTAGTGCGTGATGAGCAGCGTGCCGGTGGTGCCGGCGTCGCGGACCCGGTTGACTCCGGCAGACACGATCCGTAGCGCGTCGACATCGAGGCCGGAGTCGGTCTCATCGAGGACCGCAATCTTCGGCTTCAGCAGCTCCAGTTGCAGCACCTCGAAGCGCTTCTTCTCACCACCGGAGAAGCCTTCGTTGACCGACCGCTCCTTGAACGACGGGTCGATCGCGAGACGCACGAACGCCTCGTTGAGCTCCTTGGCCCAGGTCCGTAGTTTCGGGGGCTCGCCGGTCACCGCCGTGACAGCCGTCCGCAGGAAGTTGGACACGCTGACGCCCGGGACCTCGACCGGGTACTGCATCGCGAGGAAGAGTCCGACCCGCGCGCGCTCGTCGACCGTCATCTTCAGCACGTCGGCGCCGTCGAGGGTGACACTGCCGCCAGTCACGACGTACTTCGGGTGACCGGCGATGGAGTACGCCAGGGTGGACTTGCCGGAGCCGTTCGGGCCCATGATCGCGTGTGTCTCACCCTGCTTCACGGTGAGGTCGACGCCGCTGAGGATCTCGCGCAGGCCATCGGTGTCACCGTCGGCGGCCACCGCGACGTGCAGGTCCTTGATCTCAAGCGTTGCCACTGTCAACTACTCCTTCACAGCGACGAGTACGTCGTCGCCGTCGATGCGTACGGGGAAGGTCGGAACGGGTTCGGTCGCTGGCGGTCCGGTGGGCTTGCCGGTGCGGAGGTCGAAGCGCGAGCCGTGCAGCCAGCACTCGACGGTGCCGCCCTCGATCTCGCCGTCGGACAGCGCGACCTCGGCATGCGAACACTCGTCGAGCAGCGCGTAGATCTCGCCCTGCGACTTCGCGACGCACACCGGCGTACCACCGATCTCGGTCGCGATCGCGGTGTCCTGAACGAGGTCGGCCAGCGAGCAGACCCGGATGAAGCCCTTCATGCCTCGACCGCCACGCCCGGAGCCCAACCGTCGGCGAGCTCGGCCTCGATGGCAGCGAGCAGCCGGTCACGGACCTCCGCGACGCCGATCCGCTCGATGATGTCGGCGAAGAAGCCACGGATGACCAGACGGCGCGCTTCGTCCTCGCTGATGCCGCGGGTCATCAGGTAGAACAGCTGCTCGTCGTCGAACCGACCGGTCGTGCTGGCGTGGCCCGCACCGATCACCTCACCCGTCTCGATCTCGAGGTTCGGCACCGAGTCGGCGCGAGCCCGGTCGCCGAGGAGGAGGTTGCGGTTCTCCTCGTAGGTGTCGGTGCCGGTCGCGTTGGCACGGATCAACACGTCGCCGATCCAGACCGAGTGGGCGCCGTCGCCGTTGGACGCACCCTTGTACGCCACTCGACTGCGGCAGTCGGGCTGGTCGTGGTCGATGAACAGCCGGTGCTCGAGGTGCTGGCCGGCGTCGGCGAAATACAGGCCGAGCATCTCCGCACTGCCGCCCGGACCGCTGAAGCGGACGGTCGGTGTGAGCCGCACCAGGTCACCGCCGAGGGTGACGACCGCGGACTTGTACGTCGCGTCTCGGCCGACGCACGCCGCATGGTGCTCGAGGTGCACGGTGTCGTCGTCCCAGTCCTGCAAGCTCACCAGCGTCAGCCGGGCGCCGTCGCCCACGATGACGGAGACCAGCCCACTGAATGTCGCGCTGCCGGTGTGATCGACGACTACCGTCGCGCTGGAATTCGCGCCGACCTCGATGACGAGGTGAGCCCAGGTCGGCTCGGCCGTGCCACTTCCTTTGCGCTCGATTACGACCGGCTCGGCCAGCTCGGTGTTGGCTGCGATCGTCACCGCGGTCGCGCCGTCGGCAAACCGGTACGCGAGTGCGGCCGCGCGATCAGCCGGAGCCGGCGCAGCGGTGCGCAGGGCATCGTCGGCGGCGAGCTCCAGCAGCTCCGCGCCGTCCGGGAGCTCGGTCGTGCACTTCAGCCGCGATGTGCTCGGGCCCGCCTCGAGGATGCCCCGCAGCCGGCGGAATGGCGTGAACCGCCACTCCTCCTCGCGGCCGCTGGGCGGCGGGAAGTCGGTGACCTCGTAGGAGGTCACACGCTGCGCCGCGGAGATCAGCGGTGCTGCCTCCACGTTGCCTTTGCGAGCCATTAGCCGACGGCACCTTCCATTTGCAGCTCGATCAGGCGGTTGAGCTCCAGCGCGTACTCCATCGGAAGTTCGCGGGCAATCGGCTCGACGAAGCCGCGCACGATCATCGCCATCGCCTCGTCCTCGGTCATGCCGCGGCTCATCAGGTAGAACAGCTGGTCGGCGTTGACCTTGCTGACCGTCGCCTCGTGACCCATCTGCACGTCGTCCTCGCGGACGTCGACGTACGGATAGGTGTCCGAACGGCTGATGCTGTCGATCAGCAGCGCGTCGCATTTGACCGTTGACTTCGAGTGGTGCGACCCCTTGTTGATCTGCACCAGACCGCGGTACGACGTACGACCGCCGCCCTGCGCCACCGATTTGCTCACGATGTTGCTGGAGGTGTTCGGCGCGGCGTGCACCATCTTCGCGCCGGAGTCGGTGTGCTGACCGTCGGCCGCGAAGGCGAGCGAAAGCGTCTCGCCCTTGGCATGCTCACCGACCAGCCAGACCGCCGGATACTTCATGGTGACCTTCGACCCGATGTTGGCATCGGTCCATTCCATGACCGCGCCTTCGTGCGCGATCGCGCGCTTGGTCACCAAGTTGTAGACGTTGTTCGACCAGTTCTGAATCGTGGTGTACCGGACGCGGGCGTCCTTCTTCACGATGATCTCGACGACCGCTGAGTGAAGCGAGTCCGACGAGTAGACAGGAGCTGTGCAGCCCTCGGTGTAGTGCACGTACGAGCCCTCGTCGGCAATGATCAGCGTCCGCTCGAACTGGCCCATGTTCTCGGTGTTGATCCGGAAGTACGCCTGCAACGGGATGTCGACGTGGACGCCCTTCGGTACGTAGACGAAGCTTCCGCCCGACCACACCGCGGTGTTGAGCGCGGAGAACTTGTTGTCACCGGCCGGAATCGCGGAGGCAAAGTACTCGCGGAAGAGGTCCTCGTGCTCGCGCAAGGCCGTATCGGTATCGAGGAACAGAACCCCCTGCTTTTCCAGATCCTCGCGAATCTGGTGGTAGACGACCTCCGACTCGTACTGAGCCGCGACCCCCGCGATGAGGCGTTGCTTCTCGGCCTCGGGGATGCCGAGCTTGTCGTAGGTGTTCTTGATGTCCTCGGGGAGCTCGTCCCAGGTCGCCGCCTGCTTCTCCGTCGACCGGACGAAGTACTTGATGTTGTCGAAGTGAATGCCTGACAGGTCCGCGCCCCAATGCGGCATCGGCTTCTTCTCGAACAGCCGCAGCCCCTTCAGACGCATCTCGAGCATCCACTCCGGCTCGTTCTTCAGCCCCGAGATCTCCCGAACCACCGCCTCCGACAGCCCGCGTTTCGCCGCGGCGCCGGCGATGTCGGAGTCGGCCCAGCCGAACTTGTATCGGCCAAGACCCTCTAGCTCTGGGCGAGCGATTTCGGTCACGAAGAAGTCCTTCCGGACGTTGTCGGTGCAACTGGAACAGGTCGAGCAGTGATGTCAGTCAGTGGAATGTGCGTGGTGCACACGCCATCCCCGCGCGCGATGGTCGCGAGTCGCTGGACATGACGCCCGACGAGCCGGCCGATCGCTTCGGTTTCTACCTCGCACAGAACTGGAAACTCCTCGGCCACGTGCTGGACCGGGCAGTGGTGCTGGCACACCTGTACGCCGAGCGTCGTGTCATGCACGGTCGACGCGTACCCGTCGTCGGCGAGCGCGGCCGCCAATGCCGCCGGTCGCTCGTCGAGCGGCAACGACGCGATCCGTTCGGCGTACCGCGCTTCCCACTCCGCCATCCGGCGACGAGCGAAGTCCTCAACGGCGGCGTCTCCCGCCGTTTCCCGCAGGTAGCGCAGCGCGTCGACGGCCACGTCGTCGTACGACGTCGGGCCGGTCGCATGACCGGCATCGGACAGCGAGAAGCGCTTGGCCGGCCGCCCCCGCCCCCGCGGGCCGTGGCGGCGCTCTTCCCGAGCGACGATCAGACCGTCGGCGAGCGCGGCGTCCAGGTGCCTGCGGATCGCCGCCGTGGTGAGCCCGAGCCGGTCGGCGAGCTCGGTCGCGGTGGAAGGCCCGAGCTCCAGCAGGAGCCGCACCACCCGATCACGGGTGCGCTGGTCAGCGGCATCGAGGCGCTGCAGCTGAGCGTGACCCATGGTTTTCACAACGCCATTATTGCGTAATTGGCCGCCAGTAATCCACTCGCGCCTACCGGAGCCAATCCAATCCGCCCCGAGGTACCGAGCTCAGCGCACTTCTAGACTCACCGCGTGCCAGCGGTCGAGGTCTCACGCCTCGCCAAGCGGTACACCTCGACAGCGGGCATTTCCGACATTTCGTTCACCGCCGAGCGCCGCGCCGTGACCGCCCTGCTGGGCCGCAATGGCGCCGGCAAGACCACCACGGTCGAGATCTGCTGCGGCCTGCGACGGCGTGACTCCGGCACCGTCCGGGTGCTCGATCGCGACCCGGTCGCAGCTCACCAGGAGCTGGTGCAGCGGGTCGGGGTCATGCCGCAGGCCGGCGGCTCCAGCGCCAGCGGCATCTATCCCTCGGCGCGGGTCCGGGAAGTGATGGAGCTGTTCGCCGCGCAGTACGCCCACCCCCTGGCGCCCGCGGCGCTCCTCGAGCGTCTCGACCTCACCTCGGTCGCGGCCACGCCGTGGCGGCGGCTGTCGGGCGGCGAGCAGCAGCGGGTATCGCTCGCCCTCGCGTTGGTGGGTCGTCCGGAGCTGGTGTTTCTCGATGAGCCGACCGCCGGGCTCGACGTGCACGCCCGCCGGACGGCCTGGGACCTGATCCGCGAGCTGCGCAGCTCCGGTGTCGCGATCATCCTCACCACCCACGCCCTCGATGAGGCCGAGCAGCTCGCCGACGCTGTGGTGATCCTCGACGGTGGCCGGGTCCTGGCCACCGGCTCCCCCGCGGACCTGACGCGGGGCACCACGCCGGAGCTGCACTTCACGGCGCCGCCCGGCCTCGATGTCGCCGCCCTCACCGCTGCCCTTCCCAATGACGCCACCGCGAACGAGACTGCGCCCGGCCATTACGCCGTCGGGCCTCGAGTCGATCCAGAGGTGATCGCCGCCGTGACCGCCTGGTGCGCACAGCACGGCGTGATGGCCGACAACCTGACCACCGCGTCCCGCTCCCTCGAGTCGGTCTTCCTCGATCTCACCTCGGCAGAGGGAAGCCCGTGATCGCGCTCGACCTCTCCCCGGCGCCCGGCGCAGCACCCGCGCTACGAACCTTCCGCGCCCAGGCGCTGATGGAGCTGAAGCTTGTGCTGCGAAATGGCGAGCAACTGCTCCTCACGATCGTCATCCCGACGGTTCTGCTGGTCCTGTTTGCCACGGCACCGATCGCGGACCTGCCGAAGCCGCGCATCGACTTCCTGCTCCCCGGCGTACTCGCTCTCGCGGTGATGTCGACGGCGTTCACCGGCCAGGCGATCGGCACCGGCTTCGAACGCCGCAACGGCGTTCTGCGCCGTCTCGGTACGACGCCGCTGACCCGGCCCGGGCTGCTCGCGGCGAAGACATCGGCGGTCATCGCGGTGGAGCTGCTCCAGGTCGGCCTGTTGCTGCTGGTCGCCTGGGCGCTGGGGTGGAGCCCGCACGGCTCCGTGGCTGCGGTGGTCGGCCTGCTGCTTGTGGGAACCGCGGCTTTTAGCACCTTCGGCCTGCTGATGGCGGGCACGCTGCGGGCGGAAGCGACGCTGGCCGCCGCCAACCTGGTCTACCTCGTACTGCTCGTGCTCGGCGGGGTCGCGTTCCCGCTCAGTGACTTCTCGGGTGGCGTTCGCGATGTCCTTCAGTACCTGCCGATCAGCGCCCTCTCGGACGGCCTTCGCACCGTCTTGGCACACGGTGCGGCGGCACCTGGCCGCGACTGGCTGACTCTCGCGGTGTGGACCGTGGTCGGCGGGACGACAGCCGCCCGATTCTTCCGCTGGGACTAGCTGCTCCTAGGCGCTGACCGCCTGCGGGTCCGTTTCCGGCACCACCTCGCCGGACTCGCTGTAGTGGTACTTGCCGCCCCTCACCCACGACATGGCGGCCCCGACGACGCTCATGCCGATCGCGAAGTCCAGCGCAGTGCGCAGCCCGGCGCGAAACGGGGCGCTGATGAGTGCGGGGAAGAAGCTGCGGTCGGTCAGCGCGGCCCGTTGCGCCGCCGAGACGTGACCCAATACCTGCGGCCCGACCAGGTGCTGCACCGGGTTGTAGCCGAGGAACGCCGCGAACAGCGTCGACACCGGCGGCAGGTGCGAGACCCGCTGGGCCACCGGCCCCGGTACGCCGTGGGCCGTTAGCCCATGGCTGAGACTCGCCGGCAGCTGGCTGGACAGCCCGACGATCATCAGCGTGAAGAACAGGCCGATCGACAGCACCTGGGCCGAGTTCTGAAACGTCGTGTTCATCCCGGAGCCCGCGCCGCGATGTCTGGCGGGCAGTGAGTTCATGACGGCGGCGCGGTTCGGCGACCCGAACGACGCCATCGTCAGACCGGTCACGAAGAGCAACCCGGCGAAATACGGATAGCTGAAGTTGATCGGCGTCAGCTCGAGGGCGACGAAGCACACCGCCGTCCCCAGCATGCCGCCGGTCGCGAAGGGCCGGGCGCCGAATCGGTCGGACAGGATTCCCGAGGCCGGTCCGGCGATCAGGAACCCCAGGGTCAGCGGCAGCATCGCCAGGCCCGCCTTCAACGGAGTGTCCGCGAAGTCCACACCGTGCAGCGGCAGCCAGATCCCTTGCAACCAGATGATCAAGGTGAACATCAGGCCACCTCGGGCGAGGGCGGCCAGAAAGCTTGCCAGCACGCCGGCGGTGAACGCCCGGATCCGGAACAGCTGGAGCCGGAACATCGGCTCGGCGACCTGGGTCTCGATGAAGCAGAAGGCGATGAGCAGCCCGATCCCGGCGCCGAGTTCGGCGATGACCGCCGGGCTGGTCCATCCCATGTTGGACGAGCCGTGCGGCTCGATTCCGTAGGTCAGGCCGATCATGACCAGGATCAGGCCGGCGGCGAAGGTGAGGTTGCCCCAGAGGTCGAGGCGGGCCCGGTGATGCTCGGAGAGCTCGCGCAGCTTGAGATAGCCCCAGACCGTTCCGAACAGCCCGACCGGCACCGACACCAGGAAGATCAGCCGCCAGTTGATCGGCGCGAGCACGCCGCCGAGTACCAGCCCCAGAAACGTCCC
Source organism: Frankiales bacterium (assembly GCA_025980465.1). Lineage (GTDB taxonomy): Bacteria > Actinomycetota > Actinomycetes > JAFAQI01 > JAFAQI01 > JAICXJ01. The sequence continues at coordinate 104,916 of JAICXJ010000004.1, read as the reverse complement.
GCTGAAGGCCGCGGCCTGGTTGATTCCCAGCGCCGTCCCGCGTTGGTTGATCGGGAAGGCGTCGGTGAGGATCGCGGCCGAGTTGGCCATCAGCATCGCGGCGCCGATCCCTTGGAAGAGCCGCATGATGATCAGGAACAGCCCGGCAGCGTGCCCGTGCTGCCAGGTGATGGTGAGCAGCAGCGAGAAGAACGTGAAGACGGCGAAGCCGAGGTTGTAGATCCGGACCCGGCCGTACATGTCCCCGATCCGGCCGAGGCTGACCACCAGGACGCTCGTCACGACCAGAAAGCCGAGGATCATCCAGAGCAGATAGAAGGTGTTGCCGGGCTGCAGCGGGTCAATGCCGATGCCACGGAAGATGTCAGGCAGCGAGATCAGGGTGATCGACCCGTCGATCGTCGCCATGAGCACGCCGAGGGTGCAGACCGACAACGCCGCCCACTTGTAGCGATCGTGGCCGGCAGTCACATCGCTACGTTATGTGCAGAAGGCAACTACCTGCCGTCGCGCCACTACATCTTGTCGAGGAAGTTCACCAGGTCGTCGGCGTGCTCCTCCTCCACCGAGAGGATGTCCTCGAACAGCCGACGGGTGGTCGGATCGCCGTCGCCGAGCCAACCGATGATCTCGGTGTACGACGCGATCGCGATGCGCTCCGCGACGAGGTTCTCCTTGATCATCTCCTCGAGGCTCGACGAGGTCTCGTACTGCGAGTGCGACCGGGCAGTGAGGGTGTCGGGGTTCAGGTCGGGTGTGCCGCCGAGCTGGCCGATCCGGGTGGCGAGCCGGTCGGCATGGTCCTGTTCCTCGTTCGCGTGAACCAGGAACTCGGCCGCGACCGGCTCGGCGTCGAGCCCCTTTGCTGCAAAGTGGTGCTGGCGGTAGCGCAGCGTGCACACCGTCTCGGTCGCGAGCGCCACGTTGAGCACCTCGAGGACCCGGTCGACGTCGGCCCGGTACGCCGAGGTCACCGGACCCTTCTCGATCTCCTTGCGTGCCTGCTCGCGCAGCGTCGTCACGTCCGATAGGAAGTCAGCCATGTCAGGTCGCTTTCGAAGCGGTCGGGTATCGCCGCACCCGCGGTACGGCCATCGGCTGAGATATCTCCTCCGCGAACCGGTCGAAACCGGCGGAGGTGCGCACGTGAAAGGCGAGAGTCGCCCATCTGGCTCAGCGGGCTCAGCCGACGCGCTGCCGATGTCTTCGGCCATGACGACTCTTCCCGCCTGGGCCAGCGCCGACTGGGCCGGTGACGTCGCCGAACCGTTCCGGAGTGACATCGACTTCTGGCGAAGCGTCGCCGCCAGTGCCGATGCCCTCCTCATGCTGGCCGCGGCCGCCGCGGTGGGCGCGGTGCTGGTGCTCACGAACGAGGCGGCGTGGGTGCTGCTCCCATTCGCGTTTCCGGCCGGGCTGATGGTCCGTGCCGGGGCGGTGGCGCGGATTTCGTCGCGACGCAACCGTGGTGTCTTCGACGACCGGCGGGCCTGGAAGCAGGCCGAGCGGGCGGCCGTCGCTGCCGTGTTCTTCAAGGTGCTGCGCCGCCGCCGGGCGGTCACCGGCTAGGTCGCGAACCGCGCCTTTCTAGACTGGGGCAAGCATGTCTGCCTCGGTCTCCCCCATGACCTTCCGGCGGCTGGCCATCGCGGCCGCCGCCCTGCTCGCGGCGATCGTCGTCACCGGCGCCGCAGTTCGGCTGACGTCCTCCGGCCTCGGCTGCCCCGACTGGCCGCAGTGCACCCGCACGTCGCTGGTCGCGCCGGCGTCGTACCACGCGCTCGTCGAGTTCATCAACCGGGTCGTGACCACCTTGGTGGGCATCTTCGTCGCGGCGGTCGCCGTCGCGGCGCTGCTGCGCTCCCCCCGCCGCCGCGACCTCGCACTGCTGGCATGGAGCCTGGTCGCGGGCTTCCTCGGCCAGGCCGTCATCGGCGGCCTGTCAGTGATCTACCACCTTTCACCGCCCTGGGTGATGGCGCACTTCCTGCTGTCGATGGTGCTGCTGTGGGCGGCCCTGGTGCTGGTGCATCGCTCTGATCCGGACTGGGCTCCGACCGAGCCGATGGCGCCTCGTGAGCTGGTGTTGTTGGTTCGCCTGCTGGTCGGGGTCGCCGGCGCCGTGCTGTTCCTCGGCACCGTTACCACCGGCACCGGTCCGCACGCCGGCTCGGGCGGCCACGTCAGGCGACTCGGGTTCCCGCTGGAGCGAGTGACCCAGCTCCACGCCGACTCCGCCTTGCTCCTCACCGGGCTGATCATCGCGACGATTTTCGCGGTACGGCTGACCGCGACCAGCACCGTCGTACGACGGCGATCGAACTGGCTCGCCGTCGCCGTCCTGGTCCAGGTGGCCATCGGTTACACCCAGTACTTCCTCAACCTTCCCTCCGGCGTGGTCGAGCTCCACGTCGCCGGAGCAACGGTGCTGTGGGGGTCGACGATTTGGCTCCAGCTCGGCTTTACCGCCCCGCTGGCGAGCGAGGTCAGCGGAGGAACTGGCCCACTGCCACGGCCACAAAAAGCAGCGACAGGTAGCTGATCGAGACGTGGAACAGCGCGAGCGGCTTCGCCGGCTCGCCGCGGCGGACCCGCCGGTGCAGCCGGTGCGCTTCGAACAGGAACCAGGCCCCGAGCACGCTTGCCACCGCGGCGTAGAGGAGGCCCGCGCCGAACGGGACCAGCGCCAGCGAGGCGGCCACCATCGCCCAGGAGTAGCCCACGATCTGGCGGGTGACGCTGGCAGCCGGCGCGACCACCGGCAGCATCGGCACACCAGCGGCCGCGTAGTCATCCTTGAACCGCATCGCAAGCGACCAGAAGTGCGGTGGCGTCCACAAGAACACCACCGCGAACAGGACCACGGCCGGCCAGCCCAGATCACCGCGCACCGCCGACCACCCGATCAGCACGGGGAAGCAGCCCGCCGCGCCACCGATCACGATGTTGGACGGCGTACGTCGCTTGAGTCCCAGCGTGTAGACGAACACGTAGAAGGCGATCGCGCCGTCCGCGAGGAAGGCCGATAACCAGTTCGCGCCCAGCCCCAGCAGCAGCGTTGCCGCTGCGCCGAGCACGATTCCGAACCGAAGCGCGTTGACCGGCGACACCTGCTGGCGGGCCAACGGGCGACGCCTGGTCCGGCTCATCTTCGCGTCGATGTCGCGATCGACCACGCAGTTGAGGGTGTTCGCGCTGCCCGCAGCGAGCGTTCCACCGATCAGCGTGGCGCAGGCGGTCCACAGCGACGGCATGCCGCGAGCGGCAAGCACCATCGCCGGCAGCGTCGTGACCAGCAGCAGCTCGATGATTCGGGGCTTGGTCAGCGCCACATAGCTACTGACCAGTTGGCGCACGTTCGAATCCTAACCGGCCGTCGTGCCGCTCCTCGGCCTGGGGCTGGGTGAGGGCATGCGTGTGCTCGCGGTGGGCACGGGAAGGACGTAGTCGAGCGGACCGGGCCGTTCGCACGACCGGAGATTGCGGGCGGTAGCGATCTCACTACGCTCAGCCTTGACGACCGAGGACGCACCGTCTCGATCGCAGCGGGCGTTGACCAGAGGAGCTGAATTGACCACAGCAGGCACCAACGCGCTCGAGTGGACTGACACCGACGATCTCGCCGTCAAGGTCATCCGCGGGCTGGCGATGGACGCCGTCGAGGCTGCCGGTAGCGGGCATCCCGGGACGGCGATGAGCCTGGCGCCGGCGGCGTACCTGCTGTTTCAGCGGCTACTGCGTCATGACCCCACCGATCCGGGCTGGCTCGGCCGCGACCGGTTCGTCCTCAGCTGCGGGCATTCCAGCCTGACGCTCTACATCCAGCTGATGTTGGCGGGCTACGGACTCACGATCGAGGACCTCAAGCTGCTGCGGCAGTGGGGCTCGCTCACCCCGGGTCACCCCGAGCACGGCCACACCGCCGGCGTCGAGACGACGACCGGCCCGCTGGGGCAAGGCATCGGGAACGCCGTGGGCATGGCAATGGCGGCGCGCTACGAGCGCGGCCTATTCGACCCGGGCGCCAAGCCCGGCAAGAGCCCGTTCGACCACACCATCTGGTGTTTCGCCTCGGACGGAGACATCGAGGAAGGGATCTCGAGCGAGGCGAGCTCGATCGCCGGCCACCAGCAACTCGGCAACCTGGTCCTGCTCTATGACGACAACCACATCTCGATCGAAGGCGACACGCGGGTCGCATTGTCAGAGGACGTCGGCGCGCGGTATGAGGCGTACGGCTGGCACGTCCAGCACGTACCGGACGTCAACGACGTCCAGGCGGTGTACGACGCATTCGTCACGGCGCGGGAGGAGACCAGCCGGCCGAGCCTGATCGTGGTGCGTTCGATCATCGGCTGGCCGGCGCCGACCAAGCAGAACACCGGCAAGGCGCACGGCGCGGCTCTCGGCGCCGAGGAAGTTGCGAAGACCAAGGAGATCCTCGGCTTCGATCCAACGGTGTCGTTCTACTGCCCGGACCCGGTGCTCGCGCACACCCGCGAGGTGATCGACCGGGGGCGGGCACTGCACGCCGCGTGGCAGGAGCGGTTCGACGCCTGGGAGAAAGCCAATCCGGATCGTGCCGCGGAGCTGAACCGGATCGCTGAGGGTCGGCTTCCCGACGGGTGGGATGCCAAGCTGCCGGACTTCGCCGAGGAGACCTCGATCTCCACCCGCAAGGCCAGTGGTGCGGTAATCAATGCGCTGGCCGCGGCGCTTCCCGAGCTGTGGGGAGGCTCGGCCGACCTCGCAGAGAGCAACAACACCGACATCGAGGGGGCCGACTCGTTCCTGCCGGAGTCGCACGGGGGCTCGCCCTATGGTCGGGTCCTGCACTTCGGGATCCGGGAGCACGCGATGGGTTCGATCATGAACGGCATCGCGGTGCATGGCGGCACGCGGGTCTTCGGCGGTACCTTCCTCACCTTCTCCGACTACATGCGGGGCGCGGTCCGGCTCGCGGCGATCATGAAGGCGCCGGTGACCTACATCTGGACCCACGACTCGATCGGACTCGGCGAGGACGGCCCGACCCATCAGCCGGTCGAGCACCTCGCGGCGCTGCGGGCGATCCCTGGCCTCGACATCGTGCGGCCGGGCGACGCTACCGAGACGACTGTTGCGTGGCGGACCATCATCGAGCATCACGACGGACCGGTCGGGCTGATCCTGTCCCGGCAGAACCTTCCGGTGATCGACCGCTCGACGCACGCCTCCGCCGAGGGGGTCGCTCGCGGGGCCTACGTCCTCGCGGAAGCGTCGACCGGCTCGGCGGAGGTGATCCTGATCGCGACCGGCAGTGAGGTCTCACTCGCCCTCAAGGCCCGGGAGACGCTCGAGGCAGAAGGAACTCCGACGAGGGTGGTTTCCATGCCTTGCCGGGAATGGTTCGAGGCTCAGGATGCGTCATACCAGCAGGAGGTGCTGCCGCCGAGAACCCGCGCGCGGGTATCGGTCGAGGCAGCAGTAGCGATGGGTTGGCGTGACTTCGTCGGCGAGGCGGGCGAATGCCTGTCGATCGAACACTTCGGCGCCAGTGCGCCGTACCAGATCCTGTTCGAGCAGTTCGGCATGACGCCCGACCGCGTCGTCGCGGCGGCGCACGCGAGCTTGTCCAAGGTCGGCGCGACAACGGGCTCGACGACCGGCAACTGAGACGACCCGAACCACTACCGAACGAGGAGCACCAGATGACCGATCCGCTCAAGCAACTGTCTGCCGCGGGCGTCGCGATCTGGCTCGACGACCTGTCACGTGACCGGCTTGTCACGGGCAATCTGGCGAACCTCATCCGCGACTTCCACGTTGTCGGCGAGACGACGAACCCGACGATCTTCCAGAAGGCGATCAGCGGGAGCTCCTATTACGACGACCAGGTGCGCGATCTGGCGATCCGCGACGTCGACGTCAACGAGGCGCTGCGGGCGGTGACCGCCCACGACGTCCGTGACGCGTGCGATCTGTTCCGTGCTGCGTACGACGCCACCGACGGCGTCGACGGTCGAGTCTCGATCGAGGTCTCGCCTGCTCTCGCCCACAACACCGAGGCAACGGTCGCCGAGGCACGGTCGCTGTGGTGGTTGGTCGATCGCCCCAATCTCTTCGTCAAGATTCCGGCCACCGAGGCCGGTGTTCCGGCGATCGAGCAGGTGTTGGCCGAGGGCATCAGTGTCAACGTCACTCTCATCTTCTCGCTCCAGCGGTACGCCGAGGTCATCGACGCCTTCCAGGCCGGCATGGAACGGGCGCGCCGCGCGGGACACGACCTGTCCCGACTCGGATCGGTTGCCTCGTTCTTCATCTCCCGGGTCGACACCGAGGTCGACGCTCGACTCGACAAGATCGGTAGCGACGAGGCAAAAGCACTGCGCGGGAAGGCTGCGGTGGCAAACGCCAGGCTCGCCTACAAGCTCTACGAGGAGAAGTTCGACACCGATGCCTGGCGAGCGCTTGCGGCGGCCGGAGCCAAGCCGCAGCGGCCGCTGTGGGCGTCGACCTCCACGAAGGACCCGGCCTACGACGACACGATGTACGTCGTCGAGCTCGTCGTGGACGGAACGGTCAACACGATGCCGGAGGCCACGATCCACGCCCTCGCCGACCACGGCAAGATCACCGGCGACACCGTGCGGCCGAACTACGCGAACGCGCGGGAGGTCCTCGACTCCCTCGCCGCGATCGGCGTCGACTACGACGACGTGGTGAAGGTGCTCGAGGACGAGGGAGTCGAGAAGTTCGAGGCCTCGTGGAAGGAACTGGTCGACTCGACGAAAGCAGAGCTGAAGAAGCTGGCCGCCAAGTGAACATCGACGAAACGTCGCCGTTGGAGTGGCGGCCGGGGCGGCGGACGTGGCCGGAGTGGAGGACGTGAGCGCCGACCCCAACGTCGTCGCTGCCGGCGGCGTCACCGTCAGCAGCGCCGGCACCGACGTCATCGCGGCGCGGGATAGCGCGCTGATCGCCACCAAGGGCCTCGCGGCGTCCATCGTCGGTAAGGACGCGACGGTCTGGGGGCCGGACGCGGCGAAGGAGGCCGCGAGCCGCCTGGGGTGGCTCGACTGCGTGACGGCCTCCCGGCCGCTGGTCCCGCAGATCGAGGAGCTGCGCACCGAGCTCGCCGCCGCCGGAGTCGACCATGTCGTGCTCGCCGGCATGGGGGGTTCGTCGCTGGCCCCCGAAGTCATCACCGCGACGTACGGCGTCGAGCTCACCACCCTCGACACCACCGACCCCGGGCAGGTCGGCGCCGCCCTTGCCGATCGGCTCGAGCGGACCGTAGTGGTCGTATCGAGCAAGAGCGGGGGCACCCTCGAGACCGACAGCCATCGCCGGGTCTATGAGCGAGCCTTCCGCGAGGCGGGAATCGATCCGACCGAGCGGATCGTGGTGGTGACCGACCCCGGATCGCCGCTGCACACGATCGCCACCGACGCCGGATACCGAGTCTTCGAGGCCGATCCGAACGTCGGCGGCCGCTACAGCGCACTTACCGCGTTCGGCCTGGTGCCGAGCGGCCTCGCCGGCGTACCGGTCGGCGAATTGCTCGACGACGCCCAGGCACTCGCAGAAACGCTTGCCGAGGACGACGGCAACCCTGCCCTCGCACTAGGTGCCGCGCTCGGCGGGTCAGGGCGCGACGGCCACGACAAGGTCGTGATCGCCGATGACGGATCCGGAATCAACGGCTTCGGCGACTGGGCCGAGCAACTGATCGCGGAGTCAACCGGAAAGAGCGGCAGGGGCCTGCTGCCGGTGGTGGTGCCACGCCCGGACTCCCCCGGTTTCGTCGCGACCGTGGACACTCACCTCGTCCTGCTCGGGGACGCGCCGCCGCCGAACGGCACCAGCGTGGCCGGCTCGCTCGGGGCGCAGTTCCTGGCCTGGGAATTCGCGACGGCGGTCGCCGGGAAGCTGCTGGACATCGACCCGTTCAACCAGCCCAACGTGCAGGAGTCGAAGGACAACACGAACGCGGTGCTGAAAGCCGCCGGGGAAGGGCCACTGCCCGAAGGCATACCGGCATTCGTCAGCAACGGCGTCGAGGTGCACGCGGACGCCGCAACCATCGGCGCCGCGACCGACCTGCCGAGCGTCTTCGACGCGCTCCTCGACGCCGTCGGCGATCGCGGTTACCTGGCGATCATGGCCTACCTGGACCGTCTGCAGGACACCGCGGCGGCATCGCTGCGACATCTGCTTGCCGCCCGGATCCCGCATCCGGTCACCTTCGGTTGGGGGCCTCGCTTCCTGCACTCCACCGGCCAGTTCCACAAAGGCGGACCGCCGGTCGGCGTCTTCCTGCAGATCACCGGCGCGCATGCCGCCGATGTGGCGATTCCCGACCGGCCGTTCACCTTCGGCCGGCTTCAGCTGGCGCAGGCCCTCGGCGACTTGCAAGCGCTTCGCGACCGCTCCCGGCCGGTCGTCCGGCTGCATCTGAGCGACCGCACCACGGGTCTGGCGACGCTGCTGAAGGCCGCGCAGGGCGAAACGGTCTAGGAGACGCGGTGACGGTGATCTCCGGCAGCGCCGGCAACCCCTTACGCGACCCTCGCGACCGCCGGCTACCCCGCGTACCCGGCCCGTGCGCAGTGGTGGTCTTCGGCGTGACCGGAGACTTGTCGCGCAAGAAGCTGATCCCGGCGATCTACGACCTGTCGAACCGCGGCCTGCTCCCGCCGGGCTTCGTCCTACTCGGCTTCGCCCGACGCGACTGGGACGTTGGGGACTTCGAGTCACTCGCGCGCAAGGCGGCACAGGAGCACTCCCGCACCGAGTTCCGCGACGACGTGTGGAGGCGGGTCGCCTCGTCATTGAAGTTCATCCCGGGCTCCTTCGACGACGATGCCGCCTTCGACCAGCTCCACGATGAGCTCAATGACATGTTTCACAGTCACGGCATCAAGGGCAACGCGGCGTTCTACCTCTCGATCCCGCCGCCGGCGTTCCCGGTGGTCCTCAAGCAGATGCAGCGCACCGGCATGGCGGACAACGAGCGTGCCGGCGGTTGGCGCCGGGTGGTGGTCGAGAAGCCATTCGGTCACGACCTCAACTCGGCCCGCGAGCTCAATGGGCTGGTCGACGATGTCTTCGGCGCCGAGGATGTCTTCCGGATCGACCACTACCTCGGTAAGGAAACCGTTCAGAACATGTTGGCGCTTCGGTTTGCCAACACGCTGTTCGAGCCGATCTGGAACTCGCATTACGTCGACTCGGTCCAGATCACGATGGCCGAGGATGTCGGCATCGGAAGCAGGGCCGGGTTCTACGACTCCGCCGGCGCCGCTCGCGATGTACTGCAGAACCATCTCCTGCAGCTCCTGGCGCTGACCGCGATGGAGGAGCCGGTGTCGTTCGACGCCGAGGCGATCAGAATCGAGAAGCTCAAAGTCCTCAACGCCATCTCACTGCCGGACGACCTTGCCAGGTACGCAATCCGCGGCCAGTACGACCAGGGTTGGCTGGCGGGTGAGCGAGTGCCGTCGTACCTCGACGAGGAGGACGTGCCGAAGGATTCGAAGACCGAGACTTACGCCGCGGTACGCCTGGGGATCGAAACCCGCCGTTGGGCCGGGGTGCCGTTCTACCTGCGGACCGGTAAGCGGCTGCCTCGCCGGGTTACCGAGATCGCGGTGGTGTTCAAGACCGCGCCGCACCTGCCGTTCGACGCGACCGACACCGTCGAGCTCGGCGCCAACCAGCTGGTGGTCCGAGTGCAGCCCGACGAGGGAGTGACGCTGCGGTTCGGGTCGAAGGTGCCGGGCTCGGCGATGGAGGTGCGCGACGTCTCGATGGACTTCCTGTACGGCGAGTCGTTCACGGAGTCCTCACCGGAGGCCTACGAGCGGCTGATTCTCGACGTCCTGCTCGGCGACGCCACATTGTTCCCGCGGAACGAAGAAGTCGACGCCTCCTGGCGCGTGATCGACCGGCTCGAGGAGTTCTGGGAAGGGTCGGAGCCGGAGAAGTACCGGGCGGGCGAATGGGGGCCACGGGGTGCCGAGGAGATGCTCGCCTCTGATGGCCGGGTGTGGCGGCGGCCATGACCACGATTCTGCGTCTCACGGCAGGGAGCTGATAGATGGCCACGACGTTGTGGGACACCACCGGCAGTGATGTCGTCAAGGCGCTGCTTGCCGAGCGGCGCGCGGCCGGTGCGCTCGCGTCGGGTCTGGCCCTCACGCTCGTCGCTGTCGTCGACGAGCGTCGGGTCGCTGAGGCCGAGCAGGCGACGACGGTCGCGGCCGCCGCACATCCATGCCGGCTGCTGATCGTCGTACGCCATCGCATCGATGCCGACATCCGACTCGACGCGGAGGTCCAGGTCGGAGGCCGGCTCGGTGCCACCGAGGCCGTCGTGATGAGGATGTACGGGCGGCTGGCGCTGCACGCCGAGTCGGTCGTGCTGCCGCTGCTGGCACCTGATGCGCCGGTCGTCACCTGGTGGCACGGCAGCCCACCCGACGAGATCGCCACCGATGCACTCGGCGTCCTCGCCAATCGGCGCGTAACCGACTGCGCGCAGGCGGCCCAGCCGGCCGACGCGCTTCGGGTCCGGGCCTGCGATTTCATCCCCGGCGACACCGACCTCGCCTGGGCTCGGGCGACGCCCTGGCGATCGCTGCTGGCATCCGCCCTCGACGGGATCGACGGTGAGCCACAGTCGGCCTCGGTCATTGCCGAGGCCGGGAACGCCAGCGCGGCACTCCTGGCCGGCTGGCTGAGCTCACGACTCGGCGTCGAGGCGGCGGTCGACAACAGCGGCGGTCCGGGCATCACGTCAGCGCAGATCGTCATGCGTCAGCCCAACGGCAGCGATGCCACGATCACGATAGAACGCCCCGACGGCGTGACGGCGACGCTCAGCCGTCGCGGCGAGGAGCCGCGGGCGCTGCCGTTGCCGCGCCGCGAGATCGGCGACCTGCTCGCCGAGGAGCTGCGCCGGATGGATCCAGACCCGGTGTACGCCGATGCGCTGGCAGCAGCCACCGGAGTGTCGGTGGATCTCACCCCGCGAGGGCGAATGCTGGTGTGGCGGGACCCGGCGACGTCGGCAGCAAAGTGACGCCATCACTCGTCGTCGTCCATCGCGACGCGACGCTGCTCGCCCAGGCGGTCGCTGCCCGGATCATCACCGGCATCGTCGACGCGCAGGCAGCCCGCGGCACCGCGTCGATCGTGCTCACCGGCGGCGGCATCGGCGGCGCGACGCTGCGCGAGCTCGCGAGCTCGCCGGCACGTGACGCGATCGACTGGGACCGGCTCGACGTCTGGTGGGGGGACGAACGGTTCCTTCCGGCCGGCCACTCGGACCGCAACGAGACACAGGCCCGCGACGCGCTGCTCGATCACGTCAACATCGACCCGGAGCGGCTGCATCCGATGGCAGCGAGCGACGGTGTCGGCGGCGACGACTTGGACGCTGCGGCCGACGCCTACGCCGAGGCACTTCGGGCCGCCGCACGCCCTGAGGACCACGGCCCGGCACCCAGTTTCGACATCCTGCTGCTCGGTGTCGGCCCGGACGGCCACATCGCGTCGCTGTTCCCGGAGGCGCCCGCGCTCTACGACGAGCGGCCGGTGGTTGCCGTGCGCGGTGCACCGAAGCCACCACCATCGCGGCTGTCGATGGCGATGACCACCATCAACTCGGCGCGCGAAGTGTGGCTGATCGCTGCCGGCGAGGAGAAGGCGACCGCCGCCCGGCTGGCGCTGTCCGGAGCCGGGCCGACCGCCATCCCGGCCGCCGGCGTCCATGGCAGGGTCGCTACCCGCTGGCTCCTCGACCGCGCCGCCGCCAGCAGCCTTCCCACTTCGCTGGCCAGAATCGCCAGCCCCTAGCCCAGTCGCTGCCGGCTCGGGCGGTCGCTACTTCAGCAACAGGCCGATTCCGATGATGCAGCCGAACCAGATCACGCCGCAGATGATCGTCAGGCGGTCGAGGTTCTTCTCCACGACCGAGGAGCCGGACAGCGAGGAGGAGACGCCGCCGCCGAACATGTCGGACAGGCCGCCGCCCTTCCCACGGTGCAGCAGGACGAGGACCACCAGCAGCAGGCTCACGATGATGAGCACAATGGAAAGCGCCAGCGTCACGAAAGGCTCCCTGTCAACTTCAGCGGGTTGCTTCCAGTGTGCCAGACGACGGGATCCGACTCAGTTGAGCCGCACCCGCGGGTCAAGGACGGCGTAAGCGATATCGACGATGATGTTCATCACCACGACCGCGGCTGAGGCGACGATGACGACGCCGATGATGACCGGCAGATCACCGTTGGTGATGCTGTCAACCGCGAGCGCTCCGACACCGGAGATCCCGAACACCTTCTCGGTCACCACCAGGTTTCCGACCAGGGTGCCGAGATCGATCCCGAACTGCGTCACGATCGGCGTAAGCGCGCTCCGCAGCCCGTGGCGCATCACCACTCTTCCCTCGCCAAGGCCTTTCGACCTGGCGGTGCGGATGTAGTCCTCGCTGAGGACGTCGAGCATCGAGTTACGGGTCAGCCTGGTGTAGGTCGCGGCGAGCAGGAGCGCGAGTGTGATCCAGGGAAGGATCATGTGCACGAACCACTGGTACGGATCCTGGGTGAGCGGCACGTAGCCGGATCCGGGCAGGTTCGGGATGCCGTGGGTGTGAAGTTGATAGAAGAAGATGTTGAGCATTGCCAGCCCGAGCACGAACGTCGGCAACGAGTAGAAGAACAGTGCGAAAGACGTCAGCCCGCGATCCGCGAGCGAGCGTGGGCGGATCGCGGAGATGACACCGTTGGTCACGCCGAGAAGCATCCAGATGACCGCCGCGCCGGCCATGATCGACAAGGTGGCCGGCAGCCGGCTGGACAGCAGGCTGCTGACCGACTGCTGGGTGAAGTAGGACTGCCCGAGGTTGCCGTGCAAGAGCCGGATCAGGAAGTGCCAGTACTGCGTGGTGACCGGCTTGTCGAGCCCGAGGGTGTGCCTCACTACGGCGACCGTTGCCGGTGTCGCGTTTCGGCCCGCGATCCGGTGGGCCACGTCGTTCGGAGCGACGAAGAACATGACGAAGACCAGGATCGTGATGATCCACAGCACGACGACGCCGAGAGAAATCCGTCGCACCAAGAAGCGCGCCATAGCTCTCAGCCTTTCTTTGCCCGGGCGAAGTTCTGGTCGCCGCGTGGATCGAAGGCGTCGCGGATCGCGTCGCCCAGCAGGTTAAAAGCGAGCGTGGTCATGAGCAGCAGGACGCCTGGGAAGACCAGGAACCACCAAGCCTCGGTATAGGTCTGGGCGCCGGCGATGATGTTTCCCCAGCTCGGCGTCGGCGGCGGCACCCCGAGGCCGAGATAGGACAGCGTGGCTTCGAAGACGATCGCCGACGGGATCAGCAGCGACGAGAGCACCACGACCTGCGCGAGCACATTCGGCAGCACGTCGACAAACATGATCCGAGTGCTGCTGGCGCCGAGTGACCGCGCTGCCTCGACGAACTCGCGTTCTCGCAGCGAGAGCACCTGGCCGCGGATGATTCGCCCGACCGACGCCCAGCTGAAGAAGGCAATGACCGCGATCGCGATCCTCAGGCTCGGCCCCACGACCGCGACCAGTGCGATGGCGAACAGCAGGTACGGCAGCGCCAGCACGAGGTCAATGGTGCGGGACAGGAGCGTGTCGACAATCTTGCCGAGGTAACCGGCGGCAAGGCCCACCGTGGTACCGATGAAGACCGCGATCGCGGTGGCGATCAGCCCTGCCTCCAGGGACACCCGGGCGCCGTACGCGCAACGGACCAGCAGGTCGCGACCCTGGTCGTCGGTGCCCCACAAAAAGATGTGGCCGGGCCCCTTCGGAGAGCCGTCGAGGTTCTCGCCGATGCGGTGGAACTCCTGGTCCACTCCGTGGCCGGTGAGGTGAGCGATCACGGGCGCGAGGATGGCGAGCAGCGCTATCAGGATGATCACAATCGCGGATGCCATCGCGACCCGGTCACGCCTGATCCGCAGCCACGCGAGCTTGTACGGGCTCCTTCCTTCGATCGCGGCGGCACCGGAAGTTGGGGGAAGTTCGGCGTCGAGGTCACCCTCAGCTAGCAGCTCGGTCTCGAGCGGTTGGGTCATGACGTCTCCGATCCCTCGGTCGACCGGGTGGCGACGAGATCCTCCGCCCGCTGACTCGACGGCAACTGGGGGCGCGCCGCGGTGAGGTCCTCGCCGTCGACGACGGGGTAATGGCAGGCGGTTTGATGACTTGGCTCATCATCGAGACGCGCGGTCAGCGAGGGGTCGTCCTCGACGCAGTTCGGGCGCGCCTTCGGGCAGCGGGGGTGGAACCGGCAACCTGTCGGCGGGTTCGTGGGCGACGGCACGTCGCCGGCAAGAATCAGTCGCTCGCGGCTGTCTGAGAGATCGGGATCAGGCACCGGGACAGCCGACAGGAGCGCATTGGTGTAGGGGTGGCGTGGGTGGTGATAGAGCCGCTCGGAGGGACTGAGTTCGACGACCTTCCCGAGATACATCACTGCGACGCGATCGCTCACGTGGCGGACCACCGACAGGTCGTGCGCGATGAAGATGTAGGTCAGTCCGAGCTCCGATTGCAGGTCCGCCAGCAGGTTGATGACCTGGGCCTGGATCGAGACGTCGAGCGCCGACACCGGCTCGTCGCAGACGATCAACTTCGGGCGCAGGGCGAGCGCCCGCGCGACACCGATCCGCTGCCGTTGGCCGCCGGAGAACTCGGCCGGGAACCGGTTGTAATGCTCGGGGTTGAGCCCGACCATCTCCATCAGTTCCTGGACCCGCCGCTTGCGGTCATCGCCCGATGCGATGCGGTGGATGGCGAAAGGGTCACCGATGATCGAGCCGACCCGACGACGGGGATTCAGTGAGCCGTACGGGTCCTGGAAGATCATCTGGACCTTGGAACGGACCGGTCGCATCGCGCGGGCGGACAGCTTCGTGATGTCCTGTCCCTCGAAGACGACCTTGCCGGCAGTCAGGTCGTAGAGCCGAGTGATGCAGCGGGCAAGCGTGGACTTCCCACAGCCGGTCTCGCCGACCAGTCCGAGGGTTTCCCCTGACCGAACGGTCAGGCTGACGCCGTCGACTGCCTTCACCGAACCGGCATCCCGGCGCAGCAGGCTGCCCGACCGGATCGGGAAGTGCTTGACGACATCGGTCAGCTCGAGCAGCACCTCACCGCTGGGCTCGCGCTGCACCGCCGCCGGTTCGCTCACGCCTCCCTCCTTCGCAGGGCGTCAATGCCGGATCCCACGCCTGTCCCGGATCCCGCCTCGGATGCCTCACGGCGCCGGCGCTCGGCGGCTTCTCCGGTGCCTGTGACATCGGTCGGCAGCCAACAGGCAGATCGATGGAGGCCGGCGTCGTCAATCGGGCGGAGCGGCGGCTCCTCCGCGCAGCGGTCCATCACGTATGGGCACCGCGGCCGGAACGAGCAGCCGGCCGGAAGCCGGAGCAGGCTCGGTGGCGATCCGGTGATCGGCTTGAGCCGCTCATCGGTGTCGATAGCAGGCAGCGACTCGAGCAGACCCTTCGTGTAGGGATGATGCTGCTCGTAGAAGGTGGTGCGCCGGTCAGCCGTCTCGACGGCCCGCCCGGCGTACATGACCAGGACGTCGTCGGCGATGTCCGCGACAACGCCGAGGTCGTGAGTGATCAAGATGATGGCCGTGCCGAACTCCTGCTGCATCCGCTCCATGACCTCGAGGACCTGCGCCTGAACGGTCACGTCGAGTGCGGTCGTGGGCTCGTCGGCGATGAGAATCTTCGGGTTCAGCGCCATCGCCATCGCGATCATCGCGCGCTGTCGCATGCCGCCGGAGAACTGATACGGATAGTTGTCGATCCGCACATCCGGCTGGGAGATTCCGACCGATCGCAACAGATCAATCGCCCGGGCCCGAGCGGCGTCCTTCGAGACGTCTTCGTGCTCGCGGATCATCTCGACGATCTGCCAGCCCACCCGGTAGAACGGGTGCAGGCTGGAGAGCGGATCCTGGAAGATCATCGCGATCTGAGACCCGCGAACCTTGCGAAGCTCGCTACGCGAAAGGGTGAGCAGGTCGACGCCCTCGAACAGCGCGGTGCCGGTGATACGGACGTTCTGCGTCAGGCCCATGATCGTCTGGGTTGCCACGCTCTTGCCCGAGCCCGACTCCCCCACGATGCCGAGGGTCTTGCCTGCTTCGAGTGAGAACGACAAGCCGCGGACCGCTTCGAGCAGCCCATCGGGGGTGGAGAAGGTGACCGAAAGGTCGCTGACCTCAAGAAGGCTCATCGTCACTCCCGACCAACGGGTTGCGAAGGTGGTTTGAGAATACGCACGGCGTACCGACCGTGCGACCCTTTCCGAACCCCCGAACGCGCGTCCCCCCGGCCCCAGAATTCCGGGGCCGGGGGCGACGAGCATCTGTGAAGCGGACTACCTAGCTCAGCCACACCTGAGTCGGGTCACCATCCTGGAAGTTGTCCCAGAAGATGAAGTTGTGCACCCGGCTCGCATTGACGAAGTTGGCCTGCTTCGGGTTCGTCAGTGGCACGACCGGAGCGTCCTTCATGATCTGGACGTCAGCCTGGTGCCAGATCGGGCCGGCCGCCGCCGCCGTCGGTGCCTTCAACGCCTGAGCGATCAATGCATTGGTCTTCGGGTCGTTGTAGTCACCGTAGTTGCTACCTGCCTGAGCGAACGAGCTCGGACCGTCGTACAGCGGAACCATGTAGGTCCGGGCCGCGTTACCGTCCCAGTCAGCACCCCAGCCCGGAAGGCTGAGATCCCAGTTGCCCTTCTGGGTGATATTGGGATTGACGATCAGGTAGTCGTAGTGCGACCGAGCCGGCACCAGCTTCACGTGGATGTTGGCCTGACCGAGGTCGGACTGCAGCGTCTGCGCCAGCTTCGCCAATCCGGTCGACGAGCTGGTGTAGACCAGCTTCAGGTTGACCCCGTTCGGGTACCCGGCCTGGGTCAGCAACTGCTTCGCCTTCGCCACGTTGTACGGGTACAGGTTGTATGACGGGGTCCCACCGACGATGACCTGAGGCAGGATCTGGTGCAGCGGGTTGTTCAGCAGTGGTCCACCGAGCGCCTGAAGCACGTCGGTCGGGTTGACCGCGTACTCCACCGCCTGGCGCACCGCCAACTTCTTCAGCGCACCGTTGTCAGTCGGCGACACAGTGTTCATCGCCAACCACGGGTTCGACGACGACGTTGGGTTGATGTGCAGACCCGGGTTGTTCGCCTGCGACAGCTGGTTGGCCTGCACCGGTGACGGGAAGGTGTTCCACTCCATGTCGGCGGTGCCGGCCTGGATCTGGGACTGCACGGCTTGCTGCGACAGGTTCGTCGTGACGTCGATCTTGTCGACATACGCCGGCCGCTGCTGGTCAGTGGACGCCGACCAGTGCGGGTTGCGGGCGAAGTCGTACTCAACACCGCGGTTGAACTTGGTGATGATGTACGGACCGTCCGACATGAGGTGCTTGGCCAGCGCCGGCGAGTTGGGGACGTAGTTCAGGTACGACGCCGGGGCAGCCGAGGCATCTGCCAACGCCAGGACGTTGAGGAAGTCCGACTCCGGACGCGGCAGCGTGAAGACAATCGTCGACGGGTTCGGCGCCGACATACCCGAGATGGAGCCCATCTTGGTCTTGACGTAGTTGCCGATCGCGGAAGCGGTGCCGGCCAGAGCCTGCTCGCCGACGCAGAACTTCTTGAAGCCGACGATCGCGGTCTCCCAGTAGGTCAGCGCACCGAATGGCTTCACCGGGTTGCACACGCGAGCGATTCCGCGGATGAAGTCGGTGCTGGTGACCGGCGTACCGTCCTGCCAGTCGACACCTGGCTTGATGTGGAAGGTGTAGGTCTTGCCGCCATTGGTGAGTCCGCCGTTAGCGGTGGTCGGCACCTGGGTGGCCGCGTCAGCGACCGGGACGATGCCGAAGTGGCCGGTCTGCGGGTCACGTGGGTAGGTCACGAGCTGGCGCTGGATCAGATCGGCAAACATGTAGTCGGTCGTGTAGTACATGCCTGCCGGGTCGATCGACAGCATGTCGTTCGCAGCGATGCCCAGCATCTTCAGCGTGCCCCCGCGATGCGGGGTGCCGCCTGAGTTGTTGTTGTTGGATCCGCCGCCGCTACTGCTACTGCTACATGCAGCAAGCGCGACAGCCGATACCAGGCCGACGACGGCGAGGCCGGCGACACGTCGGGTGGGGAGCATGTTCCTCCTTCTCGGGGCCGTGACAGGCGACTATGGAGTTACCTGATGGCGAGGGGGAGACTAGGACTGCAGCGGACAACTCCCAACCATCGCGCGGCTTCGTAGCGAAGTTGTGACCGAATGGTTATCCGCGACCCTCCCCCGAAGGCGTTTCGTCAAACCGAACGATTCTGACAAAATCCTCCGGAATCACGCTGGCTCCGCCGACGAGAGCGCCGTCGACGTCTCGTTGCGCCATGATGCCGCTGACGTTATCTGGCTTGACCGAGCCGCCGTAGAGCACGCGTACTCCGGCGGCCAACGCCGGACTGTAAATGCTCCCCAGCGTGTCGCGCAGCCCCGCACAGACCTCCTGGGCGTCTTCCGGGGTCGCCACCTCGCCGGTCCCGATAGCCCAAACGGGTTCATACGCGATCACGATCGTCTTGGCCTGCGACGCCGTCACCCCCGCAAGCGCCGCGTCCAGCTGCGCGGTGCAGTGGCCGACGTGGGCGCGTTCCTTGCGGATATCAAGCGACTCACCGACACACAGGATCGGCGTGAGCTTGTGCCGGTACGCCGCCTGCACCTTCGCGTTCACGAGCTGATCGGTCTCGTTGTGGTACTGACGTCGCTCAGAATGCCCGACCACGACGTAGCGGCAGCCGAGCTTCGCAAGCATGGCTCCGCTGACCTCTCCGGTGTAGGCACCGCTGTCGTGTTCGGAGAGATCCTGGGCGCCGTACTCGATCCGCAGGTGGTCGCCGTCGACCATCGTCTGGATACTGCGGATGTCGGTGTACGGCGGCAGGACCGCAACCTCGACAGCGTCAAAGTCCTTGTCGGTCAACGAGAACGCCAGCTTCTGCACCAGCGCGATCGCCTCGAGGTGGTTCTGGGTCATCTTCCAGTTGCCCGCCATCAGCGGCATCCGGTTCGCCATCAGCCACCTGCCAGAGCGCTCAGGCCGGGAAGCTGCTTGCCCTCGAGATACTCCAAGCTGGCTCCCCCGCCGGTGGAGATGTGTCCGAACCGAGATTCATCGAGGCCGAGCACGCGGATCGCAGCGGCCGAGTCGCCACCACCCACGACGGTGAATGCATCGGGAAGGTCAGCAATCGCCGACGCAACTCCTAGCGTGCCAGCCGCAAACGGCGCGAGCTCGAACACCCCCATCGGCCCGTTCCAGAAGACGGTCTTCGCACCAGCGAGCCGCTCGATGAACAGTGCGACGCTTCGCGGGCCGATGTCGAGTCCCATCTGGTCGGCGGGAATTGCATCCGCGGAGACGACGTCGGTCGGGCCGTCAGCGCTGACCGCGGACGCGACCACGACATCTACCGGCAGCGTCACCTTTCCGGTGGCCAAAAAGTTGCGGCAGGCCTGGATCTGGTCGGGCTCGAGCAAGGATCGCCCCACGTCGTATCCCTGGGCGGCAAGGAACGTGAAGCACATCCCTCCGCCCACCAGGAGCTGATCCACGCCGGGCAGCAGGTTCTCGATGACGGCAAGCTTGTCGGACACCTTCGACCCGCCGAGTACGACGACATACGGCCGCGGTGGTTCCTCGGTCAGCCGCCGGAGCACCTCGACCTCGCGCAGCACGAGATCACCCGCAGCCGATGGCAGCAGACGCGCCACGTCGTACACGCTGGCGTGCTTGCGATGAACCGCGCCGAACGCGTCGTCGACGTAGTAGTCCGCGCGACCGGCGAGCCGTTTGGCGAACTCGTCGCGCGCGCCTTCGTCCTTCGCCGTCTCGCCCGGATGGAAGCGGACGTTCTCGAGCAGGACGATCTCGGCATCGCCGGGGCTGTCGTCGTGACCGACCAACACCACATCGCGACCGAGCAGCTCGCCGAGTCGTACCGCAACCGGTGCGAGGCTGTACTTGGGATCCGGCTGACCCTCCGGGCGACCGAGATGGGCGGTGATGACCAGCCGGGCGCCACTGTCGAGCAGCCGCTTCAAGGTGGGAACGCTGGCCCTAATCCGACCGTCATCGGTGATGACCCCGTCCTCAAGTGGAACGTTGAGATCGGCGCGAACCAGGACGTGCGAGCCGGAGAGGTCGCCGAGCGCGTCGATGCCCGGGAGGGCGTCCGTCACGCGGACATTCGTGAGCCGACGAGCACGGTGAGGTCGGCCAGCCGGTTCGAGTAGCCCCATTCGTTGTCGTACCAGCCGACGACCTTGACCTGATCGCCGATCACCTTGGTGAGACCGGAGTCGAAGATGCACGACGACGGGTCGGTGACGATGTCACTGGAGACGATCGGGTCGCTCGTATAGCTCAGGATGCCCTTGAGCGGACCGTCTGCGGCCGCCTTGAACGCGTTGTTGACCTCCTCGACACTCGTGTCGCGGGCCGCGGTCACTGTGAGGTCGGTTGCCGAGCCGGTGGGGATCGGCACCCGCAGCGCGTATCCATCGAGCTTGCCGGCGAGCTCCGGCAGGACAACGCCGATCGCCTTCGCGGCACCGGTCGACGTCGGCACGATGTTGATGGCCGCTGCGCGGGCTCGCCGCAGATCGCTGTGCGGACCGTCCTGAAGGTTCTGGTCCTGGGTGTAGGCGTGAACGGTCGTCATGAGTCCGCGTTCGATGCCGAAGCTGTCCTGGAGCACCTTCGCCATCGGTGCCAGGCAGTTCGTGGTGCATGACGCGTTGGAGATCACGGTCTGCGACCCGTCGTACTCGCCGTCGTTGACCCCCAGTACGACGGTGAGGTCCTCGCCGGTGGCCGGCGCCGAGATGATGACCTTCTTGGCACCGCCGTCGTCGACGTGTTGGCGCGCCACCTCGGCCTTGGTGAACAGCCCGGTCGACTCGATGACCACGTCGACGCCGAGGTCCTTCCAGGGCAACGCGCCGGGTCCGGCCCGCTCGGCGAGACCGACGATCTTGCGCCCATCCACCGCGATCCCGCCGTCGACGACCGACACCTCATGCGGCAACCGGCCGAGGATGCTGTCGTACTTCAGCAGGTGCGCGATCGTGTTCGCGTCACCAAGATCGTTGTAAGCAGCCACCTCGATGTCATGTCCGCCGGCAAGCGCTGCGCGGAAGAAGTTGCGCCCGATCCGGCCGAAGCCGTTGATGCCAACCCGAGTAGCCACGCTGTTCCCCTCGATATCCTCTGACGCCCGCCAGGCTACTAAGGCGCCGCGACCGCTCGATGACCCGCGTCACGCATCGCGGCCACGGGAGGCGCGAGCCCGGTCATCAGACGGACCTGCTCGGCCGCCTGCTCGATCAGCAATTCGATACCGCCGATCACCTGGCCGCCGGCCGCCTGCCATGCCGCGGCCACGCGGGTCGGCCAGGGCGCGTAGCCGACATCGAACCACAGCCCAAGGGTGCCGCCGTCGTCCGGCTGCCGCACTGCCGGCGCGAGCTGATCAGTCGCCCCTGCGGGCGTCGTCGCGATGACCAGCGACGCAGCGATCGCCTTGCCGGCGTCGGACCAGGGCCGGACCTCGAGCCCGAGCCCCAGCGCCTCGACCATCGGCCGCAACTGCTCGCCGGCCGCCGGCCGGCGCGCCACGACGATCACCGAACGGTAGCCGCACGAGGCGAGCGCGGCTATGGCTGAGCCGGCGGTCGCTCCGGCGCCGATCACCCACGGCGGATCAGCCGTCGCGAGAAGTCCGCTGCCCCGAAGCGCCGCCACGAACCCCGCCACGTCGGTGTTCGCACCGCGCCAGGCGTCGTCGGCGAACAGCACGGTGTTGGCCGCACCGACCGTCGCACCGGCCTCGTCAACGCTCATCAGCAGCGGCATCACCGACTTCTTCAGCGGCATCGTGAGGCTGACGCCGGCCAAGCCGGCGTCCGCGAGCCGTCGCAGCGTCGGCTCGAGGTCGGCCTCGACCGTCTCAACCGCCTCGTAGGTCCAGTCGGCAAGACCCAAGGCGTCGTATGCCGCGCGGTGCAGCACGGGCGAGAGCGAATGTGCGATCGGCGAGCCGAGCACCGCAGCGCCCCGCCTCGAAGTCACGAGACGCCGTTCGCCCGCGATTGGGCCACCAGCTGGTTGAACTTGCTCAATGTCGTCGCGAAGGCGGTGTGACCTGCCTTGTCGATCGTCACGAAGTACAGATACGGGCCGCTGGCGTGATGCAGCACGGCAGTGATGGCGGCATCACCCGGCGAGTTGATCGGCGTCGGCGGCAGCCCGGTGAACTTGCGGGTGTTGAAGGGGTTCGTCGACTGCAGGTCGGACTGGGTCAGCGGCGCGTGTCCCAGCGCGTAGATCAGTGTGGCGTCGGAGCCCAGCGTCATGCCGCGATGCAGCCGGTTGAGGAACACCTCGGCGATCTTGGGGAAGTCCTGGGTGAGCCGACCCTCGGCTTGCACCATCGAGGCGAGGGTGATCACGTCGTACTCCGAGAGGTTCAGCCGCGCAGCTCCTGCAGCCAGATGGTCGGCTACGGCCGACTGTCCGAACCTGGTGACCATCGCGCTGAGCAGCTGCTGCGCCGTCTCCCCCGGCTGGACGGTGTAGGTCGCCGGGAACAGGAAGCCCTCGACGTGACCGTTGGCCCACGACGGCAAGCCGATGGAGGCCGGTTTGGCGAGCGCCTGTCTCATCGCGGTCGCCGTTATCGGCGTCTCGGCCGCCACCCGGGCGACGATCGAGGAGACCGTGAATCCTTCCGGGATCGGCACGGTGAAGCTGATCAGCGACTTCGGGTTGAGCATGAGAGCCAGCGCGAGCGATGCCTTCATGTGGCTGTGGAGCTTGTACGTGCCGGGTTGCAGTTTGACCGACTGGCTGTTCGTAGCGGCAGCGGAGGTGAAGGCGCTCGAGCTTTTCACGACGCCGGCTTTCGCCAAGGTGTGACCGATCGTCGACGCGCTGTCCCCGGGGTTGACCACCACCTCGACGGTGCCGCTGCCTTCACCCGAGTAGTCCGCGCCGCTACCGAACACTCCGGAAAGGATCTTCGCGACGATCACGACCAGCGCAACCAGCACGACCAGCACGACCAGGATGCCGATCCCCGCAGCCCGGCGGGTCGACGACGAGCTGTCGGGCGTGTCGTCATCGTCGAAGTGGAACCCGGTCATATCGCGCCCGGCCGTCCGCCACGTTGCGCATCGAGCGCGTGCTGGAGGATCACGGCAGCTGCGGCCGCGTCAACGGTGCCGCGCGCCTTCCGGCTGCTCACGCCGGCCCGCTGCATGCCACGAGCTGCCTCGACTGTGCTCAGCCGCTCGTCGAGAAGCCGGACCGGCACCGGCGACACCCGTTCGGCGAGCGCGACGGCGAACTCGCGAGCCGCCGCTGCAGCGCTGCCTTCCGCCCCGGACAACGAGCGAGGCAGTCCCACGATCACCTCGACCGCTTCGCGTTCGACGACGAGCTGGGCGATCGTGTCGAGATCCGCTCCGGTACGACGGCTGCGCGCCACCACCATCACCGGGCTGGCCAGCACGCCGTCCGGATCGCTCGCCGCAACACCGACCCGGACGCTGCCAACGTCTACTCCGAGTCGCACCCCGACTGCCACGAGGACGCTCAACCGCTCGCCCGGCGTGCGATGTCGGACGGCAGGTCTCGCAAGAGGTCCTCGAGCTGGCTCGGATCGTTGCCGCCACCCTGCGCGACGTCGTCGCGGCCACCGCCCCGACCGCCCAGCCGGGCGGCCGCGTCTCTGACCAGCTCGCCTGCTTTGAGCTGCCGGTCACGGGCTCCGTCGTTGACCGCCACGACGATGATCGGGCGTCCGCCGGTGACCGCGGCCGCGGCCACCACGCCCGCCCCACCGTTGAACCGGCCGAGCACGCTCTGCGCCAGCTTGCGAAGGTCGTCGGCCTCCGTGCCGTCGGGAGCCCGGTGCGCGACGATGGCGATGCCGTCCTGGCGGATCGCGTTGTCGGCCAACGCGCCGGCGCCGGAGATGATGGCCTCGCCACGCACCCGCTCGATGTCCTTCTCGAGCTCGCGCACCCGCGTAACGATGCCGCCGACCCGCTCGAGCAGATCCTCGGAGCCGACGTTGAGCAGCCCGGCGAGCTGTGACACCAGCAGGTGTTCGCGGGCGAGGAATGAGAAGGCGTCGGTGCCGACCAGCCCCTCGACCCGCCGCTTGCCGGCCCCGATCGAGGCCTCGCCCAACAGCTTCACCAGCCCCAGCTGGGAGGAGCGCAGTGCGTGCGTGCCACCGCAGAGCTCGGTGGAGTAGTCACCGACCTCGACGACCCGCACCGCCTCGCCGTACTTCTCACCGAACATCGCGATCGCGCCGCGCCGCTTGGCATCCTCCTGGGTGGTGACGAACGCGTTGACGGCAAGGTCGGCCATCAGGACGTCGTTGACCTCGGCCTCGATGTCGGCGAGGACGGTGTCGGGAACGGCGCTGGGCGAGGCGAAGTCGAACCGGAAGCGACCGGCGTCGTTCTGCGAGCCGGCCTGGCTGGCGTTCTCACCGAGCGCCCGGCGGATGGCCTGGTGGACCAGATGGGTCGCGGTGTGTGCCCGCGACACCGCCTTGCGTCGACCGGCGTCGACGACCGCGTGCACGCCTTGACCGACGCGTGCCTGGCCCCGAACCACCCGACCGCGGTGGACGATCAGCTCGCCGATCGGCTTCTGGGCGTCGAAGATCTCGATCACCGAACCGTCGGCGAGGGTGATCGTGCCATGGTCGGCAAGCTGTCCCCCGCCTTCGGCGTAGAACGGAGTGCGGTCCAGGGTGATCTCGACGTGCTCGCCCTCGCCGGCCGATTCGGCTCCGGCGCCGTCGACGAGAAGCCCGCGCAACACGCCTTCCGAGGAGATCTCGCTGTAACCCGTGAAGGTCGTCTCACCGCTCGCGTCGAGCAGCGACCGGTACACCGATAGATCGGTCAGCCCGGACTTGCGTTCGGCAGTGTCGCGCTTCGCCCGCTGACGCTGCTCTTCCATCAACCTGCGGAAGCCTGCCTCGTCGACCATCAGACCCTGCTCGCGCGCCATTTCGAGGACCAGGTCGATGGGGAAGCCGTGGGTGTCGTGGAGCAGGAAGGCCTGATCCCCAGGCAGCGTCGATGCACCGCTGGCCCGGAGCTCACCCGCCATCCGCTCAAACAGCGTCGAGCCGGTCCGCAACGTCGCGCGGAAGGCTTCCTCTTCCTGAGCTGCGACCGCCTCGATCCGGGTCGCGCTCTCGGCGAGCGCCGGGAACGACGGGCTCAGCACACCGCAGGCCAGCGCGGTGAGATCACCCATCGCCGGAACGTCGAGACCGAGCAGCCGCAGCGTGCGCACGGTGCGGCGCAACATCCGCCTGAGGACGTAGCCGCGGCCCTCGTTGCCGGGGACGACGCCATCGGCGATGAGCATCGTGGCGGTGCGGGTGTGGTCGGCGACCACCCGGAGCCGGACATCGGCCTGCGGGTCGGCGCCGTAACCGTGACCGGTGGCCTGTGCCGCCCAGTCGATCATCGGCTTGAGCAGGTCGGTCTCGAAGACGTTGTCGACGCCCTGCATGAGCACCGCCATCCGGTCGACACCCAGGCCGGTGTCGATGTTCTTCTGCGGCAGCTCGCCGAGCAGGTTGTCGACGTACCCGTAGCCCTCGCCTTCCCCGCGGATGTACTGCATGAAGACAAGGTTCCAGACCTCGAGGTATCGTTCTTCGTCGGCGACCGGCCCGCCTTCTTGGCCGTAATCCGGGCCGCGGTCGACGTAGATCTCGGAGCACGGACCGCACGGACCGGGGACGCCCATCGACCAGTAGTTGTCCTCGCGGCCACGGCGCTGCACTCGCTCCGGCGGTACCCCGACGCCGTCGATCCACACCTGGTACGCCTCGTCGTCGTCGTGATACACCGTCGGCCATAGCCGGTCCGGATCGAAGCCGAACCCGCCGCCGTCGATCGGCGTCGTGAGCAGCTCCCACGCGTAGGTGATCGCGCCCGCTTTGAAGTAGTCGCCGAACGAGAAGTTACCGGCCATCTGGAAGAACGACAGGTTGCGGCTGTTGGTGCCGACGATGTCGATGTCCGCGGTCCGGACCACCTTCTGAATGCTCGTCGCCCGCGGCCAAGGTGCTGGCTGCTGGCCTAAAAAGTACGGCTTGAACGGCACCATGCCGGCATTGACCAGCAGCAGGGTCGGGTCATCGGCGATCAGCGACGCCGACGGGACGACGGTATGGCCGCGCTGTTCGAAAAACCGAGTGAACCGACCTGTGATGTCGACCGACTTCATGCCGCGCTGGGTCCCGACGCGTCATCTATGCCGAGCGCGTCCCGAAGCTCCGCCTCCCGCTCGGCAGCCGCAACGACGACCGACTCCCACCATTGCGTGACGCGGTCGCCGATCCCACCGACCTGTGAGGTCAGGCCTTGGGGCGTCCAGCGCTGAGCGGCCTGGCTCAACCGGCGTACCGCCAGGACTCCGACCGTCGCACCGAACGTGACGTAGAACAACCGCTTCACTTGGCAGCCTTCTTCGCCACCCGGCGAGCCGAGCGCTCGGCTTTCATCTCCTTCTTCACCCGCTTGCGGATGTCGTCCTCGGTGCGCTGGGTCATCGCCTTACGCACGCCGTAGGAGAACGCGGCCACCTTGATCAGGGGCGAGCCGACGGTGGCGGAGAACAGCGAGGTCATCGCGCGCGCATTCGTCGAGATCTCCTCGACGTTGGCGGCGATGGTGTCGACCCGGGTCAGCTCGGCGTTGACCTGCACGACCGACGTCGTCACCTCCCCGAGCAGCGGGACGGTCTGGTCCGCGACGCCGGCGACCAGCTTTGCGGCCTCGCCGATCACCTTGCCGAGCTTGACGAGGACGTAGGCGAGGAAGCAGACCAGGACCGCCCAGAACACGGCGACGATGAGGCCCGCGACCTCGCCGCCGGACAGCCCGCTGCTCGCCTGGAGCACCATCAGCGCTCGACTCCTCCGTCGTCTCGGTCGTCCCGCGGTTCGGGGCGGCCGCTGTCAGTCCCCCGCACGATGCGTCGCAGCGCCGCGAGCCGCTCGGCAGCGGCCCGCTCTGCGCCGTGACCCGACGGGCGGTAATACTCCCGGTCGGCGAGTTCGTCCGGCAGGTACTGCTGCTCGACCACACCGCCCGGGAAATCATGAGGGTATCGGTAGCCCTCGCCGTGGTGGAGCCGCTTGGCCCCTGGATAGTGGGCGTCCCGCAGACCGGCGGGCACAGTCCCGACCGGCCCGGACTGAACGTCGGCGGTCGCCGCACCGATCGCCGTGATTACCGCGTTGCTCTTCGGGGCCAGCGACAGATGGATCGTCGCTTGCGCCAGGTTGAGCTTTGCCTCGGGGAGGCCGACAAGCTCAAGCGCATGCGCCGCCGCCACCGCGACGCCCAGGGCGGTGGGATCGGCCAGCCCGACGTCCTCGCTCGCGAAGATCACCAACCGGCGTGCGATGAAGCGCGGGTCCTCGCCCGCCTCGATCATTCGCGCGAGGTAGTGCAGCGCCGCATCGACGGCACTGCCCCGAAGGCTCTTGATGAACGCACTGATGACGTCGTAGTGCTGGTCGCCCTGCCGGTCGTAGCGAACCGCGGCACGATTGACCGCCTGCTCGAGGACATCGAGCTCGATCACCGACTTGCCGAGTGCCTCGGCGGCGCCCGCGCCGGCCTCCAACGCGGTGAGCGCGCGTCGCGCGTCGCCGGCCGACATCGCGACGATGTGCTCACGTGCCTCGCCCGACAACTCGCGGCCGCCCGCGAGGCCGCGGTCGTCGCGAAGTGCTCGGTCGACGAGCAGGCGGATCGCGTCGTCGTCGAGCGGGCGCAGAGTGAGCATCAGCGAGCGTGACAGCAGCGGCGAGATCACCGAGAAGAATGGATTCTCGGTCGTCGCCCCGACAAAGGTGACCAGCCCGGACTCCACGCCAGGGAGCAGCGCATCCTGCTGCGACTTCGTGAACCGGTGCACCTCGTCGACGAACAGCACCGTCCGCTCGCCACCCATACCGAGCCGATCCTTCGCCTCGTCGATCGCGGCTCGGACGTCCTTGACGCCGGCGGTCACCGCGGAGAGCTCCACGAACCGCCGTCCCGCCGCGAGAAGGCGGGCCAAGGTGGTCTTCCCGGTGCCCGGCGGCCCCCACATCAGCACGCTGGTGGCAGCACCGCCCGCCACGAGCTGACGCAACGGGGAGCCGGGACCGAGCAGATGATCCTGTCCGACCACGTCATCGAGGCTGGTGGGTCGCATCCGGGCGGCGAGCGGTGCGACCGCATCGAGGGCATCAGAGGCCGCCTGCGAGAACAGGTCCTCGGCCATCCTTCGAGCCTATGTGCGGGGATAGCAATGTGGCATTGCTGTGCGCAATGTGGGATTACTGAAGGCATTTCGCCTAGCAATGTGGCATTGCTACGCCCGGCCCACAGCAATGCCACATTGCTAGGCGGGATCGGCGTCGATGCCGGCTTCCTTGCGCTGCTGGGCCGTGATCGGGGTCGGCGCGCCGGTCAGCGGGTCTCCACCACTGGCCGCCTTCGGGAATGCCATCACTTCACGGATCGCGTCGGTGCCGACGAGCTCCGCGGCAAGCCGGTCAAGTCCGAAGGCGATGCCGCCGTGCGGCGGTGGACCGTATTTGAAGGCCTCGAGCAGGAATCCGAACTTGCTCTCGGCCTCAGCGCGACTCAGGCCGATCACGTCGAAGACCCGCTGCTGCATTTCACCTCGATGGATTCGAATCGAGCCGCCCCCGAGTTCCATGCCGTTGCCCACCAGGTCGTAGGCGCGGGCGAGCGCGCGTTCGGGGTCGTCCTGGAACGTGTCTTCCCACTCCTTCGTCGGCGCAGTGAAGGGATGGTGCACCGCCGTCCAACCGCCTTCGACCCCGCCGACCGCACCCTCACCTGTCGGCTCGAACATCGGCGCGTCGACGATCCAGAGGAACGACCACTCTTGGTCGCGGAGGAGCCCCTTCTGGCGGGCTACCGCGACCCGCACCGCGCCGAGCATCTCCAGCGTCGTACGACGCGGACCGGCCGCGAACAGGATCGCGTCGCCGGGCTTTGCGCCAGCGACGTCCGGCAGCGAGGCGAGGCGATCCCGCTCGAGCGTCATGATCGAGCCGCGGAGCTCACCGTCCTCCGGCACCAGCAGCCAGGCGATTCCCTTGCCGCCCCGCGCCCGGGCGAACTCCTGCCACCCATCGAGGTCCTTGCGGGAGTACGCCGCGCCGCCCGGCACCACCACCGCACCAACGTGTTCGGCTTGGAACACCCGGAATGCCGTCCCCGCCATGTGCTCGGTCAGGTCGACCAGCTCGAGGTCGCAGCGCAGATCCGGCTTGTCCGAACCGAAGCGGCGCATCGAGTCCCAGTAGGTCAGCCGCGGGAAGGGCACCGGCAACTCGACGCCTCGAACCTCACGCCACAGCGTGACGATCAGTTCCTCGGTGAGGGCGTAGACGTCCTCCTCGTCGAGGAACGACATCTCGATGTCGAGCTGGGTGAACTCCGGCGTCCGGTCGGCGCGAAAGTCCTCGTCACGGAAGCAGCGCGCGATCTGGTAGTAGCGCTCGAGCCCACCGACCATCAGCAACTGTTTGAACAGCTGCGGTGACTGCGGCAACGCGTACCAGTGGCCCGGCTGCAGCCGCACCGGCACCAGGAAGTCACGGGCACCCTCCGGCGTGGACCGGGTCAGGTACGGCGTCTCGATGTCGAGGAAGTCGTGCCCCTCCATCACGCGCCGGATCACCGACACGATCTGAGCCCGGGTCCGGATTGCCCGTGCCGGCCCGGTACGACGCAGGTCGAGGTAGCGGTGACGCCAGCGCAACGTCTCGTCCACCCCGGACTCAATGTCGTCCGATCCCTCAATCGGGAACGGCACCGGCTCGGACTGACTCAGCACCTCGACGGCTGCGGCAACCACCTCGATGTCGCCGGTCGCGAGCGCCGGGTTCGCGTTGCCCTCCGCCCGCGCGGTCACGACACCGGTGACGAGGACACACCACTCGCTACGCAACGCTGCGACCTCGGGGAGATCGCGGCACACGATCTGGACCGTGCCGCTGGCGTCCCTGAGGTCGAGGAAGGTGACCCCGCCGTGATCGCGCCGACGGGCGATCCAACCGGCCAAGGTGACCGGGGTGTCGACGTCGGAGCGTCGCAACGTTCCTGACTCATGCGTCCGGATCACCGGATCCTGCCCTCCACGGTCGCCACCAGATCGGCAAGCGCGACCGCGTCCTGCTCACCGCTGCCGAGGTCCTTCAGCTGCGCGGTCCCCGCCGCGAGATCGCGCTCCCCCAGCACGATGGCCAGCCTGGCGCCGGACCGGTCCGCGGCCTTCATCGCGCCCTTGAGCCCGCGATCACCGTAGGCGAGGTCGGCACAGACCCCCCGGGCCCGCAGCTCACCGATCAGCTTCACCAGCTGCTGCTTCGCGGCCTCGCCGAGGGCGACCCCGAACACCTCGCACCCTGTCGCGGCGGCGAGCTCGACCCCTTCGGCGCGCATCGCGAGCAAGGTCCGGTCGACGCCGAGCGCCCACCCGATGCCGGGAAGCGGCGGACCGCCGATGTCCTCGGACAGCCCGTCGTAGCGGCCGCCGCCACCAACCGCCGACTGGGCGCCGAGGCCGTCGTGCTGGAACTCGAACGTGGTACGCGTGTAGTAGTCGAGCCCGCGCACCAGCCGGGGCGACTCCTCCCAGGTCACATCGAGATCACCGAGATGCCGGCGGACCGCGTCGTAGTGGGCGCGACAGTCATCGCACAACGAGTCGACGATCACCGGTGCGTCCGCAAGCTGCTTCGCCACCTCGGGGCGCTTGTCGTCGAGCACGCGCAGCGGGTTGAGCTCGGCCCGGCGCCTGGTGTCGGCGTCGAGCTCGAGCCCCGCCAGGAAACCGGTCAGCTTCTCCCGGTAGACCGGCCGGCACACCGCGTCGCCGAGTGAGTTCAGGAGCAGTCGCACCTCGCTGAGGCCGAGATCCCGGTACGCCGTCATCCCCAGCGCGACGACCTCGGCGTCGAGGGCCGGGTCGTCAACTCCCATCGCCTCGGCGCCGACCTGGCTGAAGTGGCGGTACCGACCTGCTTGCGGGCGCTCATAGCGGTAGTAGGTGCCGGAGTACCAGAGCTTCACCGGGAGCTGGCCGGCGTAGAGCCGATGTTGGATCACCGCCCGGACCACACCCGCAGTTCCTTCCGGCTTGAGGGTGAGGTGGTCGCCACCCCGAGTCGTGAAGGAGTACATCTCCTTGCTGACCACGTCGGTCGACTCCCCGACGCCACGCTCGAAGAGCGCCGTCTGCTCGAACGTCGGTGTCTCGACGTACCGGTAACCGGCTCGGCGAAGCGGCGCTGCCATGGCCTCGCGGATCGCGAGGTAGACCTCGGACTCGGGCGGAAGCAGGTCGAAGGTGCCCTTGGGGGCGGAGAAGGTCGAACTCACATGCCACGCCGAATGGGCGGCGGAGCCGCACGCCGAATTGGCGAGGGCGGCAGGTCCGACAGGAACGGGTTGAAGGCGCGTTCCCGACCGATCGTGGTGTCCGGCCCATGTCCGGGCCGAACCACGGTCTCGTCGGGCAGCGCCATCGGCACCCGGGCGAGCGAGGTGAGGATCTGCTCGAACGAGCCGCCGGGTAGGTCGGTGCGGCCGATCGAGCCGGCGAACAGCAGGTCACCGGAGAAGAACTCGCCGTCGCCGGTGAAGGTGACCGAGCCGCGGGTGTGACCCGGGGTCGCATCGACGCGCAGCGAGACTCCGGCGAGCTCGAGCGTCTCGCCGTCCTCGAGGGCCCGGACGTCGTCCGGCTCGGCGAAGTCCAGCCGGCCGAAGATCGGCGTACCGGGCGGGATGCCCATTCCGGCACCCGGCTCGGTGAGCATCTCGCGGTCATCCGGGTGGATCAGGGCCGGAATCCCCTTCGCCCCGCACACCGGCGTCACCGACCACATGTGGTCGAGATGGCCGTGGGTGAGCAGTACCGCGACCGGCTGCAGCCGGTGCTCCGCGAGGACCTCCTCGAGCAGGGTGTCGGCACCGTAGCCGGGGTCGATCACGAGGCATTGCTCACCGCGGTCCGGAGCGACCACGAAACAGTTGGTCTCCCACGGACCGGCAGGGAAGCCGACGACCAGCACGAAATCCCTTTCAACGGCTTTCAGCAGGGGTTAAGCCAAGCCTACCGAGCGGGCTTCTAGACTCTCGATCTGTTTGCTGCCGTCTGATAGCGGAGGATCCCTGTGGCGACCAGTCGCCGTCGTGAGCGCGAACTCGCCCGCCGCCGGTTCGAGCGGCGCCGCCAGGCCGAGCTCGAGCGTCGTGCCCGCGCCAGGCGCCGCAACACGATCATCGGCGCCGTATCGGGGACCGTCGTCGTCGTTGCTGCGATCGTGATCCTCGCCGTCTGGGCGGCCGGCGGGTTCAGCTCCGGGAAGCACAACAAGGGGGTCAAGGCCCTGAGCAGTCACAAGACCGCCTCCCCGTCGCCGTCTTCAACTCCGCCACCGGCCGCACCCACGCGATGCGCCACCATCTCGCCGAACCCGCCGACAAAGGGCGCGCCGAAGTTCCCGGCGGTCAAGGGCAAGCTGAAGTCTCAGCTCGTGGTCAAGGACCTAAAGGCCGGCCATGGGCGGGCAGCGCAGAAGGGCGACACCGTCTCGGTGTATTACACGGGCATCTCGTGCGACACCGGCAAGGTCTTCGACTCCTCCTACCTGCACCAGCCGCTGGCACCGTTCCCGGTCGCGCCCCTGGGCACCGCATCGGTGATCCCCGGTTGGAACCAGGGACTCATCGGTGTGAAGGCGGGCGGGACCCGCGAGCTGATCATCCCGGCGTCGCTGGCATACGGCGCGGGCGGCTCACCGCCGACGATCAAGGGCAACGACACCCTCGACTTCGTGGTACAGGTGAAGTCGGTGAAGAAGTAGATGAAGGCCAAAATCGCCGCCGGGCTGATCATCGGCGGGGCGGCACTCGCCGCCTGCTCGTCGAGCAGCAGCCCAGGCACGTCGACCGTTAATCAGGGTCAACCGACACCGAGCGCGACGACCGGCACCAGCACGACCGCAAGAAACGCCAACGGCTGTACGACACCGCCTCCGCTCACCACGACGCCACAGACCAACAACTACCCGGCGCCGGCACCGCTCACGATCGCGCGTACGACGTACACCGCCAAGATCGTCACGAATTGCGGCACGATCACCGTCGCGCTCAACGGCAAGAAGGCACCGCACACGGTTAACTCGTTCGCGTTCCTCGCGAAGAAGGGCTACTTCACCGATACTCCCTGCCACCGCCTGACCGTCCCGCCCGCGTCCATCTTCGTACTGCAGTGCGGTGACCCGACCGGCACCGGGAACGGCGGCCCCGGCTACACGATTCCGGATGAGCATCTCCAGGGCGCCACGTATCCCGCCGGCACCGTCGCGATGGCCAATGCCGGACCGAACACGGGTGGCAGCCAGTTCTTCATCGTCTACCGCAACGCGACGTCGCCCCTGCACGCCAGCTACACGCCGTTCGGCAAGGTGATCTCAGGCCTAGCTGTCGTGAAGCGGATCGCCAAAGCGGGCAACACCAGCACTCCCGGGCCAGGTGACGGCCGTCCGAACCAGCCGGTCGTCATCGAAAGCTTCACGGTCACCAAGGGCTAACGAGCCCAAACCACTGGTCTGGGCGCCACCGCATACTCGATCCTCGAGAAAGTCAAACGCGGCCGCGTCACCCTCGCTAGGCACCAAGCGAATTCACAGACCTACCACTAAGCAACGAGCCCGGGCTTACAGTCCCGAGGTCACCCGGTAGGCGTCGTACACGCCCTCGACACCACGGACCACCCGCAGCAGGTCGTCGAGATGCTTGGTGTCGCCCATCTCGAAGGTGAACTTCGAGATCGCGACGCGATCGCGTGAGGTCGACACCGCCGCCGAGAGGATGTTGACGTGCGCGTCGGACAACACGCGGGTCACGTCTGCGAGTAACCGGTTGCGGTCCAGCGCCTCCACCTGGATCGCAACCAGGAAGACCGAGCCGGCGGTCGGCGCCCATTCGACCTCGAGCAGGCGCTCCGGCTGCGTCGTGAGGTTGGCGGCGTTCGAGCAGTCGGTGCGGTGCACCGAGACACCGTGCCCGCGGGTGACAAAACCGAGGATCTGATCGCCCGGCACCGGCGTGCAGCAGCGGGCCAGCTTGGCCCAGACATCCGGCTCACCCTTCACGACCACGCCCGGGTCACCCGCCGTGCGCGGGCGGCTCGGGCGTCGGGTGGCGGTCTCGGTCTCGGCGATGTCCTCGACCGCGCCTTCCGGACCACCGAGAGCCTGGATCAGCTTCTGCACGATCGACTGGGCCGACACGTGACCCTCGCCGACGGCGGCGTAGAGCGCCGAGATGTCGTTGTACCGAAGGTCTTTCGCGAGCGTGACGAGCGCGTCGCCGCCCATCAGTCGCTGTAACGGCAAGCCGGCCTTGCGCATCGCGCGGCTAATCGCGTCGCGGCCCTCGTCGATCGCGTCCTCGCGGCGTTCCCGGGCGAACCATTGCCGGATCTTGTTGCGGGCCCGCGGCGACTTGACGAACGACAGCCAGTCGCGGCTCGGTCCG
Source organism: Frankiales bacterium (assembly GCA_025980465.1). Classification (GTDB taxonomy): domain Bacteria; phylum Actinomycetota; class Actinomycetes; order JAFAQI01; family JAFAQI01; genus JAICXJ01. Next base: position 70,160 of record JAICXJ010000004.1, on the reverse strand, counting down.
GCAGACTCCGCCTTCGAGGTGAACACCTCGACCACGTCACCGTTGTCGAGCGCCGATTCGAGCGGGACCAGCCGGCCATTGACCCGCGCGCCGATGCAGCGATGGCCGACCTCGGTGTGCACCGCGTAAGCGAAGTCCACCGCGGTCGCGCCCGCCGGCAACGCGATGACGTCACCCTTCGGCGTGAAGACGAAGACCTCCTGGCCCTTCAGGTCGAACCGCAGTGAGTCCAGGAACTCGCCCGGGTCCTGGGTCTCGCGCTGCCAGTCGACCAGCTGCCGCAACCAGGTGATCTCCTGGCCGCTGTCGCCCTGCGACTCCTTGTACTTCCAGTGCGCCGCGATGCCGTACTCGGCTCGGCGGTGCATCTGGGCGGTCCTGATCTGAACCTCGACCGGCTTGCCCTGCGGTCCGATCACCGTGGTGTGCAGTGACTGGTAGAGGTTGAACTTCGGCATTGCGATGTAGTCCTTGAACCGGCCGGGAACCGGTGACCAGATGGTGTGGATGACACCGAGGGCGGCGTAGCAGTCGCGCTCGGTGTCGACGGTGATCCGAAGCCCGACCAGGTCGTAGATGTCGTCGAACTCACGGCCGCGGACGATCATCTTCTGGTAGATCGAGTAGTAGTGCTTTGGCCGGCCGGTCACCGCCGCCTTGATCTTCGCGGTGCGCAGCTCGGTCTGCACCCGCTCACTCACTCCGGCGAGATAGGTGTCCCGCGACGGCGCCCGCTCCGCCACCAGCCGGACGATCTCGTCGTAGCGCTTTGGATACAGCGTCCCGAACGAGAGGTCCTCCAGCTCCCACTTGATTGCGTTCATGCCGAGCCGGTGGGCCAGCGGCGCGTAGATCTCGAGCGTCTGCTTCGCAGTCCGCTGCTGCTTGTCAGGCGGGAGCCACGAGAGCGTGCGGACGTTGTGCAGCCGGTCGGCGAGCTTGAGAATGAGCACCTTCGGATCGCGGGCCATCGCCACGACCATCTTGCGAATGGTCTCCGCCTCCGCGGACTCGCCATATCGGACCTTGTCGAGCTTGGTGACGCCATCGACCAGTCGTGCCACCTCCTCGCCGAAGTCGCGGGTGATGTCGGCGAGCGACAACCCGGTGTCCTCCACGGTGTCGTGAAGCAGCGCTGCGCACAGCGTCGGCGCCTCCATGCCGAGCTCCGCCACGATCGTCGCGACCGCGAGAGGGTGCGAGATGTACGGGTCGCCGCTGCGTCGCTGCTGGCCACGATGGCAGCGTTCGGCGACCTCGTACGCCCGGACGACCATGCGGCTGTCTGCCTTGGGGTGAGTTGCCCGCAGCGTCTTCAGCAGCGGCTCGAGCTCGGGAGGGGCAGGGTGTTTCGACGAGACCCCCTTTGCCCCGGAAAGGCGGGCGAGTCGAGCCCGCACGCCAGGCGGGGCGGCGGCGAGGTCAGCCGGCGCCGGGTTTGCGGGCTGGGCAACGTCGTCCGCTACCGGGACGACGTCGTTGGCCACGCTCACTCCCCGTCACTGTTCGAGACGCCAATTCTACGGCGACTCAATACGTGAGCAGTGCATGAACATCGAGGTTGGCCAACCGGTTGCGGCCCCCGAGCGCGGTGAGCTCGAGCAACACGCTGCACCCGGCGACCTGCGCGCCGGCGGTTTCGACGAGGCTCACCGCGGCACCGACAGTGCCACCGGTGGCGAGTACGTCGTCGACGAGCAGCACCCGCTCGTCGGGCGCGAACGCGTCCTGGTGGACCTCGAGGGTGGCCTCGCCGTACTCCAGGTGGTACGAGGCGCTATACGTCGTGCTCGGCAGCTTGCCTGCCTTGCGCACCGGCACGAACCCGGCGCCGAAGTGGTACGCCACCGCCGCGGCGACGATGAAGCCACGGGCTTCGATGCCGGCCACCTTGTCGATCGTGCCGCGGCCATGGTGCGACACGATCGCGTCCACCGCCCCTGCGAACGCCACGTGGTCGGCCAGCAGCGGAGTGATGTCTTTGAACCTCACGCCCGGCTCGGGAAAGTCGGCGACCTCGCGAACGCGACTGCGCATCAGCTCATCGAGATCGAGCCGCGTCACGAGCGGCGCCTGCTCACCGGCGTTTGCGCGACTTGCCGCCGCGGCCGCCGCGGCCGCCGCTTCGGGTGTTGCGACGGCGGGCGGTCTGGCTCGGGCGCGCGCCGGCGCGTGGCCCTGGACCGGTGCGGGGCTCGGCCGTCGCCTCGTCCTCCTGCGCCCACTCCTCGTCCTCCGTGCGATCCGCTGCGTCGACCAGCTGCGCCGAGGCGACTGGCAGACCTCCCCCTGCGGTCGCCGGAACGACGCCCGCGGGGTCGCGCAGCTCCTTCGCACGCCGAGCCGCGACGCGCTTGGCGAGCTGCTGGTACGTCGGTTCGCGCTCCTTGAAGTCGCACAGTAGTGGGGAGGCAATGAAGATCGAGGAGTAGGCACCGGACGCCAGACCGATCAGGAGCGCGAAGGCAAGGTCCTTGAGCGATCCGGCTCCCAGCAGGCCGGCACCGATCACCAGCAGCCCGATGACCGGCAACAGCGCGATGACCGAGGTGTTGATCGACCGCACCAGGGTCTGGTTGACGGCGAGGTTGGTTGCCTGCGAGAACGTCATCCGGCTGCCGCCGGTGATGCTTGCGGTGTTCTCGCGCACCTTGTCGAACACGACGACGGTGTCATAGAGCGAGTAACCGAGGATCGTGAGCAGCGCGATCACCGTCGACGGCGAGACCTGAAGGCCCGACATCGCATACACGCCCACCGTGATCAGCAGGTCGTGCACCAACGCGATGATCGCCGCCATCGCCATCTTCCACTCGAAGCGAACCGAGAGGTAGAGGATGACCGCGATCAGGAACACGATCAGGCCCTCGACCGCCTTGTGGGTGATCTGCGAACCCCAGGTCGATCCGACGGTGGTGGTGTCGATCTGGCTGTTCTTGAGTCCCAGCTTGGCGCCCAGCGCGTCCTCGATGCGGTTGACCTGACTGTTCGCCCCCACCTGGGTGAGTGTCTTGGTCTGCACCTGGAATCGAAGGTCCGAGCCGGATCCGGTGGTCTGTACCACTTCCGGGCTGACCCCCGTGGAGGTGACCGCGGCGCTCACGTCACTGACGGAGTGGCCATGCAGCGGGCCCTGGAACTCGGCGCCGCCCTTGAAGTCGATGGAAGGGTTGAGGCCCCGGACAAACAGGAAGATGAGCCCGAGGATGATCACGGCGGCCGACAGCGAGTACCAGCGCGCCCGGCGGCCGATGAACTCGTAGGAGACCTCGCCGCGGTACAGCTTGGTGGCGAGCGAGTCGCGCTCGGGTGCCATCAGGCCTCCCTCGTCCGGCTCGGGCGTCGTCGGGTCGGACCGTCCGGATCGAGGTCTCTGGCCACTCCCGCCCGGGTCCGGCCGATACCGGTCCAGGCAGCGCCGGAATCGAACGCGGGGCGTCGACCGAGGAGCTGCAGCAATGGCCGGGTGAAGAAGAACACGATGAACAGGTCGGACAACGTCGACAGCCCGAGGGTGAACGCGAATCCGCGAACGTCACCGATCGAGACGATGTACAGCACCACCGCAGCCAGCAGCGAGACCGTGTCCGCGGACAGGATGGTGCGCCGGGCGCGCGGCCAAGCGCGATCGACTGCGCTGCGGAGTCGCCTGCCTTCCCGGATCTCGTCTCGTAGTCGCTCGAAGTACACGACGAATGAGTCGGCCGTGATGCCGACCGCGACGATGAAGCCGGCAATGCCAGGCAGCGACAGCGTGTAGCCGACTGACGAGTGTCCGAGCAGCGTCGTGACGGCGTACAAGATCAATCCGGAGACGGCAAGGCTGCCGATCGTGACCAGTCCGAGAGCGCGGTAGTAGAGCAGCGAGAACAGCACGACGAGCCCGAGCCCGATGGCGCCCGCGATCAGCCCGCCGCGAAGCTGGGCGGCGCCGAGCGTGGCCGACACCGACTGCGAGGTCGGGATCGAGAACTTCAGCGGCAGCGAGCCGTACTTCAGGACGGTCGCGAGGTTGGTGGCCTGCGACTGGCTGAAGTTGCCGGTGATGTCGGCAAGCCCACCGGGGATGCCGTCGACCTGGGTGGCCGGTGCGGACTGCACGACGCCGTCGAGGGTGATGCCGATCGCGTTGCAGCCTTTCGGCGGCGCGCAGCCAGACGTGAAGCCGCTGTCCGCGCTGTGGGTGACCTCGTATGTCTTCTTGGTGATGGCCAGCCACTTGCCCGCGCCACTGTGGGTGAACTTGAGATTGACCTGCCACGCAACCCCGGTCTGATCAAGGCCGGCACTGGCGGAGCTGACATCGGTGCCCTCCAACGCGGCCGGCGCGAGCAGATACTTCAGCTGTCCCGTCGCGGTCGGATCGCACGCAATGATGTAGTCGGTGGGGATGTCGTTGCCACGAGTCGGATTCGGGTTCTTGGCACAGTCCCAGGTCTGGAACGACTTGAGGAAGGCCGCTGACAGAGTCGGCGACTCGCTGTTGGGAAGCGGGTTCGTGGTGTTGTCCGGTTGCTGACCCGGGCTGGACGACGGCGATGCCGAGGAGGTCGCGGTCGGCGTCGGTGCGGGGCTCGTGGTCGGCGTGGCGGTGTGCTTCGCCCGTGGCGCCAGCAGCACCGAACTCAGCGCTTCGCCTTGCGAGGAGCTCTTCTTGGTGCCCTTCGTGGCCTTCGGACGGGTCGTCGGCGTGACCGTGACCGACGGCGTGCTGGAACCAGGGCTTGGGGTCGTCGTGGTAATCGGACTCGCGGCGAAGTTCCCTACCGCCATCACTTGGCGGAACCGCAGCAGCGCCGTCTCGCCGACCGTGTTGACCACCTGCTGGCGGCCCTTGCCCGGCACCGAGACAACGATGTCAGTGCTTCCCTGGGTGTTGATCTCGGCGCCGCCGACCCCGAGGCCGTTCACGCGATCCCGGATGATGTTGACCGCAGTGTTGAGGTCGCTCTTGGTGATCTTGCCGACGTTGGCCAGCGGCTGAGCCCGAAGCGTGACCTGGGTGCCGCCCCGCAGGTCGAGCCCGAGGGCGGGCGTCGCTGACGGGCCTAAGAAGACGCCGAGATACATCGCCACGATCACGATGAAGATGCCCAGTAGGGCGCGTCCGGGCCGCTGCCTGGTCGCCTGTGCCACGAGTGTGTCGCCTTCCGGAATCGGCTACGTCGTACTCGGTCTGAATTATCCCCGGCTAGCTCTCGCCGCTCGGCGAGCCGGGCGCGCCGGTCGAGCCGTCACCGCCGGGTTCAGGGTCGCGCGGCGCCTCGATCACCTCGTGCTGGCCGGCATCGGTCGGTTCGTCCATCTGGACCTCCGGATTGTTGACGCGCAGTACCGCGGCGGGAACGTAGCGGGCATGCACCCCCGGCGCGACCTCGAGCGTGAGGTAGTCGTCGGAGACCGCGACGACACTGGCGATCAGGCCCGAGGTAGTGATGATCTCGTCGCCGATCTCTACCTGCCGGCGGGCGTCGGTCGCCGCCTGCTGGCGGTGCCGAGCCGGGCGGATGAAGACGAAGTAGGCGAGCGCGAACAGTCCGATGAGGACCAGGAATGGCACGAAGCTGGAGCTGCTCTTCTTCGGGCTTGACCCGGTCGCGACGAGCAGGTCGAAAATTCTGGCGTGCACCGCTCTGGCCCCTTAGTCCCTTATCGACGAGTCAGGTCTGGATCCACCGGCGCGATGGTCCGGCCAGCCGGAGCGTCAGTCTACGTGTCGCCAGGATCGGTGGCCTCGTCGTACCCGCCATCGTCAACGAGGTCGATGAGCGCAGCCTGAACCGGCGGAGGCAACCCAGGGTTGACTGGCGAGCGCAGCCCGGCATCCATTGGCGGGCGCAGCCCGACATCCATTGGCGGGCGCAGCCCGACATGTCGCCAGGCAGCTGGGGTGGCCACCCGGCCACGTGGCGTGCGGGCCAGCAAGCCGGCCCGCACCAGGAACGGCTCCGCGACGGTTTCCACCGTCTCGGGCTCCTCGGAGACCGCGACCGCGAGCGTCGTCAGGCCGACCGGGCCACCGTTGAAACGAACGAGCAGCGCCTCAAGAACTGCCCGATCGAGCCGGTCGAGCCCCAACTCATCGACGTCGTACATCTCAAGCGCGGCCCGAGCGGTCTCGCGGGTGACGGTGCCGTCGGCACGGACCTCAGCGAAGTCGCGCACCCGCCGGAGCAGCCGGTTGGCGATGCGTGGCGTCCCACGCGCCCGACTGCCGATCTCGGCAGCGCCGTCGGCGGTGAGGCTCACGCCAAGGAGCGCTGCGCTGCGGTGCAACACCCGCTCGAGCTCCTCCGGCGCGTAGAAGTCCAGATGTGCGACGAAGCCGAACCGGTCGCGTAGCGGTCCAGGGAGCAGACCGGCGCGGGTGGTCGCTCCGACGAGTGTGAACGGCGCGACATCCAGCGGGATAGCGGTCGCGCCAGGTCCTTTGCCGACCACGACGTCGACCCGGAAGTCCTCCATCGCGACGTACAGCATTTCCTCGGCCGGGCGCGCCATGCGGTGGATCTCGTCGAGGAAGAGCACCTCGCCCTCTGACAGCGTCGACAGCAGCGCCGCGAGATCCCCGGCACGCTCGATCGCCGGGCCACTCGTGATTCGCATCGGCGTGCCGAGCTCGGCTGCGATGATCATCGCGAGCGTTGTCTTACCAAGTCCGGGTGAGCCCGACAGGAGCACATGGTCCGGTGTCCGCCCCCGCGCCTTGGCCGCGTCGAGCACCACCGAGAGCTGCTCGCGGACCCGCTGCTGACCGATGAAGTCGCTGAGCCGCTTGGGTCGTAGCGCCGCGTCGACGACCTCGTCGTCCGGGTCGGCGAGTGGTGACACCAACTCGGTGCGCTCCTGACTGGTCATGCTCTGCTCAACAGCTGCAAGCTGCTGCGCAGCAACGCCGCCACGTCGGGGGCGTCTCCCACCGCGAGGGCTGCTTCAGCTTCCGGTCCCACGGCTGCGAGCGCGTCATCTACCTCTCGGCCCGACCAGCCCAATCCGAGCAACGCGTCGCGCAACTGCTCGCGCCACAGCCCGGGCCCGGGCTGCCCCGGGAGCCGTACGACGGTGGCGCTGGCGGCCGGCGTGCCCAGCTTGTCCTTGAGTTCGAGCACCAACCGCTGAGCGCTCTTCCTGCCGACTCCGCCGACGAGCATCAGTGCGCCCACGTCGTCGGTAGCCACCGCGGCCCGTACTGCGTCCGGCTGATGAACGGCGAGCACGGCCTGGGCCAGCCGTGGTCCGACACCGGTGACGCCCTGGAGGATCTCGAACACGGCTCGCTCGTCGTCGCTGCGGAAGCCGAACAGCGTCAGCGAGTCCTCCCGCACGACCAGGCTTGTCCACAGTCGGGTCGTCTCCCCGACCCGAAGCGAGCCGATCGTCGTCGGAGTGCACTGGACGGCAACGCCGATGCCCCCTACCTCGATCACGGCGGAGTCGGCGGTGAGAGCAGCAACAATGCCGCTCACGGTGGCGATCATCGAGGTCCCGCCGCCGCGAGGACGGCCGCCTGACGAGCGTGCTCGAGCCTGGCCATCGGAGCGCCCCGCCACAGCTGGCAGATCGCGAGCGCAAGTGCGTCGGCCGCGTCGGCTGGACGCGGCGCTGCCGGGAGCTTCAGCACCCGGGTCACCATCGCAGCGACCTGGTGCTTGTCGGCGCGGCCCGATCCGGTGACCGCCGCCTTCACCTCACTCGGCGTGTGCAGTGCTACCGGCAGCCCGGCCCGAGCCGCTGCGACGAGGGCGACGGCAGCAGCCTGCGCGGTGCCCATGACGGTCCGCACGTTGTGTTGGCTGAACACCCGCTCGACGGCGATGGCATCAGGCTGATGCGCATCGATCCAACCGACCAACATCTGGTCGAGAAGCAACAGCCGCTCCGCGATGTCGGTCGAGCTCGGGGTCGAGATCACCCCATAGTCGATTGCGACGAGCGGCCGACCCGCCTGGCCGTCAACGACCCCGATGCCACAGCGAGTGAGTCCGGGGTCGACCCCGAGCACGCGCACGTTGAATCGCCCTTCGCCGACATCAGTCCGAACGTGTGTTCGGATCGTACGGCGGACCGCCCCTCAGATCCTGCACCGACGCGCCGCGGGTGTCAGACGGACTCGAGCACCTCGTCGCTGCCCGCGAATGCCGGACACCGCCCTGTTCGAGACCTGTCAGACGGACTCGAGCACCTCGTCGCTGACATCAAAATTGGCCCAGACGTTCTGGACGTCGTCGCAGTCCTCCAGCGCGTCCACCAGTCGGAGCACCTTTCGACCGGTCTCGTCATCGAGCGGCACCGAGACCGACGGCAGGAACGCAACGTCTGAGGACTCGACGGGCAACGTCGCCGCCTCGAGGGCGGAGCGGACGGCCGCGACATCGGTGGCCTCGGAGATGACCTCGAAGTCCTCGCCGAGGTCGTTGACCTCCTCCGCACCGGCATCGAGGACAGCAGCGAGGACGTCGTCCTCCGAGAGCGATTGCGACTTCGGGACGAGGACCACGCCCTTGCGGTTGAACAGATACGCCACGCTGCCCGGATCGGCGAGCGTGCCGCCGTTGCGCGTCAGCGCGGTGCGCACTTCGCTCGCGGCCCGGTTTCGGTTGTCGGTGAGGCACTCGACGAGAAGTGCGACCCCGCCTGGCCCGTAGCCCTCGTACGTGATCGCTTCGTAGTCGGCACCGCCCGCGTCGAGTCCGGCACCCCGGCGTACCGCACGGTCGATGTTGTCGTTGGGCACCGAGCTGCCCTTGGCTTTCGCAATCGCGTCAGCAAGGGTCGGATTGCCTGCCGGGTCGGCTCCACCGGTACGGGCCGCGACCTCGACGTTCTTGATCAGCTTGGCAAACAGCTTGCCGCGCCGGGCGTCGACGACCGCCTTCTTGTGTTTGGTCGTCGCCCACTTCGAATGGCCGCTCATTGGTGCCCCCCTTCGGGACGCCCCAATGCGGAGACGCCGAGCTCATGGGAGCGAGCCACCTCCGCTCCGCTGCGGTACTCGCTCATTGCTTACCTACCCGCTTCCACCATCGTCACGAACAACTGATGGATGCGGTGGTCGCCGGTCAACTCGGGATGGAAGGACGTCGCGAGCAGCGATCCCTGCCGCACCGCAACGATTCTACTGTCGCACCGCCCGATCACCTCGACAGACGATCCGGCCCGCTCAACCCAGGGCGCCCGGATGAAGACCGCCTGAAACGGCCCGATGCCGGTGAGATCGACGGCCCGTTCGAACGAGTCGACCTGCCGTCCGAAGGCGTTACGGCGGACAGTTACGTCGAGTCCACCGAGATAGACCTGGTCGGGCGTGCCGTCCTCGACCCGGTCGGCAAGCAGGATCATTCCCGCGCAGGAACCGTACGCCGGGAGACCGCCCTCGATCGCCTTCCGCAACGGCTCAAGCACCTCGAAGATGACCAACAACTTGCCGATGGTGGTCGACTCCCCACCGGGAATGATGATGCCGTCGATGCCGTGTAGGTCGTCGGGGCGCCGGACCGCAATCGCATCAGCCCCGGCCGCGCGCAGCGCAGCCAGATGCTCGCGCACGTCGCCCTGAAGGGCGAGTACGCCGATGGTCGGGCGGGCGTTCGGCATCAATTCCAGGCTAGGCGTGGGTCCGCGTCGGGGTAATTCGACAATCCCCCCGGCGCCGAACCGCAACAGGCAACCGGCGACCAGCCCCAGACCCCAGCCGTGCTCAGTTCATCAGCCGGTTTTGATCGTGAGACGCCAGCCGGTACGAACTGCGACGTCACCAACCGCGCTGGGCGAGGCGGTGGTCGGCCGGGAGTGACTCGACGTTGATGCCGACCATCGCCTCCCCGAGGCCACGACTGACCTTGGCGACGATGTCAGCGTCGTCGTACATCGTGGTCGCTTGCACGATCGCCCGGGCTCGGGCGGCCGGGTCGCCGGACTTGAAGATGCCGCTGCCGACGAAGACGCCGTCCGCCCCGAGTTGCATCATCATGGCGGCATCCGCGGGCGTCGCGATCCCGCCGGCCGTGAACAGCACGACCGGCAGGCTGCCGGTCTCCGCGACCTCGCGCACGAGGTCATAGGGCGCAGCGATCTCCTTGGCAGCGACGTAGAGCTCATCGTCACTCATGGACGTCAGCCGGCGGATCTCCGCGCGGATCTGACGCATGTGGGTCACGGCGTTCGATACGTCGCCGGTGCCGGCCTCACCCTTCGAGCGAACCATCGCGGCACCCTCGTTGATGCGTCGGAGTGCCTCACCGAGGTTGGTCGCCCCACAGACGAACGGCACCGTGAAGGCCCACTTGTCGATGTGATTCGTGTAGTCGGCGGGAGTGAGCACTTCGGACTCGTCGATGTAGTCGACGCCGAGTGACTGAAGGACCTGCGCCTCGACGAAATGGCCGATGCGTGCTTTGGCCATCACCGGGATCGACACCGCGGCGATGATGCCGTCGATCATGTCGGGGTCGCTCATCCGCGACACGCCGCCCTCGGCCCGGATGTCGGCGGGCACCCGCTCCAGCGCCATGACCGCGACGGCGCCGGCGTCCTCGGCGATCTTGGCCTGCTCCGCTGTGACGACGTCCATGATCACGCCGCCCTTGAGCATCTCCGCCATTCCGCGCTTCACGCGCGCGGTTCCGACCTGACCGGGCATTCGATCCTGACTCACGATTCGATGCTATGCCCGCGAAGCAACCGAAATCTTGGGCGCCGGAAGCTCCTCGTCGTCCATCTCGAAGTACGCCGGATGCGCCGCGCGACCGGCGAGGCCAAGCCAGCGCACGGCCCGCCGATCCCGGACCACTAGCGCGTCGCGCACGGTGTCGTTGTAGAAGCGGCGCGCGATCGTAGCCCGCAGCGCGTCGTCATGGACGTCGACCGCGACAGGTGACGGCGACAGGAACAGCTGGGGTTCGTGCTCGGCGATGTTCGCGAGGATCCGCGACAACGCGTTCTCCACGACCTCCCGATCGTGATTGAGGCCGGTCACCGCTTCAGCGGCCTCGACGGCGCCGGCGAGCGCTCGGGCGAGGGCGGGTGACAGACCTCCGTGGCGGGCGAGCGCCGCCGCGGCCACAGCGCGCTTGACAAGGTGGGCGTCGAGAGCGGCTGCGGCCGAATCCATTCGCCGATGCAGCCGGTCGAGCCGCTTCGCTGTGTAGTAGCAGTAGAGCGCGACCACCGCGAGAACCGCTGCGATTCCAACGATCCTCGCGAGCACCCGACGACGCTACCGCCCGTACCTATGGTCGCGGCGAAATGCGCACCCACGTCGGCCGCTACGGCTGAAGACTGCTGATCTGCTCCTCGAGAACGACCTCGTCCACCGGCTCCGGATCCTCCTCAACCTTGCCGGTCGAGGCCGCGATCGCTGTCTCGTACACACGCAGGATCTCCCCCGCCACCACCGACCAGTCGTAGCGGTTGACCGCTCGCCGTCCCGCCACAGCTAGCTGTTCTCGCCGCTCACGTGAACGAAGCAACTCAGCGCAGCCAGCAGCAAGCGCGGTCGGGTCGCCGACGGCAGTCAACACGCCGAGTGCGCCGTCGTCCAACACCCGAGCAAAGGGCTCGAGCTCGCTCGCAACGATCGGGGCGCCAGCCGCCATCGCCTCGAGCAGGACGATGCCGAAGCTCTCGCCGCCGGTGTTCGGCGCAACGAACGCGTCGATGGACGCGAGCGCTCGTGCCTTGTCTTCATCACTCACCCGGCCGAGTGCGGTCACCCCCTGCGGCAGGTTCCCGATCTCGCCCGGCCCCGCGACGAGAACGCGAAGGCCGGGGAACTCGCGTCGCAGTATCGGGACGGCATCCAGCAACACCCGCAAACCCTTGCGCGGCTCGTCGACCCGACCGACGAAGCCGAGGGTTCCGCCGTCACCTGGCCAGCCGGCGAAGGGTCGAGCGTCACTGAAACGCGAGACATTGACGCCGTTCGGTACGACGACGGCGTCGCCACCGAGATGCTCGACGATGGTCTTGCGCGCCGCGGGCGACACCGCGATCCGCCCGGACAACCGCTCGAGATACACCTGCAGCGGATTCTGGAGGATCGCGAGGATCCGCGACCGTGCCTGTGACGCGTGAAAGGTCGCGACGATCGGCCCGCGCGCGTTACCCATCGCGAGCAGCGACAGCGAGAAGGTCTCAGGTGAGTGCACATGCAAGACGTCGAATCGCCCGTCGTGCAGCCAGCGCCGCAGCCGCTGCTGACTCACCGGACCGATCAACAGCCGCGAGACCGATCCGTTGTAGGGGATCGGCAGGCTACGGCCGGCGCGGGTGACATACGGCGGCAGGACAGCATCGTCGTCGTCGACCGGACTGATGGCCTGGACGTGATGCCCACGCCCGATCAGCGCTTCAGCGAGATCGGCGATGTGCGCCACCACTCCGCCCGGGACGTCCCAGGGGTACGGCGACACCAGTCCGATCCGCATCAGCCCTCCTCTTTGACGAGATCGTGCGGAAGCTAGACGGCGAGATCGTGCGAGAGCCGGCTTGCGTCGAGATCGTCGACCCAGACCCGCTGCAGCATGTGCCAGTCCTGCGGGTACTCCGCAATCGTCTCGGCGTACGCATCTGCCAGCTGCTGTGTCATGCGTTTGATCTTCTCGTCGCGGCTCCCGTCCGCCGGAACCTCCACCCGGGGGTGAATCCGAGCGCGCCAGTGCCGCCGGTCCGGGTACCACAGCGTGACCGGAAGCAGCGCCGCTCCGGTGTCGTGGGCGAGGGCGGCAGGACCGGCGGGCATGCGGGCTGGTGCACCGAAGAACTCGACCTCGATGCCGGTCGCGGTGAGATCACGGTCCCCCAGCAGGCACAACGTCCCGCCGGCGCGTAGTCGGTCGGCGAGTAGCTCGAACGGCGGTCGTTCACCTCCCGTGAGCGGGATCACCTCCATGCCGAGCGATTCGCGAAATGTCACGAACCGTTCGAACAACGAGTCCGGCTCAAGGCGTTCGGCGACCGTCGTGAACGGCACACCGGTGCCGGTCAGCCAGGCGCCGGCGTGGTCCCAATTCCCCATATGCGGCAGCGCGAGGATCAAGCCGTCCCCGGCAGCCACCGCGTCGCGAAGTCGCCACTCGTCCTCACATGACATGCGCGCGACGAGGTCGGCGGTCTTCATCTTCGGAAGCTGGAAGACCTCACACCAGTAGCGGAGATAGGAGCGCATTCCTTCCCGGGTCAACAGCCGCAGCTCCCGGTCGGTGGCATCAGGCACCACCCGGGACAGGTTTCGCTGCAGCCGGACGACGCTCGGCCCGGCGCGCAACCACACCGCATCAGCGACGGCATCGAACTGCCGCCGAGCCAGCCGTTCCGGCAGGCCACGCACAACCGACCAGCCTGCTGCGTACGCCGCATCGACGATCGACTCGTTCACGTCGACATCGCGCGCGGGTGTGACTGCCGACGGACCACAACGATGCGTTGCACGACCGTGATTGTCGTCAGTACGGCGAGGCCCCACAACGCGATGGCACGCAACACCGGCGCGTTGAAGATTCCGGAGAGACCGGTGAGGGCAAGCACTGCAATCAAGCGCTCGGACCGTTCGGCGATGCCCACGTTGGCGGACATTCCGAGGCTTTCGGCGCGAGCCTTGGAATACGAGGTGACAACACCGGCAACCAGGTCGTACAGCGCGACAGCGCACAGTGTCGTGTTGTTCCCGTCACCGGCGTACCAGAGCGCCAGCGCCCCGAAGACAGCACCGTCGCCGACCCGGTCGAGGGTCGAGTCGAGGAAGGCGCCCCACGGTCCGCTGCTTCCGGTCACCCGGGCGACCGCGCCATCCATCAGATCGCTGAACACGAACGCGGTAATCACCAGGGTGCCGGCGAGGAACTTGCCTCGGGGATAGAAACCCAGGGCTCCACCGGCGACACCGATCGTGCCGACGATGGTCAGGGCGTCCGGAGTGATGCCGAGTCTCGCGATCGCGTGAGCGATCGGCTCGACCACGCGGTTGATCTGCGGACGCGCGTGAATGCCGAGCATGGTGCAGCGAGGATACCGAGGCTGCTCACCCGGTTGATCACAACGAACCCCTTGTCCGAATCGCACAACGGGTGCAGGCTCCGGAGTACGACACGGTTCACACGTGATGGCGAGGAGGCAGCCATGGCTGACAAGCCGACCGCAGCGGGAGCCGCCGGCAGGGCACCCACGGCCGACGAGCCAGGACGGATCCGCAACGTTGTGCTCGTCGGCCACTCGGGGGCCGGGAAGACAGCGCTTGCCGAGGCCCTTCTCGTCGCGACCGGGACGATTCCCCGAGCCGGTCGGGTCGAGGACGGCACCACGGTCAGCGACTTCGACGAGGCCGAGGTTCGCCAGCAACGATCGATCAACCTCTCCCTCACGCCGTTCGAGTACAACGGCGCGAAAGTCAACCTCCTCGACTCCCCCGGCTATGCCGACTTCACCGGCGACCTGCGTGCCGGTTTGCGGGCGGCCGACGCTGCAGTGTTCGTGGTCAGCTCCGCCGACGGCATCGACGGCACCACCCGGATGATTTGGGAGGAGTGCGCGGCGGTCGGAATGCCGCGCGCCGTTGTCATCACCCGGCTCGACTCGCCGCGGGCCGACTTCGAAGCCACGCTCGAGGCGTGTCAGGCCACCTTCGGCGACGGCGTACTTCCGTTGTATCTCCCCCTTCATGCCGACGGCGGCGAGGTTGGCGGGTTGATCGGTCTGCTCTCGCAGCAGGTGATCGACTACTCGAGCGGTACTCGCGAGCAGCGGGACCCCGATGCCGAACATCTGCCGCTCATCTCCGATGCGCGCAATGCCCTGATCGAGGGGATCATCGCCGAGTCCGAGGACGAGACGTTGATGGATCGCTACCTCGACGGCGAGGACATCGACATCAAGGTCCTCATCGAGGACCTGGAGACCGCGGTCGCGCGGGGCAGTTTCTACCCGGTCCTCGCGGCCTGCGCGGGGTCGGGTCTCGGCATGGCGGAGCTGCTCGAGGTACTCACCAGCGCCTTCCCATCGCCACTGGAGCACCCGCTTCTGCCGGTGACGCGGCCCGACGGCTCCTCGGTGGAGCCGCTCACCTGCGACCCGGCGGGCCGGCTCTGCGCCGAGGTGGTCAAGACCACCACTGACCCCTACGTCGGACGGATCTCACTGGTGCGGGTCTTCTCCGGCACGCTGCGCCCCGACGCGACCCTGCACGTGTCGGGCCACGGCCTGGCCGACCGCGGTCACGACGATCACGACGTCGACGAGAAGGTCGGCGCGTTGTCATGCCCACTTGGAAAGACGCTGCGCACCGTCGACCACGCGATCGCCGGCGACATCGTCGCTATCGCGAAGCTGTCGCAAGCGGAGACCGGCGACACGCTGTCGGGCAAGGACGACCCGCTTCTGGTCCACGCCTGGGACATGCCAGAGCCGCTGCTTCCCGTCGCGATCCAGGCGAAGAGCAAGGCCGACGAAGACAAGCTGTCCACGGGCCTGCAGCGCATCGTCGCGGAAGAGCCGACGGTCCGGCTCGAACGCAACGTCGAGACCTCGCAGCTGATTCTGTGGTGCATGGGCGAGGCTCACGCCGACGTACTGATCGACCGGCTCGCCTCGAAGTACGGCGTCGCGGTCGAGCAGGTGGAGTTGCGGGTACCGCTGCGGGAGACCTTCACCGCCAACGCAAGCGGCCACGGCAGGCACGTCAAGCAGTCAGGCGGTCACGGCCAGTTCGCGGTGTGCGACGTCGAGTTCGAGCCACTGCCCTCCGGCTCCGGATTCGAGTTCGTCGACAAGATCTACGGCGGTTCGGTACCCAACCAGTTCATCCCGTCAGTCGAGAAGGGCATCCGCGCCCAGATGGAGCGGGGTGTGGCAGCCGGCTACCCGGTGGTCGACGTCCGCGCAACGTTGACAGACGGCAAGGCGCACTCGGTCGACTCCTCCGACATGGCATTCCAGATCGCCGGCGGGCTGGCGTTGAAGGACGCCGCCGACAACTCCCAGGTCTCGCTGCTCGAGCCGGTGCTCGAAATCTCCGTCCTGGTGCCCGACGACTACGTCGGCGCAGTGATGAGCGACCTGTCGACCCGCCGCGGTCGAGTCACCGGCACCGAGCCGGTCGGCACCGGGCGGTCGCTGGTCAAGGCGGAGGTCCCCGAGGTCGAGGTGACCCGCTACGCGATTGATCTGCGCTCGCTGTCGCACGGCACGGCGACCTTCAGCCGCCACCACCTGCGCTACGAGCCGATGCCGTCGCACATCGCGTCGAAGGTCACATCCGCCTCGACCTAGCCGAACGGTCGTAGGCTCGACGTCATGATCCTGGTGATCTTTGGCGTCCTACTCGCTATCTTCGTCATCCTGCCGTTGGTCGGCTGGGCGGTCTGGTTCTTCATCAGCGCCGCGATCTCCGGCATCATCCTGGGCGGTCTTGCGCGGCTGATCATCCCCGGACGGCAGCCGATCGGGATCCTCGCGACGGTGGTGTCGGGCTGGATCGGCTCGCTCGTGGGCGGCGCGATCGGTGTCATCGCCCTGGGCCGGCATCACCACTTCGCCACGATCCTCATCGAGATCGGCGTCTCCGCCGTCGCGGTGCTCGCGTGGTCGGCGGTCAGTCGCAACAGCGCCCTTGAATCCGGCCGTCGTCGGCGCCGGATCATCGACGTCTGAGCGACTCCGTCAGCTCGGCCAGCTGTCCGAGAGCAGCTGACGTGTGTCCCGCAACAGCTGCGGCAGCACCTTCGTCCTCGCGATCACCGGCATGAAGTTGGTGTCGCCACCCCAGCGCGGAACCACATGCTGATGCAGGTGCGCCGCAATGCCGGCACCGGCGACGATTCCCTGGTTCATCCCGAGGTTGAACCCTTGCGCTCCGCTCACTGAACGCAGCACCCGCATCGCGGTCTGGGTGAGGTCGGCAACCTCCGCAGTCTCTGCTGCGGACAACTCGGGATAGTCCGCGACGTGTCGGAATGGCACCACCATGAGATGGCCGGAGTTGTACGGGTAGAGGTTGAGGACGACGTACGCCGTCTCGCCGCGCGCGACGATGAGTGCGTCGTCGTCCGGCAGCTGTGGGACGACGCAGAACGGACACCCTTCTGCTTTGCCCTCGCCCTGGATGTAGGCGAGGCGTTCCGGCATCCAGATCCGCTGCCAGTCATCGGGCATGCCGGTGCCGGGCTGATGTTCGAGGTCGGGGCTCACGAGGATGTTGGCTCGGCGTCGACGAGCTCGTCCGGATTGAGCGCGTCCGGCTCGAGCTGCCGGGAAGCGATGTTGCGCGCCACCTCGACGATCGCGTCGTCGAGCGGCACCCCCCGTCGTTCGATCCCGTTGCGGTAGCGCACCGAGACGGCCTCGGCCTCGACGTCACGTGGACCGGCGACGAACATGAACGGCACCTTCTGCTGCTGCGCATGCAGGATCTTCTTCTGCATCCGGTCGTCGCTGGTGTCGACTTCCGCCCTGACTCCCTCGGCTCGCAGCCGCTCGGCGACCAGCTCGAGATAGTCGATGTTCTCGGAGCGGATCGGGATGCCGACGACCTGAACCGGTGCGAGCCAGGGCGGGAAGGCGCCCGCGTAATGTTCGACTAGCACGCCGAAGAAGCGCTCGATCGAGCCGAACTTCGCCGAGTGGATCATGACCGGCTGGTGTCGCTGGCCGTCGTCGCCTTGGTACTCCAGCCCGAAGCGGGCCGGCTGGTTGAAGTCGTACTGAATCGTCGACATCTGCCAGGTCCGGCCGATGGCGTCGCGAGCCTGCACCGAGATCTTCGGTCCGTAGAACGCCGCCCCGCCCGGGTCGAGGACGAGCGACAGGCCGCTGTCGGTCGCGGCCTGTTCCAGGATCTGGGTGGCCGTCTCCCAGTCCGCCTCGCTGCCGATGAACTTGTCCGAGGACGGATCCCGGGTCGACAGCTCGAGGTAGAAGTCCTCGAGCCCGAAGTCTTTGAGCAGGCTCAGCACGAAGTTCAGCAGGTGGGTGATCTCGGCAGGCGCCTGCTCGGGTGTGCAGTAGGAGTGCGAGTCGTCCTGGGTCAGGCCACGCACCCGGGTGAGGCCGTGCACCACGCCGGACTTCTCATACCGGTAGACAGTGCCGAACTCGAACAGCCGCATCGGCAGCTCGCGGTAGGAGCGGCCGCGTGAGCGGAAGATCAGATTGTGCATGGGGCAGTTCATCGCTTTGAGGTAGTACGAACTGCCTTCCATCTCCATCGGCGGGAACATCGTGTCGGCGTAGTACGGCAGGTGACCGCTGGTCTCGAACAGCCCCTGCTTGGTGATGTGGGGCGAGCCGACGTAGTGGAATCCCTCGTCGATGTGGCGCTGCCGGACGTAGTCCTCCATCACCCGCTTGACGACGCCACCCTTCGGGTGAAACACGACAAGACCTGAGCCGATCTCATCCGGGAACGAGAACAGGTCCAGCTCGGCGCCGAGCCGACGATGATCACGCTTCTCGGCCTCGGCGAGGAAATCGAGGTGACCTTGCAGCGCCGCCGGGGAGGGCCAGGCAGTCCCATACACCCGCTGGAGCTGCGGGTTCTTCTCACTTCCGCGCCAGTACGCCGCTGCCGAGCGCATCAGCTTGACCGCCGGAATCATCGCGGTCGAGGGAAGGTGAGGGCCGCGGCACAGGTCCTTCCACGCCAGGGAGCCGTCCGGTCGCAGGTTGTCGTAGATCGTCAGCTCGCCCGACCCGACCTCGACGTCGGCACCCTCCGCCGCATCGCCGGCGCCGGCACCCTTCAGGCCGATCAGCTCGAGCTTGAACGGTTCGTCCGCGAGCTCACGGCGCGCCTCATCGTCGGTGACGACCCGTCGTAGGAAGCTCTGCCCCTCGGCGATGATCGCCGCCATCCGCCGCTCGAGCTCCTCGAGGTCCTCAGGGGTGAAGGGAGTCTCGACGCCGAAGTCGTAGTAGAAACCGTTCTCGATCGGCGGCCCGATGCCTAGCCGCGCGGTGGGGATGAGCTCCTGGACCGCTTGCGCCAGCACGTGCGCGCTCGAGTGGCGGAGCACTGCGAGCCCCTCCGGCGAGTCGATCGGGACCGACTCGATGGCGTCGCCGTCCTCGGGGACCCACGACAGGTCGTGCAGCGCCTCTTCGTTCGCGCGTACGACCACGCCGTCGATCCCGAGCGCCGCGAAGATCTGCGCCGTCGTCTGACCGGCGGGCACAACGTGAGGTACGCCGTCGATGGTCAGACGAATGTCAGGCATGAGCCGAGATTAGCGAGGGCTCGCAACGCGGTTTGAGCGCACGCCGGATGGCGGCACGCGGCGTCAGTCGTACAGCGGTACGTCGAGCGGAGTTCCACACAGATAACTGACCGCAGCCGGTATCGCGGCCTTCGCGGCCGGGAGACTGGAAGCGACCAGCCGATGGACGACGGCGAGGTCGTCCGCCTCAGGATGGCTCAACTCGAACGACGCCTGCCAGCCGGCCAGGCAGCGGTCGAAACGGACGCTGACGACCTGGCCGTCGTCAAGCGTGAGCTCATCGACGATTCCCCCCGCGTCAAGGCGCGCAGCCATGCGCGTCTCCTCCCCGTCGATCGTGGACTGATCGATATCGCACTACACATTCGCGGCGGAGGCGTGCCCTCCTTCAATGACGCGCCGAACCTCAGCCGTGAATTCACCACAACTGTCACAGATCCCCCCGGGCAGCGTCATGAGCCGGATGGCCGCATCAAATTGCAGCGGGTTCCTCACGACCACGAGCCTTCGCCCACAACTCGCGGGCAGCACCGCGTTGCTTCTTTCCGCTCGAGGTCTTCGGCACCGTGTACGGCGGGACCAGAAGGACGTCGGAAACGGTGACCTCGAACTCCCGGCGGATCGCGGACCGGATCGCCTCACCGACCTCGGCCTCGTCCGGGGTGCCGTCCACCTCAGCGAGCACGACAACGACCTCGGCGTCCAGCTCGTCGATCGGAAACGCGGCAGTTCCGCCGCTTCGCACCGCCTCGTGGGACAGCTCGACCGAGAGCTCCAGGTCCTGGGGGTGCAGGTTGCGACCGTTGATGATGATGAGGTCCTTCAGCCGCCCGCAGATCACCAGCTCCCCGTCGTGAAAGAAGGCCAGGTCGCCGGTGCGAAGGTAGGGACCGTCACCGGCCGTCGTGGTCGCCCCGAACACCGACTCGCTGGCCTCGGGTCGCTTCCAGTAGCCGGCACAGACGCTCGGACCACGCAGCCACAACTCGCCCACCCGGTCCGTCGGCAGGACGGTGCGATCGTCGGGGTCGACGATGACGCCCTCGTAGCCGGCGCCAAGCCGCCCGCACGCGACAAGTTCGCGAACACCGGCCTCCGGTCCGTCGCCGAACACCACCTCGTTGCGTTCAAGGGCCTCGGCCTCGACGTAGAAGACGCTTCCGGGGGCAGTCAGCGAGGTGGCACTGACCAACACGGAGGACTCCGCGAGCCCATAGGCCGGCACGTGAGCCGACGGGCGAAAGCCGGATGGGCCGAAGGCCTCGATGAACCGGTCTCGGGTGCGCCGTCGGACCGGCTCAGCGCCGTTGATGAGGCAGCGCGCCGAGGACAGATCGATCTCGGCGCGCTCCTCCGGGGTCGAACGGTCGACACAGAGGTCGTAGCCGAAGTTCGGTGAGTAGCCGTGGGTGCCTCGATAGTGGTCGATCGCGCGCAGCCAGGTCAGTGGCCGTCGGATGAAGGCCGACGGCGGCATCAGCACCGAGGTGATGCCACGCGAGATCGACGGCAGCGCGCCCATGATCAGACCCATGTCGTGGGTGAGCGGGCACCACGAGACATTGACCGAGTCATCCCCGAACTCGAGCAGGCGCTCGATGACGGCCAGGTTCGCCATCAAGGCATCCTGGGTGACGACCACCCCGCGAGGGTCCCCGGTCGACCCGGACGTGTACTGCAGGTACGCGATGTCGTTCCACTCAGGGGCTGCGGCCGGGTCACCCTCGGCGGCGGTGGACACGACCGGCACCTGACCGGCGCTGAGCAACTCGAGCACCGTCGTCTCGGCCTCGCCGGTCGGCGGACCGGCGACGATCGCAGTCGCGCCGGCGTTCTCCCGGACCGGCGCGAGGCGGCTCTGCAGATGCTCGGGCCGGCGCGGGAACGAGATCGGAGCCGCGATCACGCCTGCCCACATGCATCCCCACAGCCCCACCAGGAACTCCAGCGAAGGGGTAGCGATGAGCAGCGCGACATCGCCGGAGCCCAGCCCGCGCTCACGTAGCTGGCCGGCGAGCCGCGCGGCGCGGTCCGCCAACTGGCCGACGGTGAGTCGCCCGGATTCGTGGGCGCCATCCGCAAGCTCGACGTAGGCCAGGTTCTGCGGCGCCTGTTCCGTCAGCTCGACCAGCCGGTCGGGAAGGCGAGCTCCAGACAGTCGCACAGTGCACCCCAATCCACGAGCCCGCGCCCGCGACCGACCCCCCAATTTCGGGCGTCAGTATGACCCACCTCGACGCGGCTTTCAGGACAGGTATCGCAACGGATGAAACCGGACGCAGTGGGCGATACTGGACTTGAACCAGTGACCTCTCGCGTGTGAGGCGAGCGCTCTGACCAACTGAGCTAATCGCCCTCGGCCAATCGGGTCTGATGACCGGGCGCGCCACTGTATCGCGGACCGCCGACCCCCTGAATTGCTCCGATAGGGGAGTTGAGAAACGTCCGAACGTGCCGGAGACTGGAACCTGGTCGAGAGGAAGCCGGGGCCGAGACGTTAGGCGGCCGATTTCGCGGGGACAATCACGATCATTAGCCACCGCCGGCAAAGGATCAGGGCCTGCTCATGAGTTCTCGTCGCGATACCGTCAGCACCGAGATCGAGCTCCGTCTCGTCGTCAGTGATGGCCCGGATCGCGCCGTCCAGGCAGATCTCAGCTACGCGCCGACCGACCCCTACGCCGTGCGGGTCGCGTTCCACACCGGCACCAACGAGGTCGTCGAGTGGACCTTCGCTCGGTCGTTGCTGACCGACGGCGTCACACATCCGGTCGGTGACGGCGACGTACAGGTCTGGCCGGTCAACACCGACGGCTCGCCACGGGTGTGCCTGTCACTGTCGAGTCCCTCGGGCCGGGCCTTGTTCGAGGCGCCGCTCCCCCAGCTGGTCCAGTTCCTGACCCAGACCTACTCGCTGGTGCCGACCGGCTGCGAGAGCGACTTCGTCGACGTCGACGCCGAGCTCGCGACACTGCTCAGCGACGACTGAACGTCAAGTCCGGCCGACAACCCCGCCGGTCACCGTCGTTGTCACTGCCGCCGCACCGAGATGTGCCACGACATCGACTTCGTGATCGCTCGCCAGCACGATCAGATCGCCTCGCGCGCCAGGTCCCAGGTGTCCGATGTCCGCCCGCCGCAGCGCCGCTGCGCCGCCGAGGGTCGCAGCTCGTAGCGCGGTCTCGACGCTGAGGCCCATTTCAAGACAGGCGAGTTGGATCGCGAGCGGCATCGATTCCCCGTACGCCGACCCCGGGTTGCAGTCGGTCGCGATCGCGAGGGTCACACCGGCTTGCTGCAACAGCGCCGCATGCGACCACCGCCCGCTTCGGGTGTAGAGCGACGCGACCGGTACGAGTACGCCGACCACCCCGGCCGAGGCGAGTGCATGCGCATCGCCCACCGTCACGTGATCGAGGTGGTCGGCGCTGGCGCACCTCAGCTCCGCAGCGAGCCGAGACGCGCCGACCTGAGCCAACTGGTCGGCATGCATCCGAAGGCCCAGTCCTTGACCGGCAGCCGCGGTGAGGATCTGCCGGGCCTCGTCGGTCGTGAAAGCGCCGTCGTCACAGAAGACGTCGCACCATCGCGCACCGTGAGCTGCGGCCATCGGCAGCGACGCGATGACCTCTGCGACGTAGTCCGACCGGTTCCGGCCATCGGGCACGACGTGCGCGCCGAGATAGGTCGACTCGATCCCGCCGAAGGTCCCATCGAGCCGCCGGATCACCTCGAGCAGCCGTGCCTCGTCGTCAGGCCTCAGGCCGTAGCCGGACTTGACCTCGACGGTTGTGGTGCCGTTGGCCCGCATCGTGCGAATCCGCCGGGCCGCCGCGCGCAGCAGGGTGGAGTCATCGGCGGCGCGAGTCGCGGCGACCGTTGCCTCGATCCCGCCCGGCACGTAGTCGCCGCCCTCGAGACGGGCAACGAAGTCGCTGCGGCGGTCGCCGGCCCATACCGCGTGGGTGTGGCAGTCGACGAAGCCCGGCAGCACGGCCGCGCCGGCAGCGTCAAGCTGCGGACCGTCGCCGAGCCCCCTGGGCAGCTCTCGGTCCGGTCCGGACCACTCCACCCGGCCGTTGCGGATCACCACAGCGGCATCGACGGTCGGGGTACCCACCCAGGTGGTGAGCCGACCGATCCGCCGAACCAGGAGATCGCTCACTCCTGCCAGGCCGGCGGGTGGGTTCCCGGCTCCAACGGCATCCACACGCCGACGTTGCGGGCGGTGTCGAGGGCGATCTCGTAGCCGGCGTCGGCGTGCCGCAGCACGCCGGTCCCGGGGTCGTTGGTGAGGACCAGCTCGAGGCGCCGACGCGACCGGTCGGTGCCTTCCGCGACGATCACCACGCCGGCGTGAATGGACTTTCCGATCCCGACGCCGCCCCCGTGATGGATCGACACCCAGCTCGCCCCGGACGAGGTGTTGAGCAAGGCGTTCAGCAGCGGCCAGTCGGCGATCGCGTCGGAGCCGTCCCGCATTCCCTCGGTCTCGCGCTCGGGACTGGCGACCGAGCCGGCGTCGAGGTGGTCGCGCCCGATCGCGATCGGCGCAGAGATCGCACCGCGTGCCACCAAGTCGTCGAAGGCCAGCCCGGCGAGGTGACGCTCGCCGTAGCCCAGCCAGCAGATCCGCGACGGCAGGCCCTGCCCCTTGACGTTCTCCTGCGCGAATCGCACCCAGCGCTGAAGCGGATCGTCGTCGGGAAACGCGGCGAGGACGGCCGCGTCGGTCGCCGCGAGGTCCGCCGGATCACCCGACAGGCACGCCCAACGGAATGGGCCGGCGCCCCGAGCGAACAGCGGCCTGATGTAGGCGACGACGAAACCGGGATAGGCGAAGGCATCGGTCACGCCCGCGTCACGCGCCTGGCCGCGCAGGCCGTTGCCGTAATCGAAAGTGACGGCGCCAGCGGCCTGCAGGTCGACCATGGCCTGGCAGTGAACCGCCATCGACTGTTGCGTCCGTTCGACGTACTCCGAGGGTTTCCGCCGGCGAAGCTCGACGGCCTCGTCGAGCGACATGCCGTGCGGAACGTAGCCGTTGAGGGAATCGTGCGCGCTGGTCTGATCGGTGACGACGTCGGGGATTTCGCCTCGGCGCAGCAGCTCAGGGAAGACATCGGCGGCGTTCGCGACGACGGCCACCGAGATCGCCCGTCCTTCGCGCGCGGCGGCCCGTACCCGCGCCAGGCCGTCGTCGAGTGAGTCCGCGATCTCGTCGAGGTAGCCGTGCTCTTGCCGCCGCTGCGCCCGCCGAGGATCGACCTCGACGCACAGTGCCGCCCCGCCGTTGCCTGTCACCGCGAGCGGTTGCGCGCCACCCATCCCGCCGAGCCCGGCCGTCAACACCCACCGGCCGGTCAGCGACCCACCGAAATGCTGGTTGGCGACCTCGGCGAACGTCGAATAGGTGCCCTGCAGGATGCCCTGGGTGCCGATGTAGATCCATGAGCCGGCCGTCATCTGGCCGTACATGATCAGACCCAGGTCCTCGAGCTCGCGAAAGTACTCGGGGGTTGCCCATTTCGGCACCAGGTTGGAGTTCGCGATCAGGACCCGTGGCGCCATGTCATGAGTCCGCATCACGCCGACCGGCTTCCCGCTCTGCACCAGCAGGGTGTCTTCCGGACCCATCGTGCGCAGCGTCTCGACGATCGCGTCGAAGCTGCGCCAGTCGCGAGCCGCCCGGCCCGACCCGCCGTACACCACCAAGTCGTCAGGTCGCTCGGCTACCTCGGGATCGAGGTTGTTCTGAAGCATGCGGAGCGCGCCCTCGGCACCCCAGGAGTTCGCGGTACGACGGGTGCCCCGCGGGGCCCGCACGACACGAGCACCATCCACGTCCGCGACAGTACGCCGCGATCAGGCCCGTCAGTGCAACGGACCGGTGACCCCCTCGGCGGCGGCGAGGAGCGACCGGTCGGCCACCATTCCGACGGCGGCATCGATTTCGGGAGCAAGGTGACGGTCGGGTCCGGGGCCGGCGACCGTCTCGCGCAGTCGCTGCCGCACCGCGCCGATCGCTGCTGAGGACGCGAGTGGCGTCCGCAGGTCAAGGGCGCGGGCGGCGGTGAGGATCTCGATCGCCAGCACCCGCTCAAGCAGGTCGAGCGAGCGACGAAGCTTGCGGCCCGCCGACCAGCCCATCGAGACGTGGTCCTCCTGCATCGCCGACGACGGGATCGAGTCGACGCTGGCCGGAGCAGCCAGCCGCTTGCACTCCGACACCAGGGCGGCCTGGGTGTACTGCGCGATCATGTGGCCGGAGTCGACACCCGGCTCGCCGGCCAGGAACGGGGGCAGCCCGTGGGACCGGGCCTGGTCGAGCATCCGATCGGTACGCCGCTCCGAGATCGAGGCCAGATCGGCGACCGCGATCGCGAGGAAGTCGAGCACGTAACCCACCGGGGCGCCATGGAAGTTGCCGTTGGACTCGACCCGGCCGTCGGGCAGCACCACCGGGTTGTCGATCGTGGCGGCAAGTTCAGCGGCGGCGACGCGACGAGCGTGCTCGAGGGTGTCCCGGCCGGCGCCGGCGACCTGGGGCGCGCAGCGCAGCGAGTAGGCATCCTGGACCCGGGTGTCCTGCGGCCCGGCATGTGACTCGACGATCGGTGAGCCGGCGAGCAGAGCTCGGAGGTTAGCGGCCGATAGCGATTGACCGGGCTGGGGTCGAAGTTGTTGCAGGTCGTCGTCGAAGACTCGGTCGGTGCCGAGCAGCGCCTCGACCGACATCGCGGCGGCAACGTCGCTCGTCGTGATCAGCCGAGCGAAGTCGCTGGCGGCCAGCACCAGCATGCCGAGCATCCCGTCGGTGCCATTGAGCAGCGCGAGCCCTTCCTTCTCGGCCAGGACAACGGGACGTAGTCCGGCGGCGGCGAGCGCCGCGCCGGCGGTGACGAGGCGTCCTTGCGGGTCGAACACCTCGCCCTCCCCCATCAACGCCAGTGCGCACGCCGCCAGCGGCGCGAGATCCCCGCTGCAGCCCAGCGAGCCGTACTCCGGGACCAGCGGCGTCAGGCCGGCGTTGAGCAACCCGGCGATCGCCTGAGCAGTTTCGGGACGGGCGCCGGTGCGGCCGCTGGCCAGCGTGCGCAGGCGCAGCGTCTGCATCGCCCGGACCACCTCGCGCTCGACTGGCGGGCCAGTGCCGGCGGCGTGGGAACGGACGAGCGAGCGTTGCAGGTCGGCCCGGCGGTCGAGCGGGATGTGGGTGGTAGCGAGCGCCCCGAACCCGGTCGAGACCCCATACGCCGGACGGTCGGAGGCGGCGAGCGCTTCCACATGCGCCCGCGACGAGGCCATCGCTTCCAGCGCGTCGGCACCGATCTCGACCCTGGCGTCGTCCCGCGCAACCGCGATGAGCTCCGCCGGTGCGATCGGCGCGGTCGTGATCGTGACGGTCACGGGTCCGGCTCCTTGCTCCGCTCGGCGAACACGGCAGCCGCCCGTTCGGTGAGCGGCCCGGGCGCGGCCGGCAATGGCTGGCCGTCGACCGCGCGGATCGGCTGCACGTCGCGCGTGCTCGATGCCAGGAACGCCTCATCGGCGGTGAGGAGCGCGGCGATCGGCAGCGGCCGCTCGGCGACATCGCCGAGCCACTCGACGATCAACTCCCGGGTGATGCCGGCCAGGCAGCCACTGTCGAGTGGCGGCGTCACGAGCTCACCGTCGATGCCGACGAAGATGTTGCTTCCGGTGCCCTCGCAGAGCTCGCCGCGGCTGTTCGCCAGGATCGCCTCGCCGGCACCCCGCTCGTGGGCGTAGCCGAGCGCGATGACGTTGTCGGCGTACGAGGTCGTCTTCAGACCCGCGGTCGGTGCCCGCTCGTTGCGGGTCCAGGGTGCGATGACGACGTCACCGGTCGGCGGCCAGTGCGACAGCGGTGAGGTCGAGACGATGACGGTGGGCCGGGCGGTGCCCCGGTCGCTGCCGAACGGGCCCGGCCCGCCGGTCACGGTAACGCGGAGCCGGCACGAGCCGGTCGGCTCGTGCTCGAGGACGGTGGTGATGCCGTCGAGCACGAAGGCGGACTCTACGGCCACGCCGAGGCCGTCGGCGGAAGCGAGCAGCCGCCGCAGGTGGCGGGTGAGGGCGAACGGCGTGCCATCGACCACCTTCATGGTCTCGAAGACGCCGTCCCCGACCGTCACGCCGTGATCGTCGGCTCGAAGCACCGGCCGGCCGGGTTCGATGATCACGCCGTCGACCCAGACGTTCATGACTCGCCCCGCAGCGCGAGGCCGGCGGCCACTTCGAGCAGGCACAGCGCAGCCAACCGGACCGTCCGGCCGTCGTCGCTGTCGCGCGTGGCGTCGACTTCAGCGATGTCCACCGCACGCACTCTGGGGTCGGCCCCGGCGAGGTGCGCCGCACCGAGGACCTCGGTTGCCGACAGACCGCCGGGGAGGCTGGCCGGGCAGCCGGGCGCGACGGTTCGGTCACAGACGTCGAGGTCGAGGTCGACGTACAGTCCGCCGCCGCCGGCAGCGGCCATGTCGAGCGCCTCCTGCATGCAGGCCTCGATCCCCCGATCGGCGACCTCGCCACGGCGGATGACGGTCACCCCGCGGGCGTGCGCCTCGGTGGCGTACGAGCGCGAGTTCGCCCAGTCGGCGATCCCGACCTGTACGACGTGCTCCCCGGGCAGTCCCGCCTCGATCAGGTCGCGGACGGGCGTACCGTTGCTCCGGCCGTCGCGCAGGTCGTGGTGCGCGTCGAGGGTGACCAGGCCGGCGCGAGACAGGTCGTCTCCGAATGCGCCGGCCATCACGGGATAGGTCAGCGAGTTGTCGCCGCCAACGGCGAGGAGCAGCCGAGCCTTGGCAACCGCAGTCGAGGCCGCTGTTCGGACTCGCCACTCCCCTTCGACGGCGATGTCCGGGTCTTCGACGTCACCGCGATCCCAGGGCGCGATCATCTCCTCGAGGTCGACCCGCCGCGAGGCGCACCAGGTCGAGAGCCGGCCGAGCGCCCGTCGTACCGCCGCCGGCGTGGCGTGGGCACCGGTCTGGGACAACGACGTAGCGAACGTCGGTACGCCGAGCACCGCGAGGTCGACCTCCCGGTCGCCAGGGCCTGCTGCCAGCCAGTCCGCCGCGTTCGGCCAGCGACTGTCGACCCGGTCGGCGGTCATGGTTGCGCCCTGACCGGCCGCAACCATGCGCAGGCGCGACAGTGGTGATTGGAACGAGCCCGCTCCGCTCCGCTTTGCGACTCGCTCATGCGGCGATGCTGTCACGACGGCGCCCGATGTAGAGTCGTTGGCGCACCGGAGCGGCTTCCGGCCCCCGTGCGCGGACGTAGCGCAGCTGGTAGCGCATCACCTTGCCAAGGTGAGGGTCGCGGGTTCGAATCCCGTCGTCCGCTCGGTGGCGCCCACAGGCGCCTCCATCGTTTGCTCTGTTTCACAGGGCGGGTTGGCCGAGTGGCTTAGGCAAGGGCCTGCAAAGCCCTGTACGCGGGTTCGATTCCCGCACCCGCCTCGCTCACCACCCGGGCGGTTGGCGCAGTCTGGTAGCGCGCTTCCTTGACACGGAAGAGGTCACAGGTTCAAGTCCTGTACCGCCCACCAGCAAGTCCCCAGAGCCAATTTCGCGGCGTGGCGGGCGCGAAACCGCTCACTCGCTCGAAGATCACCGGCCGCGGGCCGGACCAACCGGACTAGTTAGTTCGGATAGGGCAAAACGGTCACGTCCGGCTATGGGCCGATGCGCCCGGTTTAGCGATGATCTTCCCCGTGACCATCAAGTGCTGCGGCACGATCGTGCCGACCATCGAGATCACCACCCCGCGCGGCCCGCTGTCGTTGGCTTCCTGCCAGCGCTGCGACACGCGCCGCTGGTTCCACAGCGGCGTTCCGGTTCACCTCCGCGAGATCCTCGCCATGGCCAACGCCGACTGGCGCAACGCCAAGCTGTGGAACAACCCCAAGCAGCGCCTGCACGTCGTCGCCAGCTGAGACCGCTCGCTGCCCGCTAGGTGCAGGGCTCACCGCCGATCGCGCCTAGCGGCGTGATGCGCGCTCGGTCGACCTGCAACGGGTCGTAGCG
Source organism: Frankiales bacterium (assembly GCA_025980465.1). GTDB lineage: Bacteria > Actinomycetota > Actinomycetes > JAFAQI01 > JAFAQI01 > JAICXJ01. The sequence goes on along the minus strand of JAICXJ010000004.1, from coordinate 40,903 downwards.
GGTATGGCCGACCCCGCCGCCTGAGCTCAGCTCGACGAAGGCCCCCAGAGCGGAGTTGTGGAGCAGCCCGCCGAGCGCCGGTCCGAGGTAGATCGCCTGCTGGCACTGACCGGTGCGCAACGTGTAGGCCGAGTGCACCTTTCCAGGAAGCAGGTCTCGGACGACCTGCGCGAGAGCGAACTTCGCCGAGATCGGCGGATCGAAGCGCTCGATCAGGCTGGACACCTGGCCTGCCGAGAGCACCTCATAGGCATCGAGACGACCGCGGCGCGGCAGGTAGCCGCCCGGGCGGGCTCGGTCCGGCTTGTGTACGGCGTTCCAGGCAGTGACGCTTCCGGCGTACCCACCCCATCCGGCCGCCGCCTTCGCCGGTCCGGTTCCGACGACCTCCGCGGCGTACGACGCTGCCTCACGACGGCAGCCGGCGGTCGACCTCGGCTTCGGCAGGGCGGCAAGCGCGCTAGCCACGTCGAGGCGGGTGGCCGGGATGGCCGCTGTGGAGATCGCCGATGCGGTCGGGTCGAGGACCCCCACCGCGACTGCTTCGGCGGTCTCCGCGCACCGCTTCACCAGTGTGTGCAGTGGCTTGACGTACCGGCTCCATTGCCGTGGATGCCCGTCTGAAGTGGCGAGGACCGTGGCGACGTCGGCAAGCGTGTGCGGCGCTGCGCTCGACGACGGCGCGGACGGCTGAGCGCCTGAGGAGGCGGTGGAGCAGGCCGCCGCGGTGACGCAGAGGAACAGCGCGACTACGGATCGCTTCATGGGAGAGGTTGCCTACCGCATTGCCCAACTTCTAGACAACTGGGCCCCACCTCGGGAAGACGTGGCGGTACAAATCAGGCCACAATCTGGCTGTCGCGTGCCCAGCCAGCGTTAACTAGCACCTTCGGACTACAGACGACAGGATCATCGAATGGCACGCTCGCGCTGCACGGGGACTGATCTGGGGAATCGGGGGCAGTCATGACGTCGCGCTCCGTTCTCATCGTCGAAGACGTCCCGGAGCTATCGCACCTGCTCGGAATGACGCTGGAGCTCGACGATCGGTTCACTCCGGTCGCGAGCGCGGTCAGCGGTCGCGAGGCGGTCGAGATGGCGGAGTTGCATCGGCCCGACTCGATCGTGCTCGACGTCTCCATCGACGGGGTCGACGACGGGATCGACATCCTGCCCCGACTCCGCCAGGTCGTCCCCGAGGCGAGGATCATCATCTTCACCGCGCACGGCAACCTCACCCAGCAAGAGCGCGCCATCGCGGCGGGTGCCTCGGACTACATCGTCAAAGGCGGAAACCTGGACCCGCTACTGGACGCCCTCGCCGGTCCGGTCTGAGCCTTCCGGCCCCGTGCCGGACCACCGGATCAGGCGCTGGGCTGCTCCGCGTCCGACCCGGTGGCGGGACCGAACTCCGAGACCGCGTCCATGATCCCGGCGAAGGCCGCACCGATACAGCCGGCGACAAGCAGGCCCACGCTGACCCAGAACAGCGGCCAGTTCCAGAAGATCAGCGCGATCCCACCCATGATCGTCGCCCCGATAATCACGAAGGTTGCGGTCCAGACACCGATCGTCGCCTCGTGACCGCCGGACTCGCGGGCCATTCGTTCCTCCTGCGGACACTGTGATGTGGGGCTGGGTGTCGTACTCCGGAGCAGCCTACGGCTCGGCCTGTTCCCCGCGACGCGCACCCTCGGTCTCCGGCCGAGGCCACAACCGGTCGATCTCGGCGTTCAGCTCGGCACCGAAAAGGATTGCGAGTGCGGTGAGATAGAGGAACAGCAGCACGGCGACGGGGGCGGTGAACGGGCCGTACGTCGCGGTCTTCCGGAACGCGAAGGCCAGCCATACCCGCAGCACCGTCGAGCCGCTCACCCACACCAGGACCGCGACGATCGCGCCCGGTAAGGCGCGCAGCCACGGCGTCCTCACCGGCAAGGCTCGGTGATAGAGCGTCGTCAGCAAGATCAGCGCGACGGCGACGACAACCGGCCAATAGCCGATGACGACGAGCAGGTGCACCGTGCCATGACCTCGATGCCGGAACAGCCGTTGCAACTTCGAAGGACCGAGCACCAACGCCGGCAACAAGACGATGATCGCGAGGACGAAACCGACGTAGAGGCGAAGCGCGAGCAGTCGGCTCGCGACCGCGCCACGATGGTGCCGCAGCCCGTAGGCGATCGTGATCGTGTTGACATAGGTCGCCATTGCGGAGGAGCCGGTCCACAGCGAGATCACGAAGCTGATCGAGACCACGTCGGCGCGGCCCCCGAACAGGATCCGGTGCAGCGCCGGAGCGATCGTGGAGTGGACCGCGCTCGGCAGGATCACGTGGCCGAGGCCGCGATCGATCGTGCGCTGCAGGTCGTTGAGGTTGTCGCTGCCGAGGGCGCCGTTGAAGTAGCCGATGATGCCCAGTACGGCGAGAATCAGAGACGGCAACGACAGCAGCTGCCAGAACCCGGCTTCCGCTGCGAGGCCGAGCACCCGGTCGTGCCAGGAACGTCTGACAGTCGAGCCCAGCAAGCGCAGCATCGACCTCGGACGCAAGGGCACAGATGGCACGGTAGATCGCTAGAACCTGATTCACTGGGAGTCATGGCCGCGACACACGAGGTGACGAACCAGCCGCCGCCGCTGACCGACTACGACGTCTTCGCTGCCGACCTGGCGCTCGTCGAAGGCGTCCAACGGCACAACGCCGGTTGGGCGATCGACGCGCTGAGCAGCCTCGGGCGCCGCGCCGGTTCCGAACAAGCCCAGGAGTGGGGCCGGCTGGCCAACGTCAACCCGCCGCGACTCGTCACCCACGATCGGTACGGCCATCGCATCGACGAAGTCGAGTTTCACCCCTCGTGGCACTCCCTGATGACCGTCGCCGTGGGCGAGGGGCTCCACTGCTTGCCCTGGACCGACCCAAAGCCCGGTGCGCACGTCGCGCGGGCCGCGGGCTTCGCGGTCTGGTCGCAGGCCGAGGGCGGTCACGGCTGCCCGATCTCGATGACCCACGCCGCCGTGCCGGCGCTGCGCGTCGACGCCGCGCTCGCCGCCGAGTGGGAGCCGCGGCTGATGTCGCGTTCCTACGACCCCGGACTCCGGGTGCCGGCCGAGAAGGCCGGCTGCCTCGCCGGCATGGGGATGACCGAGAAGCAGGGCGGGTCCGACGTCCGCACCAACACCACGCGTGCGATCCCCGCAAGTGACGGCACGTACCGACTCACCGGCCACAAGTGGTTCACCTCGGCGCCGATGTGCGATGTCTTCCTGGTGCTGGCCCAGGCGCCGGGCGGGCTGACCTGTTTCGTCGTACCCCGGATCCTCCCCGACGGCGAACGCAACCCGTTCCGGATCCAGCGGCTGAAGGACAAGCTCGGCAACAAATCCAACGCCTCGAGCGAGCCCGAGTTCGACGAGACCGTCGGCTGGCGACTCGGCGACGAGGGTGCCGGCGTCCGAACCATCATCGAGATGGTCACGATGACCAGGCTCGACTGCGTGATGGGTACCGCCACCCTGATGCGCGCCGCTGTCGCCCAGGCGACGCATCATGCCCGGCACCGGCAGGCGTTCGGCCGCTACCTGATCGACCAGCCACTGATGCAGCTGGTGCTCGCCGACCTCGCGGTGGAGTCCGAAGCAGCAACGACGTTGATGACCCGCCTCGCCGCGGCAGTCGACGACGACGAGTCGGCGTTCAAGCGGCTCGGGCTGGCGGTCGGCAAGTACTGGGTCTGCAAGCGTGGCCCGGCCGTGGCCTCGGAGGCGCTCGAATGCTTCGGCGGCAACGGGTACGTCGAGGACTTCCCGATGGCGCGCATCTACCGCGAGGCGCCGCTGAACTCGATCTGGGAAGGCTCCGGCAACGTCAACGTCCTCGACGTACTGCGCGGCTTGGCGCGCGAGCCGGGCGCCTGGGAAGCGTTCCGCAACGAGGTGGCGCTTGCCACCGGCGCCGACGCTCGGCTCGACGCTGCGATGAAGTCGCTCGAGGCCGAGCTCGCCGACACCTCCGATGTCGAGGTACGCGCCCGCCGCCTCGTCGAGCACATGGCGCTCGTGCTCCAAGGCTCGTTGCTGGTGCGCTTCGCGCCGCCCGCCGTCGCCGACGCATTCTGCGCGTCACGCCTCGGCGGTGACTGGGGACACGCCTTCGGGACACTGCCGGCCGGCGTCGACGCGGCAGCGATCGTCGAACGCGCGACTCCCAAGGTCGCCTGACCCCACGTCCACAGCGGCAGCTGCGCCGCTGGCCCGTCCACAACTGAACGCCAGGCGAGCCGTCCGCGGCCATCTGCTCGCCACTGTGATCCGGTCAGCCACGCCTCGACCGGAAGGCTCAGCCCGTGCCGCGCACCCGCCATGTCGTCACCGTGTTCGCCGTTGCGACCGCGCTCATCATTCCCGCCGTGTTCACCGCAGGATCGCCGGCTGGCGGGACACCCGCCGCCGCCGCCGCCACACGCACCGTGCTTCGCGACCGGACAGTGTGCCGGCATGTCGGCAACACCCGGGCCCGCTGCCTCGCGATTCGAGTTGACCACGTCCGCCGTGGTCGGATTCGCCACGAGTCGGCGCCGGTCGGCTACGGCCCGGCCGACCTGGCGACGGCCTATGCCCTCCCGACAGCGACGGCGGGTGTCGGCCAGACCGTCGCGATCGTCGACGCCTACGACGCGCCGAGCGCCGAACATGACCTGAGCGTCTATCGCGCGCAGTTCCACCTGCCGGCGTGTACGACGGCGAACCGCTGCTTCCGCAAGGTCGATCAGCGCGGCGGCCAGAACCTCCCCGAACCGGACGGCGGCTGGGCGCAGGAGGTCTCACTCGACCTCGACATGGTCGCCGCGACCTGCCCGCGCTGCCACATCCTGCTGGTCGAGGCCGACACGGCGTCGATGGCGAACCTCGGCGCAGCGGTCAACACCGCGGTCCGGCTCGGCGCCAACGCAGTGAGCAACAGCTACGGCGGTCCGGACGCCGACGACCGGTACGACGGTCGCTTCTTCCACCACCCAGGCGTCGCCATCACGGCATCGGCCGGTGACAGCGGCTACGGCGCGTCGTACCCGGCATCGTCGAAATGGGTGACCGCAGTAGGCGGGACGACGCTGACCCGCGCCGCCGGCAGCCGCCGCTTCAGCGAGACCGCGTGGGCCGACAGCGGCAGCGGATGCTCGACCGTGAACAAGGCCGCGTGGCAGGACCCGACGATCACCGGCTGCCCAGGGCGGGCGGTCGCCGACGTCGCCGCAGTCGCGGATCCGGCGACCGGTGTTGCCGTCTACGACAGCTACCCTTTCCAGGACACCAGCGGGTGGCTCACCTTCGGCGGGACCAGCGCATCCTCACCGATCGTCGCGGCGGTCTACGCACTGGCCGGCAACACCGCGGAGGTCGCCGACGGCTCCTATGTCTGGCTGCACCACTCCGGGCTGAACGATGTCACGGCCGGAACCAACGGCAGCTGTCCGACGAAGCAGTGGTGCACCGCTCGCACCGGCTGGGACGGTCCGACCGGCTGGGGCACGCCGCACGGGACCGCCGGCTTGTGAAGGCTCCGCCGTCTGGCACCGTGATCGGGTGCCAGAGGTTTCGGTAGTCGTCCCGGTCTACAACCCGGGCAGTGCGCTGCGGCCGTGCATCGACTCGCTTCTTGCCCAGTCGCTGCCCACCGACGCGGTGGAGCTGATCTTCGTCGACGACGGCTCCACCGACGCCACCCCGGAGTTGTTGGACCGCCTGGCGGCGACACATCGTCAGGTCCAGGTCATCCATCAGGAGAACTCCGGCTGGGCCGGCAAGCCGCGAAACGTCGGCGCTGCGGCCGCGACCGGGCGCTACGTCCAGTTCGTCGATCAGGACGATGCCCTCGGGCCACAAGCACTCGAACGCCTGGTCCGGTTCGGCGACGAGCACTTCGCCGACATCGTCCTCGGCAAGGTCACCAGCGACTTCCGCCGAGTGCCACAGGACCTGTTCCGGACCAACGTCGGACGCTGCTCGCTGAGCGATGCTGCGCTGATCCGCAGCCTCACCCCGCACAAGATGTTTCGCCGCGACTTCCTGCTCGAACAGCGGCTGCAGTTCGCCGAGGGCCGGCGGCGCCTCGAGGACCAGCTGTTCATGACCCAGGCCTATCTCGCCACCGACGCGGTCGCGATCCTCGCCGACTACCCGTGCTACTTCTACCGGCGCCGCGACGACGACGGCAACGCCGGCATGGCCGACTTCGATCCCGCCGGCTACTACCACAACCTCCGCGAGGTGCTGGACGTCATCGACGCGGCGGCAATTCCGGACTCGCTCCGCGGGGCCCTGCTGGGACGCTTTCTCACCGCAATGATCCGTCGGCTCACCGGCCTTCCCGGATCGCCCAACTGGCCGGCCGGCTTCGATTCCTTCCACCGGGAGATTCGCGCCGTCATTCTCGAGCGGTTCCCGGAGCAGGTACACCGAGCGCAGCCGACCCTTCGCCGCCAGGTCCTCACCTCGATGATCGACGGCACCTCGGAGCAGATCCGCGCGCTTGCCGCCGCCACCGGCCCGGTCGTGCCGGCAGTCCGGTTGCACGGCGTCGCCGCGGTCGGCGGAGGCTGGCAACTCTCGGTCAGCGCGGAACTGATCTTCGACGACGGAAGCCCGATCGAACTGCACCCTGTCCAGGGCGGTTGGCACGTCGACGACCGGCTGCGTCAGGCGGACATCCAGTCGCTGCCCGACTCCACCGAGGAACTGCTCGCCGCGGCGTCCGGCGACCTGCTGGTCCGCGACCGCGCCACAAAGCTCGAGTGGCTGGCGCGCGACCGGCTCAGGCCGAGCCTGCAGCCAATCGGAGGGCCCGACGGCCCGCATCGTCTCGTCGTGAGCGGCGAGGTGACGATCGACCCGGCAACGCTGGCGGCGGGCAGCCCGATCCAGCCGGGCAGCTGGGTCGTCATGGTCCGGATCGCCGCGCTCGGTGTATCGCGGGCGACGGCCCCTCGCTCGCTGAATGACCCACCCGAGCTTCCGCAGTCCGATTCCGAGATCGCGACGCTGCGATATGGCAAGAGCGGGCGACTTCAACTGGTGGTCGTCGCTGATTGAATGCGGTCGTGGACCTGCCCGTGATGCCCCCGGTCGCGCCGATGCTCGCGAAAGCCGTCCCGGAGATGCCCACGGGCGACTACCTCTACGAACCGAAGTGGGACGGCTTCCGGTCGATCATCTTCCGCGACGGCGAGGAGGTGGAGATCGGCTCGCGCAATGAGAAGCCGATGACCCGCTACTTCCCCGACGTCGTCGAAGCGGTCAAGGCAGCGCTGCCGAAACGCTGCGTCGTCGACGGCGAGATCGTCGTACCGCTCGACGGCCGGCTGGAGTTCGAAGCATTGCAGCAGCGAATCCACCCGGCCGAGTCCCGAGTCCGCAGGCTTGCGGCCGAGACACCGGCACACTTCATCGGCTTCGACCTGCTCGCCACCGCAAGCAGGTCACTGATGGGCGCCTCGTTCGCCGACCGGCGTGCCCAGCTCGAACAGGCACTCAAGGTGACGGCCGACGTGCACCTGACGCCGGCCACCGATGACCACACCGTCGCCCGACGGTGGTTCACCGAGTTCGAGGGCGCCGGGCTCGACGGCATCATCGCCAAGCCGACCGCCATCCCGTACTCGCCGGACAAGCGGGTGATGTACAAGGTGAAGCACGCCCGGACCGCCGATTGCGTGCTCGCCGGCTTCCGTTGGCACAAAACCGGGCCGATCGTCGGCTCGCTCGTGCTCGGTCTGTACGACGGCGACCAGCTACGCCACGTCGGAGTGGCCGCGTCGTTCCCCATGAAGCGGCGCGCCGAGCTCGTCGACGAGCTTGCACCGCTGCGAAAGAACGCCGAGAAGGATCACCCATGGGCCGGCAATGAGTGGGGACCGGGCGGCGTGCCCAACCGCTGGAACGCCGGGAAGGACATGTCGTTCGAGATGCTCCGGCCGGAGCGGGTGATCGAGGTCGCCTACGACCAGATGGAAGGCGCCCGATTCCGGCACACCGCCCAGTTCCGCCGCTGGCGCGACGATCGAGATCCGAAGTCATGCACCTTCGAGCAGCTGGAACGCCCGCTGACATGCGCCTTTGAGGACGTCCTCGGCTCCTAGCGATACGGCATCCTGAGGCCACTCAAAGCCAGGCTTCAGCCGGTCTTCAGGTTCCGGCGGTTCCCTACAGGTTGCAGGGCGTGCTCGCCGGCGTAGCTACCGATCCGGCTCGTCCAACCCCTCCCCCCGGAGGTTGGACCTGGCGAGTACGCCCCTGCATCGTTGCGGGGCTGATCGGTGCTAGCCCTTCGGCCAGTTGGCCGGGTTCTTCTTGCTGGGCTGCACCCTGGGTGGCTCTCCCGGCATCTTCGGGTAGTTGGGCGGGTACGGCGCATCGCCGAGACCGTGATCCGCTTCGTCTCGATCTGCCCACTCCAGGAGCGGGTCGATCGAGACGTGGACGTCATCGATGCCGGCGTGGACATCACCCAGACGCGCGAAGCGCGCCGGCATGGTCGCGATCGTGAAGTCCTCGGTCTCGACATCAGGGAGCTCGTCCCAGGTCACCGGTGCCGAAACCGGGCCGTGGTCGAACCCCCGCACCGAGTAGGCCGCCGCGATGGTGCGGTCCTTGGCGTTCTGGTTGAAGTCGATGAAGATCCGCTCGCCGCGTTCTTCCTTCCACCACTTCGTCGTGGCACGGTCGGGAACTCGGCGTTCGACCTCGCGGGCGAACGCCAGCGCTGCGCGTCGTACCTCCCGAAAGCCGTAGGTCGGCTCGATCCGGACGTAGATGTGCAGGCCTCGGTTGCCGGAGGTCTTCGGCCAGCCAACGGCTCCCACATCGGCCAGCACCTCGCGGACGATCACCGCCACCGCCTTGGCATCCTCGAAGTCGGTCCCGGGCTGTGGATCGAGATCGATTCGCAGCTCATCGGGCATCTCGACGGCGCCGCGTCGGGTGTGCCACGGGTGAAACTCCACAGTCGACATCTGCACGCCCCAGATGACCGAGGCGAGCTCGGTCACGCACAGCTCGTCGGCGTTGCGGCCGGACGGAAAGGACACCTCGGCGGTCTGCACCCAGTCGGGCGCGCCCTTCGGCAACCGCTTCTGATAGATCTTCTCGCTCGCGCCGACGCCCTCCGGGTAGCGATGCAGCATGCAAGGGCGCTCGTAGAGCGCCCGCACGATCCCGTCACCGACCGAGAGGTAGTAGTTCGCCAGGTCTAGCTTGGTCTCGCCGCGCGCCGGGAAGTAGACCCGGTCCGGGTTGGTGATCTTCACGACGCGGTCGCCGACCGGCACCTCGACGAACGGAGACGCCACGCCCGCCTCCCCACCCTCCACCGCTCGGGGGACGGCGGCGGTGCCGCCGACTGACTACTGGACGCTATCGCCCGGCCATGACGGGGAACGACAACCGCGGTTCGACTGTTATGTGGTGGTGAGACTGCGCCGGCGGCGACCGAGCCGTCCCGGTGACCTAGCGAAGGGCGAGAATCTGCACATGACGCATGCGGTGGACAAGACCGAGGAGCAGTGGCGCGCCGAGTTGTCGCCCGAGGAGTATGCGGTGCTGCGGCAGGCGGGCACCGAACGGCCCTTCACCGGCCCGCTGCTGAACGAGCACCGGGAGGGCATCTACCGCTGCCGGGCCTGTGGCAATGAGCTGTTCCGCAGCGAGACGAAGTTCGAGTCACATTGCGGCTGGCCGTCGTTCTACGACCCGTCGAGCTCGGACGCGGTCGAGACCCTCGAGGACCGAACTCACGGGATGCTGCGGGTCGAGGTGCGCTGCACGCGCTGCGGCTCACACCTCGGGCACGTGTTCCCGGACGCGCCGCAGACCCCGACCGGCGACCGCTACTGCATGAACTCGGTCAGCCTGACGTTCGAGGCCACCGACGGCTGAAGCCCGCGTTACGGCAGCGCGGCGACCAGATCACTCGGTGCCTTCCGGGCACCGGTGTAGAACGGAATCTCCAGCCGGGTGTGCCGCCGGGCCGTCGCACCGCGCAGGTGTCGCATCAGATCGACGATGCGATGCAGCTCGTCGGCTTCGAACGCGAGCACCCACTCGTAGTCACCCAGTGAAAACGCCGCGACGGTGTTGGCACGAACATCCGGATACTCCCGGGCCATCACGCCATGCTCCTTGAGCATGGCGCGACGTTCCTCGTCTGGGAGTAGGTACCACTCGTAGGACCGGTTGAACGGATAGACACTCACGTAGCGCTTCGGGTCCTCACCGGCGAGGTACGCCGGGACGTGGCTCTTGTTGAACTCGGCCGGGCGGTGCAGGGCCATCGCCGACCACACCGGCGCGCAGCGTCGTCCCAGCTCGCTCGCCCGGAAGCGCGACCACGCCTCCTGAAGGTCGTCGGAGGTGGGGGCCACCCACCAGATCATCAGGTCCGCATCAGCACGCAGTCCTTGCACGTCGTACACGCCGCGGGTCAAAACCCCCTTCCCCGCAAGCTGGTCGATCACAGTGGCGAGGTCGTCCGCGATCGCCTCGCGGCCGTCGGCCGGCAGCCGGTCGGTGACCCTGAATACCGACCACATCGTGTAGGCGATGGTGTCGTTGAGCTCGCGGGCGCGTTTGCCGGACTGCCGAGTCTGGGCCATGTCTCCATTGTCACCCCGCGACTAAAACCGCATCTGCGGGAAGACTGCACAGATGCGCCGACTCGCCGCCGCTGCCGCCATGTCCTGCCTCGCCGCCGTTGGCTGCGCCGGCTCGAGTCACCCCGCGACTGCGCGGTCGGGGGCTCCCGCCGCTGTGTCGAGCAGCGGGTCGTCGACCCGGATCCCGCTGAGCAACTGGCCGACGTACGACCGCACGGGCAGCCGCTCCGGTGTCGCCCGACACGGGCTGAGCGCACCGTTTCGCCGGAGCTGGACCGCGCACCTGGACGGCGCCGTCTACGGCCAGCCGCTCGTCGTCAACGGCCTGGTGCTCGCGGCCACTGAGAACGACAGCGTCTACGCCCTCGCGCCCAGCACCGGAAGGGTGAGGTGGCGGACCCATCTCGGGTCGCCGCAGCCGCTGTCGGGTCTGCCATGCGGTGACATCGATCCGGTCGGGATCACCGGGACACCGGCGTACGACGCGCGGACCGGATCGGTGTTCGTCGTGGCCGAAACGGCGGGCAGCCATCACACCCTGTGGGCGTTGAGCGCGACGACCGGCCGCCGTCGCTGGCATCGCACTGCGGACCTGCTGCCGAACCGCAGCCGGCTCGCCGAGCAGGAGAGGTCCGCACTTCTGATCGACCGAGGTCGCGTGATCACCACCTATGGCGGCCGCTACGGCGACTGCGCCAACTACGTCGGCTACGTCACGTCCACGGCGACCAACGGCAAGGGCAAGACATCCGTGTACGCCGTACCGACCGCTCGCGAGGCCGGGATGTGGGCACCCGCCGGGGCGGTCACCGGGCAGAACGGCAACGTCTATGTCACGAGCGGCAACGGGGCCGCGACCCGCCGACGATTCGACAAGAGTGACTCGGTCACCGAGCTGACGCCGAAGTCGCTGCATCGAGTGGCGATATTCGCGCCGAATAGCTGGGCGGCCGACAACGCAAGCGATCTGGATCTCGGGTCATCGTCGCCGGTACCGGTCAACGGGCGCCTGGTGATCGCCGGCAAGCGGGGCACGGTCTACCTGCTCCGGCAATCGCTCGGCGGCGTCGGCGGCCAGCTCGCTACCGTATCGGGCTGCCCGGCGTACGGCGGTGCTGCCCACGTCGGCCACACGGTGCTGATGCCGTGCAAGGGCGCCAACGCCGTCCGGGCGCTTCACGTCGGACGGCACTCGATGCGCTGGCTCTGGACCGCGAGCGGGGTGTACTCCTCCCCGGTCGTTGCAGGAAACAAGGTGTACGTCGCCGACCTGAACAGTGGCGCGCTCAAAGTTCTCTCGTTGAAGACCGGACACGTCACGGCGAGCGTGCCGGTCGGATCGCTTCCCCACTTCCCGTCCGAGACAGTGGACGGTCGCTTTGTCCTGGTCGGGACGCTGAGCGGCGTTACGGCTGTTCGTGGGGCGTGAGACCGGCGAGCACTGCACAAGCGGCATCGAGTCCGGTGCGGATGCAGGCCGGGATCCCGACGCCGTCGAAGCTGGCACCACACACCGCAACGGCCGGCAATTCGGCGAGGTCGGCGCGGATCGCAGCCACTCGATCGAGATGCCCGACGGCGTACTGCGGCAGGCCACCGCCCCATCTGCTCACCCGGGCGTCGATCGGCGCGCCGCGGAACCCGGCGAAGGAGGTCAGCTCGGCGGCGGCCAGCTCGACCAGCTCGGAGTCGTCCCGCTGCAGGTCGGCGACCTCGCCGTGCCGGCCGATCGAACAGCGGACGATCGCCTTGTCGCCGCGCAGGTGCGACCACTTCGTCGATGACAACGTGACCGCCTTCACCGGCCGCCGGTAAACGGCAGGCACCAGATACCCGCTGCTCGCGACAGCCGGTGCGTCCTCGGTGCGCCACGCGGTTGTGATGATCGCGACGCTCGCCGCCTCGATGTCGCCCAGCCGGGATGCCGCGGCCGGGGCGTGGGCCTGGAGGAGCCGGGCGGCAGGAGCGGCCGGGATCGCGATGACGACGCCGTCGCAGTCGATCACCTGCTCATCGATGGTGGCGCCGTGCACCACCTGCCAACCGGAGGCAGTGCGCTCGAGGCGTCGTACCGCGCGACCGGTGACGATGTGACCGCCGCCGGCCGTGATCGACTCCGCCACTGCCGCCGGAAAGGTGCCGAGCCCGGCGGGAAGGCCGGCGAAGATCGGTTGGTCCGAGGGCCCGGCGGCTGCAACGGCTCGATTCGCCGCCGCGAGGATCGAGCGTTCGGTGCGCGGCAGCTGCGGAAGGGTGGCCGCCGCCGACAGCCGGTCGGCGCGACCGGCATACACCCCACCGAGCAGCGGATCGACCAACCGGTCGACCACGGCTCGGCCGAGCCGCCGACCTACCCACTCACCAACCGCGACATCACCTCCGGGAGCCGTCCCCGGCAGCCAGCGATCGAGCCGGACCCGGGCCACCTCGATCGGCGAGAGCACCCCCCCTACGCCAGCCGGGTCGGCCGGCACGCCGAGCACCGTGCGTGGTGGCAGCGGCCGAAGCCCGCCCCGCGCCCACACCTGAGCCCCCCCAACCGCCGGCGAGACGAGGTCCTCGCCGAGTCCAACCGCCGCGGCCAGCTCCACCCCCTCGGGACGGCGCCGCAGGAAGGTTTCGGCGCCCTCGTCGACCGCGACACCCGCGACTTCTGACACCCGAAGCTTGCCGCCGACCTCGGTCGCGCCTTCGACAACGGTGACCTCGGCACCGGCTCTCACCAGCGCATGGGCTGCCGCCAGCCCGGCAATCCCGCCGCCGACGACAACGACGCGGCTCATTCGCGGCGGGCCGAGCCAGCGTCGATCGGGGTGTCGGTCCGCCCGTTGACGGTGGGCGTGGAGTGGATCAGCTCGACCAGGCGGGTAAGGATGTCGGGATCGGTGTCGGGCAGCACACCGTGACCGAGGTTGAAGATGTGTCCCGGTGCGCGACCGCCCTGCCGCAGCACCTCGCCCGCCCGCGCCGCCACCGCGTCCCATGGCGCGAAGACAATCGCCGGGTCGAGGTTGCCCTGCACCGCCACGGTCGGCCCCACCCGGCTGGCCGCCACGTCAAGCGGCACCCGCCAGTCGACGCCGACGACATCGGCACCGGCCGAGGCCATCAGACCCAGCAGCTCGCCGGTATCGACCCCGAAGTGGATCCGGGGGACACCGTGGACCGACTCGAGCACCCGGCGGCTGTGCGGCAGCACGTAGCGTTCGTAGTCCGCGGCCGACAGTGAGCCCGCCCAGGAGTCGAACAGCTGCACTGCACTCGCACCGGCGGCGACCTGCACGGCGAGGAAACCGGCAGCGATGTCGGCGAGCTTCGCTGCCAGGGCATGCCAGGTGGACTCGTCGCCGTACATCAGCGCCTTCGTGCGGGCATGGTCGCGGCTCGGCCCACCCTCGACCAGGTAGGAGGCCAGCGTGAACGGAGCGCCCGCGAAGCCGATCAACGGGGTGGCACCGAGTTCAGCGACGATGCTGCCGACGGCGGCCGCCACCGGTGCCACATCATCCGGGTCGAGTTGCGGCAGCCGTGCGACGTCCGCCGGGCTCCGCACCGGATCGGCGACCACCGGACCGACGCCCGGCTTGATGTCGAGGTCGACGCCGGCGGCCTTCACCGGCAGCACGATGTCGCTGTAGAGGATCGCGGCGTCGACGCCGTACCGGCGGACCGGCTGCAGCGTGATCTCCGTGACGAGATCCGGGCGCAGGCAGGACTCCAGCATCCCGGTCCCCTCCCGGACCCGCCGGTACTCGGGCAGCGCCCGGCCCGCCTGCCGCATGAACCAGACAGGAGTGTGTGGCACCGGCTCGCGCCGGCAGGCGCGCAGGAAGGCGCTATCGGCGAGGTCCGGCACCCCTCGATCGTGTCATGACGCGATCAGCACGACGCCGCCCATCGCGGCGATCACTCCGAACAGCTGCAGCTTTCTCAGCCGTTCGTGATGCACGGCCCGCGCGAGCATCGCCGTCACCGCGGGATATAGCGACGAGAGCACCGACACGACCGAGAGCAAGCCGTGGCGCGTCGCATAGGCAAAGGTGGCGTTGGCCCCGAGGTCGAACGCACCGACCACGGTGAGGAGCGGGAGGTCGCGGGGTCCGAATCGCAACTGGGCCGGATTGGTGAGGCCCGCGATCGCGAGCATCAACGCGATCGCGGCGCCCCGCATGACGATCAGCGTCATGAGCGTGCTCGACTTGGCGCCGTGGTCGAGCGCGACGAAGACCACCCCGAAACTGAACGCGGCGACGCCCGCGAGCCACAACGGGCGGGCGCCGCGACGGCTGCCGCCGTCGTCGAGCTGCAGCTCGGGACCGCTTGCCAGCACCACCCCGACGATCGCGACGACGATTCCGGCATCCTGGAAGGCCGATGGCCGGTCGCCTCCGGCGACGCCGACCATGACCGGTACGACCACGCCCAGGGCAGCGATGGGCGCAATCACTCCCATCGTCCCGGAAGCCAACGCCTGGTAGAACGCGATGATGCCGGCAGTGCCCGCCACCGCGCCGACCAGGCCCCAACCGACGGCACCGCCAGCGCTCGAGAACCCGCCGGTGATCAGCGCGAAGAGCAGTACGCCGGCCAGGCCGATCGCCTCGCTGACCACCGCGACGGTCACGGCGGACAGTCGGCGGGACAGCGTGCCGCCGCCGAAGTCCGAGGTCCCCCACAGCACGCTGGACAACAGCGCAAAGAGGGTGGCCATCGGGCGAGCCTAGGGAAGCTAGCGCGACGACCAACACCGAGTTAATGAATGCGTGTCGCATCCCACGTCGCTGGCTAGGCGCTTACAGTGACCGGGTGTCGGTGGAGCTGTCTGCGCCGGCCGACCTGCCGCCGGCGTTCCGCACGGCGCTGGCCGGTCTCTCCGACGTTGACCTCCGGCCGGAGCTCGTGGTCAACGAGCTGCCGGCACCGTCGCGCCTCGCGCCGTACGCGATCGCCCTTCACGCCGCAGTCGTCATGGGTGACGACGAGCTCGCCGAGGGCAGGCTCGTCATGCTGCATGACCCCGAAGGCCAGGAGGTGTGGGGCGGCGACACCCGATGCGTGGCCTACGTCCAGGCGGCGGTCGAAGCCGATATCGCCGGCGACCCGATGCTCACCGGCGTCGGCTGGAGCTGGCTCACCGAAGCCTTGACGGCATCCGGCGCTCAGTACACCGCCGAGGGCGGCACCGTCACCCGGACCACCTCGGAACGGTTCGGCGCGCTGTCCGAGCACCCGGTGACCTGTGACGTGGAGATCCGGGCATCGTGGTCGCCGCTCGGCGACCTCGGCCCGCACCTCGTCGCCTTCGGCGACGTCCTCTGCCTGGCAGCCGGGCTGCCCCCGATCCCGCCGGGGGTAGTCCCGATGCCGAAGCGAAGAAAGGCCGCGGTCAGCCGGCGCGCTCGCTGAGCGGAGCAAGGGTGGGCGAAAGCGACGACGGCAGCGACAACGAGTTGCCGTTGGTCGCCAGCCGTGGCAGCCGCAGGGCCAGCATCGTGCCGGCGCCCGGCCAGGACGTCACTTCGAGCACCCCGCCGACCAGTCGGGCCCGCTCGCGCAGCAGACCGAGACCGACGTGCCGGCCACCCTCTGAGGTCACGTCTTCCGGCTGGAAACCGGGACCCTGATCGGCCACGATTGCGGTCACCCAGTCGTCATCGACGTGAAGTTCGGCACGAGCGGCGTCTACTTCGGCGTGCTTGACGACGTTGAGCAAGCCCTCTTGGAAGAACCGGTAGACCGTGATGGCGGTGACCAGCGGCAGCGGGTACGGCTTCGTCGGCCAGCGCAGGGTGACCTCGATCCCGTATCGGTTGTTCAGGTCGTCGCGCAGTGCCTGAACCGCGCGAGCCAGGTCGCCGTCGCGTAGCGCCGGCGGACGGGTGCGGGCCATGACGGCCCGGACCTGCTCCTCTGCCTCCCCGATCATCTCCACCGCGCGGCCGACGCTGCCCGGATCGCGATGGTCGTCCAGCAAGACCCGCGCCATCGTCAGCGACTGGGCCACGGTGTCGTGCAACTCAGCTGCGAGTTGGCCGCGGGCACCTTCTTCGGCGGCGACCAGACCGGACAGCAACTCGGACATGCCCGCGCTCGCTGTCTCGGCGGCGCGGCGGTGGCGCTCGGCGAGCTCGTCGGCCATCCGCACCCGGCGTTGAAGAGCGTCGACGGTGCGGGCCCGAGCCTGCAACCGCCGTACCGCCCGGCTGGACTGGTAGTTCGCCAGGCTGGCAACGACAGCGATGAACGCCGCCGCCGGACAGCCGGCCAGAATCACCTGCCACAGCGGCCGCGAGCCATGACCGGTGCCGCTGAGGATCTCCCAGGAAACGGCGAGCACGCCGCAGCTGGCTGCCAGCGTCAGGACGAAGACGAGGACAGCAAGCGGCACACCGTGTCGCCTAAATCTCATGGCGACAGCACTCCGGTGGTCGTCCAGTCCTCGTAGCGGCTCGCGGTCGTCATCTCCTCGCCCTCCGCGGCCAGCGTCCGAGCCAGCTCAGGCTCGGCGGCGAGCGCGATCGCTCCGAGCAGTGAGGCGACCGCCCGCTCGGCGGCGTACAGCTCGTCGACGATCTCGTTGACCGAGGCCGGGCCATCGGTGGCGGCGAGCCGGGCCAGCCGGTTCGCCGAGTCGCGGAGAACACCCAGCGCTGGTGTCGTGTCAGCACCGAGGTCGCCGAGCGCCCGGGCCGCGTCCTCCGCCGCCTCGGCGTGCGCCAAGGCCTCGTCGCGGGAGGCGGCGAGCTCGGCGATCGACAGCCACGACTCGGCCTGGTGAACCAGGACGTCGGCAAGCATCACTTCGCGGCGACCGAAGCTAGGAGCAGCTACGGTGCGTCGCGCGACCAGGACCGCCAACGGAGCATCGACGCCGCCCAGAAGAGTGGCGCACCACGGCGCGCCGTCGTCGGTGCCGGTGACCACGCCGCCCTCGGCGAGCGCCTGCTCCACCCATGGTTCGTCGAGCGCCTCGGGATCGACCCGCCGGCGGCTGACGCCGTCGGCATCGCCGAAGTAGTGGACGGCGCCCTCCTCGGCCATCAGGACCATCTCGACGTCGCAGCTGTTCAGCAGCCGAGCGGCGGCGGTGAGGATGACCTGCGCGGAGACATCGACCGAGCGACCGTTGGCCCGCTCTTGAAGCCGGGACAGCTCGGCATACAGCTGCGCTTCGGCAGCCCGCGCGGTCTGCTCGTCGTAAGAGATCCACAGCAACAGGAGCGGCACGATCAGCGCGAGCAGGCCGAGCGGTGCGTTGAGCGCGAGCCAGCCGCCGAGGATGCCGAGCCCCGATGTACCCACCGAATGCACCGCGGCCAGCGGAGCGCTGGCCCACAGCAAGGTCCGCAACCGCTGGCCGGTCATGATCGACACCGCGAAGGCGATCAGGACGTTGTTGACCAGCCAGAAGATTGCCATGCCGCCGATCGCGCCCGAGATGCCGCCGCCCACCAGCACGGCGAATCCGGCGCCGAGTGCCGTCGCCGCGGCGAACTGCGCCACGTTGAAGACGACCTTCAGCGCCTCCTGGCGCCGCAGCAGCTGGGCGACCAGGACACCGCAGGCAACCGCGACGACGGTCCACGCCCGCGGCGAGTGCACGAAGCCGACCGCGATCGCCGCCTCGGTGAGACTGAAGGTCCACCGCTGGCGACCGAAGGACAGGTGGACGACCGCGAGCTCGGCGGTCAGCACCGACACGCCCAGCACCGGGACGGCCCACAGCGGCGGATGCCCCCAACCGTTGAGGATGCACGTGACGGCAGCGAGGCAGCCACCGAGGACGGCAAGGACTCTGATCCTTGCGGGTGCGCTCACGTCATCACCCGCCCCAGCCCGCGTCTGACCACGACGACGCCGACCACGACGACGCCGACCACGACGACGCCGACCACGACGACGCCGACCACGACGAGGCCGACCACGACGAGGCCGACCACGAGGAGGCGGACCACGACGACGCCAGCCACGGCACCCACGCGCCGTTGAGCCAGGAGTTCGCCTGCCACGACGACGCGTTGAACGTCGCCTCGCCGGTCGGATCAGCGGAGATGGTCACGCCACTGTGGTTCTTCCGGGTCTTGCAGACGCTGTCGGCCGGGGTCAGCTGGACCAGCCCGGCACCGGTGCCCCAGGTGCATAGCGGGTGCGCCATCGCCCGCAGTGCGGTCTTCACCGTCAGCGGCGTGGCTCCGGGGTGTGAGGACAGGTACGCCGCCGCCGCGCCGCTGGTGACCGCACTTGCCTCGCTGGTGCCGGAGCCGCGGAAGAGTCCGTGCCCATCCCACGCCTGCGGATTGCGCTGGGCGATCAGGGTGTTCGGCGCCATCGCACCGAGGACGTGTACGCCGGGGGCGACGACGTCGGGCTTCACGACACCTGCCACCACCGCCGACCCGGAGAACCCAGCGGCCCGGGGACGGCCGGGCCCGTTGTCGGCCGCGCCGACGGTGAGCGCCTGAGGGTCGATCCCGGGGTCGCCGATCTGGTTCGGCACGTTGCCGGCTGCCGCGACGACGAGAACTCCGGCGGCGCGGACGTCCTCGACGGCGGCGGTCAGCGGGTCCGATCCGTATTTCGGAGCAGAGGCCCGCTGGACGGCGAGTGAGAGGTTGACGACCTGGATGCTCGAGGCGTGGGTGGCGACCCAGTCGAGGCCGGCCAGCACCCGGGACAGGCTGGTCATGCCGCGCGAGCCGGCCACCTTGACCACGACGACGTGTGCGGCCGGCGCAATTCCCAGTGCCCGGCCACCGCTACCGGGGACCCGGCCGCCGGCGATGAGAGAGGCCATGAAGGTGCCGTGGCCGTAGCCATCGGTGAGTGGGCCCTTGGGTGTGCCGTCGTTGCCCTCTCCGAGGTGGGTGACGTCGACGCCGTCGATCAGGCGTCCGGACGCGCGATTGATCGCGGCGGTGTCGCTAACCCCGGTGTCGAGGAGTGCCACCGTGACGCCAGCGCCGACCCCCGGCTCGCCGGCGGTCCCGCCCACGACGTCGGGGGCAAGGACACCGGAGTGGTCCTTGCCCTTCTCCGTTTTCAATCCTGCGACCGAACCACGCCAGTCGCCCGAGATGCCCGCGACCGCAGGATCGCTCGCGAGAGCGGCGAGCGCCTGGCGGGGCGCCGCCACCAGTTCCGCCCCGACGTGCCGGTAGACGTGCAAGACCCGGCCGGTTGCTGGTCGAAGCGGCAGCTGAACGCCGCGGTGCACCGAGACGACGGCGCGAAGGAGCGGTCCAGGGGTCGCGGCGGACGCGGCAGATGACGTCGTACTGACAGCCGCGAGCGGCGCCGTCGAAGCCAACAGCGTTCCGACGGCTATCACCGTCCCGGCGCGGCGCATGGGCACTCGTCCTCCCGGAGAAAGCGGGACGCACGCCCCGCTCCCACCGGTTGTCGGCAATCACGCTCAAGAACTTGGGGTCCAGCTGGGCCAATCCCCCATTTGGCGTAGTGGCGCGAGGGCCAGTCGGCGTGTGGGCCGGACGGAGCAATCGTTACTGCTCTCGGGCTACAGGAACTGCCGGTCGGCGCCGAAAACCTGTGCAAGTGATCCGACTGGATCGTGACGACGAACGGCCCCGAGCCGGAGGAGGACCAGGTGTCTGCACTCGCCGAGCGCAGCCCGTCGACTGCCGCCGATCCCGCGGCGGGATTCACCGCGATGGTCGTGGATGACCACCCGCTGGTGCGTGAGTCGATGGTGGCGCGCCTGACTGCAATGGGAGCTCGCGACGTCGTCGAGGCGGCGAGCATCGCCGAGGCCCGGGCCCGTGCCCATGCCGGCGGCACGCGCGACCTCTGTGTCCTCGATGTCGGCCTTCCGGACGGCTCCGGCCTCGACTTGCTCGGTGATCTGCGCGCCGCGGGGTGGCCCCGCCTGGTCGTGCTCTCCGCTGCCGACGATCCGTACTCGGTCCGTGCCGCCTTCGTCGCGGGAGCACAGGGCTACCTGTTGAAGTCCGCCTCTCCGCTCGTCGTCGCCGATGGCGTGCGGCGGGTCCTCGATGGCGGCGTGTACGCCGACCCCTCGGTCGCCTCGCTGCTCGCCGCTGGTCTGCGCGGCGGTCCGCAGCAGGACGGCGTCGCGGAGTTGTCCGGCCGCGAAGTCGAGGTCCTGCACCTGGTTGCCGACGGCCGATCGAACAAGGAGATCGGCGAGGCACTCGGGCTATCAGCGCTCACCGTCAAGAGCCACCTGGCGCGAATCGCCCGCAAGCTCGGCACCGGCGACCGTGCCGAGATGGTCGCGATGGCGATGCGAGCCGGCGTAATCCGATAACTTCCCCTGCTCAAGCACTAAATTCGGCCCCGTGAGCGAGGCCATCGAGCAGACACCGCCTGCGGCGGTGCCGCTCAGCGAGCCCCGCGGCGGCGTCCCCGACGTCATCGACCGACTCGACGCGCTCGACGCCGCAGTCGCGGCCCTCGCCGCCGGAGCCGGTCCGGTCGCGGTTGACGCCGAACGGGCCTCCGGCTACCGCTACGGGCAACGGGCCTACCTGGTACAGGTCCGGCGCGAGCCGGTAGGGACCGTCCTCATCGATCCGATCCCGTTCGGCGACCTGCGCCGGCTCAATGCCGCAATCATCGACACCGAGTGGATCGTCCACGCCGCCTCACAGGACCTGCCGTCGCTACGCGAACTCGGGCTGGCGCCGAAGCGGTTGTTCGACACCGAGCTCGCTGCCCGGCTCGCCGGGTATGAGCGGGTGGGGCTGGCGACCATGGTCGAGTTGCTCCTCGGTTTCCAGCTCGCCAAGGAGCACTCCGCTGTCGACTGGTCACGGCGCCCGCTTCCCGAACCCTGGCTGCGCTATGCCGCCCTCGACGTCGAGGTCCTGATCGACCTTCGCGATGCGCTCGAGGCGGAGCTGATCCGACAGGACAAGTTGGAGTGGGCCCGGCAGGAGTTCGACGCCGTACTGCGGGCGGTCGCGCCGGCGCCGCGCGCCGATCCCTGGCGCCGAACCAGCGGCATGCACCGGGTCCGAAACCGGCGCCAGCTCGCGGTCGTCAGGGCACTGTGGGAGGCCCGCGACGGGTTGGCCAGACAGCGTGACAGCGCACCCGGCCGGGTGCTGTCCGACGCGGCCATCATCGGAGCCGCGGTAGCGATGCCCAAGGATCCGCAGGAACTCGCCAAGGTGACCGGCTGGGGCGGCCGATCCACCCGGCGGCTGGTGCCCGAGCTGTGGCCGACGATCGCGGCGACCTACGAGCTGGAAGAGCTCGAGCTGCCGCGGCAGGCGACGCCGGGTGACGGGCCGCCACCGCCGAGCCGCTGGCCGGATCGTGATCCGGACGCCGCGAACCGGCTCGCCGCGGCCAGGTCCGGCCTTGCCGAGATCGCCGAGCGGTTCAACCTCCCGGTCGAGAACCTGCTGACGCCCGAGATCGTTCGACGGCTTGCCTGGTCGCCTCCGGCCCGCGACCTCGCCGGGATTCGCGACTACCTCACCCAGGCGGGAGCGAGGCCATGGCAGGTCGAGCTCACCGCAGAACCGCTCGCGGCGGCGATGCTCGCTGACCAGTGAGACTGGTCGAGGTCGAACTCGATCAGGTCGCGGCTCTGCTTCGCGGCGAGGCTCTCGAGCGACCGGTCGCTCCCGGCTGGCCGCATCAGGACACCCTCACCGGGCTCGGCTTCGTCCGACTCGGCGGCAGCCAGTTCCTGGTGATCGACGACGATGGCCTGGTCGCCGGTGAATGCGGGACGAAGGCGCCGCCGGACGAGTTGGGCGCTGTCGAGATCGGTTACGGGCTCGCGGCGACGAGCCGTGGGCGCGGCCTTGGCGGGCGGGCGGTCGCTGAGCTCGTCGACTGGCTGGCCGCGCAACCGACCGTTCATACGATCGAAGCCGAGATCCAGATCTCGAACACGCCGTCGCGCCGGGTGGTCGAACGGCTCGGCTTCACCGCCGACGGGCCGCCGGTGCAGGGTTACCTGCGATACCGCAGAGCGGCTCGAATCGGCGGATAGTTCCCGAGATTCACCCGTTTGCCGTATCAAGCGTGGCGCCCGATTCGATACCGTTTCGCCATGTCGAGCTGGCCGGCGCCTACCCAGCTCCGCCGATGCGCGCTCGCCGTTGCCGTCATGCACGACGTCGACCTGGTTCCCTCCCCGCACGGTGTGATCCTCGACGGCGATCCGCAGGTGCTCGTGACGTGGGCGGAGTGTCGCCGGGCAATTGCCGGCGCCGAGCTCGAATCGCAGACCGCATACTTCCGTCTGAAAACCTGGCTCAACCAGCGTCGTTGGCTCGCCGACCGCCCGCTCGAGGACCTTGCCGAGCGGGCGCGGCCATTTGGTGCCTATGTCGAGTCCGCCACGCACCCGGGCATGGACTGGGTACGCCGGCGGGTGCTCGGCGACACCCTTGACCTTGGCTTCGGCTTCGTCGGCCTCGACCCTGCCCAGCCGGATCTGGTGATGCCGGTCCCCCAGCAGGTACTGCGGGCGGCGTCGGTCGAGCCGGCACCCTGGTGGCCCACTGCGGTGGTCTATCTCGAGCGGATGGGCGAGATGGCCGCCGAGCGGCTCTCGCGCAACCTGAAGGCGCCGCTTCGGCCGATGGGCGACTGCGACGTCGTGACGTTGCTCGGCTCACGGACCTTGCGCAGCGCGATCGTCAAGGACCTGGCTGATGGGATGCGCACGGTCGCGGTCCCGATGCGCAGCCGGGGGTGGCTCGACCTGACTCGCATCGACCCGGCGTTTTCCGCAGCGGCCGCCCGGTTGACCCGCCCCGAAGACCGCGGATTCGACCGACCCCTCCTCGTGACGAAGGAGGAGGTGGTCATCGCCCGCGATGACGGCGACCTGATCCGGCACGGCCTCGAGGACAGGCTCGCCGAGGTCGTGGACCTGCGCGATGTCCTCTACCACCGCAGCCAGTAACCGACCTGCGCGCCGCGACTCGGGCTAGCCGAGGGGAAGCGGCGCCGCGCGGTTGGCCGACTGTGGGCCGAGCAAGAGCCGTATCGCTCCCCCGCCGCATGTCGCGTGGCCACGACGCAGCGTCGCCCGAAGTGGCAGCGAGCTGACCGAGGGTCCAACCCGGATGCCGAAGCAGCCGTTGGGACGGACCTCCCACCGGTTCGTCGTCGCGTTGTAGTAAGCGAACGAGCGGGCGTTGAGCGGCAGGCTGACCCGGGCGCTGCGTCCGGGCCGCAACGCGACGCCGGCGAAGCCGCGAAGCTGCAGCGGAGGTTCCGGCACCGACCGGCTCGATGGGAGCGCGAGGTACACCTCGGGCACCGCCCGCCCGCTACGCCGGCCGATGTTGGTCACCCGCACCGACACCGTCGCGACAGTTCCGGAAGCCGACCGCGACGTCCGCACCCGGAGGCCCGAGAAGCGGAACCGGGTGTAGGACAGGCCGTAGCCGAACGGGAACGCCGGCTTGAAGTGATGCGCGAGATACCAGCGGTAGCCCACGTCGAGACCCTCCGTGTAGTACTCCTCAACCCCGAGGCCCGGGTACTTGGCCGAGCTGCCCGCCGTCGGAAGCTGCGACGGGCTGTCGGGAAAGGTGACCGGGAGCCGGCCGGCCGGGTCCGCCTGACCGAACAGCAGTTTCGCGATTGCACTTCCGCCGCGCTCCCCCGGGTACCAAGCCTCCAGCAACGCCGGTACCGAAGCCCGCCAGTCGGTGAGCACCGGCGCGCCGGTCTCGAGTATGACGACGGTGCGTGGGTTCGCGGCCGCAACCGCGCGGATCAGGGCCGCTTCGTTCCCGGCGTTCGGCGGACAGTCCGGAATGCTGCAGGGATAGGTGCCGGTTGGCAACGTGCCCTCGGTCAGGTCACTCGCGCAGTTCAGGCCGATGCAGGACTTGTCCTGTCCCTCCGACTCGACATCGCCCACGACGACCACCGCGTATCGGCTCGCCTTGGCGGCGGCCACCGCGGCCGAGATGTCGCTTCCCTCGGCGTAGCGGATCGTCGTGTGCGTGCCGCGCAACGCATGCCGGATACCTCCAAGCGCCGTCACGGTCGAGTACGGATGGACATCGCCGGATCCGCCGCCGGTGATGAACCTGTCGGCGTATTGACCGACAACGGCGATCGATCGCAGCGAGTTCTTGTGAAGCGGCAGCAACTGGTGCTGGTTCTTCAGAAGCACCGCCGCGTGTCGCTCGACGCGTCCTGCGATCTGCGCGTCGGCGTTCTGGTTGATCAGCTTTTCGTTCGCGGCGTAGGGCCGGCGGTCGAACACCCCGTAGGCGAACCAGGTGCGCAGGATCCGAAAGACGTGCGCATCGATGGTTGTCATCGACACCAGGTGGGCAGCGAGGGCGGCCCGAATCTCAGGTGCGTAGTACGACGACAGCGCCGGCACGGTGACCGCGAACGATGGCTCGAAGTCCAAGCCGTGGTTGAGGTTTCCCACCGTGCTGTGAGCGGCACCGTAGTCCGACAGCACGTAACCCTTGAACCCCCACTCGCGCTCCAGTGTTCGCTGCAAGAGGTAGGAGTTGGAGCAGGCGTAGGAGCCGTTCAGCCGGTTGTAGGAGCACATGACGGTGGCGACGTGTGCCATCTTCACCGCCGCCTCGAACGCCGGGAAGTACACCTCGTGAAGCACCCGCGGCGCCACGTGCGCGTCGACGAGCACCCGGCTGCCGTCACCCGCGACGATCGGCGGTGCGCCGGACTGGCCCTCCTGGTTGTTGGCCGCGAAGTGCTTCACGTCGGCCATCACCCCGGTGCTCTGCGCCCCGTCGATCCAACCGACCGCTGTCGTGGAAACCACGAACGGGTCCTCGCCATAGGCCTCATACGTGCGGCCGCCCTCCGGCGTCCGCATCAGGTTGACGGTCGGGCCGAAGACGACATCGTCGCCCTTGTGCTTCGCCTCGGTCGCGACCTCGCGGCCATAGGCATAGGCATCGCGACGATCGAACGTCGCTGCCAATGCCATCGGCGCGGGCATCGCCGTCGCGTTCCCGACACTCGGGCGCGGACCGACCGGCCCATCGGTGTAGTTGACGCTGCGGATTCCCAGCCGCGGAATCGCCATGCTCGCGCCGGTGTGAGTGCCCGGCGTGATGCCGTTGAGGAACTCGATCTTCTCGGTGGTCGTCATGCGGCGCTCGAGCAGATGCGCGCGCCGTGCCGGCGACAGCGCTTTGTCGCACCAGGGTCGCGCGGCGATCGATGCGCACGGACCGGTAGCGGTAGCGGTCGCGGTAGCGGTCGCGGTCGAGGTCTGTTGCGCTGAGCCCGGCAGCAACTGGACCACCGCGAGCGCCAGGGTGGCGGCTCCACCGAGCGCGAACAGCCTCACTCAGCAGCCATCGTTCGGCGGGTTGGGAAAGTCATCCCCCTGCTCTCCATGTCCGGCGCGGTGCAGCGCGCGGTGCGCGGCCCGGCCTAATGCTGAGGAGTACGACGTCCGCGGCGTGCACCCTCCCTGATGAAGGCCGCCGAGGATTCCGACGATCGTGCGAACCTTGCCGGAGCCGGCCAGCCAGCTCGAGCCACTCGTGCCGTCGGCGAACCCGTCGCAGTGGAAGCCGCGGAACCTGCCACTGATGAACGCGCGAGTACGGCAGTGGATCGGCGACCCGCCGAATCCCAGCGGATATCCCGCGACGGTGATCCGCTGACCGGCTCTCGCCGCAGTCCCGAGGCGGTTGCCGCCGGTCACCGCCTGTAGTGGGACCAACTTCCCGTTGATCCGCCGCGGAGCCACCCGCAGGAAGGCGAAGTCGTCGTGGACGTCGGTGCGCTTGACCCAGGCCGGCGCACCGTACGCCGCCACGACCCGCCACATCCCGAGCGGCGCCATCCCGTCGTGGTAAGCCGGAGCGAACTCATAACCTGCCGCCTTGCCGCCGCGAACGCAGTGCGCCGCGGTCACGATCACGCTTTGGTTGTGGCTTTCGACGACGCTGGCGGTGCAGAAGTGGAAGTTGACGGCACTCGTGAAGAACAGCGCGCCTACCGTCGGCGTACCACTAAAGGTCGTCGCAGAAGTCGCCTGCACAGCGGCTGCCGGGCCAACGAGCAGGGTCACGGCTACGACGGCGCCGGCCACCACGAACGCACGCGCTCCGGACATCAACTCGGCGTGATGGCGGTGACGCCGGCACGGGTAGCGGCCTCCACCACCTGACGCGCCACCTCTTGGGCCGCGAGCCCACTGCCCGCCAACACGGCTGCGCGGCTTCCTTGCTCGAGGAACTGCTGCGGAAGTGCGACGTCACGCACCGGCACCCGGATGTCGCGCGCCCGGAGCTCACGGGACACCGCCGAGCCGATCCCACCCGCGACCACGCCGTCCTCGATGACGACGACCACCTCGTGCGCCGCAGCCAAGGCCGGAAGCGCGCTGTCGACCGGTAGCACCCACCGCGGGTCGACGACGGTCACACCAAGACCTTGGGCGGCCACCCGTTCCGCGACATCAAGCGAGAGCGACGCCAGCGCTCCCACCGAAACGATCAGGACGTCGCTGGCGCTGTCGCGACGAAGGACGTCGAGCCCGCCGATCCGGTCGATCGCGTCGATGTCGTCGCCGACCGCCGCCTTCGGGAACCGCAGCGCCGTCGGGCCGCTCGAGTCGTCGACCGCCTCACGCAACTGAGCCCGGAGCTGGAGTGCGTCACGTGGCGCTGCAACCCGCATCCCCGGAACGATGCCCAGCACGGCAAGGTCCCACATTCCGTTGTGCGACGGTCCGTCCTCGCCGGTCACCCCGGAGCGGTCCAGTACGAGAGTCACCGGCTGACGATGCAAGGCGACGTCCATCAGCACCTGATCGAAGGCGCGGTTGAGGAACGTCGAGTAGATGCAGACCACCGGATGCACCCCACCCATCGCCATGCCGGCGGCGGAGGTCACTGCATGCTGCTCCGCGATCCCGACGTCGAACACGCGATCGGGGAAGGCCTCGGCAAAGGGATGCAGCCCGACCGGGCGCAGCATCGCCGCCGTCACCGCCACGACGTCAGGTCGCTCATGACCGACCTCGACCAGCTCCGAGGCGAAGACATGCGTCCAGGTCGGCGGGCTGATGTTGACCGGTTGGCCGGTGTGCGGATCGATGACGCTCACGCTGTGGAACTGGTCGGCCTCGTCATCGACGGCGGGCGGATAGCCACGCCCCTTCTCAGTGAGGCAGTGGACGATGACGGGTCTGCCGAAGTCACGCGCCTTGCGCAGGGCCCGTTCGACCGCGGCGACATCGTGCCCGTCGATCGGACCGACGTACTTCAGACCGAGATCCTCGAACATCACCTGCGGCTGGATCAGGTCCTTGAGGCCCTTCTTCATGCCGTGCAGTGCCTCGTAGAGCGGCGCCCCCACAACCGGGGTGCGCGACAGCGAGGTCCGGACCAGATCGAGGAGCTGCTCGTACGACGGCGACAGCCGCAGGTCGGCGAGGTGGGCGGCAAGACCGCCGACGGTGGGTGAGTAAGAGCGGCCGTTGTCATTGACGACGATGATCACCGGGCGCTCGGGAGCACCAGCGATGGTGTTGAGTGCTTCCCAGCACATGCCGCCGGTCAGGGAGCCGTCGCCGACGACTGCAACGACGCTGCGGTCCTCCTCGCCCTTGATGGCGAAAGCCTTGGCGAGGCCGTCGGCGTACGACAGCGCGGTCGATGCGTGCGAGTTCTCGACCCAGTCGTGTGGGCTCTCTGCCCGCGACGGGTACCCGGACATACCATCGGCCTGCCGCAGCGCGGCAAAGCCGTCGCGCCGCCCGGTGACCAGCTTGTGGACGTAGGCCTGGTGACCGGTGTCCCAGAGGATGACGTCATGGGGCGAGTCGAACACCCGGTGAAGTGCCAGCGTGAGCTCGACAACTCCGAGGTTGGGTCCGAGATGACCGCCGGTACGCGCGACCGCGGCGATCAAGAACTCGCGGATCTCCGAGGCCAGCTCAGCGAGTTCGGCGCCATCGAGCTGCCGTAGATCTGCCGGCGAATTGATGGACTCGAGGCGACTAGCCACGCGGCAAGTCTAGGGTTCGTCCTTCTCAGCCGGCACGAGAAGCGCGACGCACTCGACGTGAGCCGTCATCGGGAACAGGTCGAAGGCGCTGAGCGAGTCCAGCACCCATCCGTGGTTGGCGAACAGCGCGACATCGCGTGCCAGCGTGGAAGGGTCACAAGCGACGTAACAGACCCGCCGGGGCCGACACCCGACGATCGCGTCGACCACCTCGGGCCCGGCTCCTTGGCGGGGCGGGTCGAGTACGACCAGGTCGGCGCCGTCGGTGAAGCCGCGAAGCCAGCGGTCGACCCGATCAGCCACCACGCGGACGTTGGTCAGGTCGGCGAGATTGCTGCGAGCGGCGGCAGCGGCGTCGGGTTGGCTCTCGACGGCGATCACCTCGCCGTCGGGGGCCAACGGCGCAATGACCCCCGCGAACAGGCCGACTCCGGCGTAGAGATCCAGGCATACGTCGCAGGGTTGGACGCCGAGGTCGGCAAGGACCGCACCAACCAGCGCGCCGGGCGCGCCCGGATGGACCTGCCAGAAGCCACCCTCCGGGATCTGCCACTGACGGCCGACGGCTTCGACGATGTCGGCGCTCGAGAGGTCGACCGCCGACATCTCCGGCCAGGTCTCGGCAAGCACCGACGTCACCGGCAGCGACTCGTGGGCAATCAGGCAGTCGCTGATCGGCTCGATCTCCTTGGAGCGATGCCGGTGCAGTCCGGCGCGGCCGTCCGGACCGACCGCGAACCGCATTCGGGTCCGCCAGCCGAGGCCGTCGTGGTCCCCGGGTACGGCCTGCACCTCAACCGAACGATCGAGCTTTGCTATTCGTCGCAGCTGTTCTGAGACAACCGCCGCCTTGAGCCGACGTTGCTCGGCGAGCTCGACATGTTGCCAGTCGCAGCCGCCGCAACGGCCCGGGCCACTGAATGGGCACGGCGGTACCACTCGATGCGGAGAGCGGCGCAGAATCTCGATCGCGTCGGCCCGCAGGTACGACGACTTCTCCTCGGTGATCGCGAGACTCACCCGCTCCCCCGGCAACGCGTGCCGCACCAAGACGGCACGACCGTCCGCAGCATGCGCAATACAGATACCGCCATGCCCGACGGCGCCGACATCAACGATCAAGGCGAGCGATCCGTCAGGGGGCGCGACGGATATCGCCGGCAACAGGCATTCGGCCCTCGATGATGCGTCCGGACGAGGCGAGCTGATACGGCACGCTGGTCACCATCACGCCGCGCATGAACAACAGCCGACCCTTCAGGCGAAGCGCGCTCTGGTTATGCAGCAACTGCTCCCACCAGTTCCCGACGACGTACTCCGGAATGAAGATCGACACGACGTCTCGGGGACTCTTTCGGTTGATGTCCTTGATGTAACGAAGAATCGGACGGGAGACCTCGCGGAACGGCGAGTCGAGGATCTCCAGCGCAACCGGGATCTCGCGGTGCTCCCATTCCTCCTTGAGCCGTTGGGTCGCTTCGTGGTCGACGTCGACGGTGATCGCAACCAGGCTCGATGGCCGGGTCGCACGCGCATAAGTGAGCGCACGGATCGTCGCTTTGTGCACCTTTGACACCAGGACGACGGCGTGCACCCGCGACGGAAGAACTTCGTCCTCATCCTCGGGGGTCAGCTCGAGGGCCACCGACTCGTAATGCTTGTGGATCCCTCGCATCATCGTGAACAGGACGATCATCGCCACGATGGCGATCCAGGCGCCCTCGGTGAACTTCGAGACCAGGATGATGACGAGGACGAGCGCCGTCACGCAGGCGCCGACGGTGTTGATGACCCGGGAGCGTTGCATCTGGTGGCGCCGCGCTGGATCCTCGGTCAACGGCAAGTTGCGGTTCCAGTGCCGGATCATCCCTACCTGGCTGTTCACGAACGACACGAACACGCCGACGATGTAGAGCTGGATCAAACGCGTCGGAGATGCCGAGAACGCGACGATCAGCAGGATCGCGAACCCGGACAGAAGCAGGATGCCGTTGCTGAACGCGAGCCGATCACCGCGAGTGTTGAGCTGGCGCGGGAGGTAACCATCGCGCGCCAGGATTGAGGCAAGGACGGGAAAGCCGTTGAACGCGGTGTTCGCGGCGAGAACCAGGATGAGCGCGGTGACGGCCTGCAAGTAATAGAAGCCGAACGAGCCATGACCGAAGACCGCGGCGCCGACCTGAGCAATGACCGTTTTCTGGTCCTGTCCCCGCGGCAACCCGAGGACATGCCCCTTTTCACCGATGTGGACGTGACTCACAACCGCGAGCACGGTGATCGCCATGAACATGCTGACGGCGATGCCGCCGAGAAGTGCCAGCGTGGTGGCGGCGTTCTTGCTCTTCGGCTTTTGGAACGCGGGCACGCCGTTGCTGATCGCCTCGACACCGGTCAACGCGGTGCATCCGGAGGCAAACGACCGGAGCAGCAAGAAGATCAGGGCGAGCCCGGTGTAGTGCTGAGCGGCAACGATCCGGTAGTGCTGGCTCTCGGCATGCAGATGGTGTCCGGTCGCGATCTTCGCCATCCCGATCGTGATCAGAATCGCCACGCCGGCGATAAACGCGTATGTCGGGACCGCGAACGCAGTCCCCGACTCGCGCACGCCACGCAGGTTCAGCATCGTGATGACCGCCACCGTGATCACCGCTATCACCACTGAGTGACCCTGCAACGACGACACCGCGGAGGTGATGTTCGCGACGCCGGAACTGACCGACACCGCGACGGTCAACACGTAGTCGACCATCAGCGCACTCGCGACCGTCAGGCCGGCGCGACGGCCCAGGTTGGTGGTGGCGACCTCGTAGTCGCCCCCACCACTTGGATAGGCGTGAACGTTCTGCCGGTATGACGCGACAACCACCAGCATCAGGAACGCCACCCCGGCAGCGGCGTACCAGGTGTAGTGGATGAAAGTCAGCCCACCGAGTGAAAGGACGAGCAGGATTTCCTCGGTGGCATAAGCGACGGACGACAGTGCGTCGCTGGCAAAAACCGGAAGCGCCAGCTTCTTCGGGAGCAAGGTCTCGCCGAGCTGGGCGCTGCGCAGCGGCCGGCCGACGAACAGCCGTTTAGAAAGATCACCCAGCGCAGCCACCCGGCAAGCGTAGTTTGCGCCTGACGCTCCACCCCCTGCGTGTAGCGTTCTCCCGGTGCATGTCGTGATCATGGGGTGTGGCCGGGTCGGATCGACCATCGCCACCGGGCTCGAAGCCGCCGGTCACTCCGTTGCCGTCGTCGACCAGGACGCCACTGCCTTTCGCCGGCTGCCCCGCGAGTTCTCCGGCCGACAGGTCGTCGGCGTCGGCTTCGACCGCGACACCCTGATCGAGGCGGACATCGAGCAGGCCGCCGCGTTCGCTGCCGTATCGAGCGGCGACAACTCCAACATCATCTCGGCGCGAGTCGCCCGCGAAACCTTCGGTGTCGACAACGTGGTCGCCCGCATCTATGACCCGCGTCGCGCCGAGGTCTACAGCCGACTCGGGATCCCCACCGTCGCGACCGTGCGGTGGACCGCCGATGAGATGACCAGACGGCTGATTCCGGATGGCGTCCACAGTGTGTGGAGCGACCCCACGGGCCATGTCGTCCTCGCCGAGGTCGCCTACGACGTCGGCTGGGTGGGCCGATCGGTCGGTGAGGTGGAGGCGGCGGCGACCGGGGTACGAGTCGGCTTTCTCACGAGGTACGGCGAGGCAATCCTGCCGGTCGCCGAGACCGCGTTGCAGGACGGCGACCAGCTGCATGTGCTGCTTCAGCGAGGCGGCATCGAGCAGGTCCAGGCAGCACTCGCCGAGCCCCCCGAGGAACAGTCGTGAAGGTCACGATCGCTGGTGCCGGCAACGTCGGACGATCGATCGCCCGGGAGCTCATCGGCAACGGGCATGAGGTGACCCTCATCGAGCGGGAACCGAAGGCGTTCAAGACCGAGACGGTGCCCGGCGCGACCTGGCTTCTTGCCGACGCATGTGAGCTGGCTTCGCTCGAGCAGGCCGAATTGCAGGAAAGCACGGTGGTGGTCGCCGCTACCGGTGACGACAAGGTCAACCTCGTCGTGTCGCTGCTCGCGAAGACGGAGTACGGCGTACCGCGTGTCGTCGCGCGCGTGAACCATCCGAAGAACGAATGGCTGTTCAACGAATCGTGGGGCGTCGACGTCTCGGTCTCGACGCCGCGGCTGTTGTCGGCGCTTGTCGAGGAAGCAGTGACGGTCGGCGACCTGGTCCGGCTGTTGTCGTTCCGTCACGGCGAGGCGAACCTGGTCGAGGTGACGCTGCCTCCGGACACCCAACATGCCGGGCAACGGGTCGGGTCGATCGCCTGGCCGACGGATGTCGCGTTGGTCGCGATCCTGCGCGACGCACACGTCATGGTCCCGAGTCCGGACGACCCGGTCGAGGCAGGTGATGAACTGCTGTTCGTCGCAGCGCCAGATCAAGAGGACGCCCTCCACGACATCATCGCGGTGTCGCCGCGAGCGTCGTCCGGCGGGCTAAGCGGGGTCGAGGACGAACTCGTAGCGGGGGTTGAAAATGACGCGGCGGTCGCCGCTGGTGGTGATGCGGCCGCTGACACGTAGCTGGCGCCCTGGAGTCAGGCCGGCGAGCTCACGCCGACCGAGCCAGACCAGCGTCACAGTGCCGCTGCCGTCGTAGAGTTCCACCTCCAGCGCCGGGGCACCCGCCCGCGGTTGGAGCGTCAGCGAGCGGACCGTTCCGACCACGGTGACCTGGCGTCGGTCCTGGCAGTCGTTCAACGCAGTCGCCCCTTTGGACGCCGACCGCTTGCGCAGGTCGTCGGCCTCAAGCGCCTCGTCGTTGCTGGCGAGTCGTCGTACGACTCGCCGTAGCCGACCGCCCTCGTCCGGCCGCTCCCCCTCGTCCTTCCTCACTGGATCTCCGTGATCTCCGGCCCGCGTTCCTGGAGTTGCAGTGTCGGCGCATCCGGCTCTACCGGCGTCGCCGCCTCGACGACGTCACGCGGGAGGTGCAGCGGAAGAGCGTCGCGAGGTGCCATCGCGTCCGTCCCACGGTTGACCACCACCTGGCGGAACACGTCCTCGAGCCGACGCGCCTGAACCGGGTCGGTCGCTGCCGGCCCCGTCATCAGACCCCTGAGGAACCACCGAGGTCCATCGACACCGAGGAACCGTCCCGGCTGGGTCATTCCGCCCTCGGCCGGGATCCGTGCCCGCAGCTCGGGACCGAACGTGCCCTGTCCGGGCTCCGCGCTTCCACCGCTCTCGCGCAGCGAGTCGGCGATCTCGTTGCGAACGTCGTCCCAGAGTCCGGCGGACTTCGGCGCGGCAAAGGCATGCACCATCATCTGGCTGCTACCGGTGACCAGCGTCGCGGCGACGATCGTCTCCTCCTGGACCTCGATCCGAAGCTCGATGCCGTCCGGGATCGGGATCCGCATCCCGCCGAGGTCGACGCGCGGCATGTCGTCGTCGCGTGGCCGGTCGCGGTGATCCCACGGCCCGGTCGTCTCGGCAACCTCGGCCGCCGGGCGCGGTGCGGCGGTCGGGTTGACGACATCAACGATCTCGTCGTCGACCCGGGACGCGGGGCGCTTCGCGACGTCGTCGTACTCGTCGTCGAACGACTCGTCGACCTCGTTGTCGTCGAGCGCGTCGAGCTCGCGGCGGCGTCGGAACACCTCAGCTCCTTCCGGCTTCTGGGTCACCATGGTCAACCCAGCCGCCGGTGGATCCAAAACCGCCGTCTGCGCGCACCGAGTTGGGGAGCTCGTCGACCTCGACGAAACGGGCCCGCTCAACGCGCTGGATGACCAGTTGTGCCAGCCGATCGCCCCGCGCCAGCCGGATCGGTTCCCGTTGATCGTGGTTGATGACGATGACCTGGATCTCACCCCGATATCCCGCATCGATCGTCCCGGGCGAGTTGACCAGCGACATGCCGCAGCGCGCGGCGAGGCCGGAGCGCGGATGCACGAACGCGGCATAGCCCAGAGGAAGGGCGATCGCAGTCCCGGTCGGGACCACGGCGCGTTCGCCGGGGGCCAGCTCAAGATCGACCGCGGTCACCAGATCAGCGCCGGCGTCGCCGTCGTGGGCGTACGACGGACCGGGGAGTTCGGGGTCGAGCCGCCGCAGTAGGACGTCGACGACGGGCAGCGATGAGGTCATGGCGGGTCCCCGGCACCTTACCGGGGTCGCCGAGCGATGCATACGCTGGCGGGGTGAGTGCCATGGGAACCTCGGAGTCGCTGACGGCTGCACCGTCGTACGACGAGCGCCTGTCGGTGCCGTGGTCCTGGTGGCCGGTGGTGCTGGCCATCGTCGCGCTCGGTGTGCTCGAGATCGCGTCCGGCTTCACCTACGTCGTCTTCGTCCCGGTCGCGGTCTTCCTGGTCGGGTTCTTCGTCGTGCCGCTGGTGCTGAGCGCCCGGATCCGGATCCGGGTCCGCGACGGCGTCCTCAGCGCCGGCGGCGAGGAGCTTCCGGTCACGACCATCACCTCGGTGCAGCCGCTCGATCGCGAGCAAACCCGGCTCCGGCTCGGGCCGCAGGCCGATCCAGCCGCCCATCTGGTGGTCCGTGGCTGGATCGGTCCGTCGGTGATGCTGCGACTGTCGAACCCCAATCCGGTGCCGTACTGGGTGGTCTCGAGCCGTCGGCCGCAGGAACTGGCCCAGGCGATCAAGTCGGCGCGGGCCCGGACCCGCGCCAACCGCAGCTAGTCCCCGCCCTCAACCCAGGGCAGCCAGCGCCGGGGCCAGATCACCGCGGGGCGCGACCGCGACGTCGTCGAGCCCTAGCCAGTCGGCCATTCGCCGAAGCTCCGCGGCGAGCGCCGGTGCAGTATCGGGCGGCGCGGCGACTTCGGCGTACGCGGCTTGCACGCGCAGCAGAGAGCCGGCGCGGTCTGCCTTGAGGTCAACCCGGGCGACGAGCCGGTCGCCGAGCAGGAACGGCAAGACGTAATAGCCGTGGACCCGCTTCGGCGCCGGGACGTAGATCTCGAGCCGGTAGAAGAAGTCGAACAGCCGCTCGGTGCGCTCCCGCTCCCAGATCAACGGGTCGAACGGCACCAGCAGGGCGCCAGGGCTCGAACGTCGGCGGATCGGGGTATCGGGCGCCAGGTAGCCCGGCAGCCGCCATCCCTCCACGGCCACCTCGACCAGCCGCCCGGCCTCCACCAGCTCGGCGATCCGGGGCCGCGCCTCTGGCACCGTCAGCCGGAAGTAGTCAGCCAGATCGCCGATGGTGCCGACGCCAAGACTCCGCGCTGAGATCGCCAGCAACTCCCGATGCGCGGTCTGGTCGTCCGGGGTCGGAAGGTCGAGGATGTGCCGCGGCAGCACGCGGTCCGGGATGTCGTAGAGCCGCTCGAAGTTGGGCCGTGAATGCGTCGTGATCCGCCCGGTCCAGAACAGGAATTCCAAGGCAACCTTCGGCCAGGACCAGTTCCAGCCCCAGTTATCGGTCCGGCGTTCGGCGTCCTCGGCGATCTTGCCCGCCCCGATCGGGCCGCGGGCGAGGACCTCTTGGTAGACCCATTCGATGTACTCGGGATGGTCGGCGGCCAGGGTCGCCACCGCCTTCCAGGTGCCGATCCCCGCCTCCGCCCGCCGCATCCGCCATCGCAGCAGCGGGTGGAGATCGACCGGGAGGTACGACGCGGCGTGGCCCCAGTACTCGAACAGCTCCCGACGCCGGAAGGCCATGTCGTCGAGCACCTCGGTGGGGTAGCCGCCAAGCCGGGAGAACGCTGGCAGGTAGTGCGCCCGGGTCAACACGTTGACGCTGTCGATCTGCAGCAGTGCGGTGTGGCTCAGCACCCGGCGCAGGTGTCTGCGGTCCGGGGTTGCGACCGGCCGCGGCCGACTCAGGCCCTGCGCAGCGATGGCCACGCGACGCGCCTGACTGTTGCTGAGCGCGAGCATCCGGACATCATCTCCACACCGTGCCGACACCGATCGCGTGCACCGCGTGACAGGCTGTACTCATGGGCGCTGACGACGACACGAGCGATCACAAGAACTCTGCCGATCACAAGAACAGTGGCAAGCTCGGCTACAAGGTGATGACCACGATCGCCGCGGCGACCAGCGCGATCATCGCGCGCAAGGCGCTCACCGCAGGCTGGCGCCGGCTGGTCGGCAAGGAGCCGCCGACCGAACCGGCGAATCCCGACACCCGGGCCGCCGAGGCCGCCGGTTGGGCGGCCGCCTCGGCCGGCGTGATCGCCGCTGCTCAGGTCCTTGCCAGGCGCCGCGTTGCCGCGACCTGGCGCCGAGCCTCGGGTGAGCTGCCGCCCGGAATGGACGACGTCGAGACGTGACCGGCCTCGACTCGGCCTCGGTCGCGTACGCCGGGGTGGTGGGCCAAGCCGACCTGCTCCGCTCCGGCGAGCTGACCAGTGTCGAGCTGGTCGACCTGCTGTTGGCCCGCATCGAGCGGCTCGACGGCCGGGTCAACGCGTTCCGGACCGTGCTCGCGGAGCAAGCCCGGACCGAGGCGGCCGCGGCAGACGCGGCGCGCCGTCACGGCGACCGCCGGCCGCTGCTGGGCGTACCTATCGCAGTCAAGGACAACATTGCGCTGAGCGGGACGTCGTCGCTGCTCGGCACCGGCTCCCCGGAGCCGGTCGCGAGTCACGATGACGAACTGATCCGCCGGATCCGTGAGGGCGGCGTACTGATCATCGGCAAGACCCACCTCCCCGAGCTCGCGATGTGGGCGGCGACCGAGTCGATCCATCGCGGTGTGACCCGCAACCCGTGGAACCTCTCGTGTACTCCCGGTGGGTCGAGCGGTGGTTCAGCCGCAGCGGTCGCAGCGGGCATGGTCCCGGCCGCCCACGCCACCGACGGCCTCGGGTCGATCCGGATCCCGGCGTCGTGCTGCGGCCTGGTGGGGCTCAAGCCCACCCACGACACCCTGCCGATGGCCGATCACTGGCACGGCCTTTCGCACGCCGGCTTCGTCACCCGGTCGGTGCGGGACACCGCGGCGCTGCTCGACCTCGCCTGCGACGGCTCGACCCGTCTCAGTGACGCCGCCGCCGCCGGAACGCCGCGGCTTCGGATCGCGGTCACCACCCGCGCGGCGACCCCGGCCCGTCCAGCCGGCGAGATCCGGGCAGCGCTTGATCGAACGGTTGCGGTGCTGGGCGACCTCGGTCACGACGTCAGCGCGCGAACTCCGCCGTACGGCGCGGTCGGCGTCGCCAACCCGGTCCGCTACTTCGCCGGCGTCGCCGACGACGTCGGGCACCTTGCCGATCCGGCCGCGATCGAGCCGCGGACCCGCCGACTCGCCGCGATCGGTCGTCGCATCCCAGGTCGGACGGTCCGGTGGGCCCGACGGGCCGGTGAGGAGCTCGGGCACCGGATGGACCGGTTCTTCGCCGACAGCGACCTTCTCCTGCTACCGACGATGCCGGTGTTGCCGCGGCCGGCCGGCTGCCTACGGCGGGGGACGGTACGCACGATCCAGCTCATGCTTCCCTGCGCCGCCTACACCGCGCCGTGGAACGCCTGCGGGCTGCCAGCGATCAGCGTGCCGGTCGGCGTCACGGCCGGCGGGGTGCCGGTCGGCGTTCAGCTGGTGGCGCCGGCCGGACGCGAGGACCTGCTGCTTGCGGTCGCCGCCGAGGTCGAACGCGTCGTCGGCTGGAGCGACCGGCGCGTCGACGAAGAACAGGTTCTCGCGCCGCTACCGTGAGTTACATGGCCGGTCGGGGTGGCGCCGTACGCACCCTCGCCGCAATTCCCAACCTCGACGCACTGTTCACCACCCGCGTCAGCGAGGGGGTCAAGGCAGCGCTCGCCGACGAGCGAGGCGCGGTCGTGTTCAACGCGCCGCCAGTCGGAGCCTGGACGCTGCGGCTCAACCGAGGTCGGGTGAGTCTGGTCCGTGGCCGGACCCATCACCCTCGCGCCACCATCAGCGCCGACCCCGCGACCCTGGCCGCCGTCCTGGACGGGCGCCTCTCGGGTGTCGAGGCCTACCTCGATCATGGCCTGACGGTCCGGGGTGACCTCGCGCTCGCGCTGCAGATGGATGGCGCGTTCGACGTCGGCGATCGTCCGCCCGACCATCCGACCGTCAAGACCGCGTCGGTGCTCGGGGTCCGCGCGTCGTACCTCGAGGCCGGTCCGCCGGACGCCGCGCCGGTGCTGTTGCTCCACGGCCTCGGCGCCACGAACGCCTCGATGCTGCCGCTGGTGCCCGACCTGGCCCGCGACCACCGGGTGATTGCACCGGACTTTCCGGGCTTCGGTGCCTCCGGCGCGCCTCGCTGGCACTACCGGCCAAGTGATCTCGCCACCTGGCTGCAGGCATTCCAGCAACACATCGGTAGCCAGCCGGCGACCATCATCGGCAACTCGCTCGGGGGCCGGGTTGCGATCGAAGCCGGGCTGAGGGCACCCGAGTCCGTCGACCGGCTGGTGCTGCTGTGCCCGTCGCCGGCATTCCGTCGGTTCCGGCAGTTCGTGCCGCTGGTCCGGATGCTTCCCCCGGCGGCGGTCCTGGCGCCGCTGCCGTGGCCGCACCGCGCGGTGA
Source organism: Frankiales bacterium (assembly GCA_025980465.1). Classification (GTDB taxonomy): domain Bacteria; phylum Actinomycetota; class Actinomycetes; order JAFAQI01; family JAFAQI01; genus JAICXJ01. Next base: position 1,744 of record JAICXJ010000004.1, on the reverse strand, counting down.
CGTCGGCGATACGCACGTTGTTCGCCGATTCCCGCCGGCTGCCCGACACCTGGTACGACTCGGGCGCCGACGAGTACCTCCGGGTGATGCGCGACTACCGGCACCGGCGGGCGTTCTTCGCCGCACTTCGCGAGATCTACCTCGAGCCGGCGTACGGCGAGGAGGGTTTCTGGGATCGGCTGCCGACGCTTCGAACGCCGTCGCTGTTCGTCTGGGGCGACAGCGACTGGCTGGTGCCGGCCGCCTTCGAGGAACACGTCATGCAGGCGCTTCCGCAGGCCGAGTCCGTCGTACTGGCCGACTGCGGCCACGTCCCCCAGTTCGAGCATCCTGAGGCCACGGTCGAACTGATCCGCACCTTCCTCGCCGCCTAGCAGCAATGTGGCATTGCTATTGCCCGGCGCCAAGCAATGCCACATTGCTCACGCGATGTGACCGTTTACGACGCTGCCTGGCTTACCAATGCCACATCGCTTGAGTCAGCGTCCGGGCCGGATCGAAGAATCGTCACACCGGGAGGCAGGCCCCTGCCCTTCGCCCGCAGGTAGCACTCCTCGAACTGACCGATGACCTGATCGCCACGGTCACGTATGCGACTCGGAGCATTACCGAGCACCGTGAAGCCTGCCGTGACAAGCCGGTCCACCCGGGCCTGGGTCATCTCGAAGAGGTCGTCGGCGCCGCCCTGATCTTCTGGGGCGTGGTAAGTCACGCTATTCGTCTCATGGATAAGCGCCGCATCGGGCGCGAGCGCGTCAGGACTGAAACAGCTGCCGTCCGGCAGCCTCAACAGGCAGTTGTAGAGCAACGGCGGTAAGTCTCGGCTCCGATCCGCCAACTGCATGAAATCGCGCTCGGGAAGCGAGCGAACACCACGCCGGAGCGATTCGATGGTTCTGACAAGACGCGGCCGCCCTCGGGCCGGGCCGGATTCGGCCTCTTCAACCAGCTGGGCGACTTGAACCTTCCTGGCCTGTACGGCTGCGGCTGCGACCGCGAAGCTTGAACGCTCGTCGGCACTCCGGAGGACGAATTCACTCACGGCACGACTCGCGGGCGCGACCGGGAGCCCCCGGATGAAGACCGGCGGTGGCAACCGCGTCGTACGCCGGAGCACTACAAAGTCGCGAGACCGCCGCTGCACGGAGTCCGCGACCAGGACGTGGATCACATGGTCTGCGGGGGTGAAGGACACCCGATGCGCGTGCAAGCCGGACGTGTCGGACAGCATGGCGGTCTTGCCGGCGTACAACAACGCCGCTCGAACGCGCTGGCGCGAGGAAACGCCGCCAGGATTCTGTGAGTACACCCCGGGTAGAGCGACCCCCCACCGTCGGCCCAGCAACCCTTGAAGCTCGCCCTCACTGAGGTGAGCCAGGGCCTGGCGGCGAGTGATCAGGCCGTCCTGAGCAGCGAAGAGCGCGCCGATTTCGCGATGCATCGGCCCAGCATGTGCAGTCACCGCGTCTCAGCAGAGACACCCGCTAGGTCGGTGGATAGCCAGAATGCTGTCCGCGCCGCTGTGGACGCCCTAGCGATGCCACATTGCTACGCGAAATCCGGGCTGGGCGGTCACATCACCCAAGCAATGCCACATCGCTTAGGTCGATCCATGGCGATGCCACATTGCTACGCGAAATCCGGGCGGGGCGGTCACATCACCCAAGCAATGCCACATCGCTTAGGTCGATCCATGGCGATGCCACATTGCTACGCGGAGCGGAGCAGCGGAGCGGAGCGGAGC